>JBLWWH010000001.1:0-218141 GCA_048268105.1 Weeksellaceae bacterium
CTTTCCTGCCTCTAGGAGAATACCAATTTGGTATCTTTGTTCCCTGTCAAGTTGTTTATATTTATTTTTCACAATTCAAATTTAGCACTTGGCTAATCATTGGGGGCTAGCCCCCAATGATTTAATTTGAGTTGCACTTATTTGTTGAACTTAGATTTTATTGATTAATATGAAACGAAAATAGAAAATAGAAAAACAAATTATTTCCGATCTAATTGCATTTATATCTTAAAACTTCTCAACACCTCAATAAAAATAAGTTTTTGTTACCGACATTCAAAAAAAAAACCACCGAACATTATTCAGTGGTTTTATACTTTTTTCAATTTTGAAATTTGTTATCCGTCCAAAGCATCTGCTCCTCCTACAATCTCCAAAATCTCGTTGGTAATCGCTGCTTGTCTTGCTTTGTTGTATTGTAGCTTAAGTGCTTTTTCTAGTTCTGCAGCATTGTCGGTAGCCTTGTGCATTGCCGTCATACGCGCGCCGTGTTCAGACGCATTAGAATCTAAAAGAGCTTTATATAATTGCGTCTTTAAAGTCTTAGGAATTAACTCCATTAAGATTTCCACTTTATTAGGCTCAAATATGTAATCTACGCTCGTTTCTACCTCTTGATTAGTATCTATAGTGATAGGCAAGAAAGCTTCGTTTAAAACGTCTTGATTGGCGGCATTTTTGAAATGATTATAAACCAATCTCACCTCGTCGAATTCTTTGTTCTTAAATGCTTCCATCACCTGGTCAGCAATATCAGATGAATTCGTGAAGTTGAAATCATCCCAAAGATGACTTTCATTTTTATATACCGTGTGTTCTTTCTTTACAATATCATTAGCCTTTTTACCAATGGTCAAATAACTAACGTTTTTGCCTTTGTAATCTTCCTTAGCTAAACGCACAACTTCTTTGATAACATTGGAGTTGAATGCTCCTGCCAAACCACGATTAGAAGTTACAGCAATAATCAATACATTGCGTACCTCACGTTTTTCTGTGAAATCACCTCCTACTTCCTCGTCCATGCTCGCACTTACATTGTCCATAAGTTCGCGCAACTTGTTAGCATAAGGTCGCATTTGAATAATAGCATCTTGAGCCTTTTTCAACTTAGCTGCCGATACCATTTTCATGGCATTGGTAATTTGCATGGTTGACCCAACAGATGTTATCCTACTACGTATTTCTTTTAAATTCGCCATTGATATGGTGCCTTAAATTTTGTTTTTAATTTAATAGTTGATTCAATCAACACTCATAAATACAACACGACACCGTTAGGCATCGTGTTGAATTATTAAATTTTATTACGCTTTGTTTTTAGCGTACTTTCCTGATAAATCATCTGCAACAGAAGTTAATACTTGTGTTAACTCATCTGTATACTTACCAGCTTTTAATGCCGACATGGTTTCAGGGTGTTTCTGGTTCAAGAATGAAATATATTCTTCTTGGAATTCCTTAACTTTATCTACAGGAACATTTCTCATTAAGTTATTTGTACCTGCATAAATTAATGCAACTTGATTCTCTACTGGCATAGGTGAATTTACATTTTGCTTAAGAAGCTCTACGTTTCTCTCTCCCTTTCCAATTACCGCCATAGTAGCTGCATCTAGATCAGATCCAAACTTAGCGAACGCTTCTAGCTCACGGTACTGAGCTTGGTCTAACTTAAGTGTACCTGATACTTTTTTCATTGATTTAATCTGAGCTGCACCACCCACACGAGATACAGAAATACCCACGTTAATAGCTGGACGAACACCCGAGTTAAATAAATCTGACTCCAAGAAGATCTGACCATCTGTAATCGAAATTACGTTGGTTGGAATATAAGCAGAAACGTCACCTGCTTGTGTTTCAATAATTGGTAATGCCGTTAAAGAACCACCTCCTTTCACAATACCTTTCATTGATTCTGGTAAGTCGTTCATGTTCTTAGCAACATTATCATCACCAATAATCTTAGCAGCACGCTCTAATAATCTAGAGTGTAAGTAGAAAACGTCACCTGGATATGCCTCACGTCCTGGAGGTCTTCTTAATAATAGAGACACCTCACGATAAGCAACCGCTTGTTTAGATAAGTCATCATATACAATTAATGCCGGACGACCTGTATCACGGAAATACTCACCAATAGCAGCTCCTGCCAATGGAGCATATACCTGCATAGGCGCTGGATCGGATGCGTTAGCCGCAACAATCACCGTATACGCCATTGCACCGTGCTCTTCTAATACAGCTACAGTTTGTGCTACGGTAGATGCTTTTTGACCTACAGCAACATAGATACAATAAACAGGCTCTCCTCTATCATAAAATTCCTTTTGGTTCAAAATTGTATCAATTGCAACAGTTGATTTACCTGTTTGGCGGTCACCAATAATCAACTCACGCTGACCACGACCTACAGGAATCATAGAGTCAATCGCTACGATACCAGTTTGCAAAGGTTCAGAAACAGGCTCACGGTAGATAACACCTGGTGCTTTTCTCTCAATTGGCAATTCAAATAATTCACCTTCTAAAGGTCCTTTACCATCAATTGGGTAACCTAAAGTATCAACAACTCTACCCAACATAGATTCACCTACCTTGATAGACGCAATTCTGTTCGTTCTTTTTGCTGTATCTCCTTCTTTAACCCCCTTCGATTCACCTAAAAGCACAACACCTACGTTGTCTTCTTCTAAGTTCAATACAAGTCCTTCTAAACCAGTACTGAATTCAACTAATTCACCGTATTGTGCGTTTTCTAATCCATAGATACGTGCAATACCGTCACCTACTTGTAGTACGGTACCAACTTCAGACAGTTCAGCGTCTGAGTTGAAATTAGTTAATTGTTGTTTTAATATAGCTGATACTTCAGCTGGATTGATTTCTGCCATGATTTTGTCTTATTAAACCTTTGGAATATAATGTTTTGAATCAAATTCTTTTCTAATTTTATTCATTTTAGAGCTGATAGATGCATCGAATTGCTTGTCATCTATTCTTAAAATGAATCCACCAATTAAACTTGGATCTACCTTGTTTAAAACTTCTAATGAAGTTCCTGAAGGCAGCGTTTCTTTGGCTTTAGTCAAAATAGCATCGATTTGTGCTTGATCTAACTTCTGTGCAGAAGTAATCGTAGCATCTTTAATGTTATTTTTTGCTTTGTATAACTGAATAAATTCAGCCGCGATTTCTCCAATCGCTAAACTTCTATCTTGTCTTATAATCAGGGATAAAAATGTTCTGGATTCCTCTGAATAATCCGCAAACACATTGTTCATGATTTGCGTTTTCTTTTTATAATCTATTATCGGAGACGCAAAGAAATTTTTAAGATCACGGTTGGATTTAACCAAATCGCGCAATTGCAACATTTCTTGCATAACCATTTCCTCCTTATCAGAACCGGAAAGGAAATCCATAAACCCTTTAGCGTATCTTTTTGCTACCCGAAAATGTGCCATTAGCTTAAGTTAATATCTTTAATTAATTCATCAACATAAGCATTTTGATTTTCGCTTTGGCCTAATTGCTTACCTAAAACCTTTTCAGCAACTCCAATAGATAAAGTAGCAACTTGGTTTTTGATATCCGCAATAGCAGCCGCTTTCTCTGTTTGAATGCTTTCGCGAGCAGAAACAATAATTTTCTCTGCTTCTAATTTAGCATCCTCTTTTGCTTTGTTGATCGTCTCATTGCGCATTTCACGCGCTTCTTTTAACATAGCATCACGCTCCTCACGTGCTTGCTGTAATATTTTTTCGTTCTCATTCTTAAGGTATGCCATTTCCTCACGAGCTTTTTTAGCTTGATTCAAAGCATCCTCAATATGAGCTTCGCGCTCGTTAACGGCCGATAAAATTGGCTTCCAAGCAAATTTTGCAAGGAGAAGGAACAAGATTACGAAAATTAAAGTGGTCCAAAATATTAAACCAATGGATGGAGTTAATAATTCCATAATATATTTTTGCTAATTTATTAAATTTTTAAAAGAAAGCCCGATTGCCAACCGCATAAGACGGGCTTTCTGAATCCATTTACCCAATGCTCAAGAATGCAATTACAAGTCCGAAAAGACCTGCACCCTCGATAAGAGCTGCAGCAATAATCATTGCTGTTTGAATTTTACTAGAAGCTTCAGGCTGACGAGCGATAGCGTCCATTGCTTGGCCACCAATTCTACCGATTCCTAATGCGATTCCTAATACTGCTAATCCTGCACCTATGGCAGCTAATGTTCCAGTCATGATAAAAAATTTAAATAATTAATAAATGGTTTTAAAATTAATGTGCTTCCTCTACCGCCATTCCAATGAAAAGCGCTGTTAAAAGCGTAAATATGTAGGCTTGTAACGCAGCAACTAATAACTCTAATGTGTTAATGAATAAAGTTAAAAGTATAGATCCTGGCGCTACAGCATAGCTTTGTAATATAAAAATCAAGGATACGAAACTCAATACAATAATGTGCCCTGCTGTAATGTTAGCAAACAAACGAACCATTAATGCAATTGGTTTTGTAAATAATCCAAGAACCTCAACAGGAACTAAGATTAAGTAAACTGGTAATTTACCATACCAAGGCATTTGATCTCCTAATGGATCAAAAATATGCTTCCAGTAGTTTTTGTTACCACTAAAGTTTACTACTATAAATGTGATCGCTGCTAAGGTTAAAGTAAATGCAATGTTTCCACTCGCATTCGCTGCACCTGGCATCAATCCTGTTAAGTTTAAAATCCAAATAAAGAAAAATAAAGTCAATAAGTATGGCATATACTTTTTGTACTTAGGACCGATGTTTGGCTTAGCTATATCCTCTCTTACGAAGATTACCAAAGGCTCTAAAAACCCAGCTAAACCTCGAGGAACCATTCCATTCTTATAAGATCTTGCTACCGAACCAAATAGAATCAATAACAATAAACCTCCCATGATCATCATTACTACGTTCTTAGTAATAGAAAAATCTAAAGGCATTGGATTGGTAGGATGTTCTTCTTCATCCATGTTTAATGTTCCTGCAGCATCTGTTTCGTAGATTTTTTCGTGGTGTAAAGTATAATACTTTCCTCCACTCTCTACAATACCATCACCATAATAGAATGGCTTAGATGAAAACATCTTAATACCATCATCTAAAAGGATTACAGGCAAATATAAGCCCACTGAGCTATCGCCGTCTCCCCAAAGATGCCATTCGTGCGCATCACTAACGTGGTGCATAATGGTTGAAACTAAATCAAACTCATTTTCCTCCGCTTCCGTGGTGTTTACAACCTCCTCTACAGTTGCATTTACATCCGCTTGACCATAAGCCAATGGAAGAAGAAAAAAGGATAGAACTAATGTTAAAAATCTTAATTGCTGCATTTCATTTACTTTCCTACAATAATTTTGCAAAAATAGGCTGAAATATTTAATAATAAAAGATATTGCGATATGTATTTTGTCATTTATTTAGGATAGAGACTTTTAATAAAGACCAATGTGTAGATAATTGTGTATAAAGCGTAGACTACTAAAAAGTTAAATATCTGCTCCTGTGTCAATCCTACCTTATTGTAAAGTAAAATAAAAATGGAGAACATCACACCCATTTTAATCATAAATCCACCCATCACAACGAGGCCTAAATATTCCTTTTTATCTTTTAAGAAATACAAACTCGAAGCTATAATTCCACCCAAAAAGAGCAAACTGGCATGTAAAACTACAAATGACTTGAGCTCAAATTGGTGTATATAGTCTAAAATGAAAAAGTCAAGAACTATAATTCCGAGTAATATTAGAATGTATTTCATTTTTAACTATCTAATTTTTTAACATCTTGGTATAATACATATAAACCTAAGAAAACACCTAAAAGCGTTGCACCAAGCGTAAAGTAGTTCTTTTCAACTTCAAAATAATAGTCGAGCCCATATCCTAATAAGGCAAAACCAAATATGGTCGCCGTTAACTGTGAACTGATAGCGAAAAGACGTACATATTTTTTCGACGGCGTAGAATTGTTGTCCTTCATTAGAAATGCCTTATTTTTGCCCCACAAATTTATGGTAAAAATAGGAAACATAGAATTACCGGACTTTCCGTTGCTACTCGCACCTATGGAAGATGTGAGCGATCCGCCTTTTCGCAGATTATGCAAGGAATACGGAACAGACCTGATGTACTCAGAGTTTATTTCGTCCGAAGGACTTATTCGTGATGCAATTAAAAGCAAAATGAAATTAGATATTTTCGATTACGAAAGACCGATCGGAATACAAATTTTTGGTGGTGACGAGGAAGCTATGGCTATGTCTACAGAAATTGTAGCTACTGTAAAACCCGACTTGGTAGACATCAATTTTGGTTGTCCTGTTAAAAAAGTGGTTTCTAAAGGCGCTGGCGCAGGTGTTTTAAAAGATGTTGACCTCATGGTAAAACTCACCGAAGCTTGTGTGAGATCTACCGATTTGCCTGTAACTGTTAAGACACGCTTAGGCTGGGACAACAACAGCATTAACATCTACGAAGTAGCAGAAAGACTGCAAGATGTTGGAATTAAAGCCTTATCAATTCACGGAAGAACACGTGCGCAAATGTATAAAGGCGAAGCCGACTGGGCTCCGATTGCTAAGGTTAAAGACAATCCAAGAATTCATATTCCAATTTTTGGGAATGGTGATATAGATTCTCCTCAAAAAGCACTAGAATACAAAAACCGCTATGGTGTAGATGGTGTTATGGTGGGTAGGGCCAGCATTGGAAATCCTTGGTTCTTTAGAGAAATTAAGCATTTCGTTAAAACTGGTGAAATTTTAGATCCTCCAACGCTACAAGATAGAATTGAGGCGGTTCGTAAACACGTGATTTGGTCTTGTGAATGGAAAGGTGATCGCACAGGAATTTTGGAAATGAGAAGGCATTATGCTAATTATTTTAAAGGCGTAGATCATTTTAAACCTTTCCGAACTAAATTAGTTCAACTCCCTGAAAAAGATGATGTTTTAGGTGTTTTAGATGAGATTAGTGAACATTATTTAGCTTAAACCATTTAAAACCATCTTCTTTTTACAAGAATCAATAGTTAAATATTAGATTCAATACAGCTATATTCAGAATATTAGTATTTTTACTTTATGAGCAAAAAGAAAATCATCCTTCTAATTTTAGGTATTTTACTGGCGATGGGTGTGGCGGGCATTTTCTTCAATAATTATTTGAACACAAATAAGGTTAAATATTTTATTCAAGCTCAACTGCCAGAAAACATTGAGCTAGAATATAGAAAACTTAATACCAACATCCTATTTGGTAATTTTTCGCTGAAAGACGCCAAGATTAATATTAAAGATAAAGGTATAAATATAGAGGTCGAAGAACTTGAATTGAAGGGACTCAACTATACACAATTATTGACCAGCGATACGATTCAAATTTCTGGCAGCTCCATTAAAAATGCTTTTTTCCTTATTGATCAATCTAAAATTGATTCTACCAAGATTCCACAAAATAAAGATCGCAAAAACTTAGTTTTTAAGTTAGACAAATTCGAAGTAGGTTTTTCTGGAATAACTGTTAAGGATAAAAATGGTGTTCTCAGGGCTCAACTTAATGCCACCCAATTAGGCTTGAGAGACTTGATGGTTCAATCTCGTCCAAAAGAAACCGAGGAGGACTTTAAATTTGCCTTAAGAAGCATACAATCGGATAGCTTACAAATTGCGTTAAGCGAAACCCAAGATTTACATATTGGCCGCATAGAAATAGATGATTCTAAGTTTAAATTGAGCCATTCGACATTGGCATTAAAGGATAGAGGAATTCAAGTTGATTTCGATAAATTAGAACTTAATGGCAAGGAATTAGGCCATGTATTCTCTTCTGATACCATTAATTTTGAAGAGTGTTTGTTAAGCAATGCAAGCATTAAAATCAACAATTCTAAACGCCAAACCAAGGAAGCCAAACAGAAGGTTGAGGCCGCCAATAAGGTGATTAATATTAATAAATTTAATATTTCTGAAACTGCTTTTGACTTTTTAGATGAAAGGGGAAAACCAAAAATCAAGTTTGACCAAACCAATGCATTTTTTGAAGATATTCACATTTTAACAGCACCAGAAGAAGATCAAAATCATCTTACTTATAAATTTATTCAATTAGATGCTAAGAATCTAAATGCGGCTATTAGTGACCTCCATAAGATTAAGATTAACGATCTAAAGGTAGAGGATAAATTGGCCACTTTTAATCAACTTAGCATTACGCCCAACTATAGTAGAACTGAGTTTCAGAAACATATTAAAGAGGAGAAAGATGTTATTAATTTAGATATTCCAAAGGTGGTTGTTTCGGATTATGACTACTCTTTCGACAAGGATCAAAATTTCATTAAGGCCCATCAGGTCAGCCTGAATTCACCTGATTTGAGTATTTATAGAAACAAATTAATGCCAGATCAAACAGGACGCAAACCGCTATATTCTGAAATGTTGCGCAAATTAAAAATGGAATTGGCGATCGATAATATCGAAATTAAAGACGCGAAACTGACTTATGAAGAACACGTCGATCGCAACCAGGCCCCAGGTAAAATATTTTTTACTCAACTCAATGGAAACATTCGAAATCTATATAATAAAATTCCTTCTAAAGATTTGGTAGCTATTATTCTAAATGCTCAATTTATGGGGCATGCGCCTACGCATATCGAGTGGACTTTTAACGTTTACCAACCAGCTGATCATTTTAGAATTAAAGGTTCTGTCAAAAGTCTGGACGCTAAGTCACTTGATAGCTTTCTGATACCTAATTTAAAAGCTAAATTGGATGGAACAGTTCAATTAACAACTTTTGACTTTAAAGGCAATGACATCAAAAACAATGGTTGGATGGACATGAACTACGATGATCTGAAGGTGGATGTGTTGAATAATAAGAATGAGAAAAAAGGTTTTTGGAGTGCGATTGCTAATTTTTTAGTTAAAAAAGATAAAGATGATTCGTCTAAAGTGAATAACATCGTAAGTGTAGAGCGCGATCAAACCAAGTCATTTTTCAATTATTTCTGGCTTTCTCTAAAAGATGGAATTAAGCAAAATGTCGTAAAATTCCAAGGTAGAAAGGATAAATCCTAACTTCCACAAACATCTTTAAACTAAGAATATCAGCATTTTATAATATTATAAATTCTCTTTGGCACATATATTGAATATTTAGTAGGAAATCAAAAGACATGACAAAGAGATTAATATTAAGCACCGCTTTAGGATTTATATTTATGACAGGTGTACAAGCACAAGAGAAAAAGAAAAAAAGAACTTACGGAGCAGAAATTACGCCGGTAGAACAAAAAGCTCCAGCAGGGAAAAAGCTTAAAAACCCTGAGGCTAACGTTAATTTCGATCAAGTTCAAGATACAAGAACTTTGGGGCAAGACGTTGTAAACGTTGAAACTTTGAAGTTTGACGGGATGGTAGTTGGTGAGAAACATTCATCGAATGAATTGAAGATCGACAAAACCCGTAACATTAGTATTGAGTTTAAGAGCGATAATCCTAATGCATTGTACTATTTAGTAGATAGATTAGATAATGTTATTATTCCTGCTAGAGAAGGTGCATTTCATGAAGAGTTAAGAGCAGGACATTATTTCCTGAAAGTTGGTTTAATCCAAGAAGCTGCTAAAATGAAAGAAAAAGCAACCTTTAGTTTTATTATCAAATAAAACTAGTCTATATATATAACAAACGCCCATTATTTCTGATAATGGGCGTTTTTGTTTTTATAGTAATTCCTTTATTTCTAATAAGGATGTTATATTCGGAACTCCTTCTAGACTTGGCTTTTCGTCAAAACAATCTAAAAAGATCGCCTGCCAACCAAAATTGGTTCCTCCGATGACATCAGCTACCCAATCGTCGCCAATAATCACAGCATTTTCTTTTGTTGATCCTGCTTTGTTATTAGCTAATTCAAAGATTCTAGCATCTGGTTTTCTTACGCTAATTTCATCTGCACAAGTAAGCGTTGTAATGTATTTTAATAAATCAGCATTTATTAATTTAGCTTCAGAAACCTCAATAAATCCGTTGGTTATAATGTGAATTTTATATTTATCATTTAAATATTCGAGGATTTCTTGTGCACCTTCTACCGTGCCTTTCATTTTACCCATTCGAGCTAAATACTCATCCTCGAACGCCAATCCCAAGCCTTCTTCGTGAATATCAAAATGAGCAAAAGGATCTTTAAATCTTCTTTCCCTCAAATCATCCTTGGAGATTTTAGCCTCGCTCAAATCCTCCCACAGCTTTTCGTTGATATCATAGAACACTTCATGCCATTCCTCAAATGTCACTTTATACTTCTTTGTTATTTCATAATCCTTAAACATTTGCCCTAAAGTAACTTTAGAGTTTCCTCTGTGATCCCACAAAGTATTATCTAAATCAAAGAAAACATGTTCTACTCTCGCTTTGTCCATAATTAAATTTTGAAGGTGTAAAACTAATCATTTCTTGAATGTTGATGCGTGACAAGCATTCAATCTTTCTTATACTGCAATATCTAAGCTAAATGAATGCTCAAAACTCAAGTTTCATAAACGATACGATTTTATTTACATTTGCGTTATTCAACTTTTCCATGCAAGGCATTATCAACTTCATTAAGGATTTTCATAAAAACAGTGGTTCGTGGATCATGTCGGCGACGCTGTTTAATAAGTTAATTCTATTTTTAATCAAGGTTTTTGTCATTATTTACATTGAAAAAGAGGTCTTGGGACAAGTGGTCTATTCCATCACTATGATTGCCTTTTTCACTCCTTTTGTGGGCTTTGGATCACCTTCTGGATTATTACGATATGGATCTATTGCCAAATCCGACGAGGAACGCCGAAAAGTCATAGACTACTCTTTTAGCCAAGGACTGGTAAATACTTTCATCTTAATTTTATTGATTGTCCCCTTCCTTAGCTTTTTATCTAAAGGCGAAGAGGCAACAATGTTGTTCTTGTCCATTTTATTAGGTCGTGTATTAGCTTTATTTCTTAATAATCATCAGTCGGCGCAAATGCGCGTAGATTTCCAGAATAAACGCTACGGACAATATGATATGATGAATAGTATAACCCTATTTGTCTTAGCGTTTGCACTCACGTATCTATTTAAAGCAGTGGGTTACGTAGTTTCATTGGTGATTGCTCCTATTATTACTTTTATTATCTATAGCATCCTATATGGCGCACCCAAATTTAATCTTAAATGGAATTTTAATTTTCCCAAAAAGTCGTATTGGATTTATGCCATGCTTACGAGTTTCTCTGGCGTGGTATCACAAATGGTATTCTTTGTAGATATTTACTTAATTCGTGATATGATAGATAATGAGGCTGTTGCCGAATACAATGTAGCAGGATTAATTCCGCTAAATGTATTGGTTTTACCTGTAATTTTCATGCGAACCGACTTCACCAAAATTGCGAGTAATTACAAGAATCGAGATTTTCTTAAGAATTATTACATCAATTATTTATACTTATTTCTTGCCATTTCTATCGCGGGAATGTTGATTTCTTATTTCTTAGGCGAATGGCTTTTTAGCTTTATTGGAGAAGATTATCAACCGTTTGAAATCTTCATGTACCTGATGGCGGCTGTTTGTATTTCTATCATGTTTAGAGTTCCTTTAGGAAACATGATTTCTGCATTTGGTAAGGCAAGATTCAATACCATTAGTGGCATCATTACTTTGGTATTTGCCGTGGTTTTAAACCTTTTATTTATTCCTAAATATGGCTTATTGGGCGCAACTTGGGCCACTTGTATATCACTCATTATTTCTAGCGTTTTAAACCTCGCTTACTTTATTTGGTATTTAAAATATGAGTGCGAATAAACTTCACATATTATTTGTTTCAACTTGGTTTCCGAATAGGTTATCAGGCTTAAACGGTGATTTTGTTCAGCGTCACGCCAAAGCTGTGAGTAGTTTACACAAAGTAAGTGTTCTACATGTGGAAGGCGATGCAGAAATTGATAAAAGCATTATTGAAAAACATAAAACAAACGAAAATTACCAAGAAATCGTTGTATTCTTCCCCAAATCTCAATATTCGATTATAAATTTCTTTCGAAAATTCAGAAGCTATCAACTCGGAAGAAGAGAAATTGAAGAGTTTGATTTAATTCACGCGAATGTAATGTATTACAACCTATTTTGGGTTTTAATTCAGCGACTATTTCATCAAAAAAAATATGTCATTACCGAGCATTCCACTGAATTCTATGGAAAAATGAGTTGGTTTAAACGCTTTTTCAACAAAATTCTTGGCAAGTATGCCGCTAAAATTCTACCCGTTAGCCGAAAACTTCAAGAAGCTATGCAAAAACAAGGCTTGAAAGGAGATTTTGAAGTTATACCTAATGTCGTAGACACAACATTATTTGAAGCAAAAACGGATTCCTTAAATCAAGTTCCGATTTTTCTACATGTCTCTATGTTGTTGGACAGCCATAAAAACATAACTGGACAACTAAATGCAGTGAAAATATTAGCTGATAAAGGTTATAAATTTGAGTTTCATATAGGTGGAAACGGAGATTTAAAGCCTATTCTTGAATTTATTGAAAAAAATCAACTGCAGCATTATATCAAAACCTTTGGTACATTAACCCATCAGGAGGTTTCTGAAAAAATGAAACAAGCAGATGCCTTCATTTTATTCAGTTTTAAAGAAAACCAACCTTGTGTTATCATAGAATCTTTTGCCGTAGGAACGCCTGTCATTGCTAGTGATGTAGGTGGAATTAGCGAGTTTTTTCCATCAAACTTTGGAGAAATTATTCCTTCTAACGATGTTGATGAGCTTGTCAACAAAATGGAAGATTTTATTCAACAGAAAAAGTATGCTTCTGCTCGTGAAATGCATGTTTATGTTGAAAATAACTTTTCAGTAAGGCGTATCGCTGAACGATTTGATCAAGTTTATCAATCTATAATATCAAAGAAATGAGAGGATTTTTCGGTGGAAATATAGCATTGAATAAGACTGAAATATCGTTCGCCGAGTTTTCTTTTGGTCGAAACTCAAATGAACAATTTGTTGAGGATAAAATCTTTACAGAAACAGAAGAATTTATTCTTGGATTGGATGGAGTGATTTTAAACAAAAAAGAAATTGCTTATAATGCTCAAGATTGGATGAATTATTTTATCCAACAAGATTTAACTTTAGCTCAAAAAATAAAAGGTTTAAAAGGCGTATTTCATGGTTTTATCTTCAATAAAAAGTCGAGTGAGTTAAGCTTATTTAATGACATCACAGGCAATAAAAACTTCAATTATTATCTTAAAGATGGACAATTTATCTTCTCTTATGATGATATTCATTTAATTCAACTCCTGAAGTCTCGTCAAATAAAAATGAATTTAAGTTCCATCTCCACGTATAACTTTTTAGCTTATGCCTATCTTGGCTCTACGCAATCTTGGGTGGAAAATGCAAAACGATTAGCTCCTGGTAGCATTTTGCATTTTAAAAATGGAAAAATCTCTATTGAATCTTATCAAAGCTTTGTTTCTGAGCCCAACAACACTTCTTCTAACAACAAGCTTTTAAGCGATTTCGAAGGCTTGATGCAAGAGGCAGTCCAACTGCAATATCAAAAAGACAAAGACCATCAAAAACAACATTTCACAACGCTGAGTGGAGGTTTAGATTCACGTGTCACCACACTGATGGCACATGATTTAGGCTTTGAAGAACAAACCGCTTTTACTTGTAGTCAATCAGGTTATGCGGATCAAATTATCGCCGAGGAAATCGCTGAAGCCTATCATTTGGAGCATCATTTTTACGCCTTAGATTCCTTTGAGCACTTATTTGATATCGAAAATATAAACAAGGAAATTGGAGGTTCGGCTTTATATTCTGGACCAGCACATGTGATGTTTGGTATCGAGAAATTCTGGAATAAAAATTACGGTATTATCCATTCTGGACATATTGGAGATGGTGTGATGGGGGCTTTTTTGAGTTCAACCCAAATGTCTCCACCTGATTTATCGTATGGCAGAGTTAAAGGAGATATTTTAGCTTATCATCCTGATTTCGATGCACAAATCATTAAAAACTATAACAACGAAGAGGAATTTAAATTATATGAACGTGCCTTTTGCGGGGCTGCTTCTGGCGTTTGGGGACTGGAACAATTTTCTTATAATATAGCTCCTTTTATAAACCAAGATGTATTAAATTTTCTTCTGTCTCTACCTTATGAATTTAAATATAAACGAAAGATTTATATTGATTGGATGTTAAAATTTCATCCATCATGGACGCAATTCAAATTAGAAAGTATACATGCTAAACCAAATGCTCATTGGAAATTTAAATATGAAAGAGAGTATATGCGTATTCGATTTGGTTGGCGAAAACTTTTATCTAAAGATTTTAGATTAAAATTCAACATGGCTCCAGAGCAGTATTGGTTTGAACAATCTAGGGCTTTACAATATTATTATACTAATGAGATGAAAAAAGCAATAGAAATCGCTCGGGATTTACAACTTCCTTTTCATGCAGAATTTTCCGAATTTAGCAAGTCAAAGGATTATACAACTCGTGCAAAAGCCCTACATTTAGCCTATATCATTAATTTGATTTATAAGAATGAATAAATTTCAAAAACTTTTTGATTTTCTATCTGAAATCGTCAACCAACCATCGCTCATTAATTTGATTTTGGACCGAAACGATGCTTGGAAAAGAAAATTCGAGGCAACTTATGGTCATAGCCACTATTTAAAACAGATTCAGCTGTCTGAAATATCTGATTCAGATACTTTTGAAATTCCACATGTGAGTTTTTTGGGTGGAGGTTCTATGCCAACAGATTTGGCTTTATTGCGCGTTTTATGTCAACAAGTTGCTAATTGTAATTATTTTGAAATCGGAACCTGGCGTGGTGAAAGTGCTATCAATGTTGCCGATGTAACTTCTGTTTGTTATACTTTAAATCTCTCAAATGAAGAATTAATGGCATTGGGCTTACATGAAGATTACGCCAAAGCCCAAGCTATTTTATCCAAAAACAACCCACGTATTACCCACTTAGTTGGAGATTCAAAAAAGTTTGACTTTGCAGGATTAAATAAGAAATTTGATGTGATTTTTATTGATGGAGACCATCATTATGACTACGTTAAATCGGATACAGAAAAGGTTTTCGAACATTTGGTACACGAAAATTCCGTGGTGGTATGGCATGATTACGCTTACTCGCCAGAAGATGTGAGGTATGAAGTTTACAAAGCCATTTTAGATGGAACGGATAAGAAAATTCACCAAAACATTTATCATGTAGCCAATTCGATGTGTGCGATTTATACCAAACAAGATCTTAAAACAAGTACATTGAAGATTCCAGTGTTACCTGATAAAAACTTTGAGTTTAGGTTGACCAAGACAGATCTTAAGTAAGATTATTTCACTGTTTTGTGGAAACAACGATGTAGGGATGATTTTCAGCTCCAAACCTCTCCATAAACTTGCCGACCCCTGTAATTTCTGATCCTTCAAAATCCAAAATTGTAGGCGTGTTTGCGTGTTTTTCGATGATATAGTTAAGTATAAAATCTGTAGCGAATAATTTTCTACCCATCTCACTTGCTGCAGATTGAGAGTAGTAAAATCTATTTCTATACTTTGTGAAAAAAGCGACTGAAATAACCTCTTCTTCTTTCTTAACCGCATATATTTCTCCTAAATCGTGCTCGAGACAATATTCAAAAAGTTGTTTTTTCTTTTTAAGAATCTGAGCTGACTCTTTTAGGGGCATATGTTTAGCTTGAAAGGAGATAAACTCATCAACAGCGATATTAGAAACTTTTAAATTATTTTGCTTTCCTTTCTTTACACCTTGTCGCTTACTGGTAGAAAAACCATAATACAATTCCACGTACGGCTTATTTAAATCCAAGAGATAATTCGTACGCGTCTTAAGTCCTAAATCACTTAATAGAGAGGTTTGCAAATGATTTAAATGATAAACTAATGGCTCTAACTTCTTTAGTTCATTTAAGAATTCTAAATGAATTTCTTTTATTAAAGGAGCTTTAGAAATCACGCCTAATTGTTGAGCAAAATAAGGTTGAACCAAGCTTTTCGTCCAAAAACGGCGCTTCATTCTCGCATAAGGAATCGGCATCACAGCCTCATAATTATTATAAACTAAGATGCCCCAATCCTTTTGGGTAATGATATCCAAAAACCAACTTTCTGCGTAAACAATTGGCTCCAAACTATTTGAAACACAATCATTGTATCGCTGAAAATCTATGTCAGAATATGGTATGTATTGAAGCAATGGATTTATTTAAACCTTAAAATTACAAGGATTTTATTGAACTCAAAATTTAATATCTAAGTCTGTTTAAGAAATAAAGCTAGACAAAAGACTTTTTCTCCATCCTTTCCATTCCCCAAAATCAGATAAACTCTCATTATGACAAATGATACAAAAACTTCCGCCCGTTGATTGGATTGTATTTTCGAGTTCTTTTAATTTTTTATATGCTTGATTGGGAGAATACTTTAAGTAGTTTTTAAAGGTGACATCCATAACACAAAATGGATGAATCTTTAAGTTAGTTTCCTTTTCTTGACTCAAATCATACCAATTAAAACTATGTGCAGTTCCAGCTCTGAAGCCCAATTGATCAGCAAAGCCCATACTATAATCATCTTGAATTCCATTCTCCAACAAATGATGATAAGTAGAAGGTAAATCGAGTTTGATATAATGTTGTCTGGACTTAGAAACAGGTTTCCCTAACACTTGCTCAAGTCTTTCTATTTCTGTATTCAAAATCGAAGCATCTTGATTGGATTGATAAGAAGGATGTAGACCCACTGATGTCCATTTGTTGGTATTTTGAATTAATTTTTGAAATGCTTTATTCTTAAAATTTAAATTTTTGTCAAACTCAGCATAATCTCCTACCTGGAAAAAGAAAATAGGTTTATTTGTTTCTTGTTCGAATTTAATTTTTAATTCTTGATAAACATCCCAAGGATCTTTTATGAGATAGAAATAGCTCAATTTTCTTCGCGCTATCGAAAGTAATTTCAACTTTAAGGCATCGCGTAGATTTGCGCCAATAAAACGCTTAAAACTCTTGTTTTGGTATAAATATGCTTGATCTATATCTATCGTTAATTGCTTCTTGAATTCCTTTTTCTTAAAACTATAATGAGGATAGTCCTCAAGAATTGAATTTTTTAAATTTTCTATTAAAACATCTGCCCACGGCAACTCTAACCGATTGGTTTTAAATAAATAAGATGAACTACCTAAGAATCTGTTGTGAGCGTCTCTTTCCTGAACCACATACTCCTCATATCGCGTAAGCAGAAAGAATATCATGGCAAAACTGTCTAATTCTAAACTTGAAAAGTCAAATAGTTTTAATTCTTTTTCGAACAGTAATTTTTGTGGCTGAATTTGAATTCCTCCTAAATCCTGATGCGAATAATTGATTTTAGCAGTTTCAATTTGAGTAAATTCATCAATATCTGAGGTTACTTGAAAGGCAATATCCCAAATCGTTGAGATAAAATTCAAAACATAGTTTAACCGTGGAGATTGCTTTGCTGAATAAACCCAAATTTCTTGCTTCATTTTACATTTTGTTCTCGTCGCGAAAACTAAAATAGTCTTTTTGCGTCACAATTAAATGGTCTAATACCGCCACATCCAAAATTTGCCCACATTCTACTAACTTTTTTGTCAGCCTAATGTCTTGTTCACTCGGTCTTATGTTGCCGCTTGGGTGATTGTGTGCCACAATGATAGCCGTTGAAAATTTTTCTAATGCTGTTCTAAAAATCAATCGAGGATCTGCTAAGGTATAGCTGATTCCGCCTGAGCTAACTCTTTCAATAGATATTACTTTATTCGCTTGATTTAAGAACATAACCCAAAATTCCTCAACGTTTAAATCTGCTAAATGAGGTCTAAGTACATCAAAAACTTCTGAACTACTGGTAACTTTGGGCTTTTCTAATGCGAATTGTAAAGCTTTTCGATTTCCGATTTCTAGTGCCGTAATAATACTGATGGCTTTGGCCTCGCCAATACCTTTATAGTTCATTAATTGTTTTAGGCTCAAACGAGATAATTCATGCCAATTATTTTGAACATCATTCAAGATACGTTTGGCTAAATCTACAGCGGTTTCTTCTTTGTTTCCGCTTCCCATTATGATCGCCAAAAGCTCGGCATCCGATAATGAGGCTTTTCCTTTAAGCATTAATTTTTCGCGGGGACGATCATCTTCAGCCCAATTCTTGAGGCTTTTGTTATGCTGATATAATTTAGACACATCTTGAGTTTAAACTTAAAACTAATTGGGCACAAAATGTACTATAACATTTTTAAAATAAGCATTCCTACCTAGGTTTGTAGGCTATTCCACCTTCACTTTTCCAACAGCATTCTTCCAAAGTTGATAACCTTGTATAGCTAAGATAAGAAAAATAATGAATTGTATTCCGGTGAAGCCCAATCCCTTGACAAAATACAAAGGAGCTGAAATTATATTTGTAATGATCCAACCTAGCCAATTCTCTACTTTCTTTTTGGCCATCAACCACATAGATCCAAATGCCAATCCAGTAGTTAAAACATCGAAATAGTTAGTCCAATCCTCGAATTTATCAAAGTATATATAAATTCCAATCACAAAAGCCATGGTAAATAAGAAGATGCCTATCGTCCAAAGCCAGTCTTTGGTTTGGGCCCAAGAAATTTTTAGTTGATCTTCTTGAGCTAGATTCGACCATAAAACCCAACCATAGACACTCATGCTCGTGTAGTAAATATTTATGGTAAAATCACCTATATAACCTACCACATAAGTGATATAAATATAAATTCCTGTGCTAATAATTCCCGTAGGGAAAACCCAAATATTCCCTCTCTTTGCAAATATTACACTTAAAACACCAAAAAATACGGCCGTGATTTCTAATAACACATCTAATGTAGTTGCCTCAGCATAAGGCTTTAAAAAGAAATCAATAACTTCCTGCATTCTATTATTTTATATAAGGTTGAAGCCCATTGGCAATTTTTCGATCATTAGCTAAGCGTGGTAATTTGAATTGCCCTCCCAATTTACCTTGAGATTTCATATATAAATTAAATCCATTGTCTTGTATGAATGTAATCTCTAAAGGTCTCAAAACCTTTCCATCAATCAAATCAAAATAATACGGGTTTTGGCTCTGAACTTGTTGATCGAGTTCATTTTTAAATTTTTCTAAGTCTTCTGGTACTTCTTTAAACTCAATAAACCATTCATGATAAGGTAATCCCTTCGTTGGGTTAACTTGTGGCGCGATATGGAATTCTGATACCGTAGCATTATACTTATCTAATGTATTTTTTAAAGCATTCTCAACTTCTTGAGCAATTACATGCTCTCCAAATGCAGAGGTGTAATGTTTAATTCTGCCAGTGACAACAATTCTATACGGCTCTAGTGAAGTAAATTTAACGGTATCACCAATGCTATAGGACCACAATCCAGCATTGGTTGTCAATATAACGGCATAATTCGTATCTAATTCTACTTCGCCAATGTTCAATCTTTGGGCATCTGGTTTACCAAAATCTTCCACCGGAACGAATTCATAGAAAATACCATGATTTAAGAGCAGTAATAAATCTTCCCGACCCAATTGATCCTGATAAGCTATAAACCCCTCAGACGCTGGATAAGTTTGTATTACGTCAACTTTTTTACCGAGGTACTGATTCATCTTATCTCGATAAGGCTCATAGTTTACGCCGCCGGTCACGATGAGTTGAAGATTAGGGAAAATTTCGCCAATTTTCTTTCCTGTTCTTTCTTGTAATTTTTCGAAATACATCAAAATCCAAGGTGGTATCCCTCCAATCACCGTCAAATTCTCGGTCATGGTTTCTTCGACAATGGCATCTACTTTCTCTTCCCACTGCGCTATGCAGTTTGTATCCCAAGATGGCATTCTATTTTTTTGTAAATAAGACGGAACATAATGTGCCACAATCCCCGAAAGACGACCCATTTTGATGCCATTTTCTTCCTCTAATACAGGACTGCCTTGTAGGAAAATCATCTTACCATTTACAAAATCGGCATTTTTGGAGTTTACGATGTAGTTTAATAATGCATTTCTAGCGGCTTTAATGTGATAAGGTAAGGAATCTTTGGTAATCGGAATGTATTTGGCGCCTGAAGTTGTTCCAGAGGTTTTTGCAAAATAAGAGGGTTTTTTGGGCCAAAGAATATCTGAATCACCTTCTCTAACTTGATCTATATAAGGCTTTAAATCTTCGTAATCTTGAATACTAACAGCCTTTTTATAATCTAGATGAGAGTTAATAGTTTCAAAATTATGATTCTTACCAAATTTTGTATTTATTGCTGTATTCACAAGATTCAATAGTAATTTTTCTTGCGCATCTACAGCATTTGTTATCCAAGCTTGCTCTTGCTTAGAGATAAATTTAGAAAGTAATTTTGCTAATATGCTCTTCATAATTTAAAACTCTATATAGTCTTCTGCATCTACGGCATGACCTTGAATCCACAACTCAAAATGCAAATGTGGCCCGGTTGTTAATTCTCCTGTGTTTCCTACAGAGGCTATTACATCCCCTTTACCTACTTCATCCCCTACTTCTTTAAAGACCTTTGCACAATGTTTATACATGGTCATTACGTCATTATCGTGCTTTAAGATTAATGTATTCCCTGTATCGGGATTCCAGCCCGAAAACACTACGATTCCTTTGGTTACGGCTTTAACGCTTTCCCCAATTGGCGCAGCAATATCGGTTGCTAAATGATTTTCACTGATACTATATTTTCCGGTTATGATTCCACGAACAGGCGGATAAAAAGTGGCTAAGCTATTGCTGCTGCTTGTATTTTTTAATGACTCCAACTCTTCTTGCGCAATTTGAGCTCTAAACAAAGAATCTTCTGCGCTCGCTTTCAGACTTTTATCATCAACTAACACAGGTGTTCTCTTCGACATTAAGCTATCTACTTCGGCTGCTTTAAGATCACCCGCAACTACTTTCTGTAAATGTTCTAAAAAAAGGTTATTCCGACTTAAGGTATCCTCTATCGCAATGATTTTTTCATTTAATCTTAAAATCTCCTTTTGAGACTTAACCTGATCAAATGTAATCGTTTCATCCACAAAATAAGATTTCATTGGCGAATATTTAAGCACTACATAGGCCAAACCAAATAATAGCGTGGTAAGAAAGGCGAATATCAAAAGTAGATTTAATATGGTAATACGCATAGAAAATTTAGATTCTCGCGTACTATCATCTACTAGCATCCATCTATAATGATGTATAAGTCTAGATTTTATATTCTTTTTCTTCTTCGCCATTAATAAGTTACAAATATAGAAAAACGCTTTTGAAACCTGATCAGAATAAATTTATACAGAGAAAATAAACTTAATAGCTTAAAAACAATCGGGAAATTTTGAATTTTTTGGCAAAAAAAAACCACTTTCGAAAAAGTGGTTTTATTTTATAATTATGATAATCAACTTACTCTACGGTAGGATCTCCTTCGATACCGGCATAACTTACGTTGAACTGTTGTGCATAACTCAACTGTTCTTTGATCGCTTGAACAAATCCTACTTTAGCAGTTTTGTCAATTGTCATTTGCGTGGTTAAACCATAATCCATTAAATCCTGACCACTTTTCTTACCAGCTTCATCACCAATCCATCCTCTAATATCGCTTACTTGAGCAGGTTTGTCATTTAATAACAACATATAATCCTGTGGATATTTATTTTTATCTCTTGGTATTCCGATATATAGATAAGCAATCATATCTTTTTTAACAATATCCGTTAATTCAGATGCTTTTGCTGGCTCTAATTTCACGTATTTATCATATTCACTTGGCTTAATTGCAGAAGCAATTAAGAAGAAGAATAATAGCATAAAAACGATATCTGGTAAAGCGGCTGTAGAAATCGTTGGAGTTCCGTCACCACCTTCTCGTTGAAATTTACGTTTCATTTTGTTTTAAATTAAATGATTAATCCTACTGATTTGCATCAGTTGGTTTTGGTTCAGCAATAATTTTGGGATATTTAGAATTAGCATCTGCAATAATTGCATTATCTCCATCTGTTTCAGATTTAGATGGATCTGCTACCACTAAGCTCCAATCTCTATTATAAGTTCTCTGAACGTATTTTGCCTTCAATTCACTATAAGCAGCTTCGATCTCACCTTGCAGTGCCATATAATCCTCCCAGCTTGTTCCTTTATCGAATTTAACCGATATAACGGCCGAACTAGGATGATCTGATAAAAGGGCAGACTTACTACCATCTGGTCCTCCCATACAATAAGTACAAGGATTTCCATCTGCATCTACACCCCCACCATTATCAACATGTTCCATCACCAATTCCTTGATTTCCTTGATGTTGATTTGGCGAACTTTATCAGGGTCTTCTTTATAAAGAATTTGTCCGAAGGCATTAGCAACAAATTCAATCGCGTTTTGTTGTTCGATTTTAATCGGTTCTTTTTCGATTGTCAAATCCGGTAATTGACGCTGAACTCCTTCTTGCTTATCCATTGAGGTAGCGATAAGGAAGAACGTTAATAGCAAGAATGCGATATCTGCTAACGAACTAGCGTTTACTTCGGGTAATTCTTTTCTTGCCATGTTTTAACCTTTTAACAATCCTTTAATCGTATCCCAAGCTAGGAATACAAGACCTGTTACTAATAATACACCTGTCATAATGATACCTGTACCAATCAATTTAGATTGCATACCGCTCACTGTTTCTCTTGGCGTGAACACTTCCTCGCTTCCAGAGAAGATAAATCCGATTACTGCTGCTATAACAATGGCACCAGCTACGTATACAGCTTCTTTAACATGCGAGGGATGTTTCACTAAATCTATCACTTTATAGAAAGCGAAGATAAGTGTCGTAACCACGATTGCGATGATAGACACCCAAATCATATATGTGGTTAGTGGATTTTCCATCCAGCTTGCCTTGTCTATATCAGCACCGGCAGCATTAGGCGAAAATAACACCCAAACAAAGCCAATCAGTGCTAATGCAGCAAAGACATATAATAATATTTTTCCTATACCTTTCATATTGAAATTTGTTATTTATTTATCTTCTATATTTTACTAGCATATCTACGATAGAAATAGAAGCATCTTCCATTTTGTTAACGATACTATCGATTTTTGCAGTAATATAGTTATAGAAGACTTGTAGAATAATACCCACAACCAAACCAGCTAATGTAGTTAATAAGGCTACCTGAATATTACCCGCCATATCTTGGGCTTGTACAGATCCTGACTTTGCAATATCCTGGAATGCCATAATCATACCTACTACCGTACCCATGAAACCAAGCATTGGAGCAATCGCAATGAATAATGCAATCCAAGAGATGTTTCTATCTAATTTACCAATTTCAACACCACCATATCCAACGACTGAACGCTCGACATTGTCAAAATCTTGTCCTTCTGCTGTTCTTAATAAAGCTTGGTAAGCAATAGAAGCAACAGGACCTTTTGTGTTTCTAGCTAAATCTTTAGCCTCTTCAACACCACCTGATTGTAAAGCGCTATCTAAATCAGCAACAAATTTATCTGTATTTACATCAACAGCGTTTAGATATAATATACGCTCAATCGCGAAAGCTAAACCTAGAATTAAACAAACCAAAGGTAATGTCATCCAAAGTGGACCTCCACTAACGAAAAATTCTTTTAATACGAAGATGCCTCCTTCACCGCTTTCTACAGGAACGTCAGCAGCCTGAGTCATTAATACAGCTGCATTTGCTTGGATACTCATCACCGCAAAGCTAGCTAAAGCCAAAATTGAAAATCGTTTTTTCATATGCTTAATTTTAATTTTTATTTCAAGTTTTTAATTACCTATTTATTTAATTCTGAGCGGAGAGGAAGGGATTCGAACCCTCGATCCGCTTTCGCGAAAACACGCTTTCCAGGCGTGCGCCTTAAACCGCTCGGCCACCTCTCCTTTAATTATTTCATCTTTTAATTAGTGGCATTTGATTCAGCCAAATTAAATATTTTTTTTAACTATGAAAAATTAAATTTCATCTGAGGTGCATTCTCCTCTAATATTTTTCACCAAACTTTTACGAATATCCGTAAAAATTTCCTGGTTACCAAGCACAAACATAGCTTTTACTACTGCAGATTCCGTTGTCATATCTTTTGCACTCACCGCATCTATATCTACAAAGAGTTGACTGGCCGAGTATAAACCAAGTTCTACAGAACCACCTATACATTGTGTCCCTATAATTATAATCAAACCTTCATCTGCTTTTTGCCTTAAGGCTCCGGCAAACTTAGGTCTATCAAAAATATTACCACTTCCGTAGGCTTCTATAATCAATGCCTTTAAATTTGGAGTATTTAGAATCTGCAATAGGAATGCATCGCTCATTCCTGGAAAAATCTTTAATAAACCCACATCTTCGCAGAAGCCCGAAATTATATTGAGTTTTGTGTTATTAGAAGCGTATAAGTTTTGTCTATTGACCATCATATGCAAGCCTGACTCCCCTAATTCTGGGTAATTTGGAGATTTGAAAGCATCAAAATGTTGTGTGCTCAATTTTGTGGTGCGATTGGCTCGGTATAATTTATACTCAAAATAAATACATACTTCTCTCACCACTGGCTCACCATTTCTTTCTAGTGCAGCATAATGTATTGAGCTAATTAAATTTTCTTTGGCATCGGTTCGCAAATCACCGATAGGCAACTGCGATCCTGTGAAGATGACTGGTTTTTGCAATCCTTCTAGCATGAAGCTTATAGCTGTACCGGTATAGGCCATCGTATCGGTTCCGTGTAATACTACAAAACCATCGAATTCATCATAGAATTTATGAATTACATTCGCTATTCTTTTCCAATCATTGGGCGTGATATCTGATGAGTCGATAGGGTCATCAAAGTTTTGAACGGATAATTCGGCATCGATTAATGATAATTCTGGAATATTTTCAGAAATATTTTCGAAATCGAAAGCTCTCAAGGAATTTGTTGTATAATCCTTGGTCATTCCAATGGTACCTCCCGTGTAAATTAATAAGATTTTTTTTCTCATTTCTTTGGTCAAATTTATATAACTCCCGTGAGTTAAAAAAAAAATTAACTTAATGGCACGATATTTTCAGGCAATTACTTGTTCGTAAGAACATTAATATTAACAAAATTAAAAAATTATTATTATGGGATTATTTTCATTTATGAAAAACGCAGGTGAAAAACTATTTGGAGGATCTGAATCTGCTGAAGAGAAATCTAAAAAAGTTCAAAATCACTTAGCAAAGTATAACTTCGATCTTTCAGATGTTAAATTATCTGTTGAAGACGAGGCTGTAACTGTTTCGGGAGAAGCTAAGAACATTGATGAGAAGCAAAGAATTTTAGCTACCGTTGGTAATGTGGAAGGTGTATCTTCTGTAAAAGATAACTTAACGTTAAAAGAAGCTTTAAAAATTGATATTCCAGACATTTCAAAAACAATGTATACTGTGAAGTCAGGTGACTCTTTATCTAAGATTGCTAAAGATGTTTACGGTGATGCTAATTCTTATAATAAGATCTTCGAAGCTAACAAACCAATGTTGAGCGACCCAGACAAGATTTATCCAGGACAAGTTTTATATATTCCTCAAGGATAATATTTAACGAGTAGAAAATTTAAAATCGCCATTCTAAGCTTAGAATGGCGATTTTTTTTTGAATATGAAATCTGAAAAACTTAGTTATTACAAACCATAAAGCGTTTCTGCTTCTTGGCTTTAAGTGAAATGTGACTTCTAGAAAAAGCCAAAAGGAAATCAATCGTTTCCTGCTTAGGCGTGAGCTTTCTAGAAGAGGATAAAGAATAAATTTTTGCCATATAGTTATGTTTAATTACATAACGAACAACTCTCTATAATTATTGTATAAATCAATAGGTTAAAACAATATTATTCTCCTCGATTAGCTTTCTTAGGTTGATAAGAGCATACCTCATTCTTCCCAATGCCGTATTAATACTTACATCCGTATCTTCTGCTATCTCTTTAAAACTCAAACCCTTAAAAATTCTTAATTCTAATACGTGCCGCTGATCATCTGGTAAATATTCAATTAATTTTCTTACATCATCATGAATTTGACTTTTAATCCAATCCAATTCAGCATTACCTTCTGTATAGTGGATAAAATCGAAGAGACTGTACTCATCACCGCCAACATTTTCGCTTACGGTTTTATGCTTCTTCTGACTTCTAAAGTAATCTATCGTTAAATTATAAGAAATTCTCATCACCCAGGGCAAGAATTTTCCCTCCTCGTTGTATTTTCCTTCTTTAATGGTGGTAATTACTTTAATAAAAGTATCCTGAAATATATCTTCGGTAACATCGTGATTATAAACTTTTGAATATACAAAGCTATAAATACGCTGTTTATGCCTATTTATGAGTGTAGCTATTGCGGTTTCATCTCCTTCTAAATAAGAACGAACTAGCTCACTGTCTTTTCTGAATTTCATACGTAATGTTTAATAAATAACGTAAAAATCAATCTATAGGCACTTTGTTTTTAATGAATAGAATGTAAATATAATGTTTAATTTTATTTTAAAAAAGAATTAACAATTCATGAATAATAATTAACACAATTCTCTGTTGGCGTAAAATTAGAATTCGGCAAGTATCGAATTCATAAATTTTAGAATCAAATTTAGAGAATGTAGTGTTTTTTAGAAAGGCGGTTTTTTAGTAAACCTTAGCCTTTCTCCCGAAACTGGGTGGCTAAACTCTAAAACAGTGGCATGCAGATATAGACGGTCTTTGCTGCGACCATATAAATCATCTCCCATGATCGGAATACCAAGTCCACTATGATGTGCGGCATGAACTCTCAGTTGATGTGTGCGACCTGTTATAGGGTAAAATAAAATTCGAGTTTGGGAATTATTTCTATCGATAACTTGAAAATGTGTGATAGCATGCTTTCCCTGCTCGTGACAAACCAATTGCATCGGGCGATTATCTAAATCTACCCTTAGAGGTAAATTAATTTCAGCCTTTTCTCGATCCAAAATACCGTCTAAGATAGCCGTGTAGGTTTTATTTACACTTCTTTCGGTGAATTGTTTCTGTAGGATTTTGTAGACATCCAT
This sequence comes from Weeksellaceae bacterium, assembly GCA_048268105.1. Taxonomy (GTDB): domain Bacteria; phylum Bacteroidota; class Bacteroidia; order Flavobacteriales; family Weeksellaceae; genus Profundicola. The sequence goes on from JBLWWH010000001.1 coordinate 27,311, forward strand.
ATTCTTAGCTACCAAAACAATTCCAGAGGTTGCCATATCTAATCTATGCACCAACAAGGGTGAATAATCTGAGCCAAGGTAATCTACCACTTTTTGCCATAAACATTTCTTGATTTCCTTTCCAGGGACAGACAGTACACCTGCTGGTTTATTCACTAACAATAAATACTCATCTTCGAAAATCACATCTAAATTATATTCTACTTCGTTTAAAATGGGATTTTCTTCTACATCCAGACCTTCTAACATAAAGCTAAGAATGGGCTCACATTTAGCCTTACAGGCTGGATAGAACTCTCCATGCTTTCTAATTTCAGCCTGTGGCGCTTTTCCCCACCAAAATTCACCCATTGCGATGGGTTTCAACTTATGTTGATAAGCATATTGCAGCAATCGAGGTGCAGCACACTCTCCTGCCCCAGCAGGCGGAAGACGCTGAAATGGTTCGAATATAGGAAGAAGTGATTTTACTTCGCCTTTAGCATTTAATAAATTATAGGCTTTATGAATTCTAGCCTGTAATTCTGCTGATTTTTCCTTTCTAAGTTTTTTTAGAGAAATAATCTTCTCTTTGAATTCTTCAAATTTAGCCTGAGCTGTACTAAGCTTTTCATTCCAAATTCTTTTTTGATCTTTTAACTCAAAGTGGTTTTGTTTACTTTCTTCAATCAGTTGGTTTAATAGCTTTTCTTGTTGGTCTTTGTTTTTGAGTTGAAGAATTTCGGAGCGCTTATGGTCTCTAAATTTTTTGGAAGTTTTATGCTTAGCTTTAAGCTCTGCAAGACTAGACTTCTGTTGTTCCTGTGTGTTTGTTAAATCCTTTTTTAACCTTATATATTCTTTAGATGATGCTAAATCAGCTATTTTTAGATTAATTACATCTAAGTCTCTTTCCCCTATTTTAAAGAAACCTTGGGGATTTAGGATGTCATAAACAGGTGGCACAAATCCATTCAATTCATTTACTTCATTAATTTTTCCAGAAAAGGCCGCTAAATAACCTAAATTGGATGCTTCATCTTCTACGATTAACACTCCAAACATTTTTCCCACAGACTTGTCATCCCAACCGAAATTGTACTCAAAATCTTTTTGAGTGCTTAAGTAAGTTTTTAATTCATCAGCGGCTTGCTCCACCCAAGGGTGTGGTGTATAATTGAATGGAAATGTAAATTTCTGAGGAAAATCAACCTCATCATTAAGATTTATCGAATGAATTAGATGCTTTGTGTTAAACATGTATTAGAATATAGTTTTAAATATATTCAATTCAGCAATATTTAGTTCTATTTTAATCTAGTGGAACTTTGTAGGTTGGGTCGTCTTCTACGTTTACGTCAATTAAAGCATCTGCATTTTTCAATAATCGTCTACAATCTTCACTAAGGTGGCGTAGATGAACTGTTTTTCCTGCTTTGGCATATCTTTCTGTTAGCTTATTTAACGCATCTATCGCACTCATATCAGACACTCTACTTTCAGAGAAATCGATAACCACTTTTTCTGGATCCCCTTGAACATCGAATTTGGTCGTAAATAATGATGTAGAACCAAAGAATAAAGGTCCGTAAATCTGATAATGCTTAACACCGTCTTCGTCAACAAACTTTCTTGCACGAATACGTTTTGCATTTTCCCATGCGAATACTAAAGCGGCGATAATAACACCAATTAAAACAGCTAAAGCAAGGTTGTGAAGGAAGATAGTTACTACCATTACCACGATAATTACGAAAATATCGTGTCTTGGCATTTTACCAATAATTTTTAAACTCACCCATTCAAAAGTTCCAATAGAAACCATAATCATAAGACCAGTAAGAGCTGCCAATGGAACTGCTTCAATAAGTTCTGACCCGAACATAATAAACATTAGTAAAGCGACAGAAGCTACAATTCCAGAAATTCTAGCTCTAGCTCCGTTGGAAATATTAATTAAACTCTGTCCGATCATAGCACAACCTCCCATACCAGAGAAGAACCCAGAAGTTAAGTTAGCCATACCTTGGGCAAAAGCCTCCTTATTACCATTTCCGCGTGTTTCTGTTATTTCATCGATTAAATTCAAGGTTAATAAACTCTCAATCAACCCCACTGCTGCAACAATAGCTGCGTAAGGTAGAATAATCATAAAGTTCTCAAAAGTGAAAGCTACTTGTGGGATATGAAAAGGCGGAAAACCTCCTTTAATACTGGCCATATCACCTACCGTAGAAGTATCGATGTTTAAGAAATAAACAATTCCGAAAACAGCTAAAATAGCCGCTAATGAGGAAGGAAATGCCTTGGTGATTTTAGGCAATCCCCAAATAATCAACATAGTTAACAAAACCAAACCAAGCATTATAAATAATTGGCTTCCTTGCATCCATTGTAGAACACCGTTGGCATCTTCTACTTTGAATTGCACAATCTGTGACATAAAAATCACAACAGCTAATCCATTTACGAATCCATACATAACAGATTGCGGAACTAGGCGTATAAACTTTCCGAGTTTTAGTACACCGGCGAGCATTTGAATAATCCCGGCGAGGACTACAGTTGCAAAGATGTATTCTACACCATGTGTTTTGGCTAAAGCTACAATTACAATCGCTACAGCACCTGTGGCACCCGAAATCATTCCAGGGCGACCACCAAATATAGAAGTCACTAATCCAACTACAAAGGCAGCGTATAAACCGGTAAGTGGTGATAAACCTGCTATAAAAGCGAATGCAATAGCTTCTGGTACCAATGCCATGGCTACGGTTAATCCCGAAAGAATTTCGGTTTTATAGTTTATTTTATCTGATGAACGAAAGAAATTTAACACTTTTTCCATAGGGCGGCAAAATTACTACAATATTCACAAAAAGTATAGGTTAATGACAATTAATATTTTGGCATCCTCAGATGTCTATATCGAACAAAGTAAAACATAAGACTTGGTTGTTATTTGGGATACTCATTGTTTGGGGCGGAGCTGCGGCAAGGATAGCAGCGAAAATCCTTGTATTCGAAAAAGTTTATAAAAACACAAAACTAGCTAGAGCGACCTAAGAAGCTTTAGCTAGTTGATGTTTTTTGCTTTTTTGGGTACAAGATTGCAGCGAATAGCCTGGTTTTGATTTTCTGTAAGAAATCAAAAGCCGCCCAAAAAATAATTCATTTAAGACTTGATACGCTCTTGGTAAGAACCGTCTTCTGTGTTGATTCTTACTTTATCACCTTCGTTGATGAATAAAGGAACACGGATTTCTGCACCTGTTTCTATTGTTGCAGGTTTGGTTGCATTGGTAGCAGTATCTCCTTTAATTCCAGGTTCGGTGTGCGTAATTTCCATGATAGAGAAAGTCGGTAGTTCCGCTGATAGTGGTGTTTCGTCGTCTGCTCTAAAAATGATAGTGACATCCTCACTTGGTTTCATGAATTGTGGATTTTCGATCATGTTTTTGTTCAGGTATACTTGTGTATAATCCTCATTGTTCATGAAGTGATATCCATTATCGTCTTCGTATAAATACTGATACGAACGAGTTTCTACACGCACATCGTTGATGCTATGTCCTGCAGAAAATGTATTGTCTAAAGTTCTACCTGTAGTAACACTTTTAAGTTTTGTTCTTACGAAGGCAGGTCCTTTACCAGGTTTAACATGCAAGAAATCAACGATTTTATAGATATCATTATTGAATTCTATGCACATTCCTTTTCTAATGTCTGATGTTGTTGCCATTTTAATCCTTTAGTTTAAAGTTTGACTGAGATGCTGTATCAACAGTTTAAAAGTTACCATTTGGGTTATATCCACGCATTACACCGCGTGAACTATCGGTTAAGAATTGTAATATTTCATCGCGTTCAGGTGTTGCTTCCATTTCGGTTTCAATCATTTGAACCGCCTGAGTGACGTTTAATTTTTTCTGAAATAATATTCTATATATAGACTGAATTTCAGCGATTTTTTCTGATTCGAATCCTCTACGTCTCAAGCCGATGGAGTTGATTCCGACATAGGAAATAGGATCTCTAGCAGCTTTAACATAAGGAGGTACATCTTTTCTAACCAAGGTGCCACCCGCGATCATAGCATGTTTACCTACTTTGGTGAATTGATGAACGGGGCTCATTCCGCCGATAATTACATAATCATCGATTTCTACGTGTCCTGCAAGCGCTACATTGTTAGCAATAATCACGTGATCTCCAACGATACAGTCGTGGGCAATGTGCACGGTTGCCATAATGAGACAGTTAGAACCAACTTGGGTGTAGCCAAGCGCCTCTGTTCCTTTGTTGATTGTAACACATTCTCTAATGACGGTATTATCGCCAATAATAACGTGTGTTTCTTCACCTTTGTACTTAAGGTCTTGAGGTTCGGCTGAGATGACAGATCCAGGAAAAATTTTACAATTTTTACCGATTCTAGCACCATCCATAATGGTTACATTAGGGCCAATCCAAGTTCCTTCGCCGATTTCTACATCACTAGAGATGCTAGCAAAAGGTTCGACAACGACGTTTTTTGCAAGTTTTGCATTGGGGTGTACATAGGCAAGCGGTTGATTCATTACTTCCAATTATTCTTTGTTTTTAACAATTTGCGCCATCATTTCCGCTTCGATTACCACGCTATCACCAACATATCCGGTTCCTTGCATGATAATAATACCTCTTCTAATAGGTTGCGTTAAATCGCATTTAAATATAACTGTGTCTCCTGGGACAACTTTCTTTTTAAACTTAACGCTTTCGATTTTCATAAAGTATGTAGAGTATGCTTTTGGATCGTCTACATTACTTAAGAATAAAATTCCAGCGGCTTGTGCCATTGATTCCACCAATAATACGCCAGGCATTACTGGCTCTTGAGGAAAGTGCCCCACAAAAAAAGGTTCGTTCATGGAAACATTTTTGATTCCAATCACGTGATTTTCTGAAACTTCCATAATTCTATCGATCAATAAGAATGGAGGTCTATGTGGTAATAGTTCCATGATTTGATTGATATCATACAAAGGAGGTTTGCTAAGATCTATCTGTGGTACGTTTTTTCGCTTAGCGATTTTGATCTGCTTATTCAATTTCTTTGCAAATTGTGTATTAATTAAATGACCTGGTTTATTAGCGATAATCTTAGCTTTTAATTTTGTTCCAACCAGCGTTAAGTCGCCAATCACATCTAAAAGCTTATGTCTTGCAGCCTCGTTTGGATGGTGCAAAGTTAGATTATCTAAGATACCATTCGGTCTAATATTAACAGACTCCTTATTGAAGGCTTTCTTCAATTTCTCTTCTGTCTCTGGGGTAATTTCTTTGTCTACATAGACAATCGCATTACTGATGTCCCCACCCTTGATAAGTCCAGCTTCTAAAAGCTGCTCTAACTCGTGCAAGAAGCTAAAAGTTCTACTATCTGCGATTTCTGTTTTGAAGTCTGAAATACTTTTTAAAGTTGCATTTTGAGTTCCCAACACTTTGGTCCCGAAATCTACCATGGTAGTTACTTCGAAATCATCTGATGGTATAGCTGTTATTTCTGATCCTGTTTCTGGGTCATGGTAAGAAACAATTTCCTTTATAACAAAATATTCTCTGTCTGCATCTTGTTCTTCGATACCTGCTTTTTCAATTGCTTCAACGAAAAACTTTGCTGAACCATCCATAATAGGTGGCTCGGCATTATCTAATTCTATGTAGGCATTATCCACGTCCATACCAGTTAAGGCAGCCAATATATGCTCGGTTGTGTGGATTTTGACTCCTTTTTTCTCTAAAATAGTTCCTCTATCTGTAAAAGTCACATAGTTAGCATCTGCCTCTACTTGTGGACTACCTTCTAGGTCTGTTCTAACGAAAACAAAGCCTGTATTTACCTCAGCTGGTTTTAAAGTCATAGAAACAGGACGACCTGTATGTAGCCCTACACCATTTAAAGTAACTTCTTTTGATAAAGTTTTCTGCTTATCAGCCATTCTTATTTTCTTGATTAAACTTTTTATCTAACTGATTGAGTTTGTTCATTAATTCTGGCAATTTACGAAAATAAACATAAGATTTTCTAAAATCTGACGCATCCATTGCCGGAGAACCATATAACTTACTGTGATCAGCTATTTTTCCATTAACGCCACTTTGTGCCTGAACATGTACAAAGTCTCCTAATTTAATGTGTCCCGCAACTCCTACTTGCCCACCAATCATGTTGTTTCGTCCAATTTTGGTTGAACCTGCAATACCTGCCTGTGCTGCAATTACAGTATTTTTTCCAATGCTAACATTGTGTGCCACTTGAATTTGATTATCTAGCTTAACACCGTCTTCTATAGTGGTAGAACCCATGGTAGCTCTATCTATGGTACAACAAGCTCCAATCTCTACTTGATTACCAATTACAACATTTCCAACTTGTTGTACTTTGTGAAATACGCCATTTTTATCGGGTTGAAACCCAAAACCATCGCTCCCTATCACCGCACCTGAGTGAATAATACAATTCCGCCCCACAATACAATTATCATAGATTTTAACTCCAGAATATAAAACTGAATTATCTCCGATAACTACATTATCATCTACAAAAACGTGTGGATAAATTTTACAATTATTTCCAATTTTCACATTCTTACCAATGTAAGCAAAAGCACCAACGAATATATTCTCGCCTAATTCGGCTGAATCGTGAATGGAGCTTGGCTGCTCGATTCCGGATTTTTGTTGGGTCAAGTTTTTATATAAATCTAGCAATCGTGTCATGGCTGCATAAGCATCCTTAACACGTATAAAGGTTCTGTTGTCATCATTTGGTATAGCAAGATTCTCACTAATGATGATTACACTTGCTTTGCTATCCTTTAGATAAGTTTTATATTTCTCGCTGGCCAAGAAGGTTAATGCACCTTTTCCTGCCTCTTCGATTTTCCCAAATCCCGAAACACTCGTATTTGCATCTCCAATAATTTCACCTTCAATCCATTCAGCAATTTGCGCTGCAGTAAATTCCATGTCGCAAAAGTAGAAAATTTAATTATTATATAACTTAAATCAAGCCCTAGACGAAGAAAAAGTTATAAATAATTATATAATTTTCTCTAATTTGTCTGAATTCCAGTAACAAAAGTGATATTTAATGGTAGGCTCAAAGAGTGGTCTGGTTAAGATTTGTTTCTCTGAATCGGCTATATCTTTACAACTTCCATCTTTATCCATCAATAAAATCGGATATTTTTCGTGATCGTAAGGAATGATTTTTAGTTCGGATTCATGCACGAAATAATCGGCGGCTCCTTCTCCAAAATACCGATTTGCAGATTGTCTTTTTTCTTCTAGTTCATTTTTATTTATGGGATTATTCCGAATTTCAGCTTTTGGAAGCCTTCTTTGCACCACCGAAATGGCTAGCGTTCTAAGTATAATATCTGAATGATATTGCCATTGTTTAATAGAGAACATGACATCGTTATCATCCAATTCCAAGAAAATATCGATATCGTCTGAACTAAATTTTTCATTGAAATCTCTTTCCAAAAAATATTCTAGAGCAGGAGTGGTTGGTAGCCTTTCGCCTAATTTATATAATTCTTTTGCTCTTTTTAAGGCTTGGATTAAATATAACTCAACTCCAAAAGCAGTTTTGTGAAGATAAACCTGCCAGTACATAAACATTCTTGAAATCAAGTATTTCTCAACAGAATAGATTCCTTTGACATCGATTACCAACTCATCCTCTCGTACATTCATCATAGAAATAATACGATCAGATCCAATATTTCCTTCGGTAACGCCTGTGAAGAAGCTATCTCTTTTAAGATAATCTAATCTATCAATATCTAATTGACTGGCAATTAATTGGCCTAAAAACTTACGATGGTATTTTTTCTGAAATACGCGTATGGCTAAATCGAGCTCACCGTGATACTCCTCATTCAGTCTTTGCATAATACGTAGCGAAATATCCTCATGATGCACACCTTCTACGATAGTAGATTCAAGTGCATGCGAAAAAGGTCCATGTCCCACATCGTGTAGTAAAATGGCGATATAAAGGGCTCTTTCTTCCTCAGCAGAAATCTGCACATTCTTTTGGCGCAAAGTACTGACGGCTTTTTGCATAAGATGCAAACACCCCAAGGCATGAAGATAACGCGAATGCGTTGCTCCTGGATACACATATTGGGTTAAACCAGTTTGTGAAATTCGGCGCAGTCTTTGAAAGCTTTTATGTTCTATAAGATCAAAAATAAATTCGTCCGGAATTGAAATAAATCCATAAACCGGGTCGTTAAATATTTTAAGCTTGTTCGAGTTTTTCAATTAATCAGTTTTAATTCACACAAAAATAAACAAATCAAATGGCAATAAGAATATTATGGGTAGATGATGAGATAGAGTTGCTAAAACCACATTGTCTTTTTCTAGAGAAAAAAGGATATACTACCACCACTATGAATAATGCGACCGATGCTCTTGAGTTGCTAGAAGAAGAGAATTTCTCTGCCATTTTATTAGATGAAAATATGCCGGGAATGGGTGGTTTAGAAGCCATATCTAAAATTAAGCAAATTCGACCTAATATTCCTGTAGTGATGGTGACCAAGAATGAGGAAGAACACATTATGGAAGAGGCGATTGGGGCCCATATTGCTGATTATTTAATTAAGCCGGTTAATCCGAATCAAATTGTTTTAAGCCTTAAGAAAATCTTAGATGGTTCAAAAATTATTACGGAGAAGGCTGTTGTGAACTATCAAATGGAATTCCGCCAAATTGCGATGGACTTAATGAATGCAAGGGATTATCATGATTGGACAGCCATTTATAAGAAATTAGTGCATTGGGAGATTAATTTAGAAAACATAGATGACCAAAATATGTTGCAAATTCTAAATGATCAAAAAGCCGATGCTAATAATCATTTTGCAAAATTTGTTGAAAGAAACTACCTAGATTGGTTAGATGGGGCAGATCGACCTGAGTTATCTCATACAGTTTTTAATAGCTACGTAAGACCTCAACTAAAAGATAAAAAAACGATTCTAATTATGGTTGACAACTTACGCTATGATCAGTGGAAAGTGATTCAACCCTTGTTTCAGCAATACTTTAATCATACGCAAGAAGAAATGTACTACAGCATTTTACCTTCCTCTACGCAATACGCTAGAAACTCGTTTTTTGCAGGTAGAATGCCATTAGAAATTGAGAAAAGATTTCCAAACTATTGGAAAAATGATACCGATGATGGTAATAAAAATGATTTTGAGCCTGAATTATTAGAAGATAATTTATCAAGATTAGGCATGAAAGATTTAAAAACTAAGTATTATAAAATCTTGAATTCAGGATTTGAAAAGCATGTTCTCGATAAGTTTCATTCATTTAAAAATAATGATTTAACTGTGATAGTTTATAATTTTATAGACATTTTATCTCATGCAAAAACCGATAACCGTATTGTTTCTGAAATGATTAGAGATGACAAAACCTATCGTTCGGTTACTCAAAATTGGTTTAAGAATTCTTATTTATTGGAAATAATTAAACAAGCTGCTGAAAACGATATGAGGCTTATTCTAACCACAGACCATGGAACTATATATGTAAAACAGCCATCTAAAGTTATTGGAGACAAAGAAACCAGTACAAATTTAAGGTACAAATTAGGTAGACAACTTCAGTTTGATCCGAATGATGTGATGGTTGTTGATAGACCTGAAGAATATCAATTACCGAAGGTGAACGTTAGCTCTAAGTATATTTTTGCAAAGAATGATGTTTTCTTGGCTTACCCTAAGAACTACAATCATTACGTAAATTACTATAAAAACACCTATCAACATGGTGGCGTTTCAATGGAAGAAATGATTATCCCTTTTGTGGTGATGGAAAATAAATAGAAAGCACCCAGTTTGCATATCGGCATTAAGCTTTTAGCCACCAGTCATGTTTTTTTAATACGACTTTATTTGATTAAGGATTTTAAATTATATTGATTCTTCTAAAAAGTTAAAAATATCTTACTTTAGAGGAAACTCTATAATTATGAAAACTTTTAACTTCACGAATCTGCTTGTTGTAATGAGCTTTAGTTTTGTTTTACTTGGCTGTACTATTCAACAACCTCTTCCGAATTCTTTATATGGGGAATGGACCTTTATAAAAACCGGTATCAGAATAGATAGTGGAAACGAAAGATTGCATGATTACATCAATCCATGCTATAAAGAAAATGATAAAATCCATTTTTCCTCAGACAAAAAAATGACGTTGCGTTGGTATGACCCCAATTGTGGATTTCATTATAATGCCATTGGGCGCTACAGCATTGTTGGAAATAGTATAAAGATTGAATTATCCAATGATGATCCTTACCAAAACAATCCGTTTCCTCCAATAACGGAATTTAGAATAATTTATATTAATGACACCACCTTAAAGTTGGAAGAAATTCCAGACGAAAATAATACTTCTGGCGAAGCCGTGGTGTTTGTTTTCTTAAGGCATGATATTTAATTTTCGACTATTTAATCAAAGTATTTTGAGGAGTTTAGCCCTGATAAAAACCTCTTTACTAATTCATATTGCCCTATCACTCACTGAAAGCATGGTTTCACTAAAGGACTGCTAAAGTGGACCTCATTAATTCGTAGGTTTAATTTGAATGATGTTTAAAAAGGGATTTAACGCTGTTTATACATTGAACTACTAACCAAAACTTTAATTAATTATAACCAAGAAAAACGAGAAGTTATGAATACAAAATTAATATTTACGGGAGCTTTGCTCTTTCTGTTTATGACCAGTTGGACATATGCACAGAGAACACCCGTCGGGGATGGAAATTTAAACCAAAACAAACCCATAACAGGAGTCAATTCAAGCGAACAATCCTATTCTAATTATTACTTCGCCCACCAAAAACGAACAAGTTGAATCTCCTTTGATTGTTAAAGGAAATGCTGATCGAAATACAGCACTAGAAGTCAATGTCGTTGTGAACTATACGGGAGGTTCACAAGATTTAGGTACTTTTAAGGTAACGACCAACAGTGTTGGATCATGGTCTACCATTCCTATTAATTTATGGATGCCAGAAGGAGCTAAAAATGTAAGATTTGATATTACAGCCTCTATCGAGCAAGGTGACACAATCTATACAACCAATATAGTTTCGGTTAAGCCTCCACAAAAGACACAGAGCATTCCCCTATCTGAAATTAGAAAGGCTAAATATAAAAAAATGAATCCCAATGCAATCTATAAGCAAAAGGGAGCGACATCTCAAAAAGGTACTAAAAGAGCAAAAAAAATAATAAGACCAAAGGTGAACCTTGTCAGTCAAATGCATAAAAACAAAAGTAAAATAAGCATTGATTCACCAGAGTCTGCGCAGGAAGGAGCTATAGAAAACACAAGTGATACTGCTAATGAATCTACAGGTCTTGATGTTTACATGGAGCGACAAGCAAAACAGCTTGAGCAGCAAATGGCTGGTACTGGCGTAAGTGTTGATCGAAACCCAACTACTGGCAATATTGATGTAGTCATACCAGCTAACATTACTTTTGTCTTTGATGATGCAACCTTGAATTCTTCTTTCAAGCCAACGCTTGAAAAACTTGCTTTTACCATGAAGCGTTATGATCAAACGATTGTATTTATCGCAGGTCACACAGATAGTAGAGGTTCAGAGGACTATAATATGAGTTTATCACGTGACCGAGCTTATGCAGTAGCGAATTACCTGAGCCTAAAAGGCGTATCATCAAACCGCATTAATGTGGTTGCTTATGGTGAGTCACGTCCAGTTGCTGACAACAATACAGATTATGGCCGTCAGCAAAACCAACGTATTGAATTAATGATTAAACCATTAATCAAATAGTTCTATATAATTAAATACATTGTGCATTTTATAAAGAAAGGTCAGCGAAGAGCTGGCTTTTTTTTATCTTTCTTGTAGGTTTCCTAGCCTATAGCAAGCGACTCAAGATTTAGAATTTATTTACAAGTGAAATTAACTTTAGAATATTATTTCAATAGAGTCATAGTATTGAAGAACAGAGTGGATTGTGTTTGTATTAAAACTCAGATTATGGCCTTTTCTTAAACAGCAATAATAAATATAAATAAAAACCTCCACTAATTCATAACATACTTTCACTCATTGAAAGGAGTACTGCACTAAAGGGCTGTTAATTTGGTCTTCTTTTTTTCGTAGGTTTAAATTGATTGATGTTTAAAAAGGGTTTTAACTCTGTTTAAACATTGAACTACTAACCAAAACTTTAATTAATTATAACCAAGAAAAACGAGAAGTTATGAAAACAAAATTAATATTGATGGGAGCTTTGCTCTTTCTGTTTATGACCAGTTGGACATATGCACAGAGAACGCCCGTCGGGGATGGAAACTTAAAAAGTAACAAACCCACAACAGGAGTTAATTCAAGCGAATCAATTCAAGCGAACAATCCTATTCTAATTATTACTTCGCCCACCAAGAACGAACAAGTTGAATCTCCTTTGATTGTTAAAGGAAATGCTGATCGAAATACAGTTCTAGAAGTCAATGTCGTTGTGAACTATACGGGAGGTTCACAGGATTTAGGTACTTTTAAGGTAACGACCAACAGTGTTGGATCATGGTCTACCATTCCTATTAATTTATGGATGCCAGAAGGAGCTAAAAATGTAAAGTTTGATATTACAGCCTCAATTGAGCAAGGTGATACAACCTACACAACGAATGTAGTTTCGGTTAAGCCTCCACAAAAAACACAGAGCATTCCCCTATCTGAGCTTAAAGAAGCTAGAATTAAGAAATTAAATCCTAAAGCCATTCAGAAAAGTAAAAAAAGAGGAATTCAAAGAGGCGCAAAGACTGTGAAGACTTCCAGAAGTCCAAAGGCACGCAATACTACCAAGGGAAACAATAACTCAAGGATAGTAGGCATTGCCGACACAAACAAGCCTATAAAGCAGATAAAGCCTAATCTACAAGTTAATAAAAAAGTATTTAATAAGATTAGATGGAGCGATGTACAAGCGGGGTCTAACAATCTTAAAACTGAAGCATCTGGCTTTGAAGATAAAAATCTTACAACCATGAGGACCGAACCTGGAGATAAAAAAAAGGATATGTTTTGTACAAATACTTTACTTCATACAAAATTTCAAACGAAAAATTTTAAAGATTTTTCTGTCACAGGTCCTCCAGAATGGTTGAAGCCTGGAATTATTATGGATGCTACTAAGTTTGTGCAAGGTGCCAATGTTATCGAGGAAAGATATGAAAGAGGCCCTATTACAGTTTCTTTCTCTGGAGGTGGCAGTAAAGTAATTGAGAATCCGAAAAATAAATCAGTAATTAATACAGGCGTTAAAAGTTTAATTAACTCTGTCCCTAATTTTCGTCCTGGTGCAAGTATGACCTATAATTATTCAGAAGTTCATTCCATAGAAGAGTTAAACTATAAGGTCAACGGACGATATTCGAATTCCTTTTATGGTGTGGCAGCCAAGTTAGGTATGGAATCTAGCACCTACAAAGAAAGTCATTATTATTTGGTTGAATTTGAACAATACGTTTTTAATATTGAGGTTGATGGACTTGACAAAGAAAACATATTCCCCAATGATGATGTTAAACTAGATAAATACGTTTATCTCTCACGCGTTAATTACGGCCGAAGAGGTTATTTCATGTTTAAAACGACCAAAAGTCTAGAAGAATTTGGCGCTAGCGCAAGTGCAAGTATGAGCTACTTAGGGAATAAAGCAGCTGTAGAAGCCAATATTAATAAGATTGCTAAGGATGAAAGCACGCAAGTAACAGCTTTCTATTATGGCGGTAGTTCACAAAGTGCAGTGACTGATATATCTGCTGATTGGGTTGCAAAAGGTAGAAAACCTTTAGAGGATTATATTAAGGGAATCGATTTTTCTCCAGCAGAGGCTTATCCCATTAGTTACGAATTAAAAAACTTAAATAATGAAAGGGTTGGTATGACTAGTCAAAACGAGCAAACTATTGAAACTTGCGTTCCATCTAAAGATCTTTATTTAAAAATCACCTTGGTTGAATTACAGAATGACACAGGAGCAGATGGAGATGCGAATGACGGTGACTATGGTATAACACAGCATGTTCGATACAAGGCCAATGGAAAGTGGAAAAAAGAACTTAAAAATAAAACCGAATTCAATAAATTCCCAAATCACAAGAATTGTGATAGAGGTGGAGAAAACAATAAATTAGAGGGTCATACTCCTTTAATTTGTGGGGGTAGTAACAGACAGATACACTTAACAGAATACAAAGAGCCAATAACTCGAAAATGGAATATTGACAATTCCGTGGTGTATAAAATAACTCCTGAAGAGGCAAAGGATAAAAACGCGGTATTCGAAATTGATACTTGGGTTAAAGAATATTCAAATAAAGATATTGTTTTGAATCATGATCCTAGAAAAACCAAAGTTGCTATTCACGATGTTTTAGCTACTTTGCAAGGAATAAGACCACTAAGCAGACTAAAATCATTCTCTGAGGATGGAGCTGTAAATCAAGATTTACAATTTGATTATTTCAATGGTGGTGTTCTTCCTCTCAGGTATACGGATCAATCTTCCAATGCTAAAATAATGTTAGAGGGCCCCATTAGAGCTAGGAACAAAGGTGAATTAAAGAAAAAGGCATTTGTTTGGCTACAATTTGAGTTGGTAGATTATTAAAGGAATTATTAAAGCTAATTCAAGAAGCCGTCCCAATTTAACTATTGAGATGGCTTTATTTTTTCTTTCTCAAGCCTTAAACAAATTAATTATTACTTCTCTTTTATCCTTACTAACGGGTATCTTCTTTTGATTCTTCATAATGACATATCCTCCTCCTGTTCGAGAATATTGAATAAGGTAGTTAGGATTAATCAAAAATGATTTATGCACTCGAATAAAATAGAAAGGAGCTAGAAGTTTCTCCAAAGTTTTCAAAGTTTTGCTTATAAGCAATGAATTTCCATCCTGAAAAAACATATTGGTATAATTACTTTCACTTTCACAATATATAATATTCTCAACCTCAACAAATTGATAACCACCAGAAATAGGAACAGATATTTTACTAGTCAAAAGGCCATCTCGCTTTAGATGCGAAATTAATTCAGATATATCTTGATCATTCCCCTCCTCACTATCCCTTGTGTTCTTCCAGTGCCCCACAGCTTCCAGTAAATCGGCTTCATCTATGGGTTTCAACAAGTAACTGATGGCGTGGGCTTTAAATGCTTCAATAGCATATTCACTATAAGCTGTTGTAAAAATGACATCAAAATCTCTCACAATGAAATTTTCTAAAAATTGAAAACCAGTCATTCCGGGCATTTCAATATCTAGAAATAATAAATCTATATCCAACTCCTTGAGCTCAGATATCGATTCCTCTACTTTTGATGATTTATAAACTATGTTAATTTTTGGAAATAAGTTCAATAAAGTTATCTCCAAACTCTCTATACAATGCAGTTCATCATCTATAACAGCAACATTCATACACTTCGAATATATGAAATATTTTATTGTAGATCTAGTATAATCTGCGTTCCCTTGTCATCTGGCTTATCAATGATGCTCATTTTTATCTTGCATTCAAAGCTATTGTTAAAGTGTTCTATCCTCTCGGACGTGATTTTCATTCCTAGGCTCTTTTTCTTAATATAGCCTGTTTTCAACTCTTTACTCTTTTTTCTTCCAATCCCATTATCATCTATTATAATTCGTGTACCATCCCCATGCTCTTCAATAATAATTTTTAATTCTCTCGAATCTTTACGTGAAACCAATAAGCCGTGCCAAATTGCATTTTCGATAATAGGTTGCAACAGCATGGGTGGTATTTTAACTTGAGATAAATTCACTTCATTTGATTCGATTTCATATATAAAACTACCACCAAAACGATACTCTTCGAGCTCGAGATAATAATTAATTAATTTAAGCTCCTCCTCTAAACTAATCGTCTCTTTTTTAGGCAACTCAAGTGTCAATCGAATAAAACGACTAAAGGTATTCAAATACCGACTGGCGCTTTTATTTTCTTCTTTTTTAATCAAAAGATTTATGGCGTTCAAGCAATTAAAAATAAAATGAGGGTTTACCTGCATGCGTGAAATCGTAATCTCAGCCTCAGCCAAACTTTTTTTATATTCTGTTTGCAAAAGTTGCTTTTCATTTTCCTGCAACTGCTTTTCTGCAGCACGTCTAGCACTAATATTTCTATACTGAATTAAGGAAAATAGCACAATACCTAAAACACATCCAGCGAGTATATAACTATATATTTTTTGATTTCTAATCTTTTCTGCCGACTTTCTAATTTCTTCGTCTCTTAGAATTTTATCTTTCTCTAATAAGGCAATTTCAGACTCCTTTTTTTCCAAGTTATATTCCTGCGTTAAGGCAGAGATTTTAATTTCTTGATTTTTAAGCCCTAAACTATCTTGATAACTGCTTGCATTTTTATAATAATCTAAAGCTTCTTTTAATTTTCCCTTTTCCTCCATTAAACTCGAGATGCTGAAAGAATTTTTAACTATTAAATCCAAGAGTTCAAGTTTATTTCCTAATTCAAGCGAACTCTCAAAATACCTAAGTGCTTCTATTTTATTCCCCAATGAAATCTCGTTATTCCCCAAGCGATTATAGGTGTGCGCAACATTATAGGTTTTATTTACTTTTTTGTATCCTTCTAATGCTTTGGTTAAATATTCTTTGCCTAAAACTGGATTGTTATTAACATTGATATATGCCCTACCCATCGCCTCATTCGTAATAGCTATACCAAAATCATCCTTTCTTTTCTCGTTAATTTCCTTCAATTTAGAAAGCGTGGCAAATGCTTGTTTTTCATTATTGTTATCGATATAATGATACGCGATAGAGAGATAATTCATCGCCATACCCAGCGAATCTTTTCTTGCTTCGCTCGAGCTAACAGCCTTATTAAAATAAAAAATTGCTTGCTCTTGTTCTCTAGGTATTTTACTTAGGGTATTTCCCAATCCATTACTAGAAATTGCAATATTTATTAAGTTATTCTCTTGCTCTGCAAGTTTCAAGGCTTTCAGATAGTAGATAACAGCATCATCATATTGCTGAGAATATCTCGCTGCTAATCCAGCATTATTGGCAAAAATCATTTTGTATAAACGCTTCACCTGCTTATCCTCTACTAATTCATAAGCTTTAATATGAAGATTCATGGCTAGTTTATACCATTCATGATATCTATATAAAAGCCCAAGATTATCTAAACTTCTAGCATACATAAGTGTATCCTCTAAAACCAAAGCCTTATCAATCGCTAGATTAGCCAATCGATATTCTTCCTTTTCATTATGGTCTTGTTTGTGAAGCTGCTTGCTTTCCTCAATTAATTCTATAATGCGCAGTGTGTCCTTTAAATTTTGTTGCGCATTAATATGTGCTCCTAAAAGGAAAAGCACGAATGACATTAGTCTAAGTACTTGTTGAGTTTTTATGTATTGATGCCTAAGTTTCAAAATATGAGTTAAAAGTAGTTGAAAACCTGCTCTTTCTCAAAAATAAAATTTTTAAAGTTTAATCCATTGATTTTTACAAGTTTCAGTGATGTTTTGATTATGCCTAATTTCATCTCCCAATTTCTATGAAAATAAATTACCTTTGTGAGATGACTTTTGTTTCACATGATTTAATCGACCTTCCCAAGATTGTGGCGGATATTCTACCACAAATCGAACACGATGTAATATTGTTTAGAGGAGAAATGGGTGCGGGCAAAACAACTATGATCAAGGAATTTCTAAATCAATTAGGCTCCGAGGATACTGTGAGTAGCCCTACCTACGCTTTAGTAAATGAATATCAAACGCCAACTGGCAGTGTTTTTCATTTCGATTTTTATCGCATAAACAATGAAGATGAAGCCTATGATATGGGCTGGGAGGAATATGCCTATAGCGGAAATTTATGTTTAGTCGAGTGGCCCGAGCGAATTGAATCATTGATTCCCGAAAATTATCATACCTTAGAAATCATAAATAAAGACAACGTGCGAACAATAAGCTTTAAATAATGGGTAGTCAATATTTTTCACCTTTTTCCAAACAAGAATTAATGCCACGTGAGGAAAAATTAGAAGTAGCGAGAAAAAATGGAAAACTTCAGATTGGAATTCCAAGGGAAACTCATTTTCAAGAAAAACGTGTATGCCTTACGCCAGATGCGGTTGAGGTATTAGTTGCCAACGAACACAAAGTGGTTGTTCAGTCCAGTGCAGGCCAAGGCGCTAAATATTCAGACCAAGAATACTCTGAGGCCGGCGCAAAAATATCACAAGACCCAGAGGAGGTATTTGGGCAGGCTTTAGTTTTAAAAGTAGAGCCACCTACCGAAGAAGAATTACAACTATTGAAACCCAATTCATTTTTAGTTTCAACTGTTCAGCCAAGCACCAGGAACAAAGCCTATTTTGAGCATTTAGCAGGAAAGAAAATATCAGCACTCGGATTTGAATATTTACAAGATCAACACGGTCAACTTCCTTTGGTGAGACTTATTTCAGAAATAGCAGGAACGACTTCCATTTTAATTGCAGCAGAACTTTTGGCCACAGATCATGGCGGAAATGGTGTAATGTTAGGAGGAATCGCTGGAGTTCGTCCAGCTGAGGTTGTGATCTTGGGCGGAGGAACCGTTGGCGAATGCGCAGCTAGAGCAGCGATTGGCTTAGGCGCTAGTGTTCGTATTTTTGATTCATCTTTGATGCGATTGAGAAGATTACAAAATGAAATCGGTCATCGTGTTTCGACCAATACATTAGATCCCAAAGAAATAAAAAAGGCATTGAGACGATGTGATATTGCTATCGGAGCGATTAGAGGAAATTCTAGAACGCCCACCATTGTTACAGAAGAAATGGTTCAAACCATGAAACAAGGCGCTGTAATTATTGATGTGAGTATAGATGGAGGTGGTTGTTTTGAGACTTCAGAAATTACTACACACGAACACCCTACGCAAATTAAACATGGTGTTATCCACTATGGTGTAACCAACATTACCTCTCGCTATGCTAGAACAGCGAGTAAAGCATTGAGCAACTTTTTCTTGCCCTATTTATTGGAAGTTGGTCACGAAGGTGGTTTCGACTGTTTAATAAGTAAAGATGCTGGTTTAAGGAATGGTTGTTATTTATTCAAAGGACGCCACGCAAACAGAGAACTAGCGGAATGGTTCGATTTAGATTATAGAGATATTAATTTGTTGATGTTATGAGTTTTATTGAACGCTTTAAGTTTTATTTAATTGGTGTTTTAGCGGGCACATTTTTGGTTGTTTTAATTTTTGGTAAAAGAAACTCCTGCAAAGACATGGTTACCAACTATTTGCCAGGTGGCAGGGTTTTGCTAGAAATGAAGAGTAAACCCATTTTATATTCAAATGATGCATTGGTCAAATTAGAATCAGCCAATATAGATACAGCAAGTTTTAGGAATGATATTTTACCAGAATTAGATATTAATTTCGATTTGAGTGATCAAAGAGCAGAACCTTGCGGAAAATATGTTGCTTATTATCATGATTCTACATATCATTGGAAGCTTAATTTAGAAAAATGCAAGGAAAAAGTGGATGTAAAATCCATTGAGGATTACGTTCCGAGTAAATAAAGACATTTACAATTTAGATATTAAACCTTTCTTGATCTATAGCTCGCTTTTAATTTAATTCATTAGCTTTATACTTATTTTTATTATATAATTTCACATTATGCAACCTATATCAGGATTTTCAAAGCTTAATAAAAAAGAAAAAATCAATTGGTTAACTGAAAACTATCTTAAAGATTCAAAGCAGGCCAAGAAAATTTTAAAACAATATTGGAACGACGATGCTGAACTTCAGCGTTTGCATGATGAATTCTCTGAAAACACGATTTCCAATTATTATATGCCTTTTGGAATTGCTCCCAATTTCTTAATTGACGGGAAACTTTATGCTATTCCAATGGCTATAGAAGAAAGCTCTGTGGTTGCTGCAGCATCTAAAGCTGCTAAATATTGGCTAGACCGCGGTGGTTTTCACACCAAGATTTTAGGCAATAAGAAATTAGGTCATGTTCACTTTATGTTCAAGGGTGATGACCAAAAACTCCAAGCATTTTTTAATGGTAATTTAAAAGATATATTAAAAGCCGATACATCATCTATCACCAAAAACATGGAGAAAAGAGGTGGTGGTATTTTATCTTTAGAATTAATAAATAAATCAGCTCAGATTCCAAATTACTATCAAATTGAAGCTAAATTTGATACACGTGACTCCATGGGTGCCAACTTTATTAATTCATGTTTAGAACAGTTTGCAAAGACACTAGAAAGAGAATTAGCTAAGGATGAATCTTTTACACAGGAAGAGAAAAAATCACTTCAGATTGTAATGTGTATTCTATCCAATTTTACTCCTGAAAATATGGTGAGAGCCGAGGTGAGATGTAAAGTGGAAGATTTAGCAGAAGAAGGAATCTCAGCCGACGAATTTGTTGAGAAATTCTCTTTAGCTGTTAAAATTGCCGAAGTAGAACCTTACCGGGCAACTACACATAATAAAGGCATCATGAATGGTATAGATGCGGTTGTAATTGCTACTGGAAACGACTTTAGAGCAGTTGAAGCAGATGCGCATACCTATGCTTCTAAGGATGGAACTTATACCAGTTTAACACATTGTGAAGTTAAAGATGGAGAGTTTAGATTTTGGTTAGATTTACCGATTGCTTTAGGAACGGTGGGCGGTTTAACTTCATTACATCCATTGGTGAAATTTTCTTTAGATTTATTAGGAAATCCAGATGCTCAGAAGCTGATGGGAATTGTTGCCGTAGCTGGATTGGCGCAAAATTTTGCAGCTTTAAGGTCTCTAACTACAGTTGGAATTCAAAAAGGGCATATGAAGATGCATTTATATAATATTTTAAATCAATTGGGTGCGAATACCCGAGAGCGTGAATATTTCACGGTATACTTCAGAGATAAAACAGTTACGCATCATGCTGTTGTCGAGGAGTTTATGCGTGTTAGAAAACTTAAATCTTTAGATGAATTATAGTTTTAATCTACTTTATTGATCTAATTTATTAATTTAAACACTATATTTAATTTATGTCCATGGTTTTAGAAATTTTACACGCAGAAGATATCTTTCATTTAGAACTACCTGTTTATACCAACGGTATTAGTTGTGGAATGCCAAATCCCCAATACGAAAGTATTGCGGGAAAAATGGATATGAACAAAAATTTGATTCAAAATCCTCTCACCACATTTTATGCTAGAGTTAGCGGACAATCGATGATCGATGATGGTATAAGCGATGGAGATTTATTAGTGATTGACAGAAGTTTAGAGCCAGAAGATGGTAAAATAGCAGTTTGTTTTGTAGATGGTGAATTCACCTGCAAAAGAATTAAGCTTAAAAAAGATGGAATTTGGTTAATGCCTGCTAATGTTGACTATCGTCCCATTCATATTTCTGAAGAGAGTAATTTCCAGATATGGGGCATTGTTACCCACGTAATTAAATCATTTTAATAAATAATCTTTTATTTAAATTACCATTATAGATTAGTAATTTATCGTGAGAACGCTACCATTAAGTTGGGTTAAGAATTTTCTTGGTGTTCTACCTTGTGTAGCATCGTTCAATGGTTGCCCAGAACGCAACAACCATTCTGCGCCATCGTGTGGACAAACAATTTTAAGATCTTCATAAACTTCTAGTGTAGTATCTGAAGATGGACAAAGATGAGGTGCATTTCGATCATAAGCATTAAAACCATTTCCTGTATTAACGATTATCATACCTCTACTTCCATTCGTTCCATCGGGGGAAAGTTCTACATATCCATTGGGCATATTCAGATCTGAATAGGCCGGAAGGTTTAAATTATACTGTGCCGAAACACTTACATTGGGTATACAGCTTACGGTTGTATCCTCGTCGTTACAGCTTATACAAATTATTGAAAAAAAGAAAGTTAAAAACATGAATTTTATATAGAAAAGCTTTTTAAAATGTTTCATCTTGAAATAATTTGTATATTTGTATTGATAGTCCCCACAATTACGTGCGGGATTATTCTTTTATTAATAATAGATACATTATGGCAAATATACAATATGTAACCAAAGAAGGCTTAGATAAATTGCGTGCAGAGTTAAAACAATTAGAAACTGTTGAAAGACCTAATATTACGCAACAGATTGCAGACGCAAGAGACAAAGGGGATTTATCTGAGAATGCTGAGTATGATGCAGCTAAGGAAGCTCAAGGTATGCTAGAAGCTAGAATATCTAAATTGAAAGATTTGGTAGGCAATGCTCGTATTATCGATGCTTCTCAATTAGATGCAAATAAAGTTTCCATTTTATCCACCGTAACATTAAAGAATACGGCCAATGGACAAACTATGACCTATAGCCTAGTGCCTGAATCGGAGTCTGATTTAAAATCAGGAAAGATATCTGTAAATACGCCAATTGCTAAAGGTTTATTAGGTAAAAAATTAGGTGATTTAGCTGAAATTATTCTGCCTAATGGTAACAAATTGAATTTTGAAATTATCGATCTAAAATTAGAAATGTAATATGGCTAGTATTTTCACTAAAATAATAAAAGGAGAAATTCCATCTTATAAAATAGCTGAAAACGAAAATTATATTGCTTTTTTAGATGCTTTCCCATTGGTGGAAGGTCATACCTTAGTTGTGCCAAAAAAAGAAGTTGATAAAATTTGGGATTTAGATAAAGAGACCTATTTAGGATTAATGGATTTTGCCTATGAGGTGGCTCAAGGAATGGAAAAAGTTATTCCATGTTTACGTGTAGGTGTTGCGGTGATTGGATTAGAAGTTCCGCATGTGCATGTGCATTTGGTTCCTATGAATAGCATGGCAGACATTAATTTTTCTAACCCAAAACAACAATTTTCTACTGAGAAAATGGATGCGATAGCGGAGAAGATAAAGGGTGGATTGGCGTAGTTAATAGATTACTTTTGTAAATTAATTTTTACTTTTTAATTCAAAAATTTGATTTTCTAGATCTAGAACCCGGTCTTCTAAAAGTCTGATATATCTCGTTCTATTATCCACAAATTCTTTTGGGATTGAATACAGCTGTACTTCTGTTCCATCTTCGTCTAGCGAAGTAACCATTATTGGTGATTCTACATCTTTAATCTCTTCTACAGAAATTTCTAAAATTTCGGATAATTTTTGCCACTCAGTGCTAGATATTTTAGTCAATCCTCTTTCGCGTCTGTTGTAGCATGCGGTATCCATGTTTAATTTTTTAGCCACATATTCTTGCGAAAAACCTTTTCTTCTACGAGCTTCGGGTAATCTTATTTTTCTCATCGATACAATTTACTCAAAAAAAGTTTTTTGCGCAATTATTCGCAATAAAATCGCAATGGTTTTTTAATTTTTGTGCTTGTATTTGTTTTAATCTTGTATTCATAATAATTTAAACTTTTTACAAAATGAAAACAATTTTATCAAACATTTTATGGGGGGGGGTAATAATGTCTAAAGTATGGAATGCCAACTTTAAGCGTAAAGATTACTATGATGGACAATTATTTACCTACTAATGAAGAAAGGAGTAATTTTATTCTGTATTTTAATTGGCGTTCAATTTTCTTATACACAAGAAGCATTAACACCATTCAACGATTATTGGCGCATTGGTGTAACAGGCATGTATCGTACCTATGCGGCTTCAAACGAATCCAACGCTTTAGACTTTAAAATAGAGAATATAAATGTACCATCTTATGGTTTAAAGTATAATTTCTATCAATTTAAGAATTATAATATGAGTGCCTCCTTACAACACTATCGATATTCTGAAAATTATAAATTTAATCTAAAAGCAGAAGATTTTCCAGGAGGATATGAATTGCAATTTCATGACACTTATAGATATAATCAGTTAGAACTTATGAACTTTAACCTAATGATTGACAGGTATTTTAACTTAAAAAATCATTATTTGGTAGTGGGTGTTGGGCCAGAAGTTAGATTGTTACAAAGTTTTCGTCATTATACTGCTACAAGTTATTCAAATGGTATTCAAACTGACGATGAAGTAACTGTTTTGTCAACAAATTCGGATTCAGAAAAGGATGTAAATATTGGTATAAGAGCAGATGCAGGTATTGGATTGGCTTCTAATATTGGTTTGTTTGAGTTTAGGTTGCATGGGCATTTGGGCTTTACAAAATTTATAAAAGGTACAGCCACGGTAGATAATTTGCTTGTAAACCCATCTTCTGTAACAGGTTTTTCTGTGAGTGGTAATTATATTGGCGTTGGCATGTCTTATTTCCCTAAGAGAAAAGAGAAAAAAGTACGCGAGTAATCATAAAAATTAAACTTACATTTTCAATTCAAAACTGTCCATTACTCTTTTGCGGTGGGCAGTTTCTTATTTTCTAAGCGTTTCCGACTTTTGATAATAATCTAACGGCGAAGGCAAAATCCATTCTTGATGACCAAAATAGCTCCATTTTGTATTAGCTAAATCAACTTCGGGATCAATAAAGTCGAAGAAAGGCCCATCATTGACTCTAACCTGAGAATTACGGTAGTAGACCTTAACAGAGTCGATTCCTTGCTCTTGGTATGTAGTCTTCAAAATTTGAGCAAATTGCCAAATCATATCTGGTTTTGTTTTTACGCTGTTCATTTGATGATTGGATAGATATTTCATGAGATTTTCATGCACCTCTTTTCCATCGGGTAACTGAGTTACAAAGTATCCTTTTCCTAATTTACTACGAAGCATCATACGCCAAGCCATTCTGTGTCCCTCTTCTGTCCAAGTTACATCGTCTTCTATCAAATGATGTCTTAGGGGTAAATAAATTTGAAACAAAGTAAAAATTGCTAGAAACCATAAAACCAATCTTTTTCTTAGCATCGAAACCTGTACCCTTTCGTCCATAACGTTTCGAGACTTAAATGGCAGGAAAACTTCTTTAATCGTTTTATTATCGAAGAAGAAAATACAAAGTGCTAGGGCGAAATAGGGGAAAATCCCTATTTGAAGTGTAATTGAATTAAATAAATGGAATAAAACTGCTGCAGCAAAAGCAATCTTTCTGGTAGGTTTAAATAGCAATAAGGGAACGATTAAAAAATCGAATCCAATTCCTGCAAAAGAAAGAAACTGTGCTAAATCTTTACTTCTTAAAAACTCTGAAAACACATTCTGTCCAAATTTTCCCTCAAACCATTGTGCGCTATGCGACAATCTGAGTGGCAAGAAATGATTATTTAGCCATCCGGGGGTAAGTTTAGCTATGGCTGCAAAAATATAAACACAGCTGATTAGAATTTGAAATATGATATAGTTCCATCTAGCAACTGATTGAGAGCGAACCTTTGAGTTCATACTTGAATCTAAAGATAAAAAGTTATTGGCTGGCATCCAAATCATTAGAAAACTCACCAACATCATTAAATAGTAATGATTATTATAGTGTGATTTTTGCATGAAATAGGTCAAACTCCACAGTAAGAAGAACAGCATGATAGCTGTACGATAAAAAGCACCAAGCATGATGAGAAGTCCTAGAAATCCCATGATACCATAGACAGCATACATAGTCTCTCCAACCAATATTTGTGTCCAATCAAATCCAATAAAATTAATGGTGAATTGAACATCAACAAATGTTTCTTTCACCCATCCCGTTGCGATAGCTCCCCAACACTCTAGCATAATTAGTAAACCGAAAAATACTCGGAATACAATCAGCTTAGAATTATCGACTTTTTCAAAAAGAACATTCATAAATGAAAAAACACTTTCCTACAAAAGTAGGAAAGTGTTTTATATATTCTTGTCTTATTATTAATTAGAATCTGTAACCTATACTAAAATGAAGGTTGGAAGTTCTATTTTTTCTGTCTTTAACTTGCATTTCTTCTACTGCATCTGTAAATCCATATAAATATCTAACTTCAAATTCCCATTTTCTTAAATAGGAAAATCCAACACCTAATAAAGCTCCTACGTCCAGCGTGTTATACTCGTCATCATTGTAAATAGTATGTACTTGATCTTTAACATTTTCACTAATTAAAAACCCGACTTGCGGACCAATTATTCCATAAAATTCTGTGTCTTGTTCAGAAAAATATGGTTTGAACAGTAATGGTACATTGATATAATCCAATTGGTATACTTCATTGATATTTTCATCTTCATTTTTTTCTCCTTGTTGAGAATATAAAAGCTCTGGTTGAAAATAGAACTGATTATTTTGCCCGATGGGAATAGTAGCAAATCCACCTATATGAAACCCATATCTAGAACCTGAGTCATCGTGGATATCTTTTAAATTTGTGATATTTAATCCTGCTTTGGCTCCATAAGTTATTTGTGCATAACTAATAGTGGATACGATTAAGATTAAACTTAATAATAATTTTTTCATTATTTGTTATTTTTATCCTAGAACCTCGGCAACTTTTGCTCCAATTTTGGCGGGTGATTCCACAACGTGAATTCCACATTCTGACATAATTGCCATTTTAGCTTGAGCTGTATCATCTTTACCTCCTACAATCGCACCTGCATGCCCCATGGTTCTTCCTTTGGGAGCTGTTTGCCCTGCGATAAATCCTACTACTGGTTTTTTATTACCTGTTTCTTTAATCCAACGAGCTGCATCAGCCTCTAATTGACCTCCAATCTCACCAATCATAACGATACATTCTGTTTCGTCATCATTCATAAATAGCTCAATAGCTTCTTTGGTTGTAGTTCCAATAATTGGGTCTCCACCAATACCAATAGCTGTTGATATTCCGTATCCAGCTTTCACTACCTGATCAGCTGCTTCGTATGTTAAAGTTCCTGATTTAGAAACGATACCTACTTTACCTTTTTTGAAGATAAAACCTGGCATAATACCAACTTTAGCTTCTTCTGGAGTGATTACACCTGGACAGTTTGGCCCGATTAACGTACAATCTCTTGCATCGATATACGCTTGAACGTTCACCATATCAGCGACAGGAATACCTTCTGTAATTGCAATGATAACTTTGATTCCTGCATCAGCAGCCTCCATAATTGCATCAGCTGCGAAAGCTGGCGGAACGAAAATAATACTTACATCTGCTCCTGCTTGTTCTACAGCATCTTTCACTGTATTAAAAACAGGTCTACCTAAATGCTCTTGACCTCCTTTTCCTGGAGTTACACCACCAACTACGTTGGTACCATATTCGATCATTTGTTCTGCATGGAAAGTTCCTTCGTTTCCGGTAAATCCTTGTACAATTATTTTAGAGTTTTTGTTCACAAGTACTGACATCCTATTGTGTTTTTTTAGTTTGAGCAAAGATAATTGATTACTTCGATGTATAAAATAGAAATTGATAAAATATACTTATTCTATTGATGTTTAGCCTAAAGTCTGCTGAATCATAGGATTTGAACCCTCCTTTTATTGAAGTATATCATGTTTTTTATAATTCCATCATTTTTTATAGATTAATGACAGCAACTTTCAGCCTCAATCGTTAATGCTTCAGCAGGTGGTGATAGATATGGTATTCCCAGTTCCAAACCGCGAAGTATAAATAATACACCAATAAAAATGGTGATAATGGGTATGAAATTTAAAATTTTATTTCGAACGCCTACACTCACAACGGATCCAAAAAGTACGGCTAAGAACATTAATGGGATTGTTCCTAAACCAAATAAAGCCATGAATAAAGCACTACCTAAGACATCTCCTACTCCAAGTGCTGCGGCCAATGCAATATAAACCATTCCACAGGGTAGTAATCCATTTAGAATTCCGGTAATATAAAGCGAACTATAATCTTTTCTTCTGATGAAACTTCCTAAACTTGATTTAAGTTTAATCAACCATCTCCCGATAAATTTATTACTTGTGCCTGTACTCAGGTTTTTAGGCATTAAAACCATCGCAATCATCATAACCCCTACGATAATACTCAGATACTTCTGAAAACCTGCAAACGAAATTCCTTGTCCTATAAATCCGAGAATTGCTCCTAAAGTTGCATAAGTTGTAACACGACCTAATTGATAGGTAAGATTTTTAAGCGTAAAATTAAACTTATTTTCTCCTCCAAGTCCCAAAGAAAATGCAATGGGCCCACACATACCAAGACAGTGCAAACTTGTCCCAAGTCCTAGGCCTAAGGCTGCAATTGCTAAGGCATATTCCATTTTAATGTTTTTTCTGTTATATAAGGTTTACCATCCTGATACCATGTTAACTCCATATCATATTCTCCATCTTTTAATCTTACAGCTGGAATCAAAATGCTATTTCTGTTGTTTAGATTTAATGGTAAAATTATATCATTTGCTTTATGAGCACCACGCATCAAGTAGACTTGACCACTATCTGGAACAATTGCTACAGGAAATTGAATATTATATCCATTCGCTTGTTCTATAACTTCTGGCTTGGCATCTAAACTTTTGGCTCGGTTTCTAGCATCAATCTTTTCCTCTTGAAATACAAGCGATTCTTCATAGTATTCTTCGCTAATTAAATCTCCTGTATCATCCGCTAGGAAAATCAAGCTGAGAATGAAAATCATAAATGAACCAAGTCCAAGAGCAATTCCATGCCCCCAATCGAATTTAAATTTACTCACTTTATATTATTTAAATGGAGCTGCAAAGCTAGTGGTATATTTATCGATAACCTTATTATCTTCATTTAAAACTTCGATTTCTATTTTCTCTTTATAAGATGAAATATCATCTTTAGGAATCGAAATTATCGCCTTACCTTCAATTAGCTGTCCTGATTGAATAATAATAGGCGTTGGAAGACCTACTAGTTCTATTATTCCATTCGGATGAGACTTCAACTTAAAGTGCATTTGCTCAATATTCTTTGTTTTATTTTCGAGCATAAATTGGAATTCATTCGTAATAATCGTTTCATTAATTACTTTGAAGTCAGTCCCTGGCTCTCGTAAGAATTTAGAATTAACATCTGAACGAATGAATAAGAACGAGGTTAAAACTCCCATTAAAATCACAAGAATAGCTGTATATGCTATCATTCGAGGAGTGAATTTAAACTCTTTTCCTTCTGCAATATTTTCTTCTGAAGCATAACGGATTAATCCAGTTGGTAAGTTAATTTTGGTCATTACTTCATCACAAGCGTCAATACAAGCTGTACAATTCACACATTCTAATTGAGTACCGTTTCTAATATCGATACCTGTAGGACATACCACCACACAATTGTTACAATCGATACAATCTCCCACACCTTCTGCTTCTCTATCTTGTCCTCTTTTGAACCTTGCCCTACCTTCGGTTCTTTCACCTCTTTTGTAATCGTAAGCAACAATAATTGTTTTTCTATCAATTAAAACACCTTGGAATCTACCATAAGGACAAACTAAAACACAAGCTTGTTCTCTAAACCATGTAAATACAAAATAAAATATTCCAGTAAAAATTAGCAAGCCAGCAAAAGTACTAAGGTGCTCAAGAGGTCCTTCCACTACCAATTCTTTTAAAGCATCAATACCAATAATCCATGCGAAAAGAATGTTAGCAATAATGAAGGAAATTATGACATAAATCGTCCATTTTAGTAAACGTTTTCTAATCTTCTCTTCATTCCATTCTTGATTGGCCAGTTTCATTTGTTTATTACGGTCTCCATCAATCCAAAATTCAATCCGACGGAAAACCATTTCTAAGAAAATAGTTTGAGGGCAAATCCAGCCACAAAATATTCTACCATAGACTACGGTAAAGAGAATAATGAACACCATAGAGGTAACCATACCTATGGCAAAAATTGCAAAATCTGATGTAAAGAATGGATAACTAAATATATAGTACTCACTCTTAATTACGTCAAACTTAAATAAAGGATTACCACCTATTTTGATAAAAGGCGTAATGATTAAAAATGCTAATAATAAATAGGCAACGATGCTCCTATAGTTGAAATATTTACCTGATGGTTTTTTTGCAAAAACCCATTTTCTATTTCCCGATCTATCAGCCGTTCCAATTGTATTCCTAAAGCTATTTATTTCTTCTTCTAATAACTTGTCTTTATCTTCATTCTCACTCATATCTTAAGCTTTAAAAACGTATTAAAATTAAATTTCTTTTAAGCAGAAAAGTGTAACCGAAGTTACACTTTTTTTATATGTTTTATATGTTTCTCAATAAATTATTGGCGTTTCCATGCATCTACTACTTCACCTTGTGGCGCTAATCCGCCCTCTGCTCCAGTAATAACTGGTTTTTCTTGGTTTAATTGATAAACATAAGCGGCGACATCTTGAATGTCTAGACCTGTAAGTTGATTGGTTTGTCCAAAAGCCTGCATCGCAGGGTTGTTTGGAGAACCATCATACACCATGGAATAAATGTTTCTATACAAATCTGTATCGATTTCGTTAATCCAATATTCATCTGTTAGGTTTGGACCTGCTGCTCCAGAACCATCTGCCATGTGACATGTAGCACATAAATTCACAAAAATCTCTTCTCCATGCTCAACAGAAGCGTTTGCCATCTCAGCCTGATCAACGTTTATATCATTAGCTTTAACCCATGCCGCAAATTGTGTTTCTAGCTGAGCAGTTTCAACTTCATATTCTACATATGGGTGAGCAAAGTCGGTTGTGAAATAAGCTGTAATATAAACAACACAATAAATACAACCTAAATAAAACATCGCAACCCACCATTGAGGCAATGCATTATCTAACTCTAAAATACCATCGAAACCATGATCTAAGATAATTTCTTCCTCTTCTTCGTCTGATTGCTTTTGAGCACTACTTTGGATTAATCTTTTGATGTATCCCATTTTAGAAGCCTCCAAGTATTTGGCTTGCTCAGCTGCAGATAACTTCGCGAACTTTTTACGCTCAACAACTTTATTAATACCATCTACTACTAATAACATTAATAGCGCTAAGATTAAGACAACCCAAACAACCCAATATGATAAAACATGAGTTAATTGATGCCAAGCATTTGGAATAATGTGTTTAAGTCCGTTTTGTGGAATAAAATCCGTTGGTATCACCATCATAAACGCCGCTAAAATAATTAGCAAGGTTAATGGAATAAAAATCGAGCCCGGTGTACGCTGTTTCATGATTCGTGATTTTTTATTTTAGAACAATGGATCTTCATCATCTAATGGAAGCTCCGAAGTTTCTTTGTAATGATTTTTTGGTTTATTTAAAACTACATATACTAATCCGACAAAAAAGAGCACAGAGGCAATCAGGATGATAGTCTGAATAAGATCCGCATGTTCGAATTGCCAAAAATGTTCTTTAAAGTACTTTAGCATAATTAATTACTAGCTGTTTCTGTTTTCTCTTTACTGATGTCTGTTCCTAATCTTTGTAAGTAAGCAATCAGAGCCGTAATCTCACGATCTCTTAGTGCTACAAAAGATTCACCTTTCTCAGTCTTTTCTTTTTCATAAAGCTCCTTCAAATCTGGTGCTTCATCAAAAATAGCCTTCTCAATATTAAGAGCTTGCTCATCCATATGTGCAAACACAGCTTCTTGAGTCAATTCTTCGTCTGTATAAGGAACGCCTAAGGCCGTAAGAGCTTTCAATTTATCTATTGTTAAATCTCTACTCATGGTGTTGGTAACCAACCATGGGTAACGTGGCATAATTGAACCTTCAGAAGTTTGTCTTGGATTCCACATATGCTTGTAGTGCCAAGAGTCTGTTCTCTTACCTCCTTCTCTATGTAAATCTGGTCCTGTTCTCTTAGAACCCCACAAGAATGGGTGATCATATACGAACTCTCCTGGTTTAGAGTATTCTCCATAACGTTTAACCTCATCACGGAACGGACGAATCATTTGAGAGTGACATGCATTACATCCCTCTCTAATATATAAGTCACGTCCTTCCATTTCTAATGGTGTATAAGGTTGCACACTTGCAATGGTAGGAACGTTTGATTTAACTACTAATGTAGGTACGATCTCAACTAAACCACCAATAGCTAAGGTAATAAAAGATAACACAGTTAAAATAACTGGACTTCTTTCAATCCATGGGTGTAAATCTTCACCTTTCTCTCTAGAAGATTGTTTCACCGGTAATGGTGGAGCTTTCACTTCTTCGTTTGCAATAAACTTACCTGTTCTAGATGTTTTCCAAATATTGATTACCCAAAGAACACCACCCGTTAAATAGAATGCACCACCAATAGCACGCATTACATAGTAAGGGAAAATTTCTGTTACTGTTTGCAAGAAGTTAGCATAAACTAAAGTTCCTGATGGGTTGAACTGTTTCCACATTAAACCTTGTGTCCAACCAGCCATATACATTGGAATAGTCCAGAAGATAATACCCAAAGTACCTAACCAGAAGTGAGCATTCGCCATACTCTTAGAGTAAAGTTTGGTATTAAATAATCTTGGCAATAACCAATATACCATACCAAAAATCATAAATCCGTTCCATCCTAATGCCCCAACGTGAACGTGCGCTACAATCCAGTCCGTAAAGTGACCGATTTTATTTAAAGTTTTGGTTGCCAACATAGGCCCTTCGAAAGTCGCCATACCATAACAAGTAACAGCTACAACATAAAATTTTAAAATAGGATCTTCGCGAACCTTATCCCAAGCACCACGCAAGGTTAATAAACCGTTCAACATACCTCCCCAAGACGGAGCAATTAACATAATAGAGAAACCTGTCCCTACTGCTTGCGCCCAACCTGGCAATGAAGTATAAATTAAATGGTGAGGTCCTGCCCAGATATAAACGAAAATCAATGACCAGAAGTGGATGATTGATAATTTATAGGAGAAAACAGGTCTGTTCGCTGCTTTAGGCAAGAAATAATACATCAAACCTAAAACCGGAGTCGTTAAGAAAAATGCTACCGCATTGTGGCCATACCACCATTGAACTAAGGCATCTTGCACACCCGCATAAATAGAATAACTTTTTGGGTTGAATACATCATAAGTTACAGGTAATTCTAAATTGTTAAATACGTGTAACATGGTAATTCCAATCCAAGTAGCGATATAGAACCAAATAGCTACATATAAGTGACGTACTCTTCTCTTCTTGATGGTAAGAAACATATTAATACCATAAACAATCCACACAACAGCAATTACAATATCAATGGGCCATTCGTGCTCTGCATATTCCTTAGACGTATTAAATCCTAAGAAAAAGGTAATAACTGTAAGTACTAACATTAATTGCCATCCCCAGAAGTTGATCCAAGAAAGGATATCACTCCCCATTCTCGCTTTCAACAATCTCTGTAAAGAGTAATAAGACCCAGCAAAAATACCGTTACCAACGAAGGCAAATACGGCTGCAGAGGTATGTAGCATTCTCAGCCTCCCGAATCCCATGGCACCTTGCGAATTAATTAAGCCTTGAATTGAACCTCCAATAGATCCTACACTACCATCATCAGTACCAAACAAAAACTCTGGCAATTGAGGATAAAACAGCATGGTCGCTACAGTTAATCCCAATGTGAAGGCCGTTACTCCCCAAAAAATTGTTGCGTATATAAAATACTTAACAATCTTATTATCATACTGAAAAGTCTCCATTTGCATTTATTCTTCTTTTAATTTATTATCTTTTAACATACGTATTGCAGGCGATTCATCTTCATCGAATTGACCGTTCTTAGCCCCAATAATAAAAAGGATTAAAAACACAAGCGCAACACTTACACTTGCCATCATCATTAAAAATACAATTTCCATACGTGCAACAAAAATACAAAAGGAATCAAGCTTTACGCTAATGAGAATTGTCACAATGTGTTAATAAGTGTTAATTTAGAAGCATTCAAAATAAAAAAGTCTCATACTTTGCGGTTTGTGATATATAAATTACTCTAGTGTATTTACTTATCTTTGCATCTTACATTTTGAGAAAATTTATATATGAGCTTGCCAGAACCTAGTCATTTTATTGAACAAATAATAAATGGTGATTTAAACAAAGGAATGCCGAAGGAAAAACTTAGGTTTAGATTCCCACCCGAACCTAATGGATACTTGCATATTGGCCATGCCAAAGCTATTTGTATCAACTTTGGATTAGGTGAAAAATATAATGCACCTGTAAATTTACGTTTTGATGATACCAACCCAGAGGCAGAAGAACAGGAATTCGTAGATTCTATTAGAGAAGATGTAGAATGGTTGGGATTCACTTGGGACAAGGAATGCTATGCTTCCGATTATTTTCAACAATTATATGATTGGGCTGTACAAATGATTAAGGACGGCAAAGCGTATGTTGATGACCAATCTTCTGAAGAAATTACGGAGCAAAGAAAAACGCCGTTCGAGGATGGAGTAGAAAGCCCCTATAGAAATAGATCGATTGAAGAAAGTTTGGAGCTTTTCGAAAAAATGAAAAATGGTGAGGTTGAGGAAGGAAAACATGTTTTGCGTGCAAAAATTGATATGACTTCACCCAACATGAATATGCGTGATCCTGTTATGTACAGAACTTTGAACAAAGCACACCACAGAACAGGTACTGAATGGAAAATTTATCCGATGTACGACTGGGCACACGGGGAAAGCGATTTCATAGAAGGCATCTCACATTCTCTATGTTCATTAGAGTTCGAAAACCATAGACCTTTATATAATTGGTATATAGAACAAGTTAGCGATGACGAAGACTTTACGCCAAAGCAAAGAGAATTTGCTAGAGGAAATGTAAGCTACCTTATAACTAGTAAGCGTAAATTAAGAAAATTAGTAGAGGAAGGTATTGTTGATGGATGGGATGATCCAAGATTGCCAACAATTTCTGGGTTGAGAAGACGAGGTTATACACCAGAGTCGATCAAGACATTTTGGGATAAAGCAGGAGTTTCTAAAAGAGACAACTTAATCGATATTTCTTTATTAGAATACACCATCAAAGATCAGTTGAATGCCATTGCTCCTAGAGTTTTTGCTGTTCTAGACCCAGTGAAATTAGTTATTGAAAACTACCCAGAAGGTCAAGTAGAGGAATTAATTATTGAAAACAATCCTGAGGACGCAACAGCTGGAGATCGTGTGGTTCCTTTTACAAGAGAGCTATACATTGAGAGAGACGATTTTATGGAAGAAGCTCCAAAAAAATTCTTTAGACTTTCACTTGACCAAGAAGTGAGATTAAAAGGTGCTTATTTTGTTAAAGCAACTCGCGTTGATAAAGACGAAAATGGTAAAATCAATACGATTTATGCTACTTATGATCCCGATACTAAAAGTGGAAGCAACACCGAAGCTAGCAAGAGAAAAGTAAAAGGTACACTACATTGGGTTTCTGCAGAGCAAAACATTCCGATTACAGTTAATCTTTATGATAGATTATTTACTGCAGAAAGTCCTGATGGTGACAAAGAAACTGATTTCATGGATTTAATTAATCCTAACTCTTTAGAAGTTGTTAAAGGTTATGGCGAACCATCATTAAAAAATGCAAAACCAGAGGATAAATTCCAATTTCAAAGAATCGGATACTTTGCCGTTGACAAAGACAGCACGTCGGAGAACATGATATTCAATAGAACAGTTCCCTTACGCGATACCTGGGCGAAAAAGAAATAATCGAATGATTTATAAAATTATAAAAGCGGGTATATATTAAAGATATACTCGCTTTTTTTATTAATGTATTTCTAAATAATTTAAAAAACTTTTTATAATTCCTTTGTGTCAGATTTTTTTAGCTTTTAAACTCGCCCGCCTGCCGATAAGCCTGCTGTTTTATTTAAGTTTTGCGCTGCTGCCGAATTATTAAGTTAATCTAGGGTCTTTCTTTGGCATTATAAGCTTCAACTATGATTTTCATGCAGTAAAAGCTTATTAATTCATCTTCAGCTTATATAGATATTTCTAAGTTGGCGATTGGAAATTACATTATGAGAGTTAGTATTGCAGGAGAAACAAGTACTTATAAAATATTGAAGAATTAATATTAAAAGTTCTTAAAAACTATAAAGGCCATCATGATTTTAATCAAGATGGCCTTTTTGTTTTTTTAGGAAAATAAAAACTATTCTTCTTCGTCAGATTCCTTACCTTTTATACTCAACGCGCCTGACGGACACTTAGCTACCTGATCTATGATTTGCTCTGTGGTCGCGTTATTAGGTTTAATCCAAGGTCTTTCGTCAGGATTATAAACCTCTGGTAAGGTTTTCACGCAGATTCCAGAATGAATACACTTATCTGGTTTCCATAAAATAGTAACTTCTCCGTTTGAATATTCGTATGTTTTCATAATTTATGATTTATTCAATTTAATATTAAACCGATTAGCATAGAAAGTTCACCAATAGGCCTTTATTTTTATTAAATATACAAAATTCAACTTAAACTTAAAACCTACATTAAGTTTAGCCCGCTACTAAATTATAAACCAAATTTACGTGCTTATATGCTTGAACTTAAACAAATCACTGTTCTAGCAGGGCATTTAATTAAATTTTTAAGCATATACTTTTTAAAACCATTTTCTGTATCAAACACATACTCCCAATCCCCTTCAGGCAATTGAAACTCTAATTCTTCATGGTACATATTTATTATAATATAGAAGTGCTCATTATACATAGGAGCAATAATCTCATAAGCCAAACTCCTAGAATGATAACTCCAATCCGGCTCATTTTGATTAACTCCATGGAATTTAGTGTAAGGAATTTCTTCATTAGGAATTCCTTCAAAATAGGTTGGATGAGAAAAAGTCCTATGCTTTAAGGTATACTTAATGAGATGATTCACAAAATCAAACATTTCATAATTCTTATCCAATAACTCCCAATCCATCCAAGACAAAGGATTATCTTGACAATACACATTATTATTTCCTTTTTGCGAACGCATGAGCTCATCACCCATCAAAAGCATTGGAGTTCCGTGGGAGAGCATCAAAAGAGAAAACATATTTCTGATTTGTTTTTCTCTCAACTTCTTTATTTCTATATCATTAGTTTCTCCCTCTACACCACAGTTCCAACTATAATTATTCGATGATCCATCTCTATTTTGCTCAGCATTGGCCCAATTATGCTTTTCATTATACGAAACGAGATCTAGCATGGTAAATCCATCGTGACAAGTCACAAAGTGCAAACTTCTATTGGGCTCAAACTCGGTATGCCTTGATTTGATATCATTCGGACTACCCAACATTCGTTTGGCCAAATTCGCGACTTCTCCTTTATCTCCTTTAACGAATTTTCTAATGGTATCTCGAAAAGTATCATTCCATATAATCCAACGATCACCAGCAAAATCACGAACTTGATTTAAACCTGCGGCATCCCAAGGTTCGGCAATTATTTTGGTATTGGCTAAAATCGGATCAGAATCAATGGACCATAAAATAGGCGGATTCAATAAAGGTTCTCCATTTTCGTTTCTAGATAAAATAGATGCCAAATCAAACCTAAATCCATCTACGTGCATTTCCTGAACCCAATAACGCAATGAATCTCTAATCATTCTTCTTACCACAGAGTGATTTGCATTAACTACATTTCCTGTACCTGTATAGTTTCTAAAATCTCCTCTATCGTCTAACATATAATAGGAATCATTCGCAAAACCTCGCATACATAGGGTCGGACCGTCTGTATGTGCATTGTTTTCTGTAGTGTGATTATATACTACATCTAGTATAACTTCAATATTAGCTCGATGCAATGCTTTCACCATATGCTTGAACTCATCAACAATTTCTTGGGGAGTTGACTTTGAGGCATAATCTGCATGAATAGCAAAAAAATTAATAGGAGAATATCCCCAATAATTTGTCAAACCATTTGGCGCATCCTGTGAATCATAAGAGTAAACGGGTAATAGCTCCACAGCAGTTACACCAAGCTCTTTTATATAAGGAATCTTTTCAAGCAAACCCGTATAGGTTCCTCGAATACTTTCTGGGACACCCGAATTTGGATTTTTAGTGAAACCGGCCACATGTATTTCATAAACCACCGACTTTGCAAGATCATGATTTAGCATATATTCACTTTCCCAATTAAACTCATCGGAAATAACAGCGCTTTTCAAGCATGAGTGCAAATTATCTTCCCCTTTCCTGTGAGCTAAATCTCTATCATATTTCCCAACTATCGCCTTAGCATAAGGATCCACTAAAACTTTGGTACTATCAAACAAAATTCCTTTTTCTGGTATATAAGGCCCGTATGCTCGATAGGCATATAATTGATTTTTATCTAAGCCTGGAACAAAAATATGCCAATAATAATATGTTTTATTAATATTAGCATCTAAGGATATTACCTGGGGATTTAAGTCATCAAGATCTTTGAACAATAAAAGTTCAATTTTACTAGCGTGCGGAGAGAAAACTGAAAAGTTAACTCCATCATCTACTAAATTTGCACCCAGCGGCCATGGTTTCCCGTAATTTGTCATGCCTCGACCTTGTTTTGGGTAGTTAAATCATGGAAAGCTGCTTCTAAGGTTTCATATTTCCCCTGAAAGTCAATAATACTTTTATCCGCTAATTTTTCTCCTTTATTAAGCAACACCACGCGCGAACATAGAGCAGCAACTTCTTGCATAATATGTGTACTTATGATAACTGTTTTATTTTCACCAACCTCTTTAATTAAATTTCTGATTTCTATAATCTGGTTCGGATCTAACCCATTGGTGGGTTCATCTAATATTAGAATATCAGGTTGATGAATAATTGCTTGAGCCAATCCAACACGTTGCTTATATCCTTTAGAAAGTTGTTTAATCTTTTTATTCTTCTCTGGGGTTAAACCCACTTTTTCAATGACCTGATCGATACTCTGCTTGGTTTGTTTTCTTATATCGGCGACAAAATTTAAATATTCCTTGACGTACATATCCATATATAAAGGATTATTCTCTGGTAAATAACCAATAAATTGTTTTGTTTCGAAAGCCTGATCCTTAACAGCTAAATCATTTACCAAAATTTCTCCAGAAGTTGGCTCTAAAGCACCAACAATACACTTCATCAAGGTTGACTTTCCTGCTCCATTGGGTCCTAATAGACCCATCACTTCACCTTTATCAACATTAAGCGATACATTTTTCAATGCCCACTGTTCATCGTATTTTTTATTTAAATCCTTAATAGAGATTGTCATACTCGATATTATTTATGGGTTAAAGATAAGAAAATTGAAAGCTAAAGTTAGATATTACAAAGCTGCTGAATAGCTAACATAAAAAAAGCCGAAGATTGCTCTTCGGCTTTTGTGCGGGCGGAGAGACTCGAACTCTCACACCTCGCGGCACTAGATCCTAAGTCTAGCGTGTCTACCAATTCCACCACGCCCGCTTTTAGCTTTTGCTAAAAATTAAGATTGCAAATATAATGTATAAATCATTATTACAAAAAATTTTTAAAGACTATTCTTAAGCTTTAACTTTGCCTAAAATTATTGAACATGGAAATATCAGGAAAAGTAACTAAAATATTTGATACTCAGACATTTAGTAGTGGGTTCAAAAAAAGAGAAGTGATAGTAACTACACAAGAACAATATCCACAACCTCTTTCAATCGAATTTTTACAAGACAAAACAGACCTTGCAGATCAAATAAATGTGGGAGATGACGTTAAAGTATCAATCAATTTAAGAGGTAGAGAGTGGACAAGTCCAGATGGAGTTGTTAAATACTTTAACTCAATTGTTGGTTGGAGAGTTGAAAAATTGGCAGCAGAAAATGTACAAGCAGAAAACACACCTTCTCCATCAGATTTCAACTCCAATGTAGGAGATCTAAATAAGGATGGAGAAATTGATGATTTACCATTTTAAGTAGCATTTTTAATCTATCTAATTAAAAATTTATCTTTAAATAACTTAAAATTATCAGAAAATAGTAAAACAAATGTGCCGATGTGGTACATTTGTTGCTAATTATTAGGAACTTAAACAAAAAATAATATGAAAAAAACAGTAATTCTTAGCGCATTAGCGTTTATCGGGGTTCAAATGCATGCTCAGATGGACGATATTAGCGTTACCTTGCAACCATCAGCAAGCTACAATTGGTTTGATGATAATACTGCAATCGAGGACGGTATAATGATAGGTGGACGTGTAGGTTTTGGCTTCGGTGAAGCAATTGAACTTCGTGCTTTGTACGAAAAATCAGTTGATTTAAAGAACACAGCTGAAGGTCTAGATTGGGCAAGTGAAAGTTTTGTAGATAATTTCAATAGCAGAGATGTTGATATTGAAAGAATCGGTGGTGAGTTTAAAGCTAACATCCCAACAAGAGGTGCATTTGTTCCTTATTTAACTTTAGGAGCAGGAGTACAAAAATTAAAAGTGAACATTGCAGAAGAAGGTCTTCCAGAAGTAGAAAGAAAATCTGAGCAAATCTATGCTAACTTAGGTTTAGGTACTCAATTGAGATTATCTGACAGGATTTTCTTAAACTTAGAAGCAAAAAACACCGTATTTAATATGGATCCTGCTGATGTATTATTCCAAGAGGGTAACCAATCAGAAATCGAGGATTTATTAGGTGATGATCGTGATGATAGAATGTATAACTGGTCTGTATTGGCTGGATTACAATTTTATCTAGGCGGTCGTGAGCCAGGTTCAATGAGTGATTTAGATAGAGCTTATTACAGAAAATTCTCTGGTGGATTAGGCGGAATGAAATTAATTCTTGAGCCAGGTGGATCATACATTAACTTTAATGATGGTTCGAACTTGAGAAATACCTATTTGATGGGTGGTAAAGTAGGATTTGATTTAAATCAGTTTATTGGATTAAGAGGATTTTATTATCAAGCTACGAAAGATGAAGAAATTTCTACAAAATGGGATGATTTAGCTATCTATGGTGGTGATATTATCGCCAAATTAAATGTTGCTAGAGGTATCGTACCTTACATTGAGTTAGGTGGTGGTTACTTGAACGTATATGATGGATACCAGGGAGAGGATGCCTTGTTACCGGTTCAAGCTTCTGGTTATTTTGCTAAGGGTGGTGCTGGTGTAACTATACCAGTTTCTAAAAACTTAGAATTATTTGGTTCTGCATCATTAATGTATACTTCTCAAAGAGATGCTGATGATTTACAAAACACCATCAGTCCTAATGAGTTGACGCAACACAATATGTACAATGCGGGTATTAGATTCCAGCTTGGAAAAACTGCGGAAACAGATGATGTTTTGTCAAATAGAATTGATGCAAGAGTTAAAGAAAGAACAGATGTTTACGAGGATAGAATTAAGCAATTAGAGAAAGAATTGCAAAGAGCCTATGATGCAAACGATACGGCAAAAGCTGTAGAAATCATCGAAGAGAAAAAATCTATAGAAGATAAGAAAGAGCAAATTGTTGCTGAAGAAACAGCTAAAGAAAATAAAAAAGCTGAAGTAGAAGGAAAAACGATGGAACCTAGCGAGTCTAGAGTAAAACTAACTCCTGCAGAATTAGAAAACTTAGTTGAGAAAGTTATTCAAGGTGTTGACGAGGAAACGAACAAGCCTCAAACCACAGAAGATAGAATCGATAGATTAGAGAGACTTTTATTAGAAGTTAATACAGGTGCTAGAAGTGGTAATATTTCACCAGTTCAATCAGAAATCGCTACAGATAGAATTATCAATAAATTAGATCAATTAAACTCTAAAGTTGATAATAACACAAACTATATCAATCGTTTAGCTCAATTCCAAAATCAAGGACAAGACAAAACCGTAGTAGTTACGCAAGGAGGTGGAACACAACCACAAGTTGCTACCCCATTAGCTCCTACAGTTGCTCCCAACAATACTGTTACAACAACTGATGCCGATGGAAATGTTAAAAAGAAAAATGAAGGTGTTGCTACAGGATTTTTCGTAAATGAAGGAATGTCTCTATTTGGAGGTTATGCATTTGGAGATAATGATGGCGCTGGATTGGTTGGTATTAGAGGACACTACTCTATTACTAACTCGCCGATTAAATTTATGCCAGACTTATATGTTGCTCCAGGTAGCAGCACTGGATTTGGTGTAAATGCGAATGCTTTATTATCATTTGATCAGATTTCTAATAATGTAGTTGTTGCTCCATATATAGGTTTAGGTTTGGGATATAATAGTATCGAAGATTTCGATAAATTCGGAACCAACTTAATCATTGGAACATCATTTAATGTCTTAGGAGGAAATATCTACGCAGACTATACAGCTAGAAACTTTATCGATATCCACCAATTTTCTGTTGGATATAAATTCGGATTTTAATCCAAAAATTTAAAACATGAACAAATTAAAACTCATCGGTTTAACTTTTGTTATGCTATTCTCTGCAACTGCTTTGGCACAAGAGAAAAGTGAAATTGTTATGACCCAATCTGAGTTAGAATCATTTTTAAATAAGGTTGCTGACGCGAGACGTGCGCAATTAAAAGCTAGAAATGAAGCCAAGAACAAAAGAGAATTGGCCGAACTTAGATATCAGTACAACAATCAAACGGATGGACGTGGTGCAACGAGAGAAATCTCTAATTACGAAATCCTACGAGAGATAGATCGATTAAATGCAAGATTAGATTTAGTAACAGGACGCAGTAATGATGGGTTCATTGCGGGAAGACAAGGTAGCAACTCTACCATCGTAGTTCCGGGTGGCTCAAACACTACTGGATATGTTCCAACACAAGGTCAGACGCAATATGTACCTGTAAATACAGCTAATACGCAAGATTTAGAAACAGCTAAGGCTATTTGGGAATTGGAAAGAAGATTGGATTCATTGAAATCAGTTC
Source organism: Weeksellaceae bacterium (assembly GCA_048268105.1). Lineage (GTDB taxonomy): Bacteria > Bacteroidota > Bacteroidia > Flavobacteriales > Weeksellaceae > Profundicola. The sequence continues at coordinate 70,232 of JBLWWH010000001.1, forward strand.
AAGTTCAATCGAATTTAGTTCCTAAAGATAAGCCAGTCAACCAACAACAGACGCCAAGTCAAGAGTTGGCTGATTTGAAAAGCCAGTTTCAATCCTTAGAACAAAGATTAGAAAATGCTGAAACTCCAGTAGAGAGAAGATCTCTATTAGAGGAACTTTTGGCGAAGTTTAAAAACTTCAAAAAGCAAGTGTTTTTCGCCAATAACTCTGAGGAATTGAGTCCTAATGATTTTGCTTATATTCAAGATGTAACCGAAGTTCTTAAACAATACCCAGAACTATCTGTTGTATTAGAAGGATGGGCAAGTACAAGAGGTAACGCTGATTACAACAAACAACTTTCTATGCGTAGAGCAGAAAGTGTTGAGCGTGCCTTATTAAGCAATGGCATTTCTCCTGCGAGAATTGTTTCATCTTTCAGAGGAGAAGATAAAACCTCTTCTGAAGCTATGGCTAGACGTGTTGACATGTCGATCATATTGAAATAAGTAATTTATTTTAAATACATTAACTGTCTTGCTCTGCAAGGCAGTTTTTTTTTGTTTTAAACTTTTGAAATTAAGATTTTAAAAATCATTAAAACACCTAATAATTCGCAGAATTAAATTTTCATTTTAACTTTGTACTTATATGATATTTCTACAAGATCATCAAGCTTTTCCTCCAGTTGCCCAAGCCAACAACGAGGGTATTTTGGCGGTAAGCATAAACTTGTCTATTGTGCGACTTTTGGAGGCATATCACAAAGGTATTTTTCCATGGTATAATGCAGACGAGCCTGTATTGTGGTGGTCACCCGACCCTAGAATGGTTTTATTTCCGGAGGAGCTAAAAATTAGCAAGTCAATGCGCAAAATATTTCGTGACGAGTTATTTAAGATTACTTATAACCAGGATTTCAAAGCAGTCATCGAAAATTGTAGGGATATTCCACGTGCAGGACAAGACGGAACATGGATTTCAGATGAAATTATAGCCTATTACACACATCTATTTAATCTAGGTTGGGTTCAGTCTGTTGAGGTTTGGAACCAAGAAGGAAAACTAGTGGGTGGCCTTTATGGCGTTTTGGTAGATCGTGTTTTTTGTGGAGAAAGCATGTTTGCTAAAGAAAGTAATGCTTCAAAGGCAGGATTTATATCTTTCATTCAGGATTTTCAAAATGAGATAGATTTAATCGACTGCCAAATTTATACTAATCATTTAGCTTCTTTAGGCGCTAGGTTGATTCCCAGAAAAGAATACTTAGAATATCTTCCAGAGTTTATGATTTAGAACCAAAAAATGTAATCATTTTATCTCGAATTTCGGCTTCAATATATTCAGCATAACTGATATAATACTCCCCCGTGGGCTTTACCAAAATAAAGCAACCATAGGGTACATCAATAATAGAAAATATATTTCTTATCCTTTCCTCTTTGTCTTCTAGCCAATTAATTTGTGCGTTTGCCGTAGTAAAGTTTGGATTGAACTTTGGAGCATAAACACTAAATTGAGAGATGCTGGGTGCTTGTCTAATGCTTGTTATAAAAGGTTCGCTTAGTAAGCGCCAATTATCGTTTTGAAAATAGATAGCATTTCGCCGACTAGGTAGTGGTTTTGTGTTCAAGGTTGATAAATAGTTTAACACTAAATATTGATCTGGTGACACCATAGTCCCCTGCATTTTACTAAGACTTCTATATAATGTTCTTACCTGCTGAGCAGAAATTTTTGATTCATAATTGATTGGCATAAGTTGCTTAATAGTCCCTGAATCCGTTTTTTGTGTATTCACTAGAAGACTTTCGCTTGAATTCAATTTTTCCTGAAACTTGTTGAAGTTAATATTCTCCTTTTCTATACCATAAACATAATAATCCGCTTTGTATTTATTAGAACCGCATCCCAACATGAGGAGAAGTGAGATGGTATAAATAATCTTCATAATAATTAAATTTGTTTAAAAATATGAAATTTTACGAATAAAAAAGCGCCTAATTCATAAACAATTAGACGCTTTTAATAAAACATGAGGAGTATGTTCTTAAAATTTATACATTAATTTTACTGCAAAATTTCTAGGGTCAATTCTATTAATATATCTATTTCTATAAGCGTTATAACCTATTTCATCGAAGATATTATTTACCAAAAATTGAATTCCATAGTGATTTTTATGATAAGCAATTTGTGCATTTACCGTTGTATGAGCATTATTGTCCCATGGCTCTAAATCTGGAGTGATTCCGTGGAATGCTGTAAATACATGGTCATTATAGGGTCTTGCTCCTAGATAATACACACCAGCTCCTAACGAAAGTCCGTTTAAAGCACCTTTTTCGAACATATAATTGGTCCAAAAATTTGCCACATAATCAGGCGTATTATTAGGCTTACTTCCATCTACAAATCGAGTACTGTTATTATATTCAGCATCTAAGTAAGAGAATCCAGCCATTACTTCCCAGTTCTTTAAAATTCTACCAATTGCTTCTATCTCTACTCCTTGGCGAACATCATTTCCTCCTTTAAAATAATAAGGTAAGTATTCTAAAACACCATCTTCATTGGTTGTAATATCTTGCATGATCATGTTATTATTTTCAACACGATAAAAAGTAGCATTCAAGCGCAAACGACGTTGAAATAATTCAGATTTGACTCCGAATTCGAATTGATTAGATGTTTCCATTCCCAATTCATTTCCATTTATGTCTAATTTAGTAGCACTTCTAGGGTTTGAATTTGTCGTATAAGAGGCAAATAAAGCTAACGGCTTAATAGGATAAACCATAACACCTACCAATGGATTCCAGGTGTTTCCAGAGCTTTCTGATCTTGTAATGTTATACGCCTGGTCGTCATTGTTCCAAACTGCATTGTCAGTCTCTGTTTTAAAATTTGAATATCTTATCGCTCCAAAGAATCGTACTAAATCCTTATACTCAACAACATATTGACCTAATGCACCAAATTCATTTGATTTATCATCATTAAATCCAGTCATTGTGAAATCCAATGGCGAATTCAAGGTATTTGAGATTTCATCAAATATATCAATTTGGTCAATGCTTACAGATTTAAATTTATTTCCATGAACCTTGCTTTGTCTAATATCTGTACCCACTTGCACCAAATGAGTAAAATCACCGGTTTTCAATTCTTTAGCTACCAAGTCAATTTGTAAAACTCGGTTATCATCTTCACGAGTGTTTGATTTTGCGATTCCTCTATTTAAAATATTAGGTTGCTCTATAATTCCTTCGTCATTGAAAATCTGACTTAAAGAAGTCATTTCACCGTCTGTATCTAATTGTGAAGCGTAATAACCAGCACGTAAATATAAATTATCACTGAAATCATATTTAGCTGTCAATGCATAAGACAAGTTTTTAAAATCATTATAATCAGACTCAAACCCTAAAAATTTATCTTTTGGCAAATCATATATTTCATTGGTTGAATTATCAGGAGAAAAATTTACTGTACCAGGATCCGGAGTTCTATGATCGTCTAAATAATCCATTTCTGCAGTGATTGAAAATTTATCAGAAGGCTGCCATTTTACAGACGGATTTATATACGTTCGGTTCATCTTATTGCCCTCTCGCCATCCTTCGCCATATTCATATGCCCCATTGATACGAACTGCGATGGTCTGGTTTTTATCCAATACATGATTTATATCTAAGGTTGGACGATATTGGTTCCAACTTCCTGCTCTAAATGAAGCATAACCAAAGTTCTCAAATTTAGGCGTTTTAGTTACTAAATTAACAACTCCTCCTGGAGAACCTAAGTCATTTCCGAAACCTTGTGTAATGGTGGCTGCACCTTTTAAGACTTGAACAGATTCAATACCTTGCATATCCATTAAAAATCCACTTCCTCTAAAATCAGAATGCACACGAACACCATTTTTTAAGATTGGAATTCCTCTAAATCCTCTTGACCCTAAACTTTCTCTGGTATTACCATAAGTAGCATAAGTATATAAACCTGGAGCATTTCTAGTAGCATCCGAAATAGTTAGGATCCCTTGTCGCTCGATTACTTTCTCTGAAATAGTTGTAATAGTCTGAATATTTTCAGTTGGCTTTAGTGGTAAACGTGTAATCTGATCTAATTTCTCTGGTTGTTTGTTTACGCTACCAAAAAGTTGAACATTCGATAATTGAACGATATCTTCTAATATAAAATTATGGGTAATCTTCTCGTCTGCTTCTACTTCTATATGTACTGTTTGTAGAGTCAAACCATTATTTCCAACAAATAAATCATACTCACCTGGAATTAATTCTAAACTATAGCTTCCATCGGTTTCCGTATTTATCCTTTGGCTTGTTGGCTCCGTCCATATAGTATACAATTCTAAGCCATCATTTTCGATGTTTACAACTTTTCCCATTACTGTACCATGTTGTGCTAAGCATGGTGATAGTGCTAAAATTAAAGCTACTACTAATAATATTTTTGTCATTATTTTAATTTATTCTAAATAAAGGACAAATATATGTTTCTGAAATAAATTAAAAAATGGATCGTTAAGTTTATTTAGACTATTTCTAATTTGAGAATGTATAACATTGACTTACAAGCACTAAAATCTTTATGATTTAAATCATAAACTAAAATTCTTGCAATTTTTCTTCTTTTTCCACCATTTTTTGCGGTTGGCCCAAATTAAGAAACCTGTAATAGGAAGTAAGGAAGCAATGATCGAAGTAATGAAGAATATAATTTTATTAAGTGGACCGAATAGATATCCCATGTGCAAATCATGTATTGATTTAGCCACTTTCTGATTGAAAGGAAGAGAAGAGAACATTTGAACTTCTACTAGTTCTGCAGTATGTTGATTATAATAAAATTTATCGGGTAAACTAAGGCTTGCGAAACCTGTATGGTAAGCACTTACTTCCATCGCCTTAGAAGGATTTTTAGGTATTCCAATCGCAAGTTTGTCATATTGGGATAAATCTGTTTCTATCGTTGAAATCAAAGAATTCAATGATATGGATGGATTAGGACCATCTTCGATAGGAATCTCAGTTTTTGAACGATCGAAAACTTGTGTTCCTATCATTTTGCTCACACCATCTTTGTACCATTCAAATGACCAGAATAAGCCTGTAAGTCCCATGATCAATAAAAATAGAGATGCATATAAACCAAATGCACTATGAAAATCATGGTTGATTCTTTTCCAATTAGAACGCCATTTAATTTTAAACCCTTTTTTATAATTTTTTAATTTTTTGGGAAACCAAATCACTAGACCTGTAAGAAGCGCAATAACAAAAGCTATCGTAAAAAATCCAACAATCGGACGACCCACGGCTGTGTCCATCAGAAACCACCGATGAAGTTTAAAATTAAACATAAAAAAATCCTTACCAACTAAGGTTTTTGCATTTCCAAGAATCTGTGAAGTGTAGGGATTAACAAATACTGTCTCCGGTCTACCTTTCTCGTCTGATTTTCTCACGGCAAACTGCCAAGCTTTTGATTTATCAATATCTTTTCTGATGCTTAAAACACTTTTGTTAGTTTCGTTCTCCACATGAGAAATCAAAGATGTAACGTCAACGGCGTCTATTTGTGGTTCAATATGATAAACCTCCTTATTCAATACTTGAATTACATCATCTTGATAAACCAGAATTGTACCAGTTAAACAAATCACAAAAATAAAAAGACCTCCAATGATTCCAATCCAAAGGTGTACAATTCTAAACCATTCTCGCCATGTTTTCCACTTCATCTTATTTTTATTTAGATTAATTTAAAATACAAATCTATTAAAATAAACTATTCAACAACGAATTGAACTCATTATTTTAATTAATCTAAAAAAGTAATGAAGAACAAAAGCCCTAAATTTCTTTAGGGCTTACTATTATAACATGATATTTTGATCATGACTGTTTATCAGCCAGTTTCTGAATTGCCTTTAATAATAATGGTTTTTCGATTTCAGATATTTTTTGTTGAAGCCATTCTAAACCTGCTTCAGCAGGAATCTCAAATGATTCTTGTAGGATGATTTCTCCTTCGTCAACTCCACTAGATACATAGTGTATTGTTGCGCCAGATTCCTTTTCATGGTTTGCTAGAACAGCTTTATGCACCTTAGCGCCATACATTCCCATTCCACCGTATTTTGGCAAAAGGGATGGATGTAGATTAATGATTTTCTTGTCCCATTTAGCACAGAATTTTTCATTTAAAATGGATAAAAATCCAGCGAGAACAATTAAATCTACTTTTTCATTTAAGCAAATTTCATCAATTTCAGAAGATAGAGCTTCGCCTCTCTCTACAAACCAAGTTGGTAACTCAGCGTCAAGCGCTCTTTCTAATCCATAACAATTTCTATCTGCAATAACAGCAACTATTTCCACATGCTTTAAGTCCTTGGAAGCCACAGCATCAATAATCGCTTGTAGATTCGATCCAGAACCTGAAATTAATACAGCTATTCTCATACTTTTGAATTGAAGCGCAAATTACAAAATCATCCAAAACTTAATCGAGAAGATTCATATTTTATCTAAAAAATGGATATTTAAGATAACGACCCTTATTGGCTTGAAAGCCTGCATAAAAAGCATATATATAATTCAAGCCACTCAGTAATAAGAATAATATAAACCCATAACTATTGTGTTCTGGATACATATGGTTTAATTTAAAAAACATGGTCATAACCAATATTGAGAAAGTTACTAAGGAGATAATTATTTGATTATAAACTAAATGTTTACCAATTTTATCGGCATGTTTAATTTTAGACTTATTGGTGATCCAAAATATTAATGGCAAAATAATATTTCCCAAAGGAAGTGCTAGACCAGAAATGATAGAGAAATACATCCAGCTCAATATTCTTGTATCCTCAGTTTGATTAAACTCCAAAACATCCTCTGCTTGAATACCCAAAGCTTCACAAATAAGCTGAAGGGTTTTTCCATGTGGGCTATTTTGGTGTTTTTCTATGCGCTGAACTGTTCGTATACTTACACCTGACTTATTCGCTAACTCTTCTTGAGAAAAACCTTTAGAAATTCTAAAATTTTTAATTCTATCACCTACCTGTTCCATATGGATTAATTTTTCTCAAATCTAAAATAAGCACCAATTTTTAAGAAATTTATAGGTTGACAGCTTTACGACACTTTTACGACAAGTTTGTTAAACACATGATTTCAAATCATTTGCATTTATTCAATTGAAAATTGAGATATTTCCTCTTGACAAATAATTATCTTTAAATATTGCCTAATTACTCATCCCTATGCACTTTCCTCTCTTCATTTTTCATAGCCTTTCTACTCATCCTTAGCCTACCAAATTCACAATTTTACCAGGAACGACTATCACCTTTTTAGGCGTTCTTCCATCTAATTGTTTAAGAGTACGCTCATCAGCCATAACAGCTTTCTCGATTTCTTCCTTGCTTAAATCTAAAGGCAATTCCATTGTAAAACGCATTTTACCATTAAAGGAAATAGGATATGCTTTGCTATCTTCTAATAAATACTTCTCCTCAAACTTAGGAAATTCAGCAAAAGAAATGCTTTCCGTATGACCTAATCTCGACCATAACTCTTCTGAAATATGTGGTGCAAAAGGCGATACTAAAATAGCTAAAGGTTCTAAAATCGCTCTTTTATTACACTTTAATTTTTGAAGATCGTTTACCGCAATCATAAAGGCAGAAATACTCGTATTAAATGAGAAACCTTCGATATCATCAGTAACTTTCTTAATCAAAGTATGTAATACTTTGTACTCCTCCTTGGTTGCTTCTTCCTGCGAAACAGCAAATCCATCATTATCAAAGTATAACTTCCAAAGTTTTTTCAAGAAACCAAAAACACCACTTAAGCCATTGGTATTCCATGGTTTATATTGCTCAATAGGACCTAAGAACATTTCATACATACGCAATGTATCTGCTCCGTATTCTTCGCAAATATCATCTGGATTTACAACATTGAATTTAGATTTAGACATTTTTTCAACTTCACGAGAAACATAAAATTCTCCGTCAGATTCTGTATTAAATTCGGCATTCTTATACTCTGGTCTCCAATTTTTAAAAGCTTCAATATTTAAAGTATTCTTCGATTCATCTACAAAAGCAATATCTGCATGCAAAGCTTGATAATTATCTACATCAGCTTTATCCACTAAATGGTGAGAAACAAATTCGTTGGTTTCCTTATTTCTATAAACGAAAGCAGATTCCCCCAAAATCATTCCTTGGTTTATCAGCTTTTTGAAAGGCTCATCTACTTTAATTAAACCTACATCTTTCAAGAATTTGGTCCAAAAACGAGAGTATAATAAGTGACCCGTTGCATGTTCACTTCCACCGATATATAAATCTACATTTTCCCAATAATCTAAGGCTTCTTTTGAAGCAAATTTATTTTCATTATTCGCATCCATATAACGGAACAAATACCAAGAACTACCCGCCCAACCTGGCATGGTGTTTAATTCTAAAGGAAAAACATTTTTATGGTCTATAAACTCATTTTTAACCACTTCTTGCTTAAATTCACTCCAAGCCCAATCCGTAGCTCTACCTAATGGCGGCTCACCTGTTTCCGTTGGTAAATATTCATCTACTTCTGGCAATTGAAGAGGTAAACATTCGGTAGGAATAGGCGTAGGAATTCCATTTTTAAAATACATAGGAACTGGCTCTCCCCAATAGCGTTGACGGCTAAATACGGCATCACGCAGGCGATAATTAATCTGACCTAAACCTAATTTTTTCTCTTCTAAAGCTTCAATCGATTTAGCCAAAGCTTCTTTAACAGTTAATCCATCTAAAAAATCAGAATTCTGAAGAACTACATCACCTTCTTTATCTGTGTATGCATTCTCAGAAACGTCTGTATCCTTAAAAATATCTAAAATTTCCAATCCAAAATGTGAGGCAAAAGCATGATCGCGTTCGTCACCTGCTGGAACTGCCATTACAGCACCTGTTCCATAACTAGATAAAACATAATCGCCAATCCAAATTGGAATTGGTTTTCCTGTAAATGGATGAAGCGCATAAGCTCCGGTAAATTCTCCCGAAATACTCTTAACATCTGCCATTCTTTCGCGCTCACTACGCTTAGCTGTTTTTTGAATATAAGCATCAACTGCTTCTTTTTTATCAGCTGTAGTAATTTCTTGAACTAATGGATGCTCTGGAGCCAGCGTCATATAAGAAACCCCAAAAATCGTATCAGGACGTGTTGTAAATACTTTAATAGTATCTTCTGAATTAGCAACTTTAAACTCAACTAAAGCTCCTTTACTTTTTCCAATCCAATTTTTCTGACTTTCTTTTAAAGCGTCTGCCCAATCTAATGCTTCTTCATTGTAGGTGATTCCGTTTAATAAACGCTCAGCGTAAGCCGTAATACGCATCATCCATTGCGTCATTTTTTTGCGTTCTACAGGATGTCCACCTCTTTCAGATACTCCATTTACTACTTCATCATTAGCTAAAACGGTTCCTAAGGCAGGACACCAATTCACCTCAGCCTCAGCTAAATAAGTCAATCGATAGTTTAATAAAATATCTGATTTTTCTTTTTCTGTAAAATTATTCCACTCATCGAACCCGAAAGTTGTTTCTTGAGAAGTTTCGGCTTCAATATTTACGTTTCCTTCCATTTCAAAAACCTCAACTAACTCGTCGATTGGACATGCTTGATTAGATTTTTTGCAATAGTATGAGTTAAATAATTCAATAAAAATCCATTGAGTCCATTTGTAGTAATCTGGATTAGAGGTTCTTACTTCTCTACTCCAATCAAATGAAAACCCTATTTTATCTAATTGTTCGCGATAGCGCTCAATATTTTCTTGGGTCGTAAGCGCAGGATGTTGTCCTGTTTGAATGGCATATTGTTCAGCTGGCAAACCAAAAGAATCATATCCCATCGGGTGCAATACGTTAAATCCTTGATGTCTTTTGTATCGTGCATATATATCAGACGCAATATAACCTAAAGGATGACCAACATGTAATCCCGCTCCAGATGGATAAGGGAACATATCTAAAACATAATATTTAGGTTTATCTGAATTGTTTTCGGCTTTGAAAGTTTGATTTTCAGCCCAAAACTTTTGCCATTTTGACTCAATTTCGGATGGATGATATTGCATTGCTTAATTTTAAAGAATTGCAAATTTAAGCAATTATATGGCGCTGTGAAAACCTTTATTTCCCCGTTTAAGCTTAAAAAAATTGAGATTTTTAAATTATAAAGCCACTATGCTTTTAATGTGAATTCCAACAAAGCAATCATCTGCACAGCCATTTCTAACATAACCACAAGTTGATAGTAAGCCGCGATAATCCACTTGAAAATAAGTAGTGACATTACTTGATTCAACAAGCCACTCGTCTTCTGCTTTTTGATAAACCTCATCCATAGTAATGGCGGGCGCAGCTACATAAGACTCATGCGTGTTAATTTCTCCTTCGTTTTCAGTCCACTCCAATTCATCTTCCGGAAGACCTTCTGTATCGCCTTCATAATTAAAATGTCTTTGTACGATTTCACCATCTTGCACGCTGATTGTAGTCTCCCAAGAAAGATTGGACATACCCGTTCCCCCACTTACAACGTATTTATAAGAATTATTGGAATTGGCTTTAAAACTTAGCCATGCATTCTTACTATTCTGAAAATCATTTTGATAACTAAAGTCATCATCTGACATACATGAAGAATTAATTCCTAAAAATAGGATGAGTAATATCGAATAAAGTTTCATTTTTTTAATATTTACGATTTATACTTAGGACGCTATATTATATATACAGTTGCGTCAGATTTCATTTGTGTATTACATCTTCTCTTTAATCCATGATAAAATATCGTAGAAGTTTTGTGGCACAACACCATGTCCACTTCTATATTCTTTATAAACATGTGGAATATTAAGATGTTTTAATAGTTTTTCACCATTTCTAGCCCAATCTACCGGAATCACGCCATCCTCGGTTCCGTGAGAAACAAAAAACTCTAAGTCATCAAAATTACTTTGCACCTTATCACCCATAATGTCCGGCGCTGGATATCCACTCATACATATGACACGATGAATATTCTGTTGATCATGAAGCGTTAAAGCATAACTCAAAATAGATCCTTGACTAAATCCACACAACCAAACCTCATCAGCATTCAAATCATGTTTTTCAATGACTTCTTGAATAAAAGATCTAATGCTTTGCATTGACTCATTGGCTTGGTCTACATTGTTGAATTTCTGTGCATCCATAAAGTTGATGTCATACCAACCATATCCACCAAATTGAATTTGGCGCGGTGCACGAACCGATGCAATAAAAAATTCTTCTGGTAATTCAGGAGCAAAAGAGAATAAATCCGCTTCATTGCTTCCGTAACCATGCAGCAAAAGCAAAAGTCTTGGTTTTTCGTCTTTTTGTGGTTTTGCGGGTCTATACAAGTAGCTTAAAGATAAATCTGTTTGTAACATAAGATGGTAAATTGAATTGAAAAAATACAGAGTGTCGATAGGCTCAACACTCTGTAATTATAATTTTAAATAAGTTTAGTTTTTATTTTAAGCTTGTAATACCCATTTCATATAGAGCAAAAGCTAATTTATCTGTGTTTTCCTCGATAATAAGCTCTGTTGGCTTACCAGCACCGTGTCCTGCTTTTGTTTCAATTCTGATTAAAGTAGGATTAGAACAAGCTTGTTTATCTTGTAACTCAGCCGCAAATTTATAACTATGCGCTGGAACAACTCTATCATCATGGTCTCCTGTTGTTACCATTGTTGATGGATAACAAGTTCCTGCCTTTACATTATGCACTGGAGAATAAGATTTAATGTATTCAAACATTTCTTTGCTATCTTCTGCAGTTCCATAATCATAAGCCCAACCTGCTCCTGCTGTAAATGTGTGATATCTTAACATATCTAACACGCCTACTGCTGGCAAGGCAACCTTGAATAAATCAGGTCTCATGGTTTGAACAGCTCCAACTAATAAACCACCATTGGACCCTCCAGAGATAGCTGTGTACTGAGGTGAAGTGTATCCTTTTGATTGTAAATATTCCGCAGCTGCTATAAAGTCATTAAAAACATTTTTCTTGTTCATCTGTCTTCCGCCATCATGCCATTTCTTTCCATATTCTCCACCACCTCTCAAATTAGCTACGGCATATACTCCACCGTTTTCAAGCCAAGTTGCTGTAACCACACTGAATCCTGGCGTTAAACTGATATTAAATCCTCCATATGCATATAAAATTGTTGGATTCTTACCGTTTAGATCAATTCCTTTTTTATGAGTAATCGTCATGGGAACTTTGATTCCGTCTTTAGAAGTATAGAAAACTTGTTTGCTTTCGTATTTTTCTGGTGAAAAATCGATTTGTGGCTTTTGGTAAAGTTTTGAATCTCCAGAAATTACGTCATACTTGAAGATCGTAGTAGGATAAATATAGTTTGAGAAACTATAGTATAATTCTTTCTCCTTCTTTTTACCACCGAATCCACCTACTGAACCTAAACCAGGTAATGAAATCTCGCGAACTAAAGATCCGTCATATTTGTATTGTAAAACCTGATCGTTTACGTCTTTCATGTATTTAGCGAACAAGAATCCACCTGCAGTTCCTACGCTTAAAACTTTATCAGTCTCAGGGATTACATCAACCCAATTTTCTGGTGATGGATTTTGAATTGTCGTTCTAACCAAACGATTATTAGGCGCGTTTAAGTTGGTTAATAAATAAATATTGTCACCATCTGTATCGATAACATTTGTGGTGGTATCGAAATTATCTAATATAACTGTGAAGTCCTTTTGGTTGTTTTTGAGATCTCTCATGTATAATTCGCTTCCGGTAGTTGATTCAGCTGCAGATACAATTAAATATCTTTGATCCTCAGAAACTCCTCCACTAACGTATCTTCTCGGCGTTTTCTCTCCTCCAAAAATCAATTTATCTGATGATTGCGCTGTGCCTAATTTATGATAATATAATTTATGTTGTGAAGTTTTTGCGGAAAGCTCACTCGCTCCTTTTGGTTTATCATAAGAAGAATAGAAGAAGCCTTCATTTTCTTTCCAAGAAATTCCACTGAACTTAACATCCACCAACGTATCTTCTACTTGCCTTTTGGTGTTGGTGTTGATAATGATGATTTTTCTCCAGTCAGAGCCTCCTTCTGAGATAGCGTATCCAGCAAGACTTCCATCTTTTGTAAAACTTAAACCTGCTAAAGAAGTGGTCCCATCTTTAGAGAACTTATTAGGGTCTAAGAAAACCTCTGGCTCTTCATTTTCCTTTTTTCTATACAAAACAGAGTGCTGTTGTAGACCGTCGTTTTTATAAAAATACGTCCAACCTCCTTCTTTAAAAGGTGAACCTATTTTCTCGTAATTCCACAGATCCGTCATTTCCTGCTTAATCTTATATCTAAATGGAATTTGTGCTAAATAAGCGTTCGTAACTTCATTTTGAGATTTAACCCAAGCCTTGGTATCCTCTGCTAAATCGTCTTCTAACCAACGATAAGGATCTTGTACTGTTGTTCCAAAGTGCGTATAGGCTACGTTTCCTTTTTTAGTTTCTGGATATTTCAAACTTGTGTCTTTTGGGGCAGGTTGTTGGGTAGAGCAAGCCATAAACGTGAATGCCAAACCAGCAATTACTGTTTTTTTCATGTATTAAAAATTAGAAATGTGAAGATACAAAATACTTGTTGTTTTTAACTTTATAAGCTTCTACATGCATCTTATAATTTTGTTAAAAGGCATTTAAAAGATATAAATTATATATGCTGTAAACAATTGTACAATAAAAAACCTGATAGCGAATTTATCTACTATCAGGTATTAAATGTTAGAATTTAAATTCTAATTATTTCTTATCAGCAAAGTTTTTAGCAACTTGCTCCCAATTAACTACATTCCAGAATGCCTCAACATAGTCAGGTCTTCTGTTTTGGTAGTTTAAGTAGTAAGCATGCTCCCAAACGTCTAATCCTAAGATAGGAGTTCCTCCACAGCCTACACCTGGCATTAGAGAGTTATCTTGGTTTGGAGTTCCACAAATATCTAAAGATCCGTCTTCTTTAACACATAGCCAAGCCCATCCTGAACCGAATTGAGTTTTAGCTGCATTCGAAAATTTCTCTTTGAAAGAATCAAATGAACCGAAAGCTTTATCAATAGCTTCTGCTAATTCACCTGAGGGTTTTCCTCCACCATTTGGACTTAAAATTTCCCAAAATAATGAGTGATTGTAGAATCCACCACCATTGTTACGAACTGCTTTGTTATCAAATCCTTTAACTAAGATTTCTTCGATAGGAAGACCCTCTAAGTCAGTTCCTTCGATAGCAGCGTTCAATTTGCTGGTATAACCTGCATGATGCTTGCTATGGTGAATTTCCATAGTTTTCGCGTCAATATGTGGTTCTAATGCGTCGTATGCATAAGGTAATTCAGGTAATTTAAATGCCATAATAATTTTGTTTTTAATTGTTAATCGTAAATATAAGTTATAAATCAACATCAGTCAATTAATTAAACTTAATAAAAACGATGTCATTATAACCTATATCAATAGCTGCAAAATTTCTGCCAAGAAAGCCGTTTTAAATGATTTAGCAATACTTTAACCCAATACATAAATTAGGTTTATCAATACGCTGTTTTTGAAAATTTCTTATCTTTAAGTTTATTAACCGCACAGCTCAAATCCTATGTTACATACCATCAATCCATACAAGGTTTTATTCTTAGACATTGAAACTGTTCCATTGGCAGAGAATTGGGAAGATATTTCGCCAGAGCTACAAGATTTGTGGTCGCATAAAACAGAGTACCGACGAGATAAGGATCAAATTGGCACAAGGGAGTTTTATGAAACCAATGCTGGAATTTGGGCAGAATTTGGAAAAGTGGTTTGTATTTCTGTAGGTTATATTACGAAACACGACAAGATTAGATTAAAATCGTTTTATGGTCACGATGAAAGAAAGATTCTAGAAGACTTTGCTACCTTGCTAAACAATCACTTTTATTCTTCGCAATCCTTATTATGTGCTCACAACGGAAAAGAGTTTGATTTTCCTTTTTTAGCAAGAAGAATGTTAGTTTTACAAATTGAATTACCTAATCTTCTTAATCTATTTGGAAAAAAGCCTTGGGAAGTTCCACATTTGGACACCATGGAACTATGGAAATTTGGTGATTATAAGCATTATACTTCTTTAGCAGTACTTGCCAACATTCTAGGAATTCAAACGCCTAAAGATGATATTGACGGTAGCAAGGTGGCTGAAGTATATTACAAGGAAAACAACTTGGAGCGTATAAAAGATTATTGCGAAAAAGACGTCTTGACCGTAGCACAAGTTTTTAGAAAAATGCGCTATGAGTCTTTACTAGAAAAAGATACAAACACGGATGAATATTGAAAAATATCACGAGTTAGCACAGGCTAAACAATCACAACACCGACAATTCTTAGCATGGCTAAAAAAGAAAAAACCAAAAGATTTAGATGTTGTAGCCAGAGAAACGCATGATGAAGTTTTTGAAGAAATCGATTGCTTGACTTGCGCTAACTGCTGTAAGACCACAGGACCACTTTTCACTGAAAGAGACATTGAGCGAATAGCCTCCCATTTAAAACTTTCTCCGGGAAAATTTATAGATCAATATTTGCACAGGGATGATGAAGGTGATTGGGTTTTGCAATCTGTGCCTTGTACGTTTTTAGGACATGATAACTATTGCTTAATTTATGATGTAAGACCAAAAGCCTGTGCGGAATTTCCTCATACTGATAGAAGAAAGTTTTATCAAATAAATAATCTTACCATCAAAAATACCTTGATTTGCCCAGCTGCTTATGAAGTAGTTGAAAGGATGAAAACATTGTATAATAAATAATTATAAACCAAGAATTTGTTCATGTCCCATACATTTAAATTGTTACTAATAATATATGAAAACATTTAATATATATCTTTTTTTGTTGCTTAGCATAAATATGTGGGCACAGGATTATAACCCCAAAAACTTACCCAAAAGGGAATATCACTTAGTCGTTAAAAAAGAAAAAATCACTTTAGGTGGTGTTTCCGCTAACGGAATGACTATTAATGGCTCTATTCCTGGTCCTACCCTAGCGTTTAACGAAGGTGAAATGGCCGTCATTCATGTGAAGAATGAGATGCAGAAAGAAACTTCCATTCACTGGCATGGACTCATTTTACCTAATTTTCAGGATGGTGTTCCTTATCTCAACACGCCACCCATAAAACCAGGAACTACTTTTACTTATCACATTCCGATTAAGCAATCTGGAACCTATTGGTATCATTCTCATACCATGCTACAAGAGCAAAGTGGCGTTTATGGTTCTATTCTTATCCATCCAAAAGTTAAAAAACATGATTTCGACAAAGATTTAGTTGTTGTACTTTCTGATTGGACCCATGAGAACCCAGAGCATATTCTTAAAAATTTGAAAAGAGGAAATGAATGGTATCAAGTGAAGAAAAAGACAGCAGTTCCATTGAGTCGAGTAATCGGCAAAGATGCCTTGGGTTCTCAAGTTAAAATGTGGAGAGATAGAATGGAAGGAGCTGATATTGCAGATGTTTATTACCCGAGCTTTCTCACCAATGGAAAAAATATTGCAGAATACCCAGATTTCAATCCTGGCGAAAAAGTACGTCTAAGATTTATCAATGCGTCTGCATCTACCTATTATTGGATGGATTTTGGACAAAGCCAAACTATGTTGATTTCAACAGACGGATTGGATGTAGAGCCTGTATCAGTGGAAAGATTTTTATTTCCTATTGCCGAAACATATGATTTTATTATCACAATTCCTGAGGGAAAGTTAGAAATTATAGCTACAGCACAAGATGGTTCAGGGCACACTCGACTTCATTTAGGAAAGGGAGATTTAATTCCAGCGCAAGTGATGCCAAAGCCAGATAAAATAGAAATGATGGTAGATATGGCAAAAATGGATATGAAAATGGGCGCTCCAGCATTAAAATCAAATCCTAAAGATGATAGACCACATCTTTTGAATGAAAAATATGGAATGAGTGATGACCATGATATGGAGCATTCAAATATGAACCACGATACAGACGCTCACAATGTGCATGAAAATCATGATATGACTGAAAGTCCAACTCATAGCAAACATCATTTAGAGCCTGAAGATTTTGACTATAAAAAACGTCAATCTTATTTCAATTATGATTTCCTAAAGTCTGAAACAAATACTTCTTTTGATAAAAATATTCCGGTAGATACTTTGTTATTTAATTTAACTGGTAACATGAACCGATACGTTTGGAGTATCAATGGGGTTCCTGTTACAGAAACAGATTATGTTAAGATTAAACAAGGAAGAGTTACAAGAATTAAAATTAATAATTTAACCATGATGCATCACCCCATGCACTTACATGGACATTTCTTTAGAGTCATTAATAAAAATGGTGAAAAATCACCTTTAAAACATACTGTAAATGTTGCTCCTATGCAGGAAGTAACGATTGAGTTTTTGGGCGATGCAGGGGGTGATTGGTTTTTCCACTGTCATGTTTTATACCACATGATGGGCGGAATGACGCGCGTTATGAGCTATGGAACACCACGAGATGAGAGAATGAAGGATTATCCGGCTCAAACTGCCATTGACGAAATGGATATGTCGTTTACTTGGGGCACAGCTGGTATTTACTCTAACTTTTCTGAATTAGAAATTAGTTCTAGTAAAATTAGAAACGAATGGATTTTATCTGCTGAATATGGTTATGATAAAGATTTGGAAGCTGAGATCAGTTATAATCGATATTTAAATGATTGGGTTCGTCTGTATGTTGGTGTAAATACAGAAAATGAACCTAATCACTCTCTAGATAAATTTAATACCGTGGGAAAATTAGGGGTTAAGTATTTTACACCTTATATGTTTAATGTTGATTTAAGTTTAGACCATTATTTAAGGCCTAAATTTTCCATAGAAAGAGAGTTTTTACTTTTTCCAAGATTCTTTGTGGAAGGAGAATATGAAGTAAGAACTGATTTTGGCTGGGTTAATTCTAACGATGGTATTGAAACAGAATCAGACTGGAAGTTTAGCGGAAGCTACATGTTATTTAGAAACTTATCTTTATCTGGAAATTATAGTAGCCAATTTGGGTGGGGCGCTGGTTTAGACCTAAGATTCTAACCCAGCCTAAAGATTCAATATTTCAAAGCCGTTTATAAGGGTGTAAGCGGCTTTAATAATTTGTTAAATAATTGATTATTAACCTATGAATGGCTAAATTCGTTAATAAACCAAAATCTATGAGATATTTTATTATTGCACTAACACTATTATTTTTGTCTTGTGGAACTCCGCCTAAAGATATCAAACTCAAAAACGTATCCGACTTTATTGTGGTTCATACGCCACAACCTTTTGAAAAGATAACTGGAACTTTAGTTATTAAGGGTGAAGCTCGAGGAACTTTTTTCTTTGAAGGAGATTTCCCTGTTGAAGTTGTCTTAGCAAATGGTGAGCTTATTCAACATTATGCCATGGCCGATGATGAGTGGATGACAGAAGAATTTGTACCGTTCACATCAACGATTGATATCTCTGGCTTGGAGCCTCAAGATATCACGATTAAACTACACCGCAACAATCCATCTGATAATAGAGAAAATGATATGGTAATGGAGTTGCCTGTTACAATTGATTAAATGATTATAAAACACCTCACATTATATGCTCAAAACTTGGCAAAACAGAAGACATTTTTTGTAGATGTGTTAGGTTTTGAGCTTATTTGTGAGAATGAACGAGGTTTTGAAATTCAGGCAGGAATGAGCATTCTTAAATTTGAATACCATCCTGAATCTAAAGTTTACCACTTTGCCTTTGGTATTCCATTTTCTTTGCACAAAACTGCATTTTCGTGGCTTAAAGACCGTGTGGAAATCATAAAAGATGGAGAAAACCAAATCGTTGACTTTCCTGCTTGGGAAGCTAAGGCTATTTATTTCTATGATAGGGATGGAAATATTTGTGAGTTTATCGCAAGGAAAAGTATTCCAGAGACTTCTGTTGAAAATTTCAATTTAAATCACATTTTCAATGTGGCAGAAATTGGTCTGGTAACTTCTCATATTAAAAACACTTTTGATAAACTGCATCAACAAACTAAGATTACAATGTATGACGGAAGTTTAGATAGATTTCTCGCGGTGGGTTCCGACGACGGATTGTTTATATGCATAGATCCCAACAAAAAAGATTGGTTTCCAACCAATGAAAAAGCTGAAATAGCTGACTTTATCGCTGAAGTAGAAATTCTAAACAATGTTTATTCTGTTAGATATCTAAATGGCGAGCTAGAGATTTCCAATGTAAATTAAGAAGGTTTTCCTTCTACAACAAGCACCATTTCGCCTTTTAGGTTTCTTTCTTTTGTTATCTCCAACAACTCGGAAAGACTATAGCGTAAAGTTTCTTCAAATTTCTTGGTCAATTCTCTTGATAAAGAAGCTTTTCTATCAGCTCCAAAGTATTGCACTAAATCTTTAAGCGTTTTTCCAATTTTGTGCGGTGATTCATAGAAAACCATGGTTCTCTCCTCCTCGGCTAATTTTTTCAACTGCGTTTGCCTTCCTTTTTTAACTGGAAGAAAGCCAACAAAAATAAATTCGTGATTAGGCAAAGCAGATAAAATTAAAGCAGGTACAAAAGCCGTTGCTCCCGGTAGTACCTCTACATCTAATTTATTCTCAACACAAGCACGCAGCAAAAAAAACCCTGGATCTGAAATTCCTGGAGTCCCAGCGTCTGTAATTAATCCAAAAGTTTTCCCTTGTGCAATATCATTTACAATTTTTTCTGAAGTCGTATGTTCGTTATGTGCATGATGCGCATGCATAGGCGTTGTAATGTCATAATGCTGCAATAGTTTAGCACTATTCCGTGTGTCTTCAGCTAAAATTACATCAACCTTTTTTAAAACCTCAACAGCTCTATAGGTCATATCGCCGAGGTTTCCTAGGGGCGTAGGAATTAAATAAAGTCTTCCTGCCATAACTTAATCAAATCTATTTTGAACCAATTCCTTCAGTCTATCAATATACTCATCCTTATCAGCCCAATCCATTTCTCTTACTAAATCTTGCAAATAATCATGAGAATCAGAAGGAGTTTCTAAATGATTCAGCGTATTAATCACCAAATCCATGGCTTCGGAATCTCCATCAAATAACTGATGCAAAAAAGCTATCCTATCATTGAAATCGACTTGTAATTTAGGCAAGTTCGAGCTTTTGGGTAAGTATTGTTCATAGTCTTCACCGTAGGTATTTACCTCATCTTCAAAAGTATCAAAATGGAGATCGGTTTCTTCCTCATCTGCTTCTTGTTCAGGTTCTACTTTTAATTCATCTTCTTGCGTGATTTCTGAGTCTAATTCTATTGACCTATCCTCTTCTGCATGAACTTCTGCAGTAGTTGATGTAAAATCCTCGTTTTCAACACCGGCATCAATCTCTGCAATTCTATCTTTAGAAAATTCGGTTACATTTTCAGAAAAATCACTAGAAATATGGGTTTCTTCAGTTTTATATTCAACCTCTTCTTTGTCGAAGTTGTATTCTTTTGGTGATTCATCTTCAAATACCTCATCAGTGAAAAACTCATCTTCATTAGATTCTTCATCCTCAAAAACATCCTGCACTGGAATAGGTTGATCGAATATATCTAAACCGATATTCTTACGCTCCAAAAATTTAAGATTTATAAATTTTTCGTGTAAGGCTTTGAACTTAATTTCCTGAGAAATCAAGCCAACGAATGAATTTGATTTAGCAATTTCTGTTGCTAATTCTTTAATATCGCGAACCAACTCACTTTTAAGTTGATCTAATTGATTGTCCATGACCTAAAATTAAGTTATAAAGGTACTAACTTTAATGATTAAAATAATATTAAAAAATAATTCTACACAAGTAAAACCTATGTAGAATTATTAATTTTTGCTACTTACTTAAACAAACGTAACAAAAGTCAAAAGATTATTTTTAATTAACTCCTGGGCGGATATTTTGCTAAAATCTCCTCTACTGCTAAAGGAATTTTGGTTGCTTTGTTTTCAATGTCAGAAACGTTTAATCCCTCACCGACACCTTGCCAAATCAAAGTGTTTTTTCTTCTATCGATAAAGTCTAAAATAATAGATCCCTCTTTATACTGACTCACTCTTTGAGATGCCCCCCAATAAGGACCGCCCCACCATGGATCGTAATATGGATCTACATTTACACGCGTCTTGCTCTTCGCCGCTAAATTAATTACCAAGTCGGCATTAGTTTCAGCAGATGCAACTGTCATTCCTTTTGATGTCAAACTCCTACCAATAGCTTCAACGATTCTTCTTTTATCTAAATCATTCATTTTAAGATCGGCTAAACCTTTTTGATGAAATGCGAAGGTTTTATATTCACTAAAATCTGCACTTCTATCGTAATCGCTCGAAACACGCACCGTATTACAAGAAGTAAATGCTAAAAGCATCAGCGTTCCGAATATCATATATAAATTTCTCATATTATGTATTTATCTTAATATTAATCAAAAAGTATTCCACGAGATGTTAAAAACGATGGCTATTCTTAGCGACTTCTAAAGTTTGAATCTCATTCGATTAAAATTATTGAATATATCTATTTCTTCTTGAAAGTATCTGTTTTCTTGTCATATCCATAGGGACAATGACGACATCCGCTCTTGCAGCAATAACCACGCTTTAGAAGGTATTGCGCTGTAAAAACTTTATAACCTTCTGGGGTTAAATAGTAATCTCCCTCTTCTATTGGAACACGTTTTTTCACACTAACAAAGTTACTTAATAATTTGTAATAAAATTTAGGCGTACTTTTTGGATTTAATTTAGTGCAATTTTTATCTCGTATCTTTAAATATGATTTTAGTTATACGTCAAATTTTCAGAAAAAGCTTTATTGCTATGGCTATTTTCCCTTTTATACTTTTGAGGGATAAAGATTTACGTTTAAACAAAAGATTAATTAACCACGAGAGAATTCACTTGCGTCAGCAGTTAGAAATGTTGATTTTCCCTTTTTATTTTTGGTATTTCATAGAATATGTCGTTCGCTTAATTCAATATAAAAATGCGCATCAAG
This sequence comes from Weeksellaceae bacterium, assembly GCA_048268105.1. GTDB lineage: Bacteria > Bacteroidota > Bacteroidia > Flavobacteriales > Weeksellaceae > Profundicola. Next base: position 92,484 of record JBLWWH010000001.1, read on the forward strand.
CCTATTTGAATATATCATTTGAACGAGAAGCTTATTGTAATGATGAAGATTTAGAATTTTTACAAAATCGCAAATTATTTAATTTTCTTAGATTTTTATAAAAAGTTGTAGGATATAGATAATAAATTTAAGCTGTCTGTTAAAATTGGAAATGGGAATAATGTAAGAAATTAAATGCAAATTTTATTATAAAGCCGAATTATCTTAAAGCACTTGAAATTTGGCATTCAAATAATCCATTTATACTTTATAATAATGAATAGTTGAAATTTGTTAATATTATTTTAGGATTATTACAAAATTCTATTTTGTGCGAAATATGAAATTCATAATTATGAATTAGAATAATTCTATTTGTGTTTTTAATAATTTTAATATTCACCATTATTCGTGGGTTTGTTTTTAAATATATTTTAGAGGATACCTATTTAAACCAAGGAATAGTTTTATTAGATGAATTACTAATAATTATAATATTAGGTTTATTATTGCGCAAGCATAAAAATTTCTAAGCTTCTAACTTTACCAAAATGAAGCATAATAGATTTAATCACAAAAACACCTTCTCGAATAACTCCGAGAAGGTTGATAAAATAACTCTTAAAAACCGAATTTAAGCTTTTTCTGCTAACTCAGCTTTAATTTTTGCTTCTATTTCTTCCATTAATTCTGGATTATCCTTCAGCACATCTTTCACAGAGTCACGACCCTGACCAAGTCTAGCATCATCGTAAGAGTACCAAGATCCAGATTTCTTAACGATTCCCATATCTACTCCAATATCCAAAACTTCACCTACTTTAGAAACACCTTCTCCATACATAATGTCGAATTCAGCCAATCTGAAGGGTGGTGCAACTTTATTCTTAACAACTTTTACGCGTGTTCTGTTACCACTCGCATCATTGTTTCCATCTTTAATCTGAGTAGATCTTCTAATATCTAAACGAATAGAGGAGTAGAATTTCAGAGCGTTACCACCAGTTGTGGTTTCTGGGTTACCAAACATAACACCAATTTTCTCACGTAATTGGTTAATGAAGATAATGGTACATTTAGTTTTATTAACGGTTGCTGTAAGCTTACGTAATGCTTGTGACATCAATCGAGCTTGTAATCCCATTTTAGAATCACCCATTTCACCTTCGATTTCTGCTTTAGGCGTTAATGCTGCTACCGAGTCAATAACTAGAATATCGATGGCACCCGAACGGATCAAATTATCGGCGATTTCTAAAGCTTGCTCACCATTATCTGGTTGAGAGATAATTAGATTTTCGATATCAATCCCTAAATTTTGTGCATAATAACGATCGAAAGCGTGCTCTGCATCAATAAATGCTGCTGTTCCTCCTTGTTTTTGAGCCTCTGCAATAGCATGTAATGCTAAGGTTGTTTTACCAGAAGATTCTGGTCCATAAATTTCAATGATCCTACCACGAGGATACCCTCCTACGCCTAAAGCCAAGTCTAAACCTAAAGATCCTGAAGGAATAACTGGAATATCTTCTTCGATAGCATTATCTCCCATGCGCATTACGGCACCTTTGCCGTATGCTTTATCCATCTTGTCCAAAACAAGTTGAAGGGCTTTCTTTTTTGCGTCTGTATTATCTGCCATTTGACTATTTTTTTTAATTCTCTAAAATTTGATTGGTGTGATCCTTTGTCTTCACCTTTTTAATGACTCTTTCTATAATTCCATTCTCGTCTATAAGAAAGGTAGTTCTATGAATTCCTTCAATTTCTTTTCCCATAAATTTCTTGGGTCCCCAAACGCCAAAAGCTTCAATCATTTCTTTATATTCATCTGAAATTAATGGAAATTTAAATCCATATTTCTCCGAGAAATTCTTTTGTCTTCTTACCGTATCGGCACTTGCTCCTACCACTTTATATCCTTTTGCCGCTAAAGCATCTAAATTGTCATTCAAATTACAAGCCTCTGCAGTACAACCCGGCGTACTTGCTTTTGGATAAAAGAATACCACCAATTTTTCACCTTTGAAATCCTCATAAGAAATAGGATTGCCATCTTGATCTAAACCTTTGAAATTAGGCGCTTTATCGCCTTCTTTTAGCATATTCGTCATTTTGTAAATATAACGAATATTTGGGGATTTTGAAACTTCTAAATCTTAAACTATTGCAAACCCTACAGACCTCAAATCTTGCCAAAAACTAGGATAGGATTTGTCAACCACAGCTTCATCTTTGATTTTCAACGGCATTTTTAATGCAAGTGGCGCAAATGCCATGGCCATTCTATGATCTTGATAAGTTTCTATCACTGGAATATCTACCACTTCTTCAAATCTCATAAGCTCGATGCTGTTCTCGGTAATTAGCACATCAACTCCTACTTTTTTAAGCTCATTTTTCATGGCTTCTAAACGATCTGTTTCTTTTACTTTTAGGGTATGTAATCCTGTAAGTTTTGCTTTTATTCCAAGACCCGCGCAAGTAACTGCAATGGTTTGGGCTATATCGGGAGTATTGTTTAGGTTTAATTCTACGTAAGTAGGAAACTGAAAGTTTTGAATTGTTTCCAATGTTAGAACATCATTTTTAATTTTAGATCGGATACCAAAAAATTCGGCATAAATCTGTCTTAATGATGCATCGCCTTGTAAACTTTGCTTTTGATATGAAGCGAGCTCTAGTTTTGATGAATTAGATAAAGCAAGCATACTATACCAATAGGAAGCAGAACTCCAATCCGATTCAACCCGTGCATTTTGCTGATAAATATTGTTCTCAGGATAAACTTGAATTCCATTATCCAACCATTCTACCTTAATTCCTATTGACTCCAATTGCTGTTTTGTCATTTCAACATAGGGACGTGAGGTAAGCGGACTTTTAAAAAGAATTCTTAAACCATGAGGCAAATTAGCAGCATTTAAAAGCAATGCGGTAATATATTGACTACTAATGTCCGCTCGAATCTCTAATTGCTCATTCAAGCTAGTTTTAGGTTTAATTCTGAGGGGTGGAAAGCCTTCTTGCTCAATATATGTGATACTACATCCAAGACTATTCAAGGCAGTAACTAGCTCTTCTATCGGGCGTTCTTGCATACGTTTAGAACCGGTTAAAGTAATTTCCACATCCGCATGTAGAGCAAAATAAGCAGTAAGAAAGCGCATCGCTGTTCCTGTATGTCCTATATTTATTTCTAAAGCTTGATGAAGATCATGAGACCTGGTGTTATATACTTTCAAAGCCTCTACTAAGACTTTTGTGTCTACAGAATTACTCAAGTTCTCTATTCTCTCAATGCCCGGAAAAATTTGTTGTAAAATCAACCAACGATTGGATTCACTTTTGGAACCTGTGATCTGAATTTTTCCATTAATCTCTGAAGTTGGATGAGAAAGTTTGAGCATCGCTTTTAAAACTAAAGAATAAAGCTAACTCAGTTTTAATTTAAAACCAAGTTAGCTCAATATTATTCTTAAAATTAAATTTTATTTCAATTTAGGATTATTGTGATGACGATCGTGATCGCGTTTCGTTTTACTATCCATTTTCTTTTGAAACGCAGCTTCTAAATCAACTCCTGTTTGATTTGCAAGACACACAGCTACAAAAATTACATCGGCTAATTCTTCGCCTAAATCCTTGTTTTTATCTGACTCTTTTTCGCTTTGTTCGCCATATCTTCTCGCGATAATGCGCGCGACTTCACCTACCTCTTCAGTAAGCTGAGCCATATTGGTAAGTTCATTGAAATAACGAACTCCATGACTCCTGATCCATTCGTCTACTTGTTCTTGAATAGGTTTTAGTGACATTTATTTTTTTTGTAAAATTATTTGTTCATTTTCAACCTCAATCACTTTTTCGAACATATTTCTCACTTCTTTATAAAAACTTTGAGGCAAAACGCTATATCCTATGTGCAATAAGGCTTGAGCAACTACATGTTCCCCTTCTTGATTGAATTCAATGCTATATCCACCAGCATCTTGCGATAATAATACTTTTTTAGGCGCTGGCAAACTCTCTACAACATAACCTTCTGGTATGGCAAATTTAATTTGGGTTAAATAGGTCATTGGTGTGCCAAATTCCAATGGATATTGTCGCTCTTCATTTTTGAATTTAAAGGCATTTGATTTGGTAGCTGTAAATAATAATGGTTTGATAAACATCTTGTTACCAATCATTTCCATGCTTTTAGAATCCTGAAAATCAACTTGATATCGAATCGCATCATTTTGTGCATTTTCACGCGATGTAATCCCGACAACATCTACATCAAATCCAGCAGCAATTTTCTTCTCAAAATTAGACTCATCATCAGCTTTACGCCTTAAATCATTCATAGCAAAGTAATTAGTCTTTGTCTGAACAAAATTGCCATGCACACGATCATCCTTTATTTCATAAATGATTGTGTTTTTGATTTCAGAATTAATTTGGTTCACCAAGTTCACTTCTTTATAACTCCCGCCATCCATCATCATATATCCTACAAAGTTTAAATCTCTTCTTGGAAGCATGTTAATTTTACTCAACTTTTCGGTTGGATCCATAATAAATGACTTTCCATCCAAAAGAACTCCGGTAATTGTATGATTTAATTTTTGTTTGGTCGGGAAGTAATTGAGCATCCCGTTCTCAACTGTACTTAAAACCACCGGATAAGCTTCAAATCCAGATTTACGCAACATGGAAATCAAAATGAAGTTCAAGTCTGTACCATTTCCAGTTTTTTCTCTAAATGTTTTGCGCGTACCCTTGTCTGGAGATAGACCTAAATACTTGTTCCAAGTATAATTTTCTTTAACAAATTCAAAAATCGCATTCATTCTTTGGGCTGGATCTTCAATCGAATTAAAGGTATCTACATCATCATCTAGAAAGTTATTTCCACTTAGTTCACCACCATATGAGCTGCTATTAAATAAGTCATTGACAATTTGAGACCATGTTTTAGAAAAGTTTTGATAGCCATATCCCGGATTACTATATTCTTGTAGCTCATAGCGTATAGATGTTTTAAGATTGTCTGTATTTTGAACAAATGGCTCTTCTTTAAGCGCTGCTAAATTTTCATAAACCAATTCCTCCGTATTATTGCTATAAGAAAAATCAGTACGCTTTCTATTCATTTTTATATTCTCAGCAAAACCGCCACGAAAGTCTTTTTTGTAGACAAAGAACTCAGGGTATTGAATGTAGAAACGATTGTATTTAACGGGTACCTCATCTTGAATAAACCAAGTATCTAAATCAAAGAATCTAGTCGTATTGATTGTGTACTTATATTCTAAGATGGAACCATTTTGAACATTAGGAAATGCTAGTTTATGCACTTCTAAATAATCACTCATTTTCTCCGTGAAAATATCGGATCGGTTTACCTTTGTTTCTTTAATCTTACCATCCTCTAAGTTATAGGTAGAGGCTCTAACGCCAAAAATCCTTTCTTTAGAGGATTCCATGATATAGGTAGGCACTTGCATATTTAATAAGTGATTAGGTGTTTTATCCTTATCATATACTTTGATCCTAACTTCAACTTCCTTTTGAACTTCAAAAGCTTCCGCTACTTGATTATAAGCGACTTCATAACGTCCAACTTTAGAAATAATTTCTGCCGCAGCTTCTGGGTCTAGTTGACTATTAGTTTGTTCTAACTCATCTTTAGATATTTTACCAAACTTGACCTGAGCAAAGGAGTTTGCAAATATGAAGAGAAGAAGTAAAAGTAAGATTCGATTCATAATTGTATAAGTTTTAGTGCTTTTCTAATAAAATTTTAGTGTTATCTGATTTTTCAATTTTTCGTCTAAATTCTACATAATCCATATATTTCTCTTTAGGGAAAGTACCCGCATGGGTAAGTAGGTTTCGAGAAACTATAAGTTGTTTATTTTCTTGGGTGACACTTAACGAATAAGTACCAAATTCTGAGTTTATTTTAACAGGTTCTATCTCATAATTAAGCTGGTAATCCTCGGGCATGTCTATATAGAAAGTTGCTTCATGTGAATAGCCATAATCTATTTGTATAGGTAGTTTCCTAAATGAATCTTTTTTAAGTCTTGTCTGATGCTTTCCGACGGCTAATAAAGGGAATATCAAATTATTTCCACTTATTTGTGAATAAGTGTCTGAACTCAAGTGAATATCTTGAAGGAATTGAGCATTATTTTGATCATGAATAAAATCACTTGAAATAAAATTTTTACCATGTAAATCATAATATTTGCTTTCAAGCCAATTTTGTTGATCTTGTTTGGTTTGATAGAATGCGTAATAATTGTGGTCATATTGAATTCCAGAGCTCGTAGATTTAAATTTTAAGTCTAAAGCGCCCTTATCATCAATCTTAGCATGCCCAATGATAATTTCTTTATTAAAATCAGAAGGAGTTGTCTGAGTTCTTACGATTTCACCACCTTCTGCATTTATAGCCAAAGCATATCGATCTGCGGTAAAGCGTCCTAAGTGGTTGAAAGCAGCTTGTTGACTTGTACACTCTAACCAAATTGTATCATTATCGAGAGGAACCTGCAAAATCACATGATTTCCTTGTAGAGATGGGAAATCAGGTCGAATATCTCGCTTCGACTCACTATCACCATAAACCACAGTATAATTGGATGGGATTTTTGCTTCTTTTAATAAGGACATCATATAATTACTAAGCGCCTTACAGTCACCATATCCTTTTGTACTAACATCCATGGCAGGATATGGTTGCCAACCTCCAATTCCAATGGCTACATTTATGTATCGCGTTTTTTCTTGCATATATTGATACAGAAGTCTTACCTTTTCCTTGGTATCGCTTATTCCAGCGATCAGCTCATTTACTATAGCAATTTCTGCAGCTGGAAGTTCTTGTTTTCCATCGATTAAATCATGGTACATCCATTTTCCGAATTCATTCCAATTAGTGAATTCTCCATCATGCCCAGCTAATTGAAACTTTTCTGGAGTAACTAAAAGACGTGGAATAAACTTATTTAATTCTGGACTTAAAACTTCTTCTTGTAATGGTTTTAAGTTGCTTAAGATATACTCAAAACCATTATCTAAATCAATTTTATTCAGATTAAAAATTTCATCAAAATTCAACTCCTTTGTTCGAATTTTCACATCACTTTTATTAATGAAAGAATATTTACTTTCCTCGACACCAACTTCATAAGAAGAAACTGGAACCCAATCCGGCAAAAAAGCGGTGTTACTAGTTTCATAAGTCACCTCATGCTTAATGGTATAGGGATACTCTGTTGGTGTGAATTGATAGATTAGAACGCGATCATCTGTGTAAAGCGCACCATTTTGAACAGCACTAAGATCACGGTAATCTTTTTTCTTGAATTTTGTTATCAGTACACCATTCGCATCATAAACTTCACCTCCATATTTTTGAATTTTGGTATGCTTATCATAAAACATAGGTAAGTATTGAAAATCATCTCCATCTTTTTTGAAAATGGTGATCGCCAATATTTTTTTTATCTGAAGTTGATTATACTTCTTGAGCTCTAGCTCCGTGTAATCTTGCCTAACAACAGCTTTGGCATTATCTTTAACCTCCGAAGCAATGGTAGAAATAGAATAAGTTTGAGCAAAAGTATTGCTCAAACTTAACCAGATCAAAATTATAAGAAATATTCTTTTTAACATTGCAGTACAAATTATAAAGATTTGTTAAGTCCTGCAATGATTTTTATAAACTTTTTAGAACAGTAATTCTATTTTTTATACAAGACAGGGTTAAAATCCTCGTCGTTGTACATTTTCATCTGTTTGTAAACTTTCATCTTCTTGTCACCCGAGTTTAAATCAGCGATTAATTCCTCAATCGCAGTACCCAAATCGATCTTTTGTTCTTCTAGGACAGCTAATTTTTCTCGAGATTTTTTTTGATGTTCTGGAGATGCATCCGAACGCTCAGCCTCTTCTTTCATGTGATATACTTTCAACGAAAGAATCGAGAATCTATCTATTGCCCAGGCTGGACTTTCTGTATTGATTTTAGCATTAGCTGCTGGCGTCACCTCTTTGTATTGATTTAAGAACCAACTATCGATATATTCCACAGTGTCAGTTCTCTCCTGATTAGATCTATCGATCCATCTTTTTAAACTTAAAGCTTCCGCTGGATCAATTTCTGGATCACGTATTATATCTTCTAAATGCCACTGCACTGTGTCTATCCAATTTTTTCTGTACAATAAGTGATCTATACTATTGGCTGGGTAGGGGTTGTTTAAGGTAGCCTTAACATCATCATTTACATGATAATCATTAATACTTTCGTTGAATATTTTCCAAGCTATATCAGTTAAACTCATGGTTCTATTTTAAATGTTGTGAACAAACTTTCCATAGCGAGAATGTAATCACGTTTTTTACTAACTCCTTGATTTAAGGGAGCAAACATAACAGCATCGGCTACATAAAGTTGTTTATTTTGTTTATCTATTATAAATTTTGCTGTAAATGGACCTCCGAGTTGAGATAAGGTCATAGACCACCATCCTTGTGTCTCATAAACATTTTGATTTTCATTTTCTTCTAAGAGTCTAAAATCATAATAATCACTCAACATTGGATTGGGCTCCACTTGAATATGATCTGAAACAGAAGTTTTGATAGAATCTTGCCCACTGTTGGTGGGTACATACACGTCTCTTGGTTCTCTTGAACCTTTCGTATACACTTTAGTGATGGAATCAAGAATATGATGCGCCTTTTCCATCGTGATATCAGGTTGGTCATAGGGAATCTTAAATACCAAAATATTTAAAATATCTTGAGAAGAATCACTCAAAATTCCTTGATCTCGCTCATCTACGTTTTGAATGGTATTAAAAACATCTTTTCTAAACCATACAAAGTTGTTTTCATCTTTAACAACTTGATAATCATGAGGAATTATCAAATCTACATTGAGCTTTTCTAACATAGAATTATCTGGACGCGCTTTAGATTTTAACCCATTTAAAACAAATTCATGATCTGCCCAACGATAAATATCTAATACTGCCTTTTGGTTTTCTCTTAAAAGAGATAATATTTCCTCTGCAGAATTACCGCTAACCTTAACATACGCTTGTGGCCTTGAGAATTTATTTTTTTCTATCTCAAAAGATGGCTCACCCTCTTGCACATCTAACACCAAACGGGTTGTCTTGAAGCGATTGAGTAAATCTGATTTAAAATGTCTCGTGGCAAACATTACCTCAGGCGGATAATATAGTCCTGGAAATACTTTTCCGAACACCAAACTATCTTGCAAACCAGACTCTAGCTGTTGATACATTTCTTCGCTAGAAAAAACCGAAACTAAACTGATAGGCCCAGAAGAATCTTCGCGATAGCTACTCTCTCCCTCACTTTTACAAGCTTGAAAAGAAATTAAAAATAAGAGAAAAATTGAGAAATAGGCATATCGATTTTGCATGAAATAGTTTTTATCTAGTTCATCAAATAATATACCTAACATACTATTAAGCTTGATGATAGGATTACTTAGGGTTAATTTCCTCCTTTGAATCTTTATTATCGTCATCCTTGGATGCATCTTTAAATTCTTTTATACCAGAACCTAATCCACGCATTAATTCAGGAATCTTCTTACCTCCAAAAAGCAGCAAAACTAAGACTACGATGATAGCAATTTGCCATGCACTCATCATTAAAAATATTGTTGAAATCATTTTCTTTATTTTAAAGCAAAGTTACGGAAATATTACATTCCTGATACCCATCTTGAAGGATCTTGTTTAGAAGTTCCTTTCCACACTTGGAAATCTAGAATGGTGTTACCATCGCTATCGGTATAAATTTTCCCTAAATCTTGACGATTGGTAACTTTGTCACCTTTTGATACATAAACAGTTGCCAGATTATTATAGACCGTAAAATAAGTTCCGTGCGACACTACAACCGCTTTGTTTCCTCCTTTAATGGGCATAATAGCTTGAACCGATCCTTCATAGACAGCTCTGGCGTTACTGGCTCTTGTTGTAGCTATTAAAACTCCAGCATGATTCTCATAAATACCCGGAAGAACAGCATGTGGAACTCGCCCAAATCGACCGACAATATCTCCTTGAACTACTGGCCATGGCAATCTACCTTGGCTGGCTGCAAAACTTGAGGCTAAAGTTTCAGAAGCAGATCTTTCCTCAAAAACAGGCTCTGGCTTAACTTCTGGCTCTGGTTCTGGCTCTGGGATTGGTTCCGGTTTTGGAGCTGGTTTACCTGCTGCCAATGCTTCTTCTTTAGCTTTTTTGTTGGCTGCTTCTATCGCTTCTCTTTCTCGCTTTTCTTTTGCTAAACGTTCTGCTTCTAATTTAGCCAAACGTTCACGCTCTTTTCTAGCAGCTTCTTCTCTAGCTCTTCTTTCGGCCTCTGCTTTCTCGCGTGCAATTCGAATTTCTTCTTCAATAATTTTTTGAATCTCAGCATCTAAACGTTTACTTTCAACTTGCTTAGCAGCAATTTCTTTTCGAATTTCATTTTCGTTTTTACGATATTCCGCTAGAATCCCATTCTGTTCTTTCTTTTCTTCTTCGAGTTTCTCTCTTAAAACGCGTTGTCTTGCCAATACATTTTCTTTTTCCTGTATAGCATTTTCTCTATCGCTAATGGTGCGTTCGATAGCAGCAGTTTTTTCTTTAATATCATCTGCTTTCTCCCCTTGAAATCCAGAGTATTTCTCTAAATACTTAATCCTTCTGAAGGCTTCAGTAAATGATTTTGATGATAAAATAAATAAGACTTTGTTCTGCATACTCTTATTCTTGTATGCATTGATAAGCACATCTTTGTATTCCTTTTTTAGCTCTCCCAACTCACGTTTAAGCTTATTAATTTTAAGTTGAGATAAATAAATTTCATCCTCTAGGACTTTACGTTCCTTGGTAGCAATACTCACCAACTCTGTTTGCGCTTGAATTTTTTTATCTAAATTCTTGATATAAACAATTGATTTAGAAGACACCGAACGATTTACGCTAAGTGTTTTGTTCAATTTCGCAATTTGGTTAGTTAATGCCTTACTTTTCTTTCTAAGCTCATCCTTGTCATAAGGTTGCTGAGCGAGAAGCGTTCCAAGGGAAACTAATAAAAATAACGCAAATATCCTTTTCATGTAATTAAATTTAATTTATCTCTCTTGGGCTATAACCATTTGGAATTCTAAATGGTGGATTGGATTCAGAAAAATCAAAACTATTATATTCTAATTCAATTTTATCATTGTCCTTTGCCTTTACCAAAATTTTAACGCGACTAGGGAATTCCCTACCTTCTACTTCGACCCAGTTTTCATAATTCACAAGAATACTTGTTTTAGAATTAGGATCTAAAATATCCACCTTAGACAGACGATAATTACTATCTAAATAAAAAGTATGAATGTACTTACCTTCTTTAGGTTTCTTTAGCAAATCTGCATTAGATTTATAAGTTAATTCATACAAATTATCAGCAGTAGTCTGCAATTCGTAGGCATTCCAGTCATCAATTAAAAATAATTGACCCAAAAGCAAGCTTTTTAATCTTTCAAAATTGATGAAATTAACTTTTAATTTCTCATTAAAAAAGGAGAAATCCGAGTCTATAAAAGTTTTATCCAAAACCTCATAAGCTTGAACTTTTCCAGGTGTAATATTCGCTCTTGCCCCAGTTATACCTAAGATAGAAGCGTTCGCCCAAATTCGATCATCTTTATCAAAATAAAACCTAAGGGTTGCAGAATTTGATTTACCATTTACATTGGCATCGATTTTAGAGCGAATTTGTAGATAATCAAAACTCGGCAATGAATTCTCATAAGCATCTTTAAAAACTCGAACTGTTTGATCCTTCACCTCTCCTGTTGATGGTGAAGTTTTCTTTAGGGTTCCACAAGATTGTAAAACCCATAAAGAAAAAATCATAAATATTATATTTCTAATCATTTAGAATTAAAATCTAGTATAGAAAAGTCACCTAAGCTAATATTCCTAGAAACACCATAATATTCAGCATTATTACCAATCATTGAGTTGGTTAAATTTCCGTGGTCTATAGTTGTATTTTCTTGAATAAGAGAATTATCAATATTTGAATTTCTAATTTCAGTGCCGTCTCCAATCGAAACATTTGGCCCAACCTTAGAATTTTCAATAATTACATTTTCACCGATGAAACAAGGTTCTAGAATTAAAGACTTTTCCACCTTAGATGATGCTGGAATATCTTTAAAAGATTCTTTCTCAAAGCCAAGAATCTTGGTATTTGTTTCTACAGTAACTTTTTTATTCCCACAATCCATCCATTCATCAACCTTTCCAGTAGTGAATTTGAGACCATCTGTTTTAAGCGTTTCTAAAACTGTAGTAAGCTGGAATTCACCACCTTCTTTATTATCATCAGAACTCAATAATTCCTTAATTTCATTTTTAAGTCTAGATCCATCTTTAAAGTAATAAATACCTATAATTGCCAGATCAGAAATAAAATCTTTTGGCTTCTCATGAAATCTATTGATGACTCCATTATCATCTAATTCAACAACACCAAATGCTGATGGATCCTCAACAGATTTAACCCAAACTACTCCGTCTGAATCGGTGTCTAATTTAAAATCTGCTCTAAATAAAGTATCGGCAAATGCAATAATTACAGGTCCATCAATTGAATCTGCAGCTTGGTAAATAGCGTGCGCCGTACCCAGAGGTTGATCCTGATGATAAACACTTCCTTTAGCCCCTAATTTCTCTGCTATTTGAATTAATTTATCCTCCACATCTTTTCCAAAATCACCTGTAATAAAGGCAATTTCATCAATTTTTTGATCCGATAAACGAGTAATATCCTCTGCCAATCTATGTACAATTGGCTTACCTGCGATTGGAATTAAAGGTTTGGGAACTGTTAAGGTGTGTGGTCTTAGTCTGGATCCACGTCCAGCCATAGGAATAATTATTTTCATGTATTTAAGTATTAATTAGTTATTAGTTAACGTTTAAGATGTTTTAATTATTGCGTCCGGTGCTTCCGAAACCTCCAGCGCCCCTGTCCGAATCAGATAATTCAGATACAGGCTCCCATTCAATAGTTTCGTGTTGAGCAATCACCAATTGCGCAATTCTATCACCATTTTTAATTTCGAAGGGTTCTTTTGATAAATTCGCTAAAATCACCCCCACTTCGCCTCGATAATCAGCATCAATCGTACCCGGTGCATTTAAGCAAGTAACACCTTTCTTTAGAGCCAGTCCGCTACGAGGGCGAACTTGGGCTTCAAATCCTTTGGGAATCTCTAGGTATAATCCTGTTGGAACTAAAGTTCTTTCTAACGAATTTAAAACTATAGTTTCTTCTATATTAGCAACCAAATCCATTCCGGCAGCATCTGCTGTCTTATACTCTGGCAATGCATGTTCAGACTTATTTATAATTTTAATTTTCATTTTGTTGTAAACTTTTTCGTTCTATAAAATATATGATGCCTATAAAAATCAGCAATAGTAAATTTCCGACCCAATAATTTGCGTCAAATATAACATAAGAAATTACACTAAAGAGAATGGTTAAAGATAAGTAAAATAATATTTTCCTCATTTTATATGGAATTGGATAATATTTTTGACCTAAATAATAAGATACTACCATCATTACAAAATAAGCTGCTAAAGTGGCCCATGCAGAAACCATAAAACCGTAAATTGGTAATAAGATAATATTTATCAACAAGGTAATTATAGCACCAATCCACGATATATACGTTCCAACCCTGGTTCTATCCGTCACTTTATACCAGGTTGATAAATTATAATATACCCCAAAAAATAAATTAGCAAGTACTACAATTGGGACGATATCAATCGCTACCCAATACTCTTCTTTTCTTATAAAAAGAGATTTTAGCCAATCTACATTTCCAATAATCCCTAATGCTATAATACTCGCCACGATTACAAAATACTCGGTAACTCTGGCATACGTCAGTTGTGCATTTTTATCTTGCATTTGTTTAAAGAAAAATGGCTCAATCCCCATACGATAGGCAGTGACAAACAAGGTCATTAAAACTGCTAGCTTATAGCTGCCCCCATAAGCACCCGCATCGCTTTCGGGAATTAAATATCGCTGTATAGCCTTGTCCAAATTTTCATTGATCATAAAGGCCAAGCCTGCCAACATAATTGGCCATGAATATTTAATCATCCGCTTGAAAAGGCTAACATCAAATTCAAATTTTACCTTCAACGCAATGGGAAGCAATAATAGGAAACCAATTACACTCCCGATGACATTACTGAAAAACGGAAACGATACCTTCTCTGTAAGTCCCATTGTCGTAGTAATCGACTTTGGAATCACCAAGAACAAAGCGAGTATCAATCCTGTTTGAAGTAATGATTGGGTTACGCGAACCGCTGAGTACTTAATAGGTTTATTATTAAATCTCAACCAAGCAAATGGAATTACGCAAAGTGTATCGAAGAAAGCAATCCAGGCAAACCAACTAATATAATCTGGGTTGTTGGCGTACTCTAAAACATTTGCGATAGGTTGATTAAAACTCAGGACCAAAATCAAAAATGCCAAAGCATTTAATCCCAAAAATATATAGGCTGTATTAAAGGTTTTTCTAATATTTTCTTTTTCAGCAGAAAATCGGAAAAATGCCGTCTCAAACCCGAAAGTCAATAATATATTTACAAAAGATATTAATGCATAGAGATTCACAAACTTGGCAAACTCCTCTGTTCCATCAAAATATTCTGTATAAAATGGGTTCAACAGGAAAATGATAACGCGTGGTAATATTGCGCCAATCCCATAAATAACAGTTTCGCTCAGTAGTTTTTTATACAAAATCTTAAAATATGCTTGCAAAATTCAATTTAAAAAATGGAAATGCAAAGCTTTTAGATTAAAATCATTACAAAACTTTAAAAATGGTAATCTACGAGCCTATCATCCTCATTTTTATTACAATTTTTAAGAAGTCTTAAAATAACTGAAAGGAATATTATTTGTAACTTTCATTTTTTCTAAAACACTAAAATTTATGGTAGATAATTCTAAGAAAGGAGAGAATTCCAAGTCTCTTCCAAGAGTAGGTGTAGTAGGCAGTGGTAGCTTTGGAACGGCAATTACAAAAATTTTATGTGAAAACATGAAAAACCTAAATTGGTGGGTTAGAAGCCCTTATGTTAAAGGTTATTTGCAAAAAGAGCAACGCAATCCGAATTACTTGAGTTCGGTTGAGTTTGATATTAATATTCTTAATACCACCAATGATATTAATGAACTTATAGAGAATTCTGATATAATTATTTTCGTCACCCCTTCAATTTATTTATTAGATTCACTTGCTGAGTTAAAGATTCCATTAAAAGGAAAGACTATTGTAACTGCAATTAAAGGTTTAATACCACAAGAATCTAAAATTATTGGTGAATATTTTCATGATACACATGGTATTCCATATGAAGATATTGGTGTTATTGCAGGCCCTTGTCATGCTGAAGAAATAGCATTGGAAAGACTTTCTTATTTAACTGTGGCATTTCAGGATCAAGAAAAGGCTGAACTTTTAGCCAATCTACTTCGCTGTGACTTCGTCAACGTAACTTTATCTAATGATATCATTGGAACAGAGCATGCAGCTGTATTAAAGAATGTTTATGCAATATCAGCAGGAATGGCGCATGGTCTTGGTTATGGAGATAACTTTATTGCTTTGTTACTCTCTAATGCCATTCGCGAAATGGAAAAATACCTAGAGATTGTAAGTCCTGTGGAGCGAAACATTAATGATTCTGTGTATTTAGGCGATTTGTTGGTAACTGGATATTCTTATTTTTCGAGAAACAGAATGTTCGGAAACATGATTGGAAAAGGATACACTGTAAAATCAGCTTTGATGGAAATGAATCAAGTTCCAGAGGGGTATTATGCTACCAATGGGATTTTTAATATTGCTTCTGAATATAAGATAGATTTACCAATTTTAAAAACGGTGCATAAGATTATTTATAAAGGGAAAAGCGCGCCTAAATCTTTCAAAAAACTAACCAAGAAGTTGAGTTAATAACGGCTTCTTTTTGATTTATTAAATTCAATTAATGTGGCTTAAATTAACACATATTTAAGTTTTGCATCATATTTGATATATTTGAAACTATTAAAATTAAAATTATGAATAAAGGTTGTTTAGGTATAGGTGCTGTTGTACTTGTTGCGGGTATTGCTATTGCTATGTGGGCTGGTGGTATCTATAATGGATTTATTACTCAGGATGAGTCAGTGAAGAACGCTTGGGGTAATGTTGAAACCGATTACCAAAGAAGAAATGATTTAATCGGTAATTTGGTGGCTACTGTACAAGAAGCGGCTGAATTCGAAAGAGGTACATTAACCGATGTTATCGAGGCTCGTGCCAAGGCTACATCTATTAATTTATCTGCTGATGATTTAACTCCTGAGAACATGGCTAAATTTCAACAAGCTCAAGATGAGCTGAATAAAGCTTTTTTAGGTCGAATGAATTTCTTACAAGAAAACTATCCACAATTAACAGCTACCGAGCAGTTTAGAGATTTATCTGCACAGATTGAAGGCACTGAGAATAGAATTAATGTTTCTCGTAACAGATATAACGAAGCAGTAAGAGAATACAATAATGAAGTAAGAAAAGTTCCAAATAATATACTTGCAGGTATTTTCAATTTTGATGTAAAAGAACCTTTCTCTTCGGTGGAAGGCGCTGATGTTGCTCCAGATGTAAGAGGAGAATTCAACAAATAGAAATGTCGGAAAATTTAGATTCATATTTTAGCAAAGCAGAGGAGAATCGCATTATCGATGCGATTCAGTCTGCCGAAGCCCAAACTTCGGGAGAACTGAGGGTTCATGTGAGTCATAAAAAAGATACAGACGCTCTTAAGACAACACAAGAATTATTCAATGAACTCCGAATGTTCAACACAAGACATAGAAATGGTGTTTTAATACATATTTCTATCACTTCTAAGGCTTTTGCCATATATGGTGATAAGGGTATTAATAAAGTCGTCCCAAAAAACTTTTGGGAAACTACCCGAAATATAATTCAGGAGCATTTTGTTCAAGGTAATATGGTGGAAGGTATTTGTGCTGGCGTGACATCTATTGGAGAGCAGCTGAAAGAGCATTTCCCATGGCAGACCGATGATATAAATGAGCTCCCAGATGAAATAACTTATGATTAACAAAAAGCCAACATTTCAAGCTCCAACACAACTATCTCTTATTATTAGTTGGGTTTTCATTTTTGGTTTTTCTGTTTTGTCTTTTGGACAATACACCATTCCTCCACAACCAAAATCAGATGCAAGTTTAATATTCAATTATGCTAAACAAGCTGTTTTAAGTCCACAGGAACAACAAACTCTTAATCGTAAATTAATTGACTACGAGGCAAAAACTTCTACTCAAATCGCCCTCATTATCGTTGAATCCTTGCAGGGAGAAGACCCAAATTTCTTAGGAGCCAAATGGTTAGCAGAATGGAAAATTGGACAAGCGGAGGCTGATAATGGAATGGTGATTTTGATGAGTGCTAGCGATAGGAAAATTGCAATCCAAAATGGGTATGGACTCGAAGCCTACATGACCGACGCTAAAAGCCGTCAGGTTATTGATAATTTTATTATTCCTTATTTCAAACAAGAAGAATATTATCAAGGATTTGACAATGGTTTAAATGCTATTTTCAAGGTTTTAGATGGAAAGTTTATTGAAGATGGCTCTGGTTTCGAAAAAGGACAAGATGATTTATCTGATAATAGCCTACTACAATTCTTTTTTCTTTTATGTGGAATGTTCCTATTAATTTGGATACTTAGTCGATTTGGCGGCGGCGGCGGCAAAGGTGGTTCTGGAGGAAGAAGAAGTCCATTTGGCGATGTCATATTCACCGATTTCGGAAGAAGTACTTGGTCTGGCCGAGGTGGTGGATTCGGAAGTGGCGGCTTTGGCGGCGGCGGGTTTGGTGGATTCGGCGGCGGAATGGGCGGCGGTGGCGGTGCCAGCGGTAGTTGGTAATTTTATATAAGCAAATTAAGCGCTATACCATTTCACATACTTGGACTAGTATTTGATTTAATCTCCTCATAAATATATCTCATGAAACATTTAATTTTTTCTGTTTTTGTCTTAATATTTAGCCTTTCATTTGCGCAAAAAGACACAAGGTCTTTTGAGCAAATCAACGATTCTATTCTGCGTGAGGCGAGAACAATATACACCTATGATAAGGCCTTTACAATGTCAATGCAGGCTATCGAGGCACATAGAAAACTTAGAAAATCGGCAGGAGAAGTATTAGTTATGCCAAAAAACGATACCGTATATGCATTAGTTTTTTCTAAGGATAAGCCAGAAATGCTTGTTGGAGAAATGAAATTTGGTACGGACATTAGAGATTCTGCTGCTATGGCTGTTACCACTAGAGCAGCCACGCAAGAAGAATTAGATTATTATGATTTGAAACATCGAATCATGCAAAATATTCAGGCTAAGTATGATTTGGTATATGGAGATAAGGAAACCTATCTGAACCCTATTTTCTTTCCTTTTAAAGAGAAAATCCGTGGAAAGGAAATTCAGTTATTTAAACTATACTTAACGACAGAGACTAATGCTTCTAATACTTTACCTTTTGGACAAGATTATATGTTTATTGCAACTCCCGAAGGAAAAGTTATTTATAATTTACAATTCAACCCCTATATGCCATTACCTATCTCCAACGAGATGATAGAGACGACTTTGGCTTCGATCGAATACCCAGAACGTGAGCCTTATATTACACCCACCGATATCTATTTATTTAATAAATATGGAGCTGTAAAAGGATTAAATATCTTACAAGTCACTTCTACTGCTTTTGGAATTATATTCCAATATGATTGGGATCGAGAAGAATTAAATGTAATGATGCCCGAGCCAGAAGTTGAGGCTGACGCTTTGGTTGAAGAATAATCCTCATCATTAAATAGCCAAAGAAGCATCTCCAATTAATCACATTGATCTAACAACCTATATTATGAAATTAGCACTGATATTTATGTTATTCCTAGCATTTGGTTGTGGTGGAGATAATGTCAACGAATCGGCTCAAAGCTTCTCGGTTGCACAACTCGATTTAGCTAAATATAGCGAAGAAAGTGTAGAGCAAGAGTCTTCTAGGGAAGATATCGCAGAGATAGAGCAAATGCTGATTAAATCAGGTTCTATCACATTTCAAGTAGCAAATGTCGAGCGTCAGCATCAGGAAATACTCAACACATTGAAGGATTTCGATGCCTATGTTGTAACAGATCAAAACTATAGTCAATCCAACAGAATTACTTATTCGACACAAATTAGAGTTCCTAAACAAAATTTTGATGGATTTCTAGACCAAGTCTTACAAGGCGCACAACGCATAGATCATAAAACGATTTCTGTGGAAGATGTGACAGAAGAATTTGTAGATGTGAATGCTAGATTAAAGACGAAGCGAGAATTAGAGGCAAGATATTTACAGCTTCTGAACAAAGCCAATACGGTCACCGAAATGCTTGCTATAGAAAAGCAAATTGGTGAACTTCAATCAGAGCTTGAGTCCTATGAGGGGAGAATTAAATATCTTCAATCTCAGGTGCAATATTCTACCTTAAATTTAGAGTATTACGAAAGTTTAAGTGTTGGAAACCAATTTGGACAAGAGATTAAAAATGGAGTTAAAAATGGGTGGAATTATCTTATTTGGTTCTTTATTGGATTAATCAATATTTGGCCATTTGTTTTAATCACAGGTATATTAATTTACCTATTTATCCGTTATAGAAAAAGGAGAAGAAGCCGCAAACTAAAAGATTAGAATACATTTATTGTGGTTGAAATTTTTTATTATTTACTTACATTAGTACTAAATTAAATAGATATGAAGCTTAATAAAATAGCGATTTTGTTTTTAATAACTGGACTTATTTGGAGTTGTGACACCAAAGAAGAAGAATCTATCGATGAGACCCCCCTTTCGGAGGAGATGATAGAAATCGAGACAGAAAAACCAGTTCGCACCTATTCTCTAGAAAAACAAAATGAGTGGGTGGATTATTATTCGCAAAACGTAAAAGGCTTTAGTCTAAATAATTTTGTGCAAGACGAATCATTTAAAATTGTTAGAAATGAAAGTAATATAACTCCAATTTGGAGCAAAGATTTCAAGCCAGTTTACAAGCAATTTTTAGCTTTCAACGCAGATTCCACTAAATACATCGATATAGATAGTTATAAATGGGGGTTTGACGATAAGGGAGAATTAATTGTTGGCCCAGATCAAGAAATTGTTCTCGTAGATGTAGCCAACAAGAAAACCGAACGTATTTTATTTTACGGACCATCTTTTTGGGTAGAAGAGGCCTTCTTTAAAAATGATTCTATAGTAGTTTTATTAGAAAACTCCACAGATAATAAGCCTGCTTATCAAGAGATTAACTTAAATCAAAATAAATCTGACTATTATATTTATAAAGACGAACTCGAATTTCAATCAGAATACCTGAAAAATAGAGTTACAGACATCTACAATAGTCGTATGTAATGGAAAAACCAAAATTGTCTGACAACTTTTTGCTAAATCGCTGGGAAAGTATGCGCTATGCTTTCAAAGGATTTTTTTATTTAATCAGAGCTGAAAAGGCAATTCAGGTTCATTTTTCTTTAACTTTAATTTTTATCGTTTTAGGTTTTGCCTTTCGGCTTACTTTTCATGAGTGGTTGTTTCAGGTTTTAGCTTTTGGTTTAATACTTTCGATCGAAGGTTTAAACACAGCTATTGAAGAATTATGCGATTTTATCCACCCTGAATTTCATCATAGAATTGGAAAAATAAAAGATATCTCGGCTGGAGCTGTAACCTTTGCTGCGCTTAGTGGCTACAGCAGCGTTCTAATAATATATATCACAAAAATTTTCAACTTCGTTTTATACTCATTTAACCCCACTTCTCTTATTTTTTTATATTTTTAATTTTGGAACAATTTTTATGTTATATTAGTAAATAATTAAAAAATATAAATATGAAAAATCAGATTTTAACTAGGGTACATTTTTTATTAGTTGGTTTAATGCTATTTATAGCTTCTCCCTTGGCTTTCGCTCAGGAGGAAGGCTTAGATATTGATGTTAATATTGGGGAAAAGTCTAGTCCAGAAGATTGGATGAGCAATCCTCTTTATTGGGTAATTGGAGGTTTAGTTTTATTATTAATCATCGCCATTATTGCTCGAGGAAGTAGAAAGTAAAATCTATAAAATGTAAGCATATCAAAGCCTGATTCACGTCAGGCTTTTTTTTGATAAGTCTTTTGTACCTTTACATTTATGGAAAATGGCAAAGTAACTTTTCAATTTTTAAGCGAACCAACCGACATCAACTACGGTGGTAAAGTGCACGGTGGAGCCGTTATGAAATGGATTGACCAAGTTGGATATTCCTGTGCTAGTCTGTGGTCTGAGTCCTATTGTGTGACAGTTTACGTAGGAGGAATCAGATTTTATAAGCCGATTCTCATTGGAGATATAGTTAAAATTAAGGCTGAAATTATTTATACTGGAAATTCTAGTATGCATATTGCTATTGATGTATTTTCTAAAAAAGTCACCGAGAGCGATTTCGAACACAAAACACATTGTATTGTTGTATTTGTCGCCGTAGACGAAAATGGGAAGTCTCTAAAAGTACCTAAATGGGAACCGTCCACCGAATCAGAGAAAGAAAAAGAAAAGTACGCTATTAAATTGATGAATCTCAGAAGAAACATCGAGGATGAAATGAGTCCTTTTTTACAACAATAATACCAACATACTAAAGATCTTTTTTGTATGAATAAGCCATTGGCAGAGCGAATGCGTCCCACTAATTTAGAGAGTTATATTAATCAAACTCATTTGATAGGAGAAGGAGCGCCTATTAAATCTATGTTAGATGCTAAACGGCTCTTATCTATGATTTTGTGGGGTCCTCCAGGTACTGGTAAAACCACTTTAGCTCAATTAATCGCTGAACTTTCAGGAAGAAAGTTTTATACACTTTCAGCCATTTCAAGTGGCGTTAAAGATGTAAGGGAGGTAATTGATAAAGCCAAAAACCAAACTTTGTTCTCAGGAGAAGGACAACCTATTTTATTTATTGATGAGATTCATCGTTTCAATAAATCACAGCAGGACTCTTTGTTGGGTGCCGTTGAGAAGGGTTTTATTACACTTATTGGCGCCACCACCGAAAATCCAAGTTTCGAAGTTGTTCCTGCTTTATTAAGTCGTTGTCAGGTGTATATTTTAAAAGAACTATCTAAACTCGATTTAGAATCTTTGCTTAATAATGCCATAGAAAAGGATGAGATTTTAAGTCAAAAGAAGATCGAACTAAAAGAAACCAATGCTTTATTACGTTACTCTGGCGGAGATGCTCGTAAGGTTCTAAATGGATTAGAGCTGGTGGTAAGTAGTTTTGGTTTAAAAGAGGAAATAATCATTACAGATGAGGTTGTATTAGAAAAAATTCAACAAAATATGGTTCGCTATGATAAAACTGGCGAACAGCATTATGATATTATTTCTGCATTTATTAAATCCATCAGAGGAAGCGACCCTAATGCAGCTGTTTATTGGCTTGCACGAATGTTAGAAGGTGGAGAGGATTTAAAGTTTATAGCTAGAAGACTTTTAATTTTAGCTTCCGAAGATATTGGAAATGCAAATCCAACCGCCTTAATCCTTGCCAACAACACTTTTCAAGCTGTTTCTACAATTGGTTACCCAGAAGCGAGGATTGTTTTATCACAATGCGCAGTTTATTTAGCCAATTCACCCAAGAGCAACTCTACTTACGAAGCCATTAATATTGCTCAACAGCAAGTGAGAGCAACTGGAGATTTATCGGTTCCTTTGCATTTACGGAATGCTCCGACCAAATTAATGAAAGATTTAGATTACGGGAAAGATTATAAATATGCTCACGCACATCGAGATAATTTTGCTGAACAAGAATTTTTACCAAAAGAGATTGCTGGTACTAAGTTCTATGAACCGGGTAAAAACGCTAGAGAAGAACACGACCGAAATTTCTTGAAATCCCGATGGAAGAATAAGTATAATTATTAAGTAAAAAATTTAGTTTTATATATGTCATCACGCTATACCATAGCTTTTTATAATACCGAAAATTTATTTGATATTACAAATCATAAGAAGCTCTTAGACGATGATTTTTCGCCTAATGGGAGAAGAAAATGGAATCAAAAGAAATATGATAACAAAATCATGAAGCTCTCTACTGCCATTTCTAAAATAGGTCTAGATGAAACCTCCCACCCTCCTAGTATAGTCGGTTTGGCAGAGATTGAAAATTCTCGTGTAATTGAGGATTTAATCGATAATGAAAATCTTGGTAAAGATATCTATGCTTATGTACACTATGACTCCACCGACGAGAGAGGAATGGATGTTGGTTTAATTTATAACAAAAATGTGTTTTCTGTTGAACATTCAGAGGTGTTGCATCCGCCTATGATATACAATGGCGATGGACGTGACCAAACTAGAGATGTGCTCTATGTAAAGGGAAAATTAGCTGATCATTTAGTGCATATTTTTGTAGTTCATATGCCTTCTAGACGTGAAGAAAATATTAATAGCCCTAAACGTCATGTAATTGCTGAAAAACTGAGCCAACATGTTAAGGAAATTCAGGATCGAGAAGAAAACCCCCATATCGTAATTTTAGGGGATTTTAATGCAGATCCAACGGCAGATTCAATAAAAAAATTCTTTCATACAGAACCACATCGAAATTTAGTCGATAAATATAGCTTCCATAACCCTATGGAAGATTTAGAAAATAAAGGACATTTTACTAACTTACATCAGAAAAATAAATTGTTGTTTGATCAAATGTTGTTTTCTTTTGGATTTTTCACCAATGAAACCAAAATTGATTTAGTTGAAACCCATGTTTTTAATCCATATTTCCTTCAGGAATGGAATAAGAAATATGAAGGTCAACCTTTTAGAACATATGTAGGCAGTAAATATTTAGGTGGTTATAGCGATCACTTTCCTATTTATTCAATTTTAAAAATATAACTCATGAACATAAAAGATTATTTAGACTCAACTTATCTCAAAACCCCTGAACAATCAGGTTTATCCAAAAAAGAAACATGGGAACAAGTCAAAAAGCTAACTGAAGAGGCCATTGAAAATGATCTATATGCAGTTATGATTCGCCCTGATTTAGTGAAGAAAACTCGTAAGTTATTAGATGACAAAAAAAGCAAGGTTGTCTTGGGGACTGTGATTTCATTCAACGAGGGTACTTTAGACACTGAATCCAAAATAGCAGAGGCAAAACAAGCTATAAAAGACGGTGCAGATGAGTTAGATTTTGTAATTAATTATAAATCTTATAAAAGTGGTAATCTGCATGGCGTTGCAGAGGAAGTTAAACTTTGTAATAAATTTGTCTTAGGCCAAAATAAACTGATTAAGTGGATTATTGAAGCTGCTGCACTTAGCGATGAGCAAATAATTGGCATTACAAAACTTATTAAATCCGTAACTCAAGAATATTCTTCTGGGCAAGAAGATAAAGTCTATGTTAAATCATCTACAGGTTTTTATAAGACCAGCGATGGGAAGCCAAACGGGGCAACAGAGCACAACATCAAACTAATGATCGACAATGCTGGCAATTTGCCCGTAAAAGCTGCTGGAGGCGTTAGAAATTATCAAGAGGCTAAAGCTATGATTGAACTTGGTGTTAAAAGAATCGGAACTTCCTCGGCTTTGACTATAGCTAATGGGGAAGAAAGTTTAGGAGATTATTAAGCATCATAATCTCGAGCATAAAAAAAAGGGCTAATCAATCGATTAGCCCTTTTATATTGCTATTATATTTAAACCGCCTTTACTTATGGAAATTGAATTCCAGGGTAGTTATTTGCGTTAACTTGTCTTAATGTCGAACCATATCTAGCGTTAATTGCCTCGATGAAATAGTTAGAAACCATCGCGTAACCTCTTGCGTTAAGGTGAACACCATCTAAAGAGAATGCACCACCAGTAATGAAAGAAGCATTGTAATCAACACCGTTGAACTGAATACCTGATTGTAAAGTAGTCATCTTTCTGTTCATATCCACCAAAGCTAATTGGTAGTTTGATGCTAATTGAGCAATAATATTATTGATTGCATTGGTAGTTGCTGTCGCTTGAGCTACTTCATCTTGACTTAATACCCACTCATCTGCTGGATAGGTTAAACCAACAACAGATAATTGTCCTGCCATTTCTTGAGATAATCCCATTCCCATTAGCATACCTACTCTATCCGTATCTAGTTGTCCAATTTTAGAACTCATGGTTAGAGGAATTAAATCACCTTCTTTAGACTGTCTTGCTTGTCCAAAGATAGATCCCAATAATTGCGCTTGCGAAGCTGGTACACCAACTTGCGTTAGAACCGCAGCCATCTGAGCTGATAAATCTGGTAAACTATCATCTACAAACACAATTCCTGAAGCCCCGGCAGCATCAAATGAAATTTGTCTTTCTGGAACACCTAAAGCAGCAAAAACTTGATTTAATTGTCCATAAAATTCATTTAACATTGGAATCTGCGCTGCATAACTCGTATTGGTAGGAGCTAATGGTTTTGCAGGAACAGTAGTTAAGAAAGGAATTGAAGTTACATTAGGAATATTTGCAATAGCTCCTTTTGCTCCACCATTCACTACTAAATTCTCTAAAACTGAATTTAAAACTCCTCCAACCATTTGTGGGTCCGATAAATCATTTCCACCATAGGTAGAAGGATCTAAGTTACCTTGTTGATTTACACCAGCTCCACCACTAGTAGCAAAGCTCAATACATCATTATTTCCGATCCACAGCGTAAAAAACGTAGGTTGTTGTGCCATTACATCCGCCATAATACTCGTGTTAGGAGATGAAGCGAATCTAGCAAAATATGGATTAGCCAAACCTTGTGCTACACCTGCTGGATTACCATATCCTGGAGCAACCAAATGGTAAGATTTTGCACCTGGAACACCCATGTTGTTAAACTGTCCTTGTACAAAAGTACTTTGGAAAGTTCCACCTGGTGCAGAAGGTACAGGCGCCGGAGCTCCATTCACAATTTGTAAAGTTAATTTTCCGGGTAGTCCTAGATCGGAAAATCCTCCCATATCATCCTCTGGCATAAGTGGTTGCAAAAACTCACCACCACCTGCAGCAGACATTTGACCTGCGATAATTGCTGGGAATGAATTCTCTTGCCCACTTCTGTATAATGCATTGTCTGCATATCCAGAAGTTAGTGAGTTACCAATTGCAACGTATTTACTAAAGTTAGCATCTCCACTTGTGATTTGAATTTCATCAACTGTAGTTTCAAAATCATCATTACATCCAAATGCGATTAACATTGAGGCAACGAAGACTGATTTATATATAAATTTCATATTTCTAAATTATTATTGAATGTTATACGATAGACCTAAACCAAATACAAATCCTGTTGATAAAAGATCTCCTGCAAATCCGCTTTCGATATTGTTAAAGCTTCTCTCCTCTCCTTGGATATATTCACCCATTAAGTCTACATTAAAGCTACCTAAGTGAGCTCCTAAACCTGCAGTAAATGCATGATAGTTTGTAGTTGGAGTTTGTGGGTTAAAGTGCTCACCTGGTGAAGGAGAAGCATCATATTTATAACCAACTCTTACGTCTACTACGTTAGAAGCAGCATACTCAGCCCCTAAACTATAGTTAAATGTATGGTTATATCCTTGAGTAGAAAGAGCATCATAGCTATCAGATCCATTTACGAATTCAATATCTAATTTTCTGTATTCTTCCCAACCTACTGATCCAATCTCTCCTAATACCAATAATTTAGGTGTTACTTGGTAAGAAAGTCCAAATAAAGCCTCGTATGGTAGAGGTAATTCAGCATTGAAATTAGTTGCAGCAAATGGCATAGCACCTTGTACTAAACTTGGCGTATTTGTCCATAGAACATCTCCATTTTCAACTTCCATTTTCACTTTTGATCGGTATGAAATACCAACAGTTACTTTTGGATCTGGCTTAATAAATACACCAATGTTATATCCCGTTCCAGAACCTTCTTTTGCATCAATTTCTAAACTAGCGTCAGAACCTCCAACAGCCACTTGACGCTGAATGTTCACAGCTCCTTTTGCCATAATATATCCAACACCTACACCAAACCAATCGTTGAATTTATAAGCCACAGTTGGTTGAAAGAAGTAAGATTTTAACTCTATTCTATCAATAACATATTTACCAGCCCATTGGTCACCCCATTCGATGGTGCTACCAAAAGGTGTCGTAAAACTAAGTCCTAAAGCTAGGTTTTCTGTTGGTTTATAACTAGCAGCAGCATAAATAGGCGTTCCTAGAGGATTGTCTGTTTCATGATTCTCTAATGTATTTGGGTTTTGATATTTGGTAGTTAAGCCAACTCCAAAACCACCCACAGCTATACTCACTTTACTATCCACAAAAGCCAAAGCTGCTGGGTTAAAGAATGCCACACTCGCATCATGAGATAAAACTGCTCCCTGTGCTCCTAAGGCTGCTTGGCGAACTCCTTGTAGCGAAACACGGTATCCACCGGCATAAATCGCTGAAGGAAAGACTAATAGCACCAATAGCCATAATAAATTTCTTTTCATATTCCTCGTTAAATGTTAAAATTAATAATCAAATATAATTAAAGTTATGCGCACATAACAATTTTCTCAAAATTTTTTGATTTTAAATAGATATTTCACAAAAATAATTACTGCATAGTTTTTAATGTCTCTGCTATAATAAAGCTTTCGCTCCAACATGCTTGAAAATTAAATCCTCCTGTTACAGCATCTATGTTCAATACCTCACCTGCGAAATAAATCCCAGGTACCAACTTGCTTTCCATGGTTTTAAAGTTAATTTCTTTTAACTCTACACCACCTGCCGTTACAAACTCATCTTTGTAGGTGCTTTTACCATTAATTTCGTAGGTCCCTTGGGTTAATTCAAACGACAATTTACGTAATTTTTTATCAGGGATGTCACTCCAGTTTAAATACTTATCTACTTTAACATTTTCGAGCATACTCATCCAAAAACGCTTGGTTAAGCCAAATGGAGCAAATTTGCTCATTTTCTGTCGTCCGTTCTCATTTTTATGTTGAAAAAGAGTTTCCAACGCATCTTCTACATTATGTCCAATAAAGTTGATTTGAACCTTAAAATTATATTTTTTCTCATATAGTTCTCTTGCCCCAATCGCAGACAAAACCAAAACTGCTGGACCACTAAAGCCCCAGTGGGTAATTAGTAAATCTCCATGATTCTCTAAATTAGAATCTAGAATCTTAATATCAACATTCTGAAACGAAGTTCCTTGCAAACCCTGAATCCTGCTATCTTTACTATTAAAAGTGAATAAGGAAGGTACTGGCGGCACAATGGAATGTCCCAATTTTTCTATCATTTGCC
Source organism: Weeksellaceae bacterium (assembly GCA_048268105.1). Taxonomy (GTDB): domain Bacteria; phylum Bacteroidota; class Bacteroidia; order Flavobacteriales; family Weeksellaceae; genus Profundicola. The sequence continues at coordinate 121,073 of JBLWWH010000001.1, forward strand.
AAACTTGTTTACTACTTCCTGGGGCAAAAACAACCTTATCAAACTCATATTCTCCTTTGCTTGTTTTCAGAATAAAGGCATCATCATATGGGAGTACTTCTTTTACAGCTTCTCCTAAATGAATCTTATTTTTATTGTTTTGATTTTCCTTAATTAAACATCCCACAATATCTTGCGAACTGTCCGAAACAGGAAATACGCGCATATCCTCTTGAATCTTGAGGGGGACTCCTCTCTCCTCAAACCAGCCCATCGTATCGCCCGGTTGAAACCTTCCGAAAACACTTTTTAATTCTTTGTTTCCGCGGGGATAAAAATCAACTAAAATATTAGGATCAAAACAAGCATGAGTTACATTACATCGACCACCACCAGAGATTTTAACCTTCTGAAGCGGTGTCATAGCTTTCTCAAAAATATCGACAAAAAAAGGTGATGCGAGTTGTGCTCCCAAAAAGAACCCAGCTGCACCACCTCCAATAATTGCTACTTTCAAATTATTTTTTCGGCAAGTTACAGATTAAAACTTAAACCAATACTTCCTCTAGATCCTACTTCTACGTAAACACCTAAATTATTTTGGAAGAAATATCTAAAACCTAAATGACCTCCGAAACCAAAATCATCTCCTAAAAGCCCCACATCAATACCTGGATATAAATCCATGTTTGATGGCATGTTTAGCAAACTTCCTAAATGAGCATCGGCTCTACCAAAGATGTAGAAATCACCATCGTTGTTGTCGCTGAAGTAAAATTCTCCACCCGCTCCTAACGAGAAATATTGGTGAATCCCATAATCGAATGTACCGGTAATACCAGTACCGTTACCATAAGGCGAAAAACCTACTTGTAGTTTTTTGTCTCCTGTCCCCTCATAAGCTTGAGCACTCATAAATGATGCACCAAAAATTAATGCAGTTAAGACGGTCAATAATCTCAAATTTTTCATATCTAACTATTTTTAATGTTTATTTCTTCTCTTTTTATACTACGTTGTTTCAATCAAATTAAATGCTCGTTTTCCAGGATTTAAAAGTTTAATGCTATGAACTTGCGAATCGATTTTGAAACTTTCAATAAAACTGATTTCAAAAATACATTGACTTTAATATTAAATCTATAAAACTCTTCACAATATTGCTGAATCGAATCAAGCTTGTCCTATTAAGCTTAATACACCGGGGCTAGCATTCGATTTATTAAATCTCAGAACAAGCTTTAGAGCACATTATGAACTTCATTATCAAGTTTTTTTACAGCTCCCAAAAATATATACGCATCATTGTCAAATTCTTTGCCATTTTTTAGGTTCTCCTATACTATTCCAAGACATCCGTTCAGTAAATAATTAATTTTAATTGTTAGCATCTGCAGTGTTAATTGATTCACAGCCCTTAAGTAAATACTTTATGACTAGGTAGGCTAACTCATAGTTTTATAACTAGAACTTCCTTAATAAGATATGATTTGAATTGTATTTAAGCCAAACTTAATTAAAATACCTCTAGCCTACATTTAAACTAGAGGTATTAAAAATTTATTTTTTGATATATATTAAACCATATCTTCTGGTCTCACCCATTTATCGAAATCCTCTTCAGATACGTAACCTAGGCGAACCGCTTCTTCTTTAAGACTGGTTCCGTTAGCGTGAGCAGTTTGTGCAATTTCTGCTGCCTTGTAATAACCAATTTTAGTGTTTAAAGCAGTTACTAGCATCAATGAGTTATCTAATAATTCTTGAATTTTCTTGTGGTTTGGCTCGATACCGTCAACGCAATTAACCGTGAAGGAAACACAAGCATCTCCAATTAATTCAGCTGATTGCAGTGCATTATAAGCCATCATTGGTTTGAATACGTTTAATTCATAGTGACCTTGAGTTCCACCAATCGTAATCGCTACATCATTACCCATGACTTGTGCACAAACCATAGTTAAGGCCTCTGCTTGTGTAGGATTTACTTTACCTGGCATAATAGAAGAACCAGGCTCATTAGAAGGAATAATGATTTCTCCAATCCCTGAACGTGGACCACTTGCCAACATTCTAATATCGTTTCCAATTTTGTTTAATGAAACAGCTAATTGCTTTAATGCACCGTGGGTTTCTACAATAGCATCATGTGCGGCTAGCGCTTCAAATTTATTTTCCGCTGTAATGAATGGTAAACCGGTGAACTCAGCGATATATTTTGCCACCAATACATCATAGCCTTTTGGCGTGTTAAGTCCAGTTCCTACAGCTGTACCTCCTAATGCTAACTCTGATAAGTGTGGTAAGGTATTTTTTAATGCTTTTAAACCGTGGTTTAATTGAGATACATAACCAGAAAACTCTTGTCCAAGGGTAACAGGTGTAGCATCCATTAAGTGAGTTCTACCAATTTTAACCACATCTTTAAATTCCTCTGATTTTTTCTGAAGAGCATCTCTCATTTGCTCCACACCAGGAATCGTAACATCGATTAACTTTTTATACACCGCGATGTGCATCCCGGTTGGGAAAGTATCATTAGAAGATTGAGATTTATTAACATCGTCATTAGGCTGTAGTGTTTTTTCTCCTTCTCCAATCGTATTTCCTGCAATTTCGTGTGCTCGATTAGCCACTACTTCATTCACGTTCATATTGGATTGGGTTCCAGAACCTGTTTGCCAAATCACCAATGGAAATTGATCATCTAACTTACCTGCAAGAATTTCATCACACACCTCGGCAATTTTATCTCTTTTATCTTCCGGTAAAACACCTAATTCGCTGTTAGCGTAAGCCGCAGCTTTTTTTAGATAAGCAAAACCTTCTATAATTTCATGGGGCATAGATGCTTCTGGACCAATTTTGAAATTATTTCTTGAACGTTCTGTTTGTGCTCCCCACTTTTTATCGGCAGGCACCTTAACTTCTCCTAGCGTATCTTTTTCGATTCTGTATTGCATGAAATTTATTTTTTAAATTTTGAAGGTTTAAAGATAAGGTTTTTAGAAATGTATAGAAAATGATATAAATTAGATATTGTCACCTAAAAATCAATCTCATTGAATTTTTAAAAACTTTGTTTAAATCAACTTAAAACAAGTAAACCCAAAACTACAAGCCTCTAAGTTATTAACTACTATACATAATTTCCCTACTTTTGCACCCAAATAATTAAAATTTAATCCGAAATGGAGATATTAATAAAAGCAGCTCAAATGATTTTGATATTGTCAATCATCGTGGTTTTACACGAGGGAGGACATTATGCAGCTGCAAAATTCTTTAAAACTAAGGTAGAGCGTTTCTTCTTATTTTTTGATGTTAAGTTCGCTTTGTTCAAGAAACAAATTGGAGAAACAGTTTACGGTATTGGTTGGCTTCCACTAGGTGGTTATGTGAAAATCGCTGGAATGATCGACGAAAGTATGGATACAGAGCAGTTGAAACAACCGGCTCAACCCTGGGAATTCCGTTCAAAACCAGCTTGGCAAAGGTTAATCATTATGTTAGCGGGTATTATTGTTAATTTACTTTTGGCCATGATTATTTTTGGTGTGATGAGCTACACCAACGGCGAGCAATATGTAAATGTTAATAAATTAAACAACGGAATCGTTGTTGATTCTGCTCAGTCAGCGATGGGATTAAAGCCCGGAGATGTTCCTGTGGGAGTGAATGGGGTGAACTATGTTAAGCTAAATGACATTAGCAAACGTGCCTTGATAGACGGAGGGGAATTAAATGTAAAGCGAAATGGTGAAACAGTTAATTTACCTATCAACGAAGATGCTTTGGTAAGTATGTTAGAGCATAAAGGTGGATTTTTCGCACCCAATGTTGCGATTAAAATTGATACCGTATTTAGTGTTGCTGCAGAGGCAGGATTACAGAAAGGAGATAAAATTTTAGCTTTAAATAATGAGCCTATTAATGGTTGGAAAAGATTAACTGGAACTATTGCATCTAGCGCCAACTCTGATCTTAATTTTAAGATAAAAAGAAACGGTGAAACCAAAGAAATTGTAGTACATGTACCAGAAGAAGCTAAGATAGGTATAGGGCCTTCTTTTGATTTATCAGAAGTTGTAGATGTTCAAGAGTTTGGATTGATTGAATCTATTTCTAGAGGAGTTAAATTAACTTTTTCTACTATTACCGACCAAGTACAGTCATTTAGTGTTCTTTGGAAACTAAAAGGAAAAGCGACTAAATATGTTTCTGGACCTATTGGTATCGCAGATCAATTGCCACCCGTTTGGGATTGGGGATTCTTTTGGTCATTCACAGCTTTATTATCAGCTTGGTTGGCATTCGTTAATTTACTACCTATTCCGGGTCTAGATGGTGGACATGCTATGTTTACGCTATATGAAATGGTTACCGGACACAAACCTGGCGACAAATTTATGGAAGTAATGCAAGTTATTGGTTTTGTGTTCTTAATGGCCTTGATGGTGTTTATTTTTGGAAACGATATTGTGAACTTGATTTACAATTAAGCAATCAAAAATAATTTTTTTAAAGAATGACTTTAACTAATTTTTATCTTGGTTAAAGTCATTTTTTTTGTTTCAAATTGGGATTATTGGTTTTGACTTCATTTATGAATATCTTTGATCGTCACCAAAAACAATTAAAAATGAATAAAACAGCACTTCTAGTAATCGATGTTCAAAATGACTTTTTACCGGGCGGCAGCCTAGCTGTAGTTGATGGGGATAAAGTGATTCCGGTTATTAATAAATTAATTCCACAGTATGATTTGGTGGTTGCAACACAAGATTGGCATCCTGCTAATCATAAAAGTTTTGCTTCTCAACACGAAGGAAAAAAAGTGTTCGAGGAAACAGAATTAAACGGAATGACACAACGATTATGGCCAGATCACTGTGTGCAAGGCACTTTTGGAGGAGAGTTCCATAAAGATTTAGAATTGAATACCGCAGAAGCTGTTTTTAGAAAAGGTATGGATCCTGAAATTGATAGCTATAGTGGTTTTTATGATAATGGACATTTAAAATCTACAGGTTTAGCAGGATATTTTAAAGAAAAAGGTGTTGAGGAAATTCATTTTTGTGGAATCGCAGCCGATTATTGTGTCTACTTTTCAATCAAAGATGCACTATCAGAAGGCTTTAAAACTGTCTTAATAGAGGAAGCTACCAAACCTATTGACGCAGAGAGTTTTGAAAAGCAAAAGATAGAACTTAAAAAATTAGATGATTTTAAATTGGTTTAAGTGTTATGTGAAATGTTAAAAAGATAGTACTTTTAACATTTTAGAAAAAAATATGAAGAAATACTTTACGAAGTACGAATTTCGTTGGTCACTTATAACGTTATTGCTATCTCTCTTGTGGACAGCTTTTGAATATGAGATGGGATGGCATGATAGAAACTTTAAGACCCACCGATATTTAACTTTTCTATTTTTAATTCCTTTAACATTGAGCTATCTTCTATTCTTATTAGACAAAAGAGCTCATAGATTCAAAAAGCGATTTAAGTTTAAACATGCCTTTAACTCGGCGATGGGTTTAACGATTTTAATTGCGTTATTTACGATACCAACACAGTTTTTAATTCACTATTATATATCTCCCGATTACCTAGAAACGGCAAGAAACTATTCTATCACACAAGGAGAAATGACAGAAATTCAAGCGCGAGATATTTATACCATCAAAAACTATGTTATCCTATTCCCGCTTCTATACTTGGCGTATGGAATATTCTTATCGATTATTTTAGGTTCTATACTTAAGAGAGATACCAGGAGTACTAAATCAAGAGCCAAACGTTAATTATAAATCTCTCAGCTTAGAGTCCAAAATAATAGTTACAGGACCATCGTTTAATAAAGTCACTTTCATATCAGCTCCAAACTCACCTTTTTGAACCTTTTTACCTAAAGCAATTTCGCTTTCCTTAAGGATTTTCTCATAATATGGTATAGCAACATCAGGCTTAGCTGCACGAATATAAGAAGGGCGATTTCCCTTTTTGCAATTAGCGTGAAGCGTAAATTGACTAACGATTAATATTTCGCCATCAATATCCTTTACGGATTTATTCATCACATCATTTTCATCATTAAAAACGCGTAATTGCGTGATTTTTTTAATCATCCAATCGAAGTCATCTTGATCTTCGATTTCTTCAAAACCCACCAGGACAAGTAACCCCTGGTTGATTCCCCCTATGACTTCCCCTTCTACTTTTACCTCAGCGTTTTTAACTCTTTGAATAATCGTCCTCATTAATTTCTTCTAAAAATGTTAGATAACTTTCATATCTACTTCCGGCTATTTCGCCTTCTTCTACAGCTTTTCTCACAGCGCATTTGGGTTCTAATAAGTGATTGCAATTATGAAATCTACAATCTCCTTTCAAGGCGAAAATCTCGGGAAAATAATCCTGCATTTCATCCTTTTCTATTTCTACCAAACCAAACTCCTTAATTCCAGGCGTATCGATAACATATCCACCAAATGGCCACTCATACATCTGTGCAAAGGTGGTGGTATGCTTTCCTTTATGATTAAAACCAGAAACAACTTTTGTTTTAAGATCCAGACCTGGCGAAAGTGCATTTACCAACGTAGATTTTCCAACCCCTGAATGTCCAGCTACTAAACTAATTTTTCCTTTTAATTTAGCTTTTAACTCATCTAGTCCATCACCTCTCAAAGCTGAAACCGTCATCGTATCATAACCTATATCTTCATAAGTAAACTGCATTTCCCTATGAATCTCGATTTCTTCTTCTCGCCATTCATCCACCTTGTTAAATACCATCATCACAGGTATTTGATAAGCTTCGCAAGTCACCAAAAATCTATCTATAAAACCAGTGGAAGTGCGAGGGTTGGCAATTGTAATAATCAAAAAAGCTAAATCGATGTTTGAAGCAATGATATGCGTTCGTTTAGACAAATTCACCGAACGACGAATGATGTAATTATTTCTTGGATATATATTCGTAATCAAGGCCAAATCATCACTATCTAACTCAAAATCAACATAATCACCCACCGCCAAAGGATTGGTGTGAGATATTTGATCTAACCTGAATTTACCTCGAATGCGGGCTTCGTAGTCCTTTCCGTCTTCACTCCTAACGACATACCAACTGCCAGTTGATTTGGTGACTAGACCTTTCATATGCTTGTATTTTCTGCCATAATGGTGTTTTGAATTTTAATCGATTCTTGATGAATAGCTGACATAAAATCATGAACAAACTCTTCTGAAAGACCTTGCTCCAAGGCTAATTCAATCATACAATCTCGCAAGTTATTCCATCTTTTGGGTTGATAAACTGTTATATTATGTTCTTTTTTTAACTCTCCAATCTCTTTAGCTACTTTCATCCTTTCTGAAAGTAATTCTAGAACAGCTCTGTCTTTGTCATCAATTTGATTCCTCAACCTTTCTAAAGTCAAATGATAGTCAAGATTTTCCTGATCTTGAGAACGAATTTTTAAATTCTCAATGATACTTTTTAATTTCTCAGGCTTCACTTGTTGTGCTGCATCGCTCCAAGCTTCATCTGGCGTATGATGTGTTTCAACCATTAACCCATCAAACCCGAAATTAAAAGATTTTTGAGCAACTTCTTCTACTAAATTTCTATCTCCTGCAATATGCGAAGGGTCGCAAAGCAATGGAATCTCTGGGTATTTATTTTTAAAATCTAAAGCAATTTGCCATTGGGGCTGATTTCGATATCTATCTTTTTTATAGGTAGAAAACCCACGATGAATAGCACCCAATTTAGTAATTCCCTGTCCATTTAATCTTTCTAAAGCTCCAATCCATAAATCAAGGTCTGGATTGACAGGATTTTTAACCAAAACAATTTTATCAGATCCTTTTAAGGCTTCTGCAATTTCTTGCACCTGAAAAGGATTCACTGTAGTTCTAGCACCAATCCAAAGAATATCTACGTCGTATTCCAAGGCTAATTTAGCATGATTTGCATTGGCTATTTCGGTCGTGATTTTAAACCCATATTCTTCTTTCACCTTTTTTAGCCAATTCAAACCTATAGCGCCAACACCTTCAAATGAATTGGGCTTGGTTCTAGGCTTCCAAATTCCAGCTCTAAATATCTTAACTTGGGAAGGTAATTCAGATGCGATTCTAAGCATTTGCTCTTCACTCTCTGCGCTACATGGCCCTGCTATGAACAAGGGTTCCTTAAAATCGTCTATCCAATTTGTTATGTTCATTTTGTAAATTTAAACATTATTCGTTATAATTTTTAAAACCAGCTTTTTTTCAATAAAATCATTTCTACTTCTACTAGCTACCGTGAAGCTTTATTGCTTCTCGTTTATTTCCGTTAATTTTGCCACTATTGATAGCATTTAATTCCTATTGTATTAAAACTAATCATTCATGACAAAAGCCGAAAAAGTTCAATTTATCATCGACTCTCTTCAAGAGTTATACCCAAATCCTAAACCTGCATTAGATCATAAAGACCCTTACACATTATTGGTAGCGGTGGCTTTATCTGCACAAACAACGGATAAAAAGGTAAATGAAGTAACACCGGGATTATTTGCTGTGGCTGATTCGCCTTCCAAAATGGCTAAATTAAGTATTGACCATATTAAGGAATTAATTACCGGCATTGGACTTAATAATTCTAAATCTAAAAATTTACATTTAATGGCCAGTCAACTGATGGATAGACATCAAGGAATTGTGCCAGATAATTTTGAAGATTTGGAAGCCCTAGCTGGTGTGGGACATAAAACAGCATCTGTTGTCATGGCACAAGCTTTTGGAATTCCTGCTTTTCCAGTGGACACGCATATTCACAGGTTGATGTGGCGTTGGAATTTGAGCAATGGAAAAAATGTAGAACAAACCGAAAAAGATGCTAAAAGACTCTTCCCTAGAGAGATTTGGAATGATTTACACTTACAAATCATTTACTACGGAAGAGAATATTCTCCAGCGCGAGGTCTCGATATTCAAAAAGACTTTATCACTAGAAAAATCGGACGAACAAGCTTTTTAAAAACCTTGATTAAATAATGCATTTATACCTCCACATTCCTTTCTGTAAACAAAAATGCAGTTATTGTAATTTTCATTTTTCAACTTCTTTCAAGCAAAAAGCCGAAATGGTGGATGCGATATGTAAAGAATTAAAGTTGCGTCAACATGAAATAAAACTGCCCTTAGAAAGCATTTACTTAGGTGGCGGGACTCCTTCGGTTTTGAACGCCAGTGAGTTTTATCAAATATTTCATCAGATTGAAACTTTATTTGAAATTGCACCCCATGCAGAAATCACTTTAGAAGCTAATCCAGATGACTTAAATGCCAATAAAGTCAGAGAAATTAGACAATCTCCCATCAATCGATTGAGTATGGGTGTTCAATCTTTTTTTGATGAAGATTTAAAATTAATGAATCGCGCCCACACTGCTCAAGAAGCCGATGCAAGCATTAAAAGATCTCAAGACGCCGGTATCGAAAACATCTCAATTGACTTGATTTATGGTTCTCCCACAACAACGAATGAAATGTGGAAGCAAAACCTGAAAAGAGCCATAGATTTAAAAGTGCCACATGTTTCGTCTTACGCACTTACCATCGAACCTAAAACTATTATTCAACACCAGATTAATAAAGGTATTATAACCGATGTTGACGATGAAAAACAACAGTATCAATTTCAAATGATGGTGGAGACTTTGACTTCTCATGGTTTTGACCATTACGAAATTTCAAACTTTGGAAAACCTGACTTTTACTCCCAACACAACACATCTTATTGGTTAGGAAAATTATATACGGGAGTGGGTCCTTCTGCACACGGCTACAATGGCAAAGAACGCTATTGGAATATTGCGAATAACTCAAAATACATTCATTCCATTCAGCAAAATAAATTAAACCAAGTTAAGGAAGTCTTGAGCGCAAATGACATTCTTAATGAATTAACCATGATTGGCCTTAGAACGCTGTATGGCATTGATTTAAAACATTTAAAAAATCAAATTCCCGAAGACTTATTTGCGGAATGGCAAGAGAATGCCAAACCATATATTGAAGAAGGAAAGCTTTTATTAAAGGAAAATAAACTCTATTTAAATCCAGAGTTTAGATTTTTTGCAGATGGTATCGCGTCTGATTTGTTTATTGTTTAGATTTGCATAATGAGTGACGAAAGACCCATTGGAGTGTTTGATTCGGGTGTTGGTGGATTGACGATAGCCAAAGCTATCAAGAAAGTTTTACCACAGGAAAGTATTATCTATTTTGGTGATGCTAAGCATCTACCATATGGCAATAAATCCCCAGAAACCATTCAGACCTTTTCCAAAAATATTGCGCAATTCTTAATAGAACAGAATTGTAAAGTTATTGTGATGGCTTGCAATACGGCCTCTTCAAATGCTTTAAAAGAAATTAAAGCCATTGCAGAGCCCATGGGTGTACCTGTAATAGACGTGATTACACCGGTAGCAGAGAAAGTTGCGTATAGTTTTTATCAAAAAATTGGTGTGATTGCTACCAAAGCAACCGTAGATTCTGGTGTTTATAAAAAAGCCATCAGAAAATTCAACAAGCACATTAAGGTACAAGAGTTGGGTACGCCCTTATTTGTTCCTGTGATTGAAGAAGGTTTTGCCAACTCAGCGATTTCTAAGGCAGCTGTAGATAATTATATGTCTAATAAAAAGCTGAAAGATATCGATTCCATCATTTTAGGTTGCACGCATTATCCTTTGATCCAAAAAGAGATTGAAGAGTATTTTGATGGGCGCGTACAAGTTGTTGACTCTCCTTTTATTGTAGCTCATTCGCTAAAGGATATTTTATTTAAAAACGAAAGTTTAAGCCAAGAAAAAGAAGTTGTGTATAAATTCTATGTTTCAGATTTCACCAAGAATTTTCAAAAATTAGCGAGAAAATTCTTCGGCAGAAATATTCAACTAGAGTTGAAACAATTGCATTAAATACTTTAATTCTTAAAATTTACCATTTCATGGCATAGCCCTCTATGCGCATGTCTTCACGTTCATAATTTATCTCTTGATTCGTATTGGGTTGAAGAAGCTTTAATCCTGCGTATTTACAAATCGCATGCCCCCCCGCTACATCCCAAAAATTAAATCTCGTAAATCTTAAATATTCATTGGCTTTACGCTCTGCCATTAATCCTAATTTAATCGCCGAACCCATCGTCACCAATTCTAAATTTGGATATTTCTCTTTTAATTTATTGATATGCGCTTCTATCTTTGGATGACGATGATAACGACTCGCCATAAACATCTGTTTATCCTGTAGAGGATGATTGGGTAAAGACTCAGAATTGGAAATTAAAAAATCTAAGAAATCTTCGTTTTCTAGGTATTTCTCTAGATTATTAAAACTAGATATAAATTTAAAAGACCCAATTCCTTCTGCTGCAAAATAGAATAAATCCAATGCTGGAGCATACAAAACTCCTAGTTTAGAAGTGTTTTCATCTACTAAACCTACAGATACACAAAACTCATCGGTTTTGTCTACAAAATCGTGTGTTCCGTCGATGGGATCAATGCACCAATAGGCATTATTTTGGCGAAACTGATGGGTGTAATGTCCACTTTCCTCGCTGATGGCTGTTACCTTAGTTGGTAATAGATATTTCATCAGAATATCATTCGCAGCTAAATCTGCAGAAGTCACCGGAGAACCATCTTGTTTAATTTCAGTGTGATATTCTGTCTTATATTGCCTCAAAACTTCTTTTCCTGCTAAGTAAGTTGCCCTGGTTGCAGTATCGAGTAATTGTTTAAAATCTAGCTTCATATTCTATCCTTTTCTATCCTTAAAATTTATGAAAGACAATGTAAGACTTTCTAATTGAAATATTAAATCCAGTTCCAACCTGCATTGATGGATAATTGCCACATGACATACAACAAAAATATTAAAGATAATAACATGCCGAGACCAGTGCTAATCATAAAGCCTACAAAAGTCCCAAATGCTGCTTTGAAGGAAGCTTTGGTATTACTTTTATTCAGAAGAAACTCCCCAATGAACGCTCCTAGAAATGGTGCGATAATAATTGATACCAAACCAAATGGAGCGAAAATTATTCCAACTAATAAACCTATTGATGCCCCAATTACACCATATCGGGACCCGCCAAATTTCTTGGAGCTATAAGCGGGTAAAACATAGTTAATTCCCTGAAAAGCCAAGACAATGATTCCCAACACAATCAATGTTGGCCATCCATAATCTGCATGGCTAGTATATTTAAAAATTACCAAACCCAACCAAGATAAAAGCGTCCCTGGCAAGACTGGTAAAAACGAACCAAAAAAGCCTATAATCAAGCACAATAGTGAAATTATAGTTAATGTATTTTCCTCCATACATCAAAGGTACATTTTTTGCATAAACCAAGCATTCAATCAAGAATATGTTAACTTTGCTCTTTATGAGTTGGTACACTAAACAAGAATTAAAACCCTTTAGAAATGAATGGGTGGAACAATTTCAGACCTATATTTCTGAATTTGTAGGTCCGCAATATGAGACCATATCTCTCATTGTGGTTGGTGTGACACTATTGATAGGTTTATTCATTATTCTAGATTTTATTATCAAGAATATCCTACTTTATTTCACGAAAAAGTTAGTGAACCTTACCAATTTTGAATGGGACAATCATTTTTATGATCACAAGGTATTTAATTCCTTGTTTCATTTGATTCCGTTGGCGCTCACCAGAATACTAGCTCCCTATGTTCTCTATCCTACACCCAATGTGTTGGATGGAATGGGAAAACTTTTCGATATTGGTTTTGTTCTGATTATTCTACAGCTGTTTCTGAGGGGAGCAGATGCTGTATTATCCATTGCCACAGACGAGAATAATTACCGGACAGTGGCTGTACGAACCTTTAGTCAGCTAATGAAGATTATTACCATATTTTTTGTGGTTTTAATTATCATTTCTATTTTATTTAATGTTCAATGGGGAAGCATTATAGCAGGACTGGGTGCGGCTACGGCGATTTTATTATTAATATTTAAGGACACCATTTTAGGTTTTGTTTCTGGAATTCAAATAGCCTCTAATAAGATGGTTAAAGTAGGCGATTGGATTGCGATTCCTAAATATAATGTAGAAGGAACCGTAAAGGAAATCAATTTAGTATCTTGTAAAATCGAGAATTTCGACAAAACTATTTCTTCTGTTCCTACCTATGATTTGATCACTACGGAGGTTAAGAATTATGAAGCTATGCGACATACCAATACAAGACGTGTGATGCGTTCAATTGTATTTAATGTCAAGTCTTTTAAATTCTGCTCAGATGATATGTTAGAAAAATATCAGAGCATAGATTTAATCAAAAATTATATTACAAGGAAAAGACTCGAATTGGCCAAAGCTAATGTTCATTCTGCCGATCCAAGTCAGTTAGCTAATGGAAGAAGATTAACGAATATTGGAGTTTTTAGAAAATATGCTCAAAGTTATTTACAAGAAAACCCAAATATATCTAACTCAGACACATTAATTGTTCGCCAGTTAGAAATCACACCACAAGGTATGCCTTTACAAATTTATTGTTTCACTAAAACTTCAGATTGGGTTGAATTTGAAACAGTTCAGTCAGATTTATTTGATCATTTGGTGACAGCAAGTAGAGAATTTGATCTAGAAGTTATGCAGACCTTGACAGGTTAAAATTATTTTTAAATTATGACAAAATTAAGTGTAAATATTAATAAAATTGCCACCATTCGAAATGCAAGAGGTGGTCATGAACCTAATGTAGTAAGGGCCGCGATTAAATGTCAAGAATTTGGCGCACAAGGAATTACGGTTCACCCTAGACCCGACGAAAGACATATTACCTATCAGGATATTGCAGATTTAAGACCGATTGTTTCTACTGAGTTTAATATTGAAGGAAACCCAATTGAATCTTTTATGAAACTGGTTTTAGACAACAAACCAGAACAAGTAACATTGGTACCTGACAGTGTAGACGCGATTACCTCGAATGCTGGTTGGAACACCATCCAACATCAAGGTTTCCTGAAAGAAGTAATTCAAGAGTTTAAACAAAATGGAATTAGAACTTCTATATTCTTAGATCCTAATCCAAAATTAGTGGAAGCTGCTGCAACATCCGGAGCCGACCGAATTGAGTTATATACCGAAGAATTCGCGGTGGAATATGCCAAGGGCAACAAAAAAGCTGTTGATATTTATAAAGAAACTGCTTTATTGGCAAAAGAACATGGGCTTGGATTGAATGCAGGACACGATTTAAGTTTAGATAATATTGAATTTTTGATTCGTGAAATTCCTCAAATCGATGAGGTTTCTATTGGTCATGCGTTGATTTCTGAAGCGCTTTACTTAGGTTTAGAAAACACAATTCAACTGTATTTACGTAAGATTGAATTAGCTCAACTATAATTTAATTAACACAAAAAAACATTAAATGGAAATTCTACATAGCAAAATAATAGGCGAAAAACCAAACCATCTTATCATTGTTCATGGTCTATTTGGACAATTAGACAACTGGAATACCTTAGGGAAAAAATACGCTGAAAAATACACAACTCACTTGGTGGATTTACGAAACCATGGTAGAAGTTTTCATGATGACGATACATCGCATCAAGCTATGGCGCAGGATTTAATCGACTACATGGAGCATTATAACATAGAGAAAGCTTCTTTTATCGGTCATTCTATGGGTGGAAAAGTAGTTATGTCTTTGGCGTTAGATTTCCCAGATAAAGTTGAGAAGCTAATTGTTGCTGACATGGCGCCCAAAAGCTATGAACCTCATCATAATGAGATTTTAAAAGGATTAAAAAATGTTGATTTCGAACAAGTAAAAGTGAGATCAGATGTAGATGAGTTTTTAAAACCATATATTAAATCCTACTCCATTCGTCAATTTTTAATGAAGAGCGTTTATCGCAAAGAAAATGAAAAGTATGGATTTAGATTTAATTTAAATGCACTGTATGACACCTATACCAGCATAATTTCTAATAGTTTACCAGATAAACAATTTTCTAAACCAACTTTATTCTTGGGCGGAGCTAATTCTGATTATATCCTACCAGAGGATAAAGATTTAATTTTAGGCTATTTCCCGAATGCAGAAATTGATTATGTGAGTAACGCAACACATTGGTTGCATGCAGAGAACCCTGCAGAATTCCTTACAAAAACCAAGAATTTTCTTGAAAAATAAGTCTATAAGCACGTTTTAAATCAATTTTTTGAGTTTCTATCAAAGAAGTATCTTTGCACAAACAAAAACATACACATGAATAAATACTTAAAACTAGTTCTTGCATTTTTACTTATTGCAGGATCTATATATATGTTTAGTACGAGAGAAATTGCTTGGGGTATAATCCTATTACTCCTTTCTATTTTTCCTATCCTTCTATATTTCAGAAATGAATTTATCTTATTAGCATTCTGGAAAATGCGTAGTGGAGATTTAGAAGGCGCCAAAAAATGGTTATTTCATATTAAGAAACCAGAAACTCAGTTAATCAAAAAGCAATTTGGTTATTATCACTACATGATGGGTTTAACTGAAGGACAAAATAATATTAGTATTTCAGAGAAATATATGCGAAAAGCTTTAGAACATGGGCTTTCATTTGCACACGATCGTGCTATGGCTAAGATGAATCTTGCTGCAGGTGCTATGTCTAGAGGTCGCAAACAAGAAGCTCAAAAATGGCTTTCTGAAGCTAAAGCAGAGGATAAACAAAACATGCTTAGCGAACAAATTAAAATGTTCGAAGAACAATTAAAAAAGATGAATGTTGGGCGTAATATGCAGAATCCTAACATGCGAAGAAGAGGTAAGTTTTTCTAAACTTCTTTTTTTTCATTAGTTCAATCTTTATTAGCTTAAATTCTGCTTAAATATTTTTCCTATGAAAGCATCTAAAATGACTGAGAAAATTATTTTAGGCATCGATCCTGGTACCACAGTGATGGGCTATGGGATTATTAAAGTTGTCAATAACAAAATGACAGTCATCATGTTAGACGAACTTTTATTGCATAAGCTACCTAATCACAACATGAAACTTAAGCGAATTTTTGAAAAAACCTTAGGTCTCATAGATAATTTCCACCCTGATGAAGTTGCTATTGAAGCTCCATTTTTTGGGAAAAATGTTCAATCTATGCTTAAGTTAGGCCGTGCGCAGGGTGTTGCCATGGCAGCTAGCTTATATCGCGAAGTGCCCACTACAGAATATTCGCCAAAGAAAATTAAAATGGCAATTACAGGTAATGGAAATGCAAGTAAAGAACAAGTTGCTGGAATGCTTCAAAACTTACTTAAAATCAAAGATTTACCCATTCGCCTTGACGCTACAGATGGCTTAGCAGCCGCTGTCTGCCACCATTTTAACGCGGGTCGTATAGACTCAGGAAAAAGCTACTCGGGATGGTCCGCTTTTGTAAAACAAAATCCTGGTAGAACATAATAATCTTAAGTTTTACTTATAATTAATCTACAATTTCAACTGCTGCAATTTCTTCTGCATTTAATCTAGCCACTGGATATGTCTCTGTGAAACAGCCAAAACAATGATTTTTGGAGCCTAATAAATCTTGTAAACTTGGTACAGATAAGAAATCGATACTGTCTACATCTAAATATTCTCTAAGCTCTTCTTTAGTCTTGTTGGCAGAAATCAAGTCATCCTTAGTTGGCATATCTATTCCTAAGAAACAAGGCGCTATAATTGGTGGTGAAGCACTTCTAAAGTGAATTTCTTTGGCTCCAGCTTCTTTTAGAATCTTAACTAACAGCTTACTGGTAGTTCCTCTAACGATAGAATCATCCAAAATTACCAACCTCTTTCCTCTAATTTTAGGGATAATTGGATTTAATTTTAAATTCACAATACGCTCACGCATTTCCTGAGTAGGAACAATAAACGAACGGCTCATGTATCTGTTTTTAACCAAAATTGGCTGAAAAGGTATACCACTTGCCTCTGAATAACCAATCGCAGATGGAATTCCAGAATCAGGTACACCAATCACGACGTCGGCGTCCACTGGTGATTGCTCAAATAATTTCTTACCACTTTCTACCCTTAAGTCATAAACTTCCTTATCAGCAAAGTGTGAATCTGGTCGAGCAAAATAAATATATTCAAAAGAACACATTCTGTCTTTTGTTTCGTCAACAAACTTATAAGACTTCATACCTTCTGGCGAACAAACTACTATTTCTCCTGGTTCTAAATCTCTCACGAAGGTAGCTCCAATCGCATCAAATGCACAGCTTTCTGATGAAAAAACCCAAGTATCTTCGTCTAATTTACCCATGCATAAAGGACGGATTCCATTGGGATCACGAAATGCTGCTAACTTGTCTCTGACCAATAATAAAACCGAATAAGCTCCCTTCAAATTTCTTGCAGCTTTACGAACAGCTACTTGCACAGGATCTTCCGCATGATACTGAATCGCACGTAACATAACTTCTGTATCTGAAGTCGCAATAAAGGGTAATCCCTTTTTCTTTAAATACTCACGAAGATTGTCCGTTTCAATTAAATTTCCATTGTGAGCAATAGAGAAATGAGGTTTTCCATATTGATTTACAGCATATAGTGGCTGAAAGTTTTTGGTGCTTCCATCTCCTGCGGTTGAATATCGGGTGTGCCCTATAGCTGCATTACCCATAAAATCCTCAGGATTCTCAATGTGCTTGAAAGCATCTAAAACCAAACCTTCTTCTTTGAAAGTTCTTAAATCCCCATCCTTTAAAACGGTAAGCCCACAAGCCTCTTGACCACGATGTTGCAAAGCAAACATACCAAATTGTTGGATTGAAAATGTATCTATATTTCTATGTGAATAAACTCCGAAGACACCGCATTCTTCTCGCATTGACTTAGGATTGAAGGTAGCGTTTGTGAAATTATTTTCTTTGGGGAACATGAAGTATAATTAAGCTGCAATTTACAAATCATTCAGTCAATTCTCCAAGAACATTCAACATCTATTTTGTTAATATTTGAACATTTAAAACTTATTGATATGATTAATTAACTGACAGGTGATCCTATTCTTGATTTAGCCTATTATTTTAAAAAAAATAAAGAAAAATCATCAAAATCATAGCTTTAAAGATTAGAATAAAATATTTGTATATTTATTACTCTCAATTTTTATATAACTTAAAACTCATTATCATGAGAAGAACAACCTTACTCACATTTTTTAGCTTTTTAATCTTCAGTGCTTGTTATACACCACAAGTGGTGAAGAATCAAACAATATCATCCACCGACGATGGTATTTTTGAACTTACTTTGGTACAAATCAACGATATTTATGAAATTTCTGCTTTGAACAATGGTAAAGAAGGAGGCTTGGCACGTGTGGCCACCATCAAAGACCGAGAAAAAGAAAAAAATCCTAATACTTTTATGCTCATGGCTGGAGATTTTTTGAGTCCTTCTGTATTTAATAGTCTAAAACATAATAATCAAAGAATTCGTGGAGCTCAGATGATTGATGCACTAAATGCTGCTGGTCTTGACTTTGCAGGTTTAGGAAATCACGAATTTGATATTAAAGAATCTGAATTTCAAGATAGATTAAATGAATCCAATTTTACATGGATTTCATCGAATACCTTCCATTATGATAATCACACTTTTTCACCTTTTCATAAAGTTCTGCCAGACGGAACCAAAGAATATATGCCCGAGGAAGTGATTTTAGATTTAAGAGATGAAGACGGTACAGAAGTTAAAATTGGTATTTTTAGTATTCTTCTTCCTTTTAATAAAGCAGACTATGTAGCCTATAAAGATGTATTCAGAACAGCCCAAGAAAAATATGACATGCTTTCAGAAACTTGTGATGCTGTTATTGCGTTAACTCACCTCAACATGGAAGATGATATTAAATTAGCTGAGCAAATTCCTGGACTTGCACTCATCATTGGAGGACACGAGCATGATAGTCGATTTAAAGTTGTTGGAGAAGTACCTATAACTAAGGCCCACGCCAATGCTAGAACAGTTTATGTCAACAAACTTAAAATTGATAAAAACAATAATACCCGTCAGGCTACATTGGATTTAGTGAAAATGGATGAAAGCATTCCATTACAAGAAAAAACGAAAGCCGTGGTTGATAAATGGATGAATATTGCTGCTAATAGCTATGCCAGTATTGGCTTTGATGCTATGAAAATTGTTCTAGAGGATGGAGAAGCCTTCGATGTGTTAGAAGCTTCTATCCGTCATCATCCAACCAACTTTTCTAAAGCAGTGGTAAAAGCAATGGAAAAAGCAGCACCTAAAGCACAAGCAGTTGTTATCAACTCTGGTTCTATGCGATTAGATGATATGATGTATCCACCAGTTTCTGAGTATGATATTTTACGTGCTATGCCTTACGGAGGTAAAATTGTGGAAGTTGATATTACGGGAGATTTATTAACTCAAGTACTTGATGCAGGAATGGCCAATGTTACTATGGGTGGATTTTTACAATTCTCTGAACATATTACAAAAGATGGCAATCAATGGAATTTGAATGGTAAAAAGATCGAGGATAATCAAGTTTATAGAATTGGTTTCGCTGATTTTTTAATGTTAGGTTTAGAAGCTAATTTAGGTTTCTTAAATAAAAACAATCCAAAAGTTAAGAAAATTTATCCTGATGAAAGTGATGATTTACACCCTAAAAACGATTTACGTCGCGCATTGATTCAGTATTTGAGAAAATAAAAATATCTCGCATTGAATAGATTAGATGTTATTGAATGATTTAGTACATTCATTAGAAGAGGATTTTTGACACTTATTATTAATTATATAAAATAGAAATTATGTCGCGTTCTCATCACCACATCCTTCTTAAAGCTCTAGTTTATACTGTAATAAGCATTCTAGGCATCAATGTTTTGATTTTGTTGGTTAATTTATTGTTACATCCACCTGGGGAAAGTTTTTCTTTAAGTTTTAATAATGAGAAATTTACATTACATGAAAAGGCCTTGAGCTAGAAATTTATTGGATGTGCGTTATTGGCTTACATATTCTGTGTTAGGTATGATATTCTTCTTCTACTTTAGAGGTAAAGGACTAGATCAACAAAGGGATTAATTTAGTTTTTAATAAAGACTATATACACAGAAACTACCTATTCCGTATCTTTGCATCTATGATTCAGAGTGAACAACTAAAAGATATGTTAGAACGTGTAAATAATTTACACGAGTATTTGGAGATTGATCGAAAATTAATCGAGATTGCCAATGACGAAGAAAAGGCGGCTTCGCCTGAGTTTTGGGATGATTCTAAAGCGGCTCAACTCCATTTAAAACAACTTAATACAAAGAAATCTTGGGTAGAGGATTACGAAGAAGTAAAACGTGCTGCCAATGATTTAGATGTTCTCTACGAGTTTTACAAAGAAATGGGGGAAGGCTCTGAGGAAGAAATCGAAAAACAATATAATCGCGCTCTAAAATTACTAGAGAAAATTGAATTCAGAAATATGCTTTCTGAAGAGGGTGATGAGTTTAGTGCGGTTTTACAGATTACAGCTGGAGCAGGTGGCACCGAAAGTTGTGATTGGGCAAGTATTCTCATGCGCATGTACCTAATGTGGGCCGAAAAGAATGGTTATAAAGTTAAAGAATTAAACTACCAAGCAGGTGATGTGGCGGGTATTAAAACCGTAACATTAGAAATAGAAGGCGAATATGCTTTTGGTTATCTTAAAGGTGAAAATGGTGTTCATCGATTGGTTAGAATTTCGCCTTTTGACTCCAATGCCAAACGCCATACGAGTTTCGTTTCGGTGTATGTTTATCCATTGGTAGATGATTCTATTGAGATTGATATTAATCCAAACGATATTGAATTACAAACTTCTCGCTCGGGTGGAGCTGGTGGTCAGCACGTTAACAAAGTTGAAACCAAGGTTCAGTTAACACATACGCCCACTGGGATTGTAGTGGTTTGTCAGGCAGGGCGTTCGCAGTTAGCCAACCGCGAATTGGCCATGCAGATGTTAAGGTCGGAGTTATATAAAATTGAGCTAGAGAAGCGAATGGCCGCCCGAAATGAAATTGAGGCCAACAAAAAAGCGATTGAGTGGGGTAGTCAGATTCGTAACTACGTATTACATCCCTATCAAATGGTGAAAGATGTAAGAACAGGCGAGGAAACCTCTGATGTATCTTCGGTTTTAGATGGAGAAATAGATGATTTCTTAAAAGCTTTCTTGATGTGGGATAGCCAAACCGAAGAGCGCGATACATTCTTGTAAGACATTGTAAATTAATTCGTTATTACACTGTGTAAAATTAAAATTTATACTTTATAATAATATTCTGCAATAGAATTAATGATTTTTCTACCTTGCATTATAAATAGTCTAACTTATCCATGAAAATTATAATAGCAGGAGCAGGTGAAGTAGGTTTTCATTTAGCGAAATTATTATCTAATGAGTCGCTCAACATAATTGTTGTAGACTTAGATAAGGAGAAATTAGAAAAAATAGAGTCACAGATAGATGTTTTAACCCATCGAGGTGATTGCACTTCTTTCAAAGCGTTGAAAGAAATCGGGATTAGCGAATCAGATATTTTTATTGCTGTAACTCAACTACAGAATACCAATTTGATGTCGGCATTAATTGCTAAAAAATCCGGATGTAAAAAAGTAATTGCTAGGGTTACCAATCCAGAGTATTTAAAAAGATCGAATACACTCGCTATGCAACGCGCTGGAATCGATATGTTGATTTCACCCGAACAATTAGCAGCTAATGAGATATTAAACCTAATAGAAGAGTCGGTTTTCAATGAGATTCATTCCTTCGAGAATGGGGCATTAAATCTATTAGGTATAATTTTAGAATCTAATTCAAGTGTATTAAATAAAACAGTAAAAGAAGTTGCTGAACAGTTTGGAGATGAAATTAATTTTCTTCCCATTTTTATAATTCGTTCCGATGGCGGAACTTATGAAACCATCATACCTAGAGGTGATACCGTCTATAAAAGAGATGATCATGTCTATTTTATCGCCTTGCAAACAGCCAAAGAAATTATTCACAAACTATCAGGTAAACCCCATCATCGTTTGGCTGATGTTATGGTATTGGGAGGTGGAAGAATTGGCACCAAAACCGCTCGGTTATTAAAGGATAGCAAGCATGACGTTAAAATTATTGAACGAGATCGGGATCGTGCGTATGATTTAGCAGATGAATTTCATGATATTTTAATCTTGAACGGGGATGGGAGAGATTCAGATTTATTAGAGGAGGAAGGAATTTCTGAAATTGATGCTTTTATAGCGGTTACAGGTCGCTCCGAAACCAATATTATGGCTTGTCTTTTGGCCAAATCTAAAGGCGTTAAAAAAACCATTGCACTTGTTGAAAACACAGATTACATTCATTTGAGCCAAGTAATTGGAATCAATGGCTTTATTAATAAAAAATTAATGACTGCCAATGCCATTTTTAAACATATTCGAAGAGGAAAAGTACTGGATGTCACTAATTTGTATGATCTTCAAGCTGAGGTATTAGAATTTAGGGTAGACGAAGGTGCCAAAATTTGCAATAAAAAAATTGCTTCACTTAAATTCCCAAAACAAGCCATCGTAGGAGGAATTGTTAGAAACAATAAAGGATTTATCCCAACCAAAGATTTTGTTATTCTACCTTTTGATCGCGTGGTTGTTTTTTCTCAACCAGGTTGCATCAACAAGGTGGAAGAATATTTTGAAACTTAATTTATGCCAGTTTTAAAGAAAACGAATTATCCCATTATTCTTAATTTATTAGGAATTCTTCTTTTATTAAATTCATTCTTTATGTTTTTATGTGTTCCGGTTAGTTTATACTACAACGAACCGGCTTATAAAGGACTTGCTATTGCAGGTCTAATCACATTTATTATTGGATTAAGTATGTTCTTAATCACGCGAAATGCTAAAAAAAACGTAGGCAAAAGAGAAGGTTATTTAATTGTTGGAGTGGGTTGGATTGGGATGGCCCTGTTTGGAACTTTACCATATATTCTTACGATTCCACAGTTATCTGAGACCGCTCAGCAAGCAAATCAAATGGACTTGACCAATGCCATGTTTGAGACCATGTCTGGATATACTACAACAGGTGCATCTATATTAAACGATATTGAAATTATGCCCAAGGGTCTGTTATTTTGGCGAAGTTTAACGCATTGGATTGGTGGAATGGGAATTATCGTTTTAACGATAGCTATTCTTCCTCTCTTAGGAATTGGTGGAATGCAGCTTTTCGTGGCCGAAGCTCCTGGAGTTACAGCTGATAAATTGCATCCTAGGATAACCGATACCGCTAAAAAACTTTGGGTGATTTACTTACTCCTAACCTTTGCCCAAGCGTTTCTGTTAAAGGTTTTTGGCATGAATTGGTTTGACGCTATTAATCATGCAATGAGCACGCTTTCCTCTGGTGGATTTTCTACCAAAAATGCGAGTATGGCCTACTGGAACAATACGCCGATTTTACAATATATTGTCATTTTATTTATGTTTATCGCAGGAACAAGCTTTGTACTGAATTACTACATTTTCAAAGGACTTTATAAAAAAGTACTTAAAAATCAAGAATACTTGTTCTATTTGGGTTTGGTGGTAGTTATTAGTATAATTTCAACCGTGGTAGTTCACTTTTATGGTCAACCTTCGCAGACAACGATTACGCATCCAGGAGTAAGTATTTCTGCCTTTGGTGATCAATATTTTGAGTTGGAGTCTGCCTTTAGACACTCCTTATTTAGCGTAGTTTCTGTCATTACAACAACAGGCTTTGTTTCTGCAGATTTCACACAATGGACACCATTTTTAACCGTCATATTCTTTGCTTTGCTATTCACGGGAGGCATGGCGGGATCTACTTCAGGCGGTGTTAAAATCGTTCGACATTTAATCCTAATTAAAAATAGCTATAGTGAGTTTAAAAGGTTAATTCACCCCAGTGCCATTATACCCGTTCGTTATAATGAAAAAGCCGTTCCTCCCAAAATTGTGTTTAATGTCTTGGCTTTTTTTATGATTTATATGCTCATTTTTATTTTTGGCTCTATCATAATGGCTTTATTAGATACCAATATCAACCCCGATTATGATCAAGTAATTTCCTCTCTAAGTGTAACCGCTTCTTCATTGGGAAATGTGGGTCCAGCTTTTGGAAAATATAGTCCAGTGAATAACTTTGCAGATATGGCGGATGCTGCTAAATGGTTTACCGCCTTTTTGATGCTTCTGGGGAGACTAGAATTATTTACAATTCTTATCTTATTAACACCCGTTTTTTGGAGAAAGTAATCTTTATTTCAGCTAATTATTTAATGCTGATTAATCTTATTTAATAGTAAATCAACCGCCATACGATAGCCTTCTAAACCTTTACCGGAGATCATATCAATACAATGCTCTTTAGTGACAGAAATTTTTCTAAAATCTTCCCTTGTATTAATATCAGAGATATGAACCTCCACTACGGGTGTCGCAATTGCTCTCAATGTATCGGCAATGGCATAAGAATAATGTGTAAATGCACCGGCATTAAGAACTATTCCATCATATCGGAAGCCTACATCCTGTAATTTATCGATAATACTACCTTCGTGGTTGGATTGAAAATAATTTAAAATTAGATTTGGATACATTTCAACAAGCTCCTGATAATAATCATCAAAGTTTTTGTTACCATAAATATCAGGCTCTCTTTTACCAAGCAAATTCAAATTGGGGCCGTTTATAATCTGTATCTTGTTATTCATACACTAAGTGAATTAAAATGAAATTGAAGTAAAAATAGTTTAAAGTCATATGTCAAAACTATTATTACATCAAAAATAATCATAAATTTGGGATAACTAATCAGAGTATTATGGCAAATGCGTATCAAACCCTAGGGGAGTTTATTATTGACAATCAAGAGGATTTTAAATATTCTACGGGAGAACTTTCTAGATTATTGAGTTCCATTAGATTAGCTACCAAAATTGTAAACCAACAAGTAAATAAAAATGGCTTGGTGGAGGACATATTAGGAGATGTTGGAGAAGACAATGTGCAGGGAGAGGTACAGAAAAAATTAGATGTATTTGCAAATGATACATTTATTAAGGCGTTAACCCAAAGAGAGGTTGTTTGCGGAATCGCATCAGAAGAAAATGAGTTCTTTATTCCTGTTGAGTCTAAAGCGAACAGTCATTTGAGCAAATATGTCGTATTGATCGATCCCCTAGATGGGTCTTCTAATGCCGACGTAAACGTAACCGTTGGAACAATTTTCTCAATCTACAGAAGAGTTACACCAGATGGAACACCTGTTACGATTGAAGATTTTTTACAACCAGGAAATAAGCAAGTTGCTGCGGGATATGTGGTTTATGGTTTATCTACCATGTTGATTTATACCACCGGAAATGGGGTGAATGGATTTACTTTAGATCCATCTTTAGGTATTTTCTACCTTTCTCACCCAAACATGACTTTTCCTAAGGATGGAAATATTTATTCTATTAACGAAGGAAATTATGTTCATTTCCCACAAGGAGTGAAGGATTATTTAAAATATTGTCAGAAATCAGAAGGTGATAGACCTTATACTTCTAGATATATTGGTTCCTTAGTATCTGATTTCCATAGAAATATGTTAAAAGGTGGGATTTACATCTATCCTTCAGGAACAAATCATAAATATGGTAAATTACGTTTATTGTACGAGTGTAATCCTATAGCTTACATCTGCGAACAGGCAGGAGGAAAAGCCACAGATGGTTTCCAAAGAATTATGGATATAGACCCATGTGAACTACACCAGCGCGTTCCTTTTTTCTGTGGTTCAGAGAATATGGTAAACAAAGTTGAAGAAATGATGGCGGAATATCCAAATGATAAAATCGACTATGTTGCTCTAAAAGAAAAAGCAATGAATCAAGATAAATAAGTTTTTATCTTATTTTAAAAAAATATGTATAAGTCCTTAATTGCATTAAGGACTTTTTTAGTGATTTAAATTTTAAGAATGAGTTTTATTCAGCAAACTAAAATCAGCTAAAACCATTGCCGCCATAGCTTCCACAATCGGTACTGCTCTAGGTACAACACAGGCATCATGTCTTCCTTTTCCTTGCATTTCTACCGGGTTTCCTTCATTGTCGATGGTGGATTGAGTTTGCATTAATGTTGCCACTGGCTTGAAAGCTACCCTAAAGTAGATATCCATTCCATTAGATATTCCTCCTTGAATTCCACCCGACAAATTACTCTGTGTACTGCCATCTTCATTAAATAGGTCATTATGCTCGGATCCATTCATTTTGGCTCCACAAAAACCACTGCCATACTCAAAACCCTTTACAGCATTTATGCTCATCATGGCAAACGCCAAGCGAGCATGTAGTTTATCAAAAATAGGCTCTCCCAAACCAATCGGAACATTCTTAATAACACAAGTAATCGTTCCGCCTATGGTATCACCTTGTTTTCTAGTGTTCTTAATTTTTTGAATCATTTTCTCAGCCACCTCATCGTCTGGACAACGAACCACATTTTGATCTGTTTTATTAAAATCCAATGCTTGATAAGGTTTCTCTAAAAATAAATCTCCCACCGAAGATACATAAGCGTTAATTTCAATTTCAGGGATGATTTGCTTGGCGATAGCACCAGCTACAACCCAATTGGTTGTTTCGCGGGCCGAAGTTCTTCCTCCGCCTCTATAATCTCTATGTCCGTACTTTTTATCATACGTAAAATCAGCATGAGAAGGTCGGTAAACATCTTGGATATGCGAATAATCTATTGATTTCTGATTTTGGTTTTCAATCTGAAACCCGATAGGCATTCCGGTCGTTTTACCCTCGAAAATTCCACTTAAAAACGCTACCTCATCATCTTCTTTTCGTTGGGTTACAATATTAGATTGACCTGGCTTTCTACGATCTAATTCATGTTGAATTTTATCGAAATCCAAGTTAATTCCGGCTGGGCAACCTGTTATAATTCCGCCAATGGCCTTACCATGACTTTCTCCAAAACTTGTAAGCTGAAATAACTTTCCAATTGTATTCGACATATAACAAATGTAATCAAACTTTGATAATTATATCTCGCTTAAACATATAAACAAGCTTACATTCAATATCTTTACAAAAATTATTTTATCATGAAGACTACATTAGCACTCTTACTAGCTTGGATGCTAGCATTTGCTCAGGCACAAGAAGTTTCAGATTATAAATATATTAGCATTCCATCTAATTTTAGTGGATTTAGTGCCAATCAATTTCAATTGAACAACTATTTACGCCTATTGCTAACACAAAAGGACTATAAGGTGTTATCAGATGCTAAAAAGTTTTGGCCAGAAGAAGCTAAACTGAATCCGTGTTTGGTTTTGTTGGCAGATTTAGATCAAGTTACATCTACTTTTAGCAATAAAGTTTTGTTGAGTTTTACCGATTGTAACGAAACGATTTTATACAAATTCGAAGGGGAATCTAAAGTAAAAGAGTTTGAACAAGGATATAAAGATGCTTTAAAAAGCGCTACAACCACTATTAAAACACAACAAGCTAAAATACCAACTTATCGCGAAGATGAAACCAAAGAAGTTACGATTAAGACAAAAACTAAAACAGAGCATCCTGGTACTGAATTATTTAAAAAATACTCTAACAAAATGGATGCTAATGATTTAGAGCTCAATAATATGCCTATAAATGCTGTATACCTTTTTGAAGGAAAAACTTATTATAAATCTAATTTAGAAAACGGCGAATTTGTCATATTAAATGAGGATAAAAAACACATGCTTGCTCATTTTTATCCAAGCTCTAAAAAGGGAATTTATCATGTTTATTTAGGGAATTCAATGAAAAACTCTGGAAACAGTTTAATCGGTTATTTTGATGATAATAAGCTTTCTTATGAATATTTATCGGATGATAAATCACCGATTGTAATTGAGTTTAGTAAAAAATAATTATCGCTATTTAAAAATTAAATGAAAAACTATTTACTAAGTTATGACTTTAGTCGTGGTGTACTGATGGCGTTCACCGTATTGGTTTTTGGTTTAATTACTTATTTTTCTGGAAATGTAGATGCCATTCCAGCGGTTACAATTGGAGTTTTACTGACTTCTTTTTGTGACTTACAAGGTGATATTCGAAAGCGCGTTTTCACCATGGGATTGAGTATTCTTATGAATTCACTCAGTTTTCTTTTAATTAGTTTTATGATTGGTAATATCCTATTGCTATTTATAGGAATTGCCGTTTTGGTCTTTTTCATTTCCTACTTGGGCGTTTTTGGCCATAGAGCCAATATGCTTGCTTTTTCAGGTTTAATGGGAGTTGTACTTAGTATGGTTCAACGCTATGATGGTCCAGGAATCTTGGAGCATGTTCTTCTTATGTGCATCGGGGGTGTGGGATATATTATCATGAGTACGATTTTTCATTTTTTAACCAAAAAACGCCAAGTCAATGAAAAACTAGCTGAATTAGTAGCTTTAAATGCCAATTTTATTCACCTGCAGTGGGAAAGAAATCAATTGAATCAAAAAGTGGATGAGTCTAAACGTTTAGATCTTCATCAACAGATTACCGAAAAGCAAGAAAGTTTACGAGAATTATTGTTTACCAATGAGCTTTTAGGCGGTGCTTCTAAGACTAGAAACAGACAGATGTTGATGTTGGTTGAGCTGATAGATATTGCAGAATTAACCATGGCCAACCCGATTGATGTTTATTCTCTTCGTCAACATCCTAATTGGAATGAAGCTCTTTTCAAGGAATTTCAGGATGAATTGCATCAACAATATATTTGGCTTAAAAAAATGGAGTTGTTCTTAAAAACAGATAAGCCTATTAATTTTAGTAGAGAAAAATCACCTTCTAGAGAAGATTTTAGCCAAAAGATTCAAGACTTCGCGGAGGGTCATGATATTATTAAAGTCAGAGCTATATCTTTAGCTTTATTGAATTACAAAGATTACTTAGAAAGACAAAAGTCTAAGATTGCGAATGTTCAACATTTATTACAAAGCAGAAAAAATAAGGAGCTACAACCTATTTTAGAGGTTTATCGTGAAAAATTTGTAAGCTCAGAAGAATATACGCTTCAAGGTTTTAAAGAGAATTTCCAACTTTCTTCACCTATTTTAAGACATAGTATTCGACTGACGGTTTCTATGGTAGGAGGATACTTTTTGGGATTATTACTAAACGTCGAAAATCCCTATTGGATCATGCTAACGGTAGTGGTAATTATGCGTCCTAGTTATGGTTTAACCAAGCAAAGATCGATTCAGCGTGTTTTAGGGACCATTGTAGGTGTGTTGATTTCGATAGGGATAGTTTTGATTACCAACAATTTTTATGTGTATTTAAGCATTGCATTAACCAGTATGATTTTTGGTTTTTCATTGATCAACCGCAGTTATTTTTGGGCTGCAACCGCGATTACGCTCAATGTAATTTTCGCTTTCTTTTTAATTCTCCCCGATCAATGGGGCGTAATTCAATTTAGGTTAATCGACACCTTTATAGGAGCAGTGGTGAGTACGGTGGTAGCATATACAATTTTACCTTATTGGGAATTTAAAACTTTAAGATCTACTATGATCGACACGCTGCAAGCCAATCAAAGGTATATGCAGGAAATTACGAGTTTCTATTGTAGTCCAGATTCAGATATTAACTATAGATTGAGTCGTAAAAAATCTTTTGCAGCTTCGGGTGAGCTAAATGCGGCTTTCCAAAGGTTTACACAAGACCCAAAATCCAAACAAAATAACGCCAAGGTATACTATGATTGGTTGGTTTTAAACCAAAATTTTTTATCGGGCTTAGCAAGTTTAGGAAGTTATATTCAAGATCATCACAGTGCTCAAATTAAGGATGAATTTAAGCAGTCTATGGAGGTAATTTCTGATAAATTAAACATTATTCAAAGAAGCTTAAATCAGGATAATTCAATAAATCCAGAAGCACAAGTGGCTCAAGATTATCAAATAGCTGAATACTGGCAAGAAATAGAGGAAATAAGAGATCAGGAATTAGCTGAAGGAAATATAAAAATATCTGAGCCATTTCGATTAAAAATGCAGGAAGTAAAGCATATAAAAGAAGAGTTGAATTGGCTATATGACCTTTCTAGAAAATTGGTAGAAGTCACAAATAAACTGAATCTTGATATTTGATAGGCTCCTTTATTTTTAAATAATTGTTTAGTACAAAATAAATAAGATTAGTTTTTTTCAGCACAACTTAAATGATTAATTTTATGCACTATGAATTCTGATAAAAAACACTCCATGAAATATAGCGATGCAGGCGTTAACAAAGAAGAGGGTTACGAAACGGTTAGCAAAATTAAAGATGTAGTAGCAGCTACTCATTCTCCCAATGTATTAAATGGAATTGGAAGTTTTGGTGCATTCTACGAGCTCGGAAAATATAATAATCCAGTCCTAGTTAGCGGTACCGATGGTGTTGGAACCAAGCTGAGAATTGCTTTAGACGTTCAAAAATACGATACGGTTGGTATTGATTGCTTTGCCATGTGTGCCAACGATATTCTTTGTCACGGAGCTAAGCCTTTATTCTTTTTAGACTATTTAGCTTGCGGGAAATTAGATAGCGATGTTGCTGCAGAAATCGTGGGGGGAATTGCAAAAGCTTGTAAAGAAACAGGAACTTCATTGATTGGTGGCGAAACAGCAGAAATGCCTGGAATGTACCAAATCGGTGACTACGATGTAGCTGGTTTTTGTGTAGGAATTGTTGAAAAAGATGAAATTATAGATGGTAGCAAAATCAAGGAAAATGATGCTATCATTGCGATTCCAGCGAGTGGTTTTCATAGTAATGGTTTTTCTTTAATAAGAAAAGTATTTACAGATTTTCACGAAACATGGAATGCTAAACCTATGTACGAAACACTTCTAGAACCAACTAAGTTATATGGTAACACCATTCTTGGTTTAATGGAAGAAGTCGAATTACATGGAATTGCACATATCACCGGAGGTGGATTAATTGAAAATGTTCCGAGAATCTTAGCAAAAGGTCTAGGAGCAAATATCAAGAAATCAGAAATACGTGTTCCTGAAATCATGCAAGAACTCCAAAAAAGAGCTAATATTTCTCAAGATGAAATGTTCGGTACTTTCAACATGGGTGTAGGAATGGTTGTGGTGGTTCCACAAGAAAAAGTTGAAACCAGCTTAGCTAAACTAAAAGATTTAGGAGAAGAAGCTTATAAAATTGGTAGTATTGTAAAGGGCAATAAAGAAATTGAGTTAGTTTAATCCTAATGCAATATTCATTTAAAAAAGAGAGAATTTCTAACGAAATTCTCTCTTTTTATTTAGTTACTTTTTAGCTTATCTATCTAGTTTGATCTTATATTTCCATTCAATAAACTTGAAGAAATTAAAGAGTTTATACTCAAATTCATGCCCATATTCAGTTTGTTGACGATAATCTATATTTACTTCATAGAGATTAGGATCATATCTCATCGGTTGCGAATGACGAGCGTTCCATTCATTGACATAGATAACATTCTTGGCTTTAAGATAGCTTTCTGAGTAAAAATTTATGGGCTTAGCAATCGCATTAAGATAGTATTCGTATTGATTATCGAAGACTATAATATCATATTCACCTTCTTCATTTTCTTCGAAGCTTAATTCTTGTTTATCTTTTGAAGAGGTGTTTGGGGTCGCACAGGATGTTAAGAATCCTATTAACAATAGACATAAAAAAAGAATTCTCATAACTTATATTTTCTACAAGTTACGAGAATTCAACTAATTACACTAAATCGTGTAAATATTATTTTTGATAAAGTACTTCTACTCCTTCTTGTTCGTATAGTTTTTTAGACCTTACTGTCTCTGGATCAACATCGGCATTGATTTTACCTCTAGTTTCTGCTAATCCTGGTCCTAACCAATAAGGAATAATACCTATAAGGAATGTTAGACACCAAAAACCACTAACTGCCATAGTTAAGAAAAATATAAATCCTAAAAACTGATCCATAATGCTTGAATTAAGGTTCAAAAATACAAATTTATTTGAACGCGAAGTAATTATTTAGAAAAAATGTTCAAATTCTGATATATCTTATTATTTTCAAGTTAAAATCATACCTTTAACTCCTTATTAAATGTATCTATGAAGATAGCGATTTTATCACGTTCTAGTTATATCTATTCCACCTCAAGATTGATAGAGGAAGCCAAAAACAGAGGTCACAAAGTAGTTGTTGTTGACCCACTTAAGTGTAATTTGGTCATGGAAAAAAACGAACCCAACATACATGTTGTTAAGCATAAATTGGAGCGTGTAGATGCTATAATTCCTAGAATTGGATCATCGATTACACATTATGGTTCTGCCGTCATTCGTCAATTCGAAATGATGAATGTTTTTACAGCCTTAAACTCCAATGCTCTTTTACGTTCCCGCGATAAGCTGCGCTCGATGCAGCTATTATCTCGTGAGTCGATAGATTTTCCAAAGACTTTTTATACTAATATGAACTCTTCGCTTGAGGCCGAAGAAATTCTTGAGTTTGTAGGAGGCACTCCTATCGTGGTAAAAGTTTTAGAAGGAACTCAAGGTGTTGGTGTTATGTTATTAGAAACCAAAATGGCTGCAGTTTCTGTTATTCAAGCCATGCATTCTTTACACGCCAAAATAATGGTTCAAGAATACATTAAAGAAGCAGAAGGAAAAGATTTACGTGTTTTTGTTGTAAATAATAAAGTGGTTGGTGCTATGGTTAGAGAAGGAAAAGAAGGCGACTTCAGGTCCAATCTTCATCGTGGTGGAACTGCTTCCCAGGCCAAACTATCTAAGGAGGAAAGGTTTGTGGCACTACAAGCCTGTAAAGCTATGGGACTTCAGGTGGCGGGGGTAGATTTAATTCGCTCAGATAGAGGACCATTGGTGTTAGAAGTTAACTCATCGCCAGGATTAGAAGGAATAGAAGCTGCAACAGGTGTGAATATTGCAGAATCGATTATTAAATTTGTAGAACACGGAGCTAAAAATCAATCCAAAACCAAAATCAATAGAATCAACGGATAAACATGAAGGAAATTAGAATATTAGATACACCTATTTTACCAGGAAAAGAAACGATCATATACTTGAATGTCGCACACTTACCCACCCGAACGGTTATCGATATTCCCCTGTATGTTTACAGAGCCGAAGAGCCAGGTCCAAGTATTTTGTTTTCTGCAGGTATGCACGGAGATGAAATTAATGGCGTAGAGATTGTTCGCAGAATTCTTGATGCAGATTTAAACCATGTATCTAGAGGAATGGTTTTATGTGTGCCGATTATCAATGTATATGGATTTATACATTTTTCTCGCTATGTACCCGATGGAAAGGATGTAAATCGTTCCTTTCCAGGTTATGAGAATGGCTCATTGGCTTCTAAAGTTGCCTATACCGTTATGCAACATATCGTCCCATATATAGATTATGGAATTGATTTTCATACGGGAGGTTCACAACGAAATAATTATCCTCAAGTTCGTGGTGATTTTTCTGATCCAGAAATTAGAAAATTGTCCGAAAGTACACACGCTCCTTTTATCATTGAATCGAGCATGATTCCAGGAACTTTTAGAATGGCAGCTTATGAAAAAGGCAAAAAAATATTAGTGTATGAAGGTGGCGAAAGTCTAAGGTTTGATCGATATGCCATAAACGAAGGAGTGAACTGTGCTCATCGTTTTCTACATAATTTTGGGATGTCACAACAAATTCCAGAACCATGTTTATCTAGTGTATTTATCACCGACAAAACTTGGTATCGCTGTCCAGATTCTGGAATGTGGATACATACGGTGCAAAATGGATCATTTGTAGAAGAAAATCAGCTTTTAGGATATATTACAAGTCCCTATGGAGATTTTAGATCCGAAATTCGTGCTGCAAAAGCGGGATATATAGTAGCGATCAACAATCAGGCTGTTGTGAACAAAGGAGATGCATTGCTGC
This sequence comes from Weeksellaceae bacterium, assembly GCA_048268105.1. Taxonomy (GTDB): domain Bacteria; phylum Bacteroidota; class Bacteroidia; order Flavobacteriales; family Weeksellaceae; genus Profundicola. The sequence continues at coordinate 155,194 of JBLWWH010000001.1, forward strand.
ATATGGGATTTGCTGATGGTTTAATAGGTTGCAATAAATAGTGTTTAGCTTCTAAAAGCTTATTAAAAATTAATCCTTAAACCTAATATCTTTAATATTCAATTGAAGATGAGATTTTCCTTGCCAAATATTCTCTTCAATCGTGTAAACCATATCAAATGGTTCATTTTTAACTCTTTTAAATAAATCGCCAAAACCAAAACCAATCGCTGTAAAAACCTGTCTAACTCCAGGTTGGAATACATTGAGCTTTAGGTGCTCTTTTTGACGGCCCATTTGTCGCTCATGACCTCCTGATTTAACTTCACGAGTAATAAATTGTGGTGTCATATTCCCAGGTCCAAATGGCTGAAATTGCTTTAAAATTCTAACAAATTTGGGTGTAATTTCAGAAAAACTTAATTCCGTATCTATTTCAACGGTTGGGGTACGCTGTGTTTGTAAAATATTTCGTTTTACAATTTGCTCAAATTTTCTTTTAAAATTAGGAAGATTCACCTCGTTCATGGTTAAACCTGCCGCATACATATGTCCGCCAAAACGATCTAATAAATCTGAACACTCAGATAATGCTTCGTGCACGTCAAATTCACGTACCGAGCGCGCAGAGGCTACCAAATAACCATCTTCTCCTTTGGTGAAAACAACCGTAGGACGATAATAAACTTCAGTTAAACGAGAAGCCACAATTCCAATGACGCCTTTGTGCCAATTTGGATTATAAACCACCGTAGAGTATTTATCCTCTTCATTGTTTTCAATAATCTGATTTAAGGCTGAATTCGTAATTTCTGCATCTAAATCCTTTCTTTGGGTATTAAGCGAATTGATTTCGCTCATATAAGCTCTTGCATTCAACTCATTCTCTGCCATTAACAGTTTAACCGCATCTGTCGCATGTTTAATTCTACCAGCAGCATTAATTTTAGGAGCTACGGAGAAAACAATACGCGAAATATTAATATGACCCGCAATTTCATTAGGGATAAGCATCTTTAATCCCAATCTAGGTTTTGTGTTTATAATGTCTAAACCATAATGTGCCAAAATTCGATTTTCTCCGTTAATAGGAACAATATCTGCTGCAATACTCACAGCAACCAAATCTAAATAAGTAAATAATTCTTGGTCCGAAACGTCGAATTCCTTGGCTAGAGCCTGTATTAATTTAAAACCAACTCCACAACCACTCAATCCCTTATAAGGATATTCGCAATCCTTTCTTTTGGGATCTAAAACGGCCACCGCTTTGGGCAGTGTTTCTCCAGGCAAATGGTGATCACAAATAACGAAATCTACATTTAATTCATTGGCGTAATCCACTTTTTCAACCGCTTTTACACCACAATCTAAAGCTACAATCAAATTAATTCCATTATCGGCAGCGTAATCTATTCCCGTTTTGCTAATTCCATAACCTTCTAAATATCTATCTGGAATATAATAAGTTACATTTGAATATATAGATTTAATAAATCCATACATCAAAGAAACAGAAGTTGTTCCATCTACATCATAATCACCATAAACCATGATATTCTCTTGATTTTCAATGGCGGTTTTAATACGCTGAACAGCCTTGTCCATATCTTTCATTAGATAGGGATCGTGTAACTCAGAAAGTTGAGGTCTGAAGAATTTCTTAGCACTTTCGAAGTTAGTAATGTCGCGTTGCACAAGAATTTGAGCCAATGCCTTTGGGGCATTGATTTCATCCTGAAGTTTATTTACAATATCTTCATCAGGCACAGGTTTTATTAACCAACGACTCGACATTTTTTAGCTAAATTTAGTTAAGATTGAGTTTGTGAAATTACAAAATTATCTTCATTATTGAAGAGTACTACAATTTTAAATTTAACATAGTCCAAACTAAGAATGCCCTAATTTTAAGAAATCTGAGTTTATAGCCAAATTCTTAGCTTTGTTATGCTTATCTTTTCTAATATATTTTAATGGTTAAAGTCCAAAACTTAATCATTAAAAATTTCTTCATGTAAGCTTTAATAAACAAAATGGATATCCTCGAAAACTATACAAGTACACAAATTCAACTAGAACCCGATTACGAAGGCGAAGCCATTTCTACGCTAATTAGTTATAATTTAAATCAAGGGAACAGAAAGGCGGTGCTGTATATACATGGCTACGTCGATTATTTTTTTCAAGCACATTTGGGAATAGCATTTAATGAACATACCTATGATTTCTATGCGCTTGATTTAAGAAAATATGGAAGATCTCTCTTAGAGCATCAACACCCGAATTATTGTAAAAGTTTAAGTGAATATTACGAGGAAATAAGTCTCGCGCTTCGACAGATTTATGATAAAAGCAACAAGGAGGTATTCTTAATGGGTCATTCTACAGGTGGTTTGATCTCTTCTAATTATATGATCGACGGCGAAAAAAAAGATTTAGTTAAAGGACTTATTCTGAATTCACCCTTTTTTGATTTCAATTATGGTGATTTTCAAAAATCCTTGATTGTATTGGCGGTTAAAGTAATGGCCACTCCTTTTGACTATGCCAAGGTTAGTAGGGCACTTTCTTCAACCTATGCCGAGAGTATTCACCAAGATTTTTATGGTGAGTGGGATTTTAATTTAGATTGGAAGCCCATAGAAGGTTTTCCCACTTATTTTTCTTGGATATTAGCTATAAACGAAGCACAACAAAAGCTTTTAGAAGCTTGCATAGATATACCCGTATTGGTAATGTATTCGAACAGTTCTGCTAAATATTCTAAATACACCGAAGAGGCCAATTACAAAGATGTTGTTTTGAATGTAGAAGATATTAAAAGAGTAGGTGAAGCGCTTGGTCCACAAGTCAGTTTACTGGAAATTGAAAATGCAATACATGATATATTTTTATCACGGAAAAAAGTAAGAGAAAATGCCTTAAAACAAATGTTTGACTGGCTTGACACTACTTTTAAAAAATAAATTTTATCCTTTTTTAAAAAGCTCTGGTAAGCGATTTAATAAAACATACTTCTTATAAGCTGCTTTACCTTCTTCGGCAGGAGAGCCCATATATAGTTTTCCGCCTTCTAATGATTTAGAAACACCTGATTTGGCACTAATTACAGCCTTTTTACCAATGATTACGCCACTTGTGATCCCTACTTGACCCCAAAGTGTTACTTCGTCTTCAATGATGCAACAACCTGCCACACCCACTTGAGAAGCGATTAAACACATCTTACCAATAATAGTGTCATGTCCAATTTGAATTTGGTTATCCATCTTGGTTCCTTCGCCAATAATTGTGGAAGCTGTAACGCCTCTGTCAATCGTACAGTTAGCACCTATTTCTACATTATCTTCGATGATAATATTCCCAACAGATTTTAATTTATCAAAGCCAGTTTCTCGTTTTTTGTAATAGAATGCATCACCCCCCAATACGGTTCCAGAGTGAACAATGACATTATTTCCAATTTGCGTTCTTTCTCCAATCACCACATTTGGATGTATGTAGCAATTTTCACCAATCACAACCTCAGCACCGATATTTACATTAGGTGAAATATGTGTTCCTTCTCCAATTATAGCGTCTGTAGCTACTAATTCTGTGGTTGGTGTAGAAGGCATAAAATGCTGCCCAATTTTCACAAAATCTCTAAAAGGATCGTCACTTATCAACAAGGCTTTGTTTTCTGGACAAGGCACATCTTTGTTAATTAAAACAATGGTAGCGTCGCTCTCCAAAGCTTTGTCATAATATTTTGGATGATCCACAAAGACAATATCACCTGCTTCAACACGGTGAATTTCGTTGATTCCCAAAACAGGAAAATCTTCGTTTCCAACATATTTTGCCTGGATTAAGTCAGCGATTTGTTTTAAAGTTTGTGGTCGAGAAAAACGCATAATTGATAAAATTAATGGGCGTTAAAGATACAAGTTTTTGAAATATCTATTTGTAACCTAAGTTTTTTCTTGAAACTAAAATATATGAAAACATCATTACCAAAATACCCAATAGCATGATGGCTGAAAACAACCATAAAATATAAGAAGCTGCATTTATACCTTCTATTCTGAATCCTTGTAATACTAAAAGGATTTCTGTGACATAAAATCCAGAGACAAAAACAACCAACCCAGCCTTGAATATCCTAACTAATTTCCAGTTAAATAAGCTTAAAACATTCCATATAAAACCTAAACTCACCACACCAATTAGAATCAAATGCATATAGGCAATAATCAACTCGCGATTAAACCTTAATGCCTCCATAAAATCATAGTTTATGTTGGTAAGATGACCCGTTAATTTCCCTATAAGTCCAAGTATTATTAAAGACAAAATCCAAGCGTTTTTTGGCTTAGTATTCTTCATGAATCTTATAATCGTTTGAATAACAGGGATAAAACCAATAAATAAACATATGATACTTATCAAGTTAAAGATATAGAAAAATAGATTGTTTGAAACCCAAAATGCAATGAGTGCCGTACCCAATAAAAGTCCGGTGTCTAAGAAATATATTAGCCCATTTTTAGGATGATAGGCATTAGGAATTTGCTTCAAAATTAATCCTAAAACAGTGTATAATAAGAATCCATTGATTTGAAAATGTAGAAAAAATTGAATTCCTGCATCATATAGCCAATGTGATTTCCCTAACATGGCTGAGGTGGGTCCTAAAAACCAAATTCCCAAGGTAGAGAAGTAGAAATAAATTATTCCGCGCCTTAAGATTGTATTATCAAATCCTTCCTTAGGAATTTCATTCAATAATTTCTTTAATAAAACATAGGCCAATAATACGAATATGGTAGAAAATGTGATGCTTATCGCTCCATAAGATTGATAAAGAAAGCTAATGAACATTCCTATAATGGAAACCGAAAACGCGATTTTTACAGCTTTCAAAGCCTTCCATTTTAATGGAAAATAATATAAAATTCCTGTTATTGACATAACAAATGCCCAACCCAATAAGGCAGTGTGAGAGTGTGCATGTAATATATTTTTGAATGGAAGTGGTAATATAATCCATTCGGAGCTGCGCATTAACAATCCTAAGATTCCAACCAGGGATAAATAAAAAAATGCTGAAGAAAAGCCGAAAAATAGACTTCTTTTATTTCCAGAATTCATCTGCTGATCTTTCACAAAATTCTTCTTCCTTATGATGCTCCTGAATCAGTTTTAACTCTTCTTCTGTAGCTTGTTTTTGAACCTCTTGAAACAATTCTCTCTCCTCAAATCGAACATGCTCTTTTAATTCATCCGAGAATATCTGCAAATCATGATGATCACTTGCATTTAACGACAAATCCATCAGTCGTTTATGTTCTTTTATAGCCCGCTGTGTCATAACATGATCTTCTCCTAGTACCGGAAAAATCCACTTTTCTTCGATCTCAAAATGTGGTTTTAGATGTTCCTCCCTAAACCAGTGCACATATTTTTGAATGCGTTCTGGATCGATATCTTTTTTAATTCCTTGATTTATTTTCCAAGAAAGTAACAAGGCGTGATGATGTTCTCTACTCACGCCTTGCAATTCCTCAAATCTTTTTATTGGCTTCTTTGACATAGGTTAAAGATATAAACTCAGATTTGAATTAAAAATTTCTATTCCTTATTGAATTTAATTCTTTGCTAAAATCTTTTCTAACTCAATAGATTTTGGAAACAGAATATTGTTTTCTAAATGAATGTGCTTATGCAAATCTTGCTCGAACTCATCTAACATGGCAAAAGTAACGCGATAGGTGTTACAAGCATCAGCTGGTGGTTGATATTCATTGGCCAATTCAGCTAATCTACGCAATTTATCTCCTTCCTCGGTATGTTCGTGCTCCATCATGTCGATGGGGTTCTCTACCGACCCAAAATGCGCTTCTGGAAGCTTTTCATTGCTCATTTGAGCTTTCACCATTTTTCTAATGAACGGGAACAAAATCAATTCTTCTTTTTTCATGTGGGCTGCTAAGCCTTGAGCAACAGAATTAAAAATCTGATGGATTTCGAATAATTCCGGGTGATTTTCTCCATGCACCTTAACCAATTTAGATAAAAACTGCTGAAGAATTACAGATTTTTCTTCAACGTATCTATGGTGCGTCTTTTCTACATAATCGGCTAATAAATCCAAGGGCCAAGTGTTGAAATCTATCGAATTATTGGCATTCGATTGAAGAGATGCTTCTAGTTCTTTAGAAATCAGCTCATAATCGATTCCTTCTTTTTCGCAAACTTCTTCTAACGAACGATTTCCTCTGCAGCAAAAGTCGATTTTATTCTTTTTGAAAACCGCGGCTGTTCTAAAATCTTCAGCAACGTATTCTCCGATTGTTTTTTTATTTAATGTTTCCATAATATGTAATTTTAATTTAAGACATTTTTGTCTTATTTATATTTAATTTTTTTTTTTACTTTTTTAAGCTTTAATCTTCTGTCACTTTCTCAACGCGATTCAATTGATCATTCTTACATAATGTTAATCGAACGATACTATCTTCAGTTGCCTTTAAATCATGCGGGACTTTTGCATCTAAAGTTATTAAATCACCTTTTTTAAGTTTCAACACTTCGCCTTCGACACCGAAATCAATACTACCTTCAAAGATTTCAACCACAATAGGCAAAGGCGCCGTATGTTCTTTCATGATGTGATCTTTCTTGAAAACTATTCTAATCTCTTTTGTGAACTCTGTGTCCAAAAGTAATTTAATTGTAGGCTTATCTTCCTTATACTCTAGGCTATCAACCAGTGATGCAATGATACTCATATATTTAATTTTAAATTTTTAAAAAAGATTATTTTCTCGGATATAGTTAATCTTATAATTGAACATATTCGCCATTTTTTCGGCTCTCCAATAAGCTTCCTCAGCTTTTTCGCCTGTAAAATGTTCATCTAGATTTTTCATAAATAGCTCTAGCCAACGTTCAAAATGCTCTTTATCAACAGGCAACTTAGCATGTGGAGGGAAAGGACTACCAAAATAGGTATGTTTTCTTAAAAGCACAGTTTCCCAAAAAGTGTACATTTTTTCTAAATGCTCTGGCCAACGATCCTGGATTTTCTCATCGAAAATAGGCCCGATTAAATCGTCTTGTCGAACTTTTGCGTAGAAAGAATCTACCATCAACTTAATATCTTCTATATTTTGAATCTCTCTCATTTAAGACAAATTTATCTTTTTATATTTTAATATTAAAATTTAACTATAAGATATTTATCATTTAAAAGTTTTGAGATAGGCCGAGCCGTCTTCAACTTGTTCTGCTAAATGGGCCAAAGTAGTTTCGCTGAGCATTTTACCCAATCCATTTCTAATTTTAGCAAATTTATTATGTATCGGACAAGGTTTGTCGGCATTGCATTTTTTAAGACCTAATCCACATCCGGTAAATATTTGATTACCATCTATAGCTACTACAATATCTTTTAGTTTAATGCTTTCTAATTTACCTGGATCAATCTCAAAACCACCTCTGGGTCCTTTAATAGAATTAACAATACCGCATCTTGCCAAATCTTGCATTATTTTGGCCGTAAACGCCTCTGGAGTTTCTATTTCGTGAGCAACATCACGCAAACGAACGCGCTCCGAATTCATTGATTTGGTCGCAATAAAAATACTCGCGCGTATTCCGTATTCACAGGCTTTTGAAAACATAATGCAAAGATATATTAAATAAAGATAATTCTATCTTAAATACAATGACTTTTGTTGGATTTAATAAATCTTAATCCTTAAATGTAAAATATCTATAAATAAAATCTGCATCTATTCTTTATACTTAAAGCTACCTGTGTTTAATTAGATAAGCGCTTTCAGTAACGAATTTCTAAATTATTTGTTAGTTGTTTGCGGAGGATAATTGATGTAAATATTCTGTGGTTTAACGTCACTAGACAGAGCCCAGACCAACGAAATAATCCAGCCCACCACAGACCAACCTACCAATGTGTTTAATGCAAAAATAGCCATCTTATTATGCTTATTTTTATAAAAACCAATGATAGCTGGTAGAAAATACATAAAAATGGTAATCCCTATAAGTAAAAAGGCTACGATCAATGAAAAAACATTTGAATCTATAAGTTCCATAATTCTAAGGTTTTTAATTTCATTACAATATATTAAATAATTTTTAATATTGAAGTTAAATTTTAGAGTCAATCTATAATAAATGGATTAAAACAAAAAAAGCGCCCAACACTGTTGAACGCTTATCAATTTTATAAAGATCTTATTTTAACCGATTAATTCAAAATCTAATTGTTTTTTCATTAAATCAGCATTGACTAACTTAACTTTTACAGCGTCTCCTAATCTATATTCTTTTTTGGTTCTTTGTCCAACAATTGAGTAATTGGTGTGATCAAAAACATAATGATCATCTCTAATGTTTCTCAATTTCACCAAACCTTCTGCTCTAGATTCAGGTAATTCGATGTAGATACCCCATTCGGTTACACCTGAAATCAATCCATCAAACTCTTCCCCAACTTGATCTTCTAGATATTTAACCTGCATAAACTTGATACTATCTCTCTCTGCATCTGCTGCCAAACGCTCACGCTGTGAACTATATTCACAATCTTCTTCGTAAGGCTCTGGATTTGGAGATTTTCCGCCATCTAGATAATGCTGAAGTAATCTGTGCGCCATAATATCAGGATAACGACGAATAGGCGACGTAAAGTGACTATAGTAATCAAAAGCAAGTCCATAGTGCCCAATATTTTCTGTTGAATAAATCGCTTTAGACATGGTTCTCATCGCAAGCGTTTCTACCATGTTTTCTTCGCCTTTACCTTTCACTTCTTTCAACAAATTGTTAATAGAATCTGTGGTCTCTTTTCTATCACCTAGGTTTAGTCCGTAACCAAACTGCTTAATAAATTGTTTAAGACTTAATAATTTATCTGGATTAGGATCATCGTGAATTCTATAAATAAAGGTTCGATCTGTTTCTTTTCCTTTTTTGTTTAAGCTTACAAATTCAGAAACCCTCTTATTTGCTAGTAACATGAATTCCTCAATCAAATGATTGGCTTCTTTACTTTCTTTAAAGTAAACTCCTAGAGGATTTCCTTTATCATCTAATTTGAATTTCACCTCAACTTTATCAAAGCTAATAGCACCATTCTCCAACCTGCGCTCACGTAATATTTTAGCTAATCTATTTAAGGTTAAAACCTCATCTTTCATATCACCATCCTTACCTTCTATAATGTCTTGCGCATCTTCGTAGGCCATTCTCTTATCTGAATACGTAACTGTGCGACCAAACCAATTTTTAACAATATTGGCATTATCATCCATTTCAAAAACAGCTGAGAAGGTATATTTTTCTTCGTTGGGTCTCAGTGAACAAGCTTCATTACTCAAAACCTCTGGTAACATCGGAACCACTCTATCTACTAAATAAACAGAGGTTGCGCGTTCATGCGCTTCTTGATCGATTAATGAACCTGGCTGAACATAATGTGCTACATCGGCAATATGAACACCAATTTCCCAATTCCCATTTTCTAATTTTTGAATAGAAAGTGCGTCATCAAAATCCTTTGCATCGGCCGGATCAATAGTTAATGTAGGAACATCGCGCATATCACGACGTCGGTTAATTTCTTCTGGTTTAATGCTGGTATCTAGTTGTGCTGCTTCAGCTTCCACTTCCTCTGGAAATTTAGAAGGTAAACCATATTCCGCTAGAATCGCATGAATCTCAACTTCATGATCTCCGGGCGTACCCAATACATCGATTACTTTTCCAAAAGGTGAATCTGCATCATCTGGCCAATCAATTACCTCTGCCACTACTTTATCACCATTTTGCGCTCCCATGAGATTTTTAGAACTTACATAGATATCAACATGCAATGATGTTTGATCAACATTCACAAAACCATAATGCCCATCTTTAGATAATTCTAAAATACCCACATACTGCGTTCTATTGCGCTGAATTACCTCTAGAATGCTACCTTCTTTCTTTTTCCCCGAGTTATCGTGAATAATTAACTGAACTAAATCGTTCTGAAGTGCATTTTTTGATTGTCCTTTGGGTATGTATATATCTTGATCGAATCCTTCTACATTCACATAGGCTGCGCCCGAAGTGGTAAAATCGATTACACCCACAACAGAGTTGTTTTCAACATTTAATTTAAATTTACCTGGGCTAACTTCAATCAACTGATTATTTGCAGCTAGTTTAGATAAAACTTTAATTAAATGATCTTTCTGTTTAGAATTTCTGAATTGTAAACCAGAAGCTAATTGCTTATGATTTAATTGTTTGCTAGGATATTTAAGCATATAGCGCAATATTTTGTGCGCTGTTTGTTTATATCCTTGTTCGTTTGGAGTTTTTATAAATTTTTTCTTCTTTGACATGTGTATTATTTCTCTGAGGTTTAACAGTAAATGTTAATAAGTATTTAGTTTTAAAATATTGGTTTTAAATAATTTACCCACTTAACAACAATATTAATAACAAATTCTAGGCTATGTTAGAATTCCTGACAACCTTGTATTTTTTATATTTTACGATACAGTTTCTATTCACTGTATTTAATTAATTTTCTCTTCTCAAAAGCTATATATTTTTAGCTATATATAGGATAGCAGAAAATTATTCTCTTAATAGCCTTCAAAACCATACCAATATTAACATTTATGCAGATGATTTTAATATTTCACAAGAATTTAAACTCAATTTAGCTAACACCTCATATGATCAAAGAGAGATTGAAAAATAAAATAACTCGTTATGAACAAGCTATTTTATCTACTCTTCTTTGGTGTCTACCTCCTTCAAACTCTGTGTTTAAATAGGCTTCAACTATTTTTAATCCTAATTCTTCTGAAATAAATCGCGCGGGTAAAACCAATATATTAGCATCATTATGTTGACGAGCCAATTCTGCTAATTCTGTAGTCCAGCAAATCGCCGCACGTATATTTTGATGTTTATTAGCTGTCATAGCGATTCCATTTCCGCTTCCGCATAATAAAATACCTAAGTCAGCATTCTTGTTTTCAACAGCATCTGCCGTAGGATGTGCATAATCTGGATAATCAACACTATCTGTTGAATAAGCTCCAAAATCCTCAACCTCAATATCTTTTGATGTTAATAACTGTTTAATTTTCTCTTTTAATTCAAATCCTGCGTGATCTGCTCCAATGGCTATTTTCATGTTTTTTATAGTTTTCAACAAGCTTAAATGTTAAATTAATGTATTCATCTGAACATCAAGGAAATTCTAATGTAAACAAATTGTTAATAGAAATTGAATAAGTGTTCATAGCTTCTAAAAGCTTTTCCTTTATTAATCCAGAATTATTATTAATAACAAAATTAAGTAATTCAAAGCAAATTTTCTTATTGATTTCTATTGGGAAGATATCAACGACTTTTACAGAGAAATTCAGAAATTACTTATTCAGCTTTTAACAAAATTCACCGTTTTGTTAATTTCTTAATAACTTTGTAAATGATTGATTTATAAAGAATTATTTTTTGATAAACTGTGGATAAACTTCCAATAAAATTAAAACCCATTTAGTTTTCAACATATTCACAAAGCATTATCATTATCATAAGTTTTTTTAAATCTTTTTTTAAACTTAAAATATGATATATAAATATGAAGAGCTAATAGTTGAAACTTCTTTTCGAGTTAATTTGATGCTTTATGTATATTTGTAATCTCAAGCGAAAACTATGAAACATTTAGACAGTTTTAATTTCAAGAATAAAAAAGTATTGATTCGTGTAGATTTTAATGTTCCTCTGGATAAAGAAATGAACATAACCGATAAAACGAGAATACTTGCGGCTAAGCCAACAATTTTAAAGGTATTAAAAGATGGAGGAGCTGTTATTCTAATGACTCACTTAGGTAGACCTAAAGGCAAAAAAGTGGATAGCTTATCTTTAGAGCATATCGCTGGACCTCTTTCGGATGCTTTAGGTATAGTGGTGCAAGTTGCTACTGACGTGGTGGGAGAGGATGCACAAACCAAGGCTAAAAATTTGGATATGGGTAACGTGCTTATGCTACAAAATCTAAGATTTAGAGAAGAAGAAGAAAACGGAGATGAAGATTTTGCCGAGCAGTTAGCTTCTTTAGGTGATTTTTATATCAATGATGCTTTTGGAACAGCACACAGAAACCATGCTTCTACCGCAGTAATTGCTCAATTCTTTGATAAAGACCACAAAGCTTTTGGTTATTTAATGGATAAGGAATTAAGAGCGATTGATACCGTATTAAACACAGGAGAAAAACCGGTTTTAGCGATTTTGGGAGGATCTAAGGTTTCTTCTAAAATCACGATTATAGATAATATTTTGCCAGCTATTGATAAATTGATCATTGGTGGAGGAATGATGTTTACTTTTATTAAAGCTCAAGGTGGACAAATCGGTGCTTCTATTGTAGAAGATGATAAGTTAAACTTGGCTTTAGAGATTTTAGAGTTAGCTAAAAAGCATAATGTGGAGGTGCATCTTCCTGTAGATGTTTTAGCAGCAGATGATTTTAACAATGGTGCGAAAATTCAGGTGGTAGATGTAGATAAAATTCCAGATGGGTGGCAAGGTTTAGATATTGGACCAGAAAGTATAGAGAAGTTTAAAGAAGTTATACTTTCTTCTAAAACTATCTTATGGAACGGACCAGTGGGTGTTTTTGAGTTTGAGAATTTTGCAAAAGGAACCAAAGAATTAGGTGTTGCCATAGATGAGGCTACAAGAGCCGGAGCTTTCTCTTTAGTAGGAGGAGGTGATTCTGTAGCGGCCGTTAAGCAGTTCGGATTTGAAAATAAAATGAGTTATGTTTCTACCGGAGGTGGAGCTATGTTAGAAAGCTTAGAAGGTGTTAAGTTGCCAGGTGTTGCAGCTATGGAAAACTAAATTATTTCATTATAAAATATAAAAGAAGTGTCATAGAAATATGACACTTCTTTGGTTTTGATATTTTTTAAAATAAATAGTGAGAGATTACAGTAGATTTATTGTTTTGTGCACAAGCCAAATAGATTTTAGCTTAAAATTACTTTCTACCTTCTACTTTTAACATTCTACTCAACTTACATACACTCTGCAAAGAAATCTTCAACTTCTATTTCGCTCATGTTTCTAATAGCCTCTTCGGCTTCTTCCATAGAATTATAGTTTTCCATAGCTTTTTTTAGACCACATGCACAAATTTCTTTTTGATCTTCAGAAAATTGCATACAATCGTTCATATACATTTCTTGGTCTGCTACAGACCATTCTTTTGAACAAGAAATTAATCCAAATAATATAAATGAATATATAAAAAATGACTTTTTCATTATGATTTTATTTAAAACAAAACTATGAAAATTAAGAGATACTCGATAGGCTCAAAGCTTTTTTTCAATAAATAATAAGTATATCATGATAATTTTATATATAAATCATAAAACTTAGGTTCAAATGAATTTTTTGCTAGGATTATTAGAATGAATTAACTTGCAGACTCACAAAATCAAATAATTTTAAAATGAAGAAGCTTTTACTATTGCTTTTAGTTCCTGTGTTAACTTTAGCACAAGAAAATCAAAAAGTTCCTAACTTTTTTACACAACAAAATTCTTATCATTCAATTCCAGAAAATTTAGAAATGCCAACGACGCAATGGTCTGATTTAGCGGATGTAAGTTGGTATAATGATACGGATCTAAATTTAGAAATAAGTACAGCCGAAGAATTCGCTGGTTTAGCTCAATTGGTTATTGGTGGAAACAGTTTTGCAGACAAAACTATTAGTTTAACATCTAACTTAGATTTAGGTGATCATTTATGGACACCAATTGGAACGGGTGTTGACTCACCATTTTCTGGAACTTTTGATGGAAATAATTATACTATTGCTAATTTAAAAATTAACTTACCAAATCAATCCTTTGTAGGTATGTTTGGTCATGTAGTTAGTGGATCAATTAGAAATATCAATTTAGAAACGGCTGAAGTGTATGGTTTAGATGCAGTAGGATCTATTGTAGCTAATGTATTCTCTAGTACAGCTTATAACTTACATGCCAACAATGTAACTGTAGTTGGAACAGATTTTAATATTGGAGGATTGAGTGGTGCGATTTTAACAGGGAGTACGATGGAAAACTGTTCGGCAACCAATGTAAATGTTTCTGGTGAAAGCCAAATCGGTGGTTTACTTGGGTCTATATGGGATAGATCTCATTTAAAAAATAGTTATAGTACAGGTGAAGCCAATGGAAATTACTTAATTGGTGGATTAGTAGGCTTTACAACCGTTGCTTTTACTCCAGAAATCAATACTGTTTCTTATTGCTATAGTCGAGTGAATGTTACGGGGAATTTAGGAAGAACTGGTGGATTATATGGAGGAGCTCAAGGTGCTCTTTTAATTGAGAATTCTTATTCTACTGGAACTGCGACATCAGCGGAATTTGAAGGTGGATTTGTTGGTTCGGCGGCAAATATTCAAATTATTAATAGTTACTTTGATTTTCAAACTTCTGAACATATCGAAGGTATTGGTGGATGGGAAGGCCCAGTTTTAGAGGTTGGATTAGAAGCGAGAACTAGTGAATCTATGAAAACCGAAGCTTTTGTAGCAGAATTAAATCAAAATGCAGAAGAAGGTGCAATTTGGTTTATGGGTGATGAAACAAATGACTTCTACCCTATGCTAACGGAAACTTTATCTGTGGATAATGTTGTAGTTAACAAAGCTTTGGTTCAATTATATCCAAATCCAGTAGTGAACGAACTACAATTGAAATCAAATCAGGATATTCAATCTATTGAACTTTACAATGCTAATGGACAAATGTTGAAAACATTGAAATCAGTTAACAAAATTTCTGTTTCTGATTTACCAAAAGGTGTTTACTTCTTGAAAATTAGAACTAACGCAACAACACAATTCAAAAAGTTCATTAAGAAGTAATCTTCTTTATATTTAATTAGAATTTATTAAAATGACCCATTTCTTCATTGAGATGGGTCTTTTTTGGATATCGTTCAAAAGTGGTTTAATGATAGTTTAAAGTTGTTTAACCAAATATGTTCAACTCATAGTGTTATTCTACTTGATGCGGAATTTGTCGCCTTGAAGGTAGTTTAAAAAGTCGTTATTCATACTATTTTAAATCCTATAAATTCATAATTTTGAAATACTTTTGTTGATGGTTCAAGTGAAAATAAGTGTAATTGTTAATAATTTTACTTGTTTTTAACAAAATAAATTTGGTTTTAGATTTTAGAAGTATTAATAACAATTTAAAATTTTATTTTTTGGAGCATTGGTATTGCTCATGGGGACTTTTGCTTTTGGCAATTATGAATTTATTGAATCTAAATTAATTGACTTAGAAGAAGATTTTACTTTAAAGGGATGTCCACTTGTTAGAATAGACTATTCTTGTTGTTATGAATATGTAGAAATGTGTGGCGAACATCCATCTGGAGAATTACTAATGTTTATGGAAGAAATATATTGTGGTGACGATGCCAGTAATAATAACTAAATAATAATCTACTATCATTCTTTACTAATCTTATAATATGCAATGTAAAAGGACAGCAATAACATACTTATTATTAATAGTTTCATCAATAATGTTTTCACAAACATTTACCTATGAATATACATATAAATTGGATTCTACAGATTTGAATCGTATAAGTCAAGATGTGTTAAATTTAGAAGTAAATAACTCATATTCTTTATTTTATAGCATAAATAGATTAAAAAGAAATAATTATGCAAAAGCTTTAGAAACCGAAATAGAAAATAACACACTTAACTTAAAGAGTGCTCCAAAATCTGGAGTTCATTGGAGTATTAAAAATGACGCTTCTCAGGGATCAGTAATGGTATATGAGGATTATTCCATCTATAAGTATAAATATTCTGAACAAATTAATTTAGATTGGAAACTTCAAGATTCTACTAAATTATATGATCATTTAAAACTTAATAAAGCTACTACCAGTTTCAGAGGTAGAGATTATATTGCGTGGTATACATTAGAAATTCCTTTGTCCTATGGCCCTTATAAGTTTTATGGCTTGCCTGGTTTGATAGTTGAAATTTATGATGAGAATAAACACCATCATTTCAAAATGGTTGAAACATCCAAAATAAGATTAGATGAAAATTATTTTTCAGAATTCAAATTAATTTCTAAAGATGATTTCAAAGAATTTTTCGATAAATATGAGTTAAATCCTATGTCATTAATTCCAGAAACAGAGGGTTTTAAAATCCCAGAAAATCAAAAGAAAATTCATAAGGAAAGAATGGAAGCTAGAAAAGCTAGAAGAAATAATTTTATAGAGTTAAGGTAATTTGTATTTAATGGTTTAATAATAGTTTAAAGTTGTTTAATCACAAAAGTTCAATTCGAAGTAATCATTCCGCACTCGATGCGGAATTTAATTTAGGAAGTGGTTTAAAAGTAGTTTAAAATGACTTTTTTAATACTTTAAAACATATTATAAATTTATAATTTTACATTGCTTTAGTTGATGATTCGAACAAAAATAGTCGTGATTGTTAATAACTTTACTTGTTTTTAACAAAATAAATTTGGTTTTAGATTTTAGTTGTATTAATAACAATTTAAAATTTTATTTTTATGAAAAATCTTTTATTTGGAGCTGTAATACTCATGGAGACTTTTGCTTTTGCTTCAACTATTGAAACTCATGGTGACGATATGTATACGCAAAATTATGAATTTCAATTTATGGAGGACATAGTTGTGGGCGGTTGGTGCGAAATATTTATTTACAACTCGAACGGTGAAGTTGTCGATTATTCATATACTTGGGAAACTTCGGAATATGCTTGTAAAAAACGAGCAAAGGATATGCTCGATGATTTTGTTATTGCACCTGTAGATTAATTGAACTTTAAAAGAATTTATCTATAATATTAATTTAGATAAATTCTTTATTATTACTATTATTATGTATAAACTATTATATACTTTATCCTTTGCATGTTTTTTGTTGACCATAGGGTTTTCACAAGAAACTACAGTCGCAAACTATAAATTCTATGACAAATTACCCATTTTTAATGAACCCAAAATTTATGATGCACAACTCATTATAATAAATGATGATGAGTCATATTATACCACAATCTTGAATACGACTGACAATTTGAAAGCGAATTCAAATAATCAGATTATTTTTGAAAATCAAGATTTTATGTATCAACTTTTAAAACAGAATAAAAAATTCTATACACATGATTTATTGCAAAGGAAAAAATACTTTTTTGAGGAAAACATACCAGAAATAGTATATAAGTATATGGATGATACAAAACTATTAAATAATATTATCCTTCATAAAGCCTTTACTACATTTAGAGGTCGAGAATACATTTTGTGGTTTGAAAAAGGAGATATCAATATAAGCCCTTGGAAGTTTTCTGGAATTAACGGTATTGTGCATGAGGCTTATTCCACGGATGGTAAAGCCAAATGGGAATTAGTAGACATAGCACAAACTAAAGAAAAATTTATAAATCCTTTCCCAAAAGATGCATTGTTTTTGCCTTATGAACTTTATCCTGAAAAAGCTTATGCAATACCAGAAGCATTGAAAAGAAAATTAGCTAAGAATCCTAATAATAGGTTAACTGAACAAGAAAGAAATCAATTGGAAATTGAATTTGATTTTGAGGAAAAATAATTATTGAAGTAACTTTAAACGAAAATAAATTTAAATGATAAAATTCATTCTTACAAAATATATTTTTGTTCTAAATATTTTGAATATATCATCAGTTTTATCTGCCCAGACTTATGAGGTAGTTTATGATCTAAAGTATCAACCGAATATTGATGTAGATAGTTTAGTGGTGGAGGAAATGAGTTTATTATTCAATGTTGCTCAGTAAAAATCTATATTTGAGAATTTAGGTAAACAGAAAATTAAAGAATTTTATAATAACCTTCGACAAAGTGCACAATTAGACAATAGTATTAATTATAACAATTCTTTGATGCCGACTTATAATTTTGCCTTTAGTGTTTCAAAAGATTTCGAAGAACAAAAATATACCTTTTACGAGACTGTATTGGGTGAAACCTACACTTATGATTTTAAAGAACCCATTCATTGGGAGGTTTTAAAATCAACTAAAGAGGTGATGGGTTACCAATGTCAAGAAGCACAACTTAATTTTGGAGGAAGAACATGGCTTGCCTATTTCACTTATGAAATTCCATTTTCTGATGGACCTTATAAGTTTTATGGATTACCAGGATTAATACTTGAAGTCCAGTCCACAGATGGTGATTATTCTTTTAAAGCAACCTCAATTTATACGTTAAATAAAGATATTATTCAACCTGATGCTATTGGGTTCAAAAAAGATAAATTAGATCAATATAAAGAGCGATTAGCAGAGAGCCCATCTATTGCGCTAAAAAATAAATTAGAAAGCAGTAACATTTCGGTAAGCGTAAAATTTGATGGTAAGGATGTTAGTGGAAAATCTTTTGAAGACACGTATGATAAAGAAGTAAAGGAATGGATGAAAAATCATAACAATCCTATCGAAAAAGATATGATTTGGTTGGATAAGTGATTTTTAAATGAAAAACTATCTTTGCTTTTTATTCATAATTCTATTTTCCGCACTACAAGCTCAAAGCCTAGTTCAAGGAAAGCTTTTAAATTCTGAAAAACAACCCGTTTCTGGCGCAAGCGTGAGCATATCCCCAGAAGACTCGGATGATATTTTGGCCTATGCCATTTCTGATAAGGATGGAGATTTTAGCATAGAAGTTAATTCAGAAATTTCGAACCTAAAGATCAGCATTAGATCCATGGGTTATGCCATGGTTTCTGAGGTTATTGAAAATAAAAATCAAACCTTAAACTACTATTTAGCAAAACAAGCTATAGAACTCAAAGATGTTGTCGTAAAAGCAAGTCCTATTCGGAAGCGTGGCGATACCATTAACTATTCGGTAAACACTTTTGCCAAGGAACACGATAGAAGTATTGCAGACGTAATCGCACGTATGCCTGGAATAGAAATTCAGAGCAATGGACAAATTCTCTATCAAGGCAAACCTATCAACAAATACTATATCGACAATCTAGACATGCTAGAAGGTAGGTATAATCTTGCTAACAAAAATCTAGCACACAAAGAAGTGGCGAGCGTTCAGGTATATGAAAACCATCAGCCGATCAAAATATTAGACAGTTTGGTTTATTCAGATCGAGCGGCTTTGAACATTCAACTTAAAAATAGTTTTACTTTTACAGGACAAGCAGAACTAGGTTTGGGCGCTTCTCCTCTACTTTGGGATGCAAATATTACTCCTATGCTATTTGCAAAAAATAAGCAGATGCTCACCACCTATCAAACCAATAATACCGGAAATAATGTAGCAGAACAGTTTACTAATTTTAGCTTATCTTCTTTGTTAAATCCAGTGCCAATCAATTTAGAAAAAAAAGATTGGGTTGGTATTCAAAGTTTGTCAACACCCAATTTTCCAGACAAACGTTGGTTAGATAATAATATCCATGCAACTTCTACCAATTTCCTATATAAATTGAAGAAGGATTATGAAGTAAAATTTAATATTTCTTATCTCAATGATTATCAAAAATTAAAAGGGGCAACAACCACACGATTTTATACTGCCAACGATACAATTCAACTCAACGAAACTCAATTTAACCAATTGTATTTTAATTCGTTAGATGCCAATTTTATTCTACATAAAAATACCAAAAAGAATTATTTAAAAAATACCTTAGAATTTCAAGGTTTTTGGGATGGAGAACGTGGTAATATCTTAAACAATAATGAAAATATCGGTCAGCAAGTAGAAAATCATTATTTTAAACTAGCAAACACCTTGACCAGTATTGTTCCTATAGGCAAACAACTAATGAACCTTAATTCGTATGTGGGAATAGACAAAACGCCTCAGAATCTGCGTATTAATCCAGGACAGTTTATTGGTTTACTCAACCAAGATATGACGTATGATTTAACTACCCAAAATGTAGCACATCAACAATTTGTTACCACCAACTCACTTGGATTTAATAAAGGCATAAAACATTTTACTTTTTCACCCAGCATTGGTTTTCAGTTGATGAAACAAAGTTTGAATTCTTCTATTTTTGTGGACGAAACCGAACTTTATGAACCAGAATTTAAAAACGATTTAGATTGGACGCAGACAAAAGCTTTTGCGCAACTCCTCACAGAATATAAAAAGAAAAAATGGCGTTTGAGTTTAATGACACCTGTAATTTACTCCAACTATAACATATCAGATGATCGCAATGAATTAGGGCAAGACATTAATCAACTTAGCTTTCAACCAAGCTTTAATGTTTATTACGAACCAAACGCTTTCTGGAAATTTAATCTAGGAACTAATTACAACGAAAGTTTAGGCGATATTCACCAATTGCATTATGCTTATTTAATGAATAATTATAGAAATATTCAGAAAATATCGGCACCTCTTCCAGAAAGCAAAATAACGAGTTATAGAGCAGGCATCGATTATAAAAACCCGATTAAATCCTTATTTTGGAATATACAATACAGTCATTCAAATTTAAATAACAATCTATTGTATGCCACCCAAATTCAAGATAATGGAGCAACCGAAATAACTGCTATACAAGAAGATAACAAACAATTGAGTCATCAAGTTTCTTCTCGCATTAGTAAATATTTTGGTAGATTGGGTGCCAACCTTAGCTTAAAAGGAAGTTTAGGTTGGAATTCCTCTGAACAAGTTATCAATCAATTTCTAACTGATGTTAAATCTCAAAACATGGGATTCAACGCCAAAATAGAAAAGAATATTTCTGAAGCATTAAATGTAGAAGTAAACTCAAATTGGATGTTTTTAAGAAATAATCTACAAAATCAATCCAATCCGTGGATTACTCGACAAGAACATCAATTTAAGTTAAATGCCTATCCAAACAAAAATCAATTCGTTGGATTAACCACAGAATGGTCTAGAAACGATGTATTAAAGTCAAATAAGAACTATATTTTTGCTGACTTACTATACCGCTACACTTGGAAAAAAGCAAAGTTGGATTTTGAACTTGAGTGGAACAACATCTTCAACACCAAAGATTATAGTATTTTGAGTATAGACACTTATTCGTATGTAGAAACCAATTTTAGATTATGACCCTCGCAGGTTTTGTTGAAGGTGAGATTTTCGCTATAAAGTAGGTTAATGTAGTTTAAAGTTGTTTAAATGTGGCTTAAAAGTAGTTTAAAAGTTGATTAAATGGGTTGTTTAAAATTTGTTTCATAATAGTTTAACCAAAAAAGTTCATCTCGAAACGTCATTCCGCACTTGATGCGGAATCTAATTTATGAAGTGGATTAAAAGTAGTTTAAAAGGGCTTTATAAATACAATAAAACATATTATAAATTCATAATTTTGAATTACTTTAGTTGATGATTCAAGTGAAAATGAGCGAATTTGTTAATAACTTTACTTGTTTTTAACAAAATAAATTTGGTTTTAGATTTTAGATGTATTAATAACAATTTAAAATTTTATTTTTATGAAAAATTTATTATTTGGAGCACTTGTATTGCTCATGGGGACTTTTGCTTTTGCAATTAATGCTTCTGAAGATTATAGCTTTCCAGAAGATCCTATTGAAATTTATAATCTGAATGAGAAAATAATTTTACCTTTAAATTATTCTATTCAAGATGTTTTAGTTGAGGAACATAATAAAATTATGGCATTTGTTGAATTGGAAGATAATTCTATATTAATTTTGGAAAAAATTGATAATAAATATTTTTCGATTACAAGTTATAGGGAATTAAGCGATAATTCTTTAATTTTTTCAGATATTGAAACTGGGGTGGAGTTTTTAAAAGTTAGTTTTGATAATGATAACTCAAAATTATTAAGTATTACTAATTTGTCAAGTGTGGCTGTTGGTTGTACCTCATCATGTATTCGCGATGCATCGAATTCTTGTATGGCAGATACTTCTTGTAGCTTAACGTGTGCATTAAGTGGTCCTTATTGTCCTGCAGCAATAGCGGCATCTTGTGCTGTCACATGTCAGCTCACGCCAGCGTGGCCAGATGAGGATACTCCTAGAAATTAATTTCAAGTATTAACGGTAGTTTGCTATCGCCAATTTTATTTTAAAAAATTAGCTTAGAATGAAGAAGTTTATATTTTTATTAATGAGTATTTATTTTTATAATACTTATGCGCAGAATTATGAGGTCACTTATGAAAAAATTGAGTTTGCTACAGTTTCCAAAAAAGTTAAACAGCATCCAATACTCAATAAAGTGTTTGGCTCAGATATAATTTCATCATTTGTTATAAACCTTGATCAAGATCAGTCTTATCAATATTTTGAACCAATATTATCAAATAATTATAAAGTTTTAGATAATTCAGCAAGAATTTACAAAAATATCTCTGAAAATATAGTTTATATTGAAACTCTAATTCCCAATACAATTGTAAGAGATACATTAAATAAATATGATTGGGAATTGGTTGAAGATGAAGAATTAAATTTTGAAAATTATAAGTTATCAAAAGCAAAATTTACAAAAAACTTCATGGAATCGGAGTTAACAGTTTTTGCATGGTATACCAATGATATACCCATTTCTAATGGACCAGAAGAATATAATGGGCTTCCTGGGTTGATTTTGCGAGTTGAAGTATATTTAGAAAATCAATTAAAAACTTCTATCAATGCGAAAAAAGTAAAACTAAAAAAAACTTCCATTGCTAATCCTTTTCTAAATGAAAAATATAAAATTGTCACCAGAGATGAGAGTGAAAAGTTATTAAGGAATAATTTTAGCGAATTTAAATAAAAAACATTATGACAGATTACATATTGATAATAACAATTTTTGGAGTTGTAATACTTAATGCAGTATTCACTTATAGAATTTTGACTAAGAAGGAAATGAATAAACCCCTAAAAAATTCATTTTTTTTATATACTTATTATCTTCCCTTAATAGGATCGATAATACTATTGTTAACTTTAAATGATAAGAAGACGGTTAAAACCTCAGAATAATTCAATCTTTTAAGGAAGTATTAAGTCCATTTTTTGAAAATGGGCTTTTTTTTATTTTGATAAATAAGCATTAATTATACTTATAAATATCAAGTTTTTGAGAATTTCAATTTAAAGAAACCTTTTATTAAACTCCTTAACACCCTTTAACAGCATTAATGGAACATAATTTGTTAAATTAGAAGAATTATTCACGAAATTTGAATTCTTAATTTAAGCCTATGTCATTATCCGCAATCAACTTGCAGGAACTCAATGAAACCATTAACCACGAAAGTCAGATCATGCATCGCTTGTCCGATGAGATGAAAAAAGTCATCTTTGGGCAGGATAAGATGGTAGAAAGCCTTTTGATTGGTTTGTTAAGTAATGGTCATATTCTATTGGAAGGTGTACCAGGACTTGCCAAAACTTTAGCCATTAAAACTTTGGCAGATGCAGTTCATGGTCATTTTTCGCGTATACAGTTTACGCCTGATTTGTTACCCGCTGATGTGGTAGGAACCATGATTTATAACGTAAAGGAAAATGATTTTACGATTAAAAAGGGTCCTATTTTCGCCAATTTTGTGTTAGCAGATGAGATCAACCGTTCGCCAGCTAAAGTGCAGTCGGCTCTGTTAGAAGCCATGCAAGAAAAGCAAGTTACGATTGGCGACGAAACCTTTTTCTTGGAAGAACCATTTTTGGTCATGGCTACGCAAAACCCCGTAGAACAAGAAGGAACTTATCCTTTGCCCGAAGCTCAGGTGGATAGGTTTATGTTGAAAACTGTGATTACTTACCCAGATTATGAATCTGAGAGACAAATTATGCGTCATAATATCAATCAAACTTTTCCTAAGATTGAACCCGTAATGCATATTCAGGAAATTTTAAAAGCGAGAGAAATTGTAAAAAAAGTTTATATGGACGAAAAAATTGAACAATATATTCTCGATATTTCTGCTGCAACAAGATATCCTCAGGATTTTCAATTACCCGATCTACAATCCTATTTGAGGTTTGGAACTTCTCCACGTGGTAGCATTAATTTAGCAAAAGCAGCCCGTGTACATGCTTTCTTAAGAAAGAGAGCCTTTGTGATTCCAGAAGATATTAGAGCCATTGTACACGACGTAATGCGCCACAGAATCGGAATAACGTACGAAGCAGAAGCCGATAATGTATCCTCAGATCAAATATTGGATCGCATTGTGAATAAAATACCTGTACCTTAGGGTAGAGTTCTCAGTTCTCAGTTCTCTGTTCACTGTTCAACATTTACAGACAAGGCTACAAAACATGTCATATAACAACGACTAAGATTGTATTGTTGAATATAAAAAATTGATTAGCATAAGTTTTAAAAAGTAAAATACCTTATGAATTGTGATTTACGAACAGAAAACCGTGAACCGTGAACACAAAACTGTAATCGAATGAAAGATTTACTTAAAAAAGTGCGACAGATTGAAATCAAGACCAAACGCTTGACGAATAATCTTTTTATGGGTGAATACCAAAGTTCATTCAAGGGAAGAGGTATGGTTTTTTCTGAGGTTAGGCCTTATCAATATGGTGATGATGTTAGGAATATCGATTGGAACAAAACGGCTCATTTCTCCGAACCTTATGTGAAAGTTTTTGAAGAAGAAAGAGAACTGACCTTGATGCTTTTGGTGGATGTTAGTGCTTCACAAAACTTTGGAACTCGAAAGCAGTTAAAAAAACAAACTGTAGCCGAAATCTGTGCTACCTTGGCATTTTCTGCTATGGCCAATAACGACAAAGTAGGACTCCTACTCTATTCAGACCAAGTGGAATTATATCTTCCGCCAAGCAAAGGTAAATTTCAAGCTCTAAGAATTATTAGAGAATTAGTAGAATACGAACCTAAAAATGCTAAAACCGATTTAAATGCAGCACTAAACTTTTTATTAAGTACCCAAAAGAGAAAAAGTATTTGTTTTATTTTATCTGATTTTACGGATATTAACTATGAGAAGTCTCTCAGAATTGCTGCACGTAAACATGAATTGACCGGAATTAGAGTTTATGACGAAAAAGAAGAATTTCTCCCTAATATTGGACTAGCAAATATAGTTGATAATGAAACAGGTGAAATGCGCATGATTAACACATCTTCGGCAAGCGTTCGCAGAAATTATGAACAATTCTACCGAAGAGTCAGAGATCAATTTATAAATATTTTCTCTAAATCAGGTGCAGGAACTATAGAAATTAGAACCGACCAGGACTATATAAAGGCTCTTTTAACCTACTTTAAAAGTAACCATGCGGCATGATGGGAAGTGAAATTTTTTCAAAGGATTTTTATAAAAAATTATACTTAAGAAGCTTGAGTATAGCACAAGTATTGGTTATTTTTATTCTCTCACTCCTACCCTACTCTGTTCATTCACAGATACAAACCGAATTAAATCCAAATATAATTTTAATTGGTGATACAGCTTCTCTTAAAATAACAGTTACATACGATGCTCGCCAAAAAGTTATATTACCACAAATTGGGGATTCACTTAATTCTTTTTTAGAAGTATCTAACGTGAACATAGACTCCATGAAAGTTGGTAATAATGCCAATTATATACAGACCATCACCTTAACCAGTTTTGATATAGGTGATTTCTTGGTGAATTCATTACCGGTTGTAATAGATGGAGATACACTTCTCACGAGTTCTAAACGATTAGAAGTAAGAGATCTAGAAGTGGATGCAGATTTAGATAAAATGTATCCCATTAAACCTATCATTCCACAAGAAATAACTTGGTGGGAAAAGAATAAAAAATATTTAGCCTATTGGGTTGTGGGAATTTTATTGGCAATAATAATTATAGTGTTGATTTGGTTGTATTTAAAAGCAGCCAAGAAGAATAAATATGTGAGTAAACCACTTCTTCCACCTTATGAAGAAGCCTTGGAGAATCTTAAGAAACTAGATAAAGAAAACTATTTAAGTAAGCAGAATTATAATCAGTTTTATACAGATTTAAGTTTTATTATAAGACGATATTTTAGCAGACGATTTGATTTCCCAGCAATGGCTTTATTAAGTGGTGATTTGCCTGCTTACATGAAAAATAAGGAATTACTTACCGAAAGCGAAGCAGAACAATTATCAGCTTTTTTAAAGGATTCAGACTTAGCTAAATTTGGAAGAACGATTCCAGCTGAAGAAAAACATAAATATTATAGAAATTGGATTGAGGAAATTATTCAGAAAACTAGACCGATTTTAGAAGAAGACATTCCGCAACATATGCAGGATGAAGTAGAACAAGAAAAACTCAGAAAATTAGATAATCGATAATGGGAAATTTTGAGTTTTCGAATCCGTGGTTTTTATTACTTCTTTTGCTCATACCGCTTTTAATTTTGGGGCGATTGGCATTCAGGAATCAGGTATCTGAACCCATGAAAATGCCTTCTATCAAAGCATTCGGTAAAACAGAAACTTGGTATAGCTATATTCCTACTTTGCTCTATATGTTACGAATTACCGCATTGGTATTCTTGATTATTGCTATGGCTAGACCTAGAAAAGTAGATGTAAGTACCAAAGTTCGTTCAGATGAAGGTATTGATATCATGATGGTGGTCGATATTTCACTAAGTATGTTGGCTAGAGATCTAAAACCTACTAGATTGGATGCATTACAAGATGTTGCAGAGGAATTTGTTAGCAAAAGACCAGCAGATCGAATTGGAATGGTGGTTTATTCTGGAGAAGCAGTTTCTAAAGTGCCATTGACTTCTGATAGAGCGATTATGATCGACGAAATTAGAAATCTAAATTTAGATGAATTAGAGCCCGGAACAGCCATTGGTATTGGTTTAGCAACAGCTGTAAATCATTTAGAGCATAGCAAAGCTAAGAGTAAGGTAATTATTCTCATGTCAGATGGGGGAGAAAGCCCGGTAGATTATAGCAACAACAAAGTTTATATTAGCCCAGAAGATGCGGCACAAATTGCAGCCGATAGAAACATTAAGGTGTACACCATAGGAATCGGAACCAATGGATTTATTCCTTTGCCTAGAGGTTATGAACACTATCCACAACGTGCTTTTCAATTAGACGAGCCTTTGTTACAATATATTGCTAATACAGCGAATGGTCTCTATTTCCGTGCTACGGATAATCAAAAATTAGATGAGATTTATGCTGAAATCAATGAGTTAGAAAAGAGTGAAGTCAACGAAATTAAATACTATAATTACACAGAGTTTTATAGAACATTTCTTTTCTATGCCTTATTCTTTATATTATTAGATACCGTTTTAAGAACCTTGATATTTAGACAGATAGCATGATAAGCAGCCATTGGGATAAACCAAATTATATCATTTTTATGCTGGCGGTTTTTATCGTCATGTTTTTGCTGTATCGTCTACACAAATGGCGTGCTGAGGTAAGAGCAATGTATGCTGATACAAATTTACAAGAAGCTGTATTTAGCCAAAAAAGCATTTCTTGGTTAAATTTTAAAAATATTTTCTTACTTCTTTCATTGGTATTTTTGGTAATTGCTTTAATGGGACCACTTTGGGGAGAAGAAGAGCAAACCCTTAAACGAGAAGGAATTGATATAGTTTTTGCCTTGGATTTATCGAATTCCATGAATGCAGAAGATATTGCACCTAGTAGATTAGAAAAAGCCAAAAAGTTCATTATTGATTATGTTGAAACATTAGGAGGAGATAGAGTAGGATTAGTCATTTTTGCAGGAGAAGCTTATGCAGTTTCACCTTTAACAACCGATTATATGGCCATTAATTCCTTTGTGGCAGGTTTAGACACTAATCTCTTATGGAATCAAGGAACAAATATTTCGGCTGCAGTTAGAACGAGTTTAGAGGTTCTTGGGACAGGACAAGATACAAGCAAGGCTATTATTCTGATTTCGGATGGAGAAGACCACGAAGAGGGAATAAAAGATCAGATTGCAAATGCTAATAAAAATAGAACAGAAATTTTTGCTTTAGGAATCGGTGAATCGGTTCCAGTTCCTATTCCTATGCGAACGACAGACGGCTTCGACGCTGGATATAAAGAAGATGATAATGGATCTACGGTATTAACTTCATTTCATGGCGAGAATTTGAGGAATATCGCAGAGCTATCTGGTGGAAGTTACATCAAGATAGAAAGCCTTGAATCCACGATTAAAAAGCTGCAAAACGGTATTAATAGTTTAGAAAAAAAATCTCAGCAAGAGGTACTTACCTTCAATAAAAAACACCAATATCAGCGGTTTTTGGGAATTTCTATTTTATTTTTCTTTATCTATACTTTAACACCAGATAAAAGAATTCTTAACACTTAAAGCCTTATTTTTGTGGGGAATATGAAACTCTACTTAGGTCAATTTTTGATAATGCTTTGTCTTAGCTTATTTTTTGGAGCTAGCTCCTATACTTATGCTCAAACATTAGAAGAAAAAGAATGGATTGCTGAAGGAAATAAGTTCTATTTGCAAAAGGAGTTTGACAAGGCGAGAGTAGAGTATAGCAAGGTTATAGCTACTTCTCCCGCATCTTATAAGGCAAATTTTAACTTAGGAAATGCCTATTTTGAATTAAAGAATTATAAGAACGCTGTCACACATTTTGACAAGGCAACTAAGGCAAGTCCAGATACATTGGAAAAAGCCAATGCTTTTCATAACTTGGGAAATAGCTTATTACAACAGCATGAATACAAAAAAGCTATCGAAGCTTATAAGCATGCTTTAAGAAATAATCCAAAAGATAACGAAACCAGGTATAACTTGGTATTGGCAAAGAAATTGCTAAATAATCAGGATAAACAACAAAATCCCCCGGATTTACCCAAACCTTCTGACTACGCAAAGCAAATGAAATCTAAGGCAGATTTAGAAGCTGAGCAAGGAAAATTCGAAGCGGCTAGAAATCTAATGCTAGAAGCTATTCAAAAGGATTCAACGGTAATGCATTATCAATCTTATATTGATAAATTAACCGAAATTGTTGTGCTAGATACGATTAAACTGAAATGAGAACCTTAATTATTTTGTTGATGATTTTTTCTTCTATGGCTGTCTATGGACAGAACGTAGATGATTTTTTTGTGCCGTCAGCAAATTACTATTTGAAGGATAAAACCGAAGATGCTCTAGATAAGGTGAATCAAGGACTAGAAGCGCATCCTAACAACAAAAAGCTTTTGGAGCTTAAGAAAAAGATAGAAGAGCAGAAGGATCGTGACAAAGAAAAAGGTAAAAACAGCGATGGTAAAGAGCAAGATGATAATGCTAAACAAAACCCAGAAGAAAATAATAGCCAACAAGATTCACCTCAAGATGATGGTAGAAATAGAGGAGAAGATGGTACAGGGAGTAGTCAAGAAGATCCTTTGAATACGGATGGAGATGAACCTTCAGAAAATATTAAAGATCAAGGAGAGCGCTTGCAAAAAGAGCGTTATGATAATATATTGAGAGCGCTAGAAAATCAGGAACAAGACACCCAAAGACGATTGATGATGGGAAATTCAAAGTCTCAAATGGGTCGTAAACAAAAGGATTGGTAATACATGCAATTAAATAAAAGTATATTTTTATTGATTTTGTTCGCTGGGACTTTTGTTTCGGCACAGATTTCCTTTAAAGCTGTTCCTGACAAAACTTCTGCTAGGGTAGGAGAAAGAATTCAGCTGAGTTTTATTATCACAACAAGTCAAGATTTAGATTTTGAACAAGTAACCTTTCCTAGTTTTACTGGTTTTCAAATGATTGGACGTAATGTGGGACAAAACTTTAGCTACACCAATGGTAGAATGACCAAGCAATTCATGGAAACCGTAATTCTAGTTCCACAAAAGAAAGGAAAATACAGCATTAACGGTGGTTATGTTATGGTAGATGGTAAAAAATACCAATCTAATCCGGTTACTTTTAATATTTCAGAAGCTCTACCAAAAACAAAAGTTCAGGAGAGTCAGCTTGTTTTTATGGAAGTAATTCTAGATAAAAACAAAGTTTATCCCAATGAAAATATTAATGCTGAGATTAAATTATATGCTAAATCTTTCGATGCTTTAAGACGTCGATCTGATCTAGAGGTTCCTGGTATGTCCGATTTTCAAGTAAGAGAAGTCTCTAAAAACAAGGATCGTGATTTTGAACAGGAAATGATTAATAATCAAGTATATATTTCAGAAAGTATAGCCGAATATCAGCTGACACCAAAGACTGCAGGTGAGTTAGTTATTCCTGCTTTTACGCTTAGAGTTGCTATCCCCATCGATATGTTCGATGAAAGAGTAGTACAAGTAAGAAGCAATCATAGATCTATTGATGTTGTGGACTTTCCAGCGAATGCACCGGCTATTTTTAAGGGAGCTGTGGGAGATTTTAGATTGTTATCACATTTAGATAAAAATGATGTGAATACCAAAGAATCAGTTAATTATGAAATTGAATTAATTGGCGAAGGTAATTTTTCTAGTATTAGCTTACCCAAGATTGATGCCCCTAAAGATTTAGAAGTTTACCCATCCAAAACAAGAAATTCATTCCAAACCACTTCATCTGGTGAAAAGGGAAAGATTGTAGATCGCTATGTAATGGTGCCTCAATATGGTGGCGTTTTTAAAATTCCTGAAATCAAGTTTTGTTACTTTAACCCCAAAACAGAAAAATATATTACGATCACATCAGATGCACAAGAGCTTAAGGTAATCGGTGAAACTAAACAAGAAGTTCTATCCAATACAGACATAGCTAAATCGGACTCGATCCAACAAGACTCTATAAAGTCAGAGAAAAGTATATTGCCTGAAATTCCAGCAGAAATTAGTAATATTTTTAAGAAACCTAAAAATGATCTAAATGTCGATAAACAAGAATCTTCTGGTTCTAATGGTTGGTGGTATGCTGGTCTAGGCCTCCCATTGATTGCAGGCTTGCTATGGTTTTTCGCCTTTAGAAAACCTAAAGATGATCAGGAAGATCAAAGGAAGGATGCATCGCTTAATTCATTAAATCTAAAATCTAAGTTTAGATCGGATTTAAAGGATTTACAGGTGGCTCAAATAAACCAAGATAACGAATCATTCCTGAGAAAAGCCAATGAAATTCTAAATGATATTGTTGTTAAGAAATCCGGTGAACACAAGATTTATGATGTAAGCGAAGCTAGAAATATACTTTCAAATCAAGTCTCGAACGACTTTGCTTCTCGTTGGGAAATGCTTTATAATGATGTACAATCCATGTCCTACGGAATGGCATCAAATGGTATAGATTTAGAAGGAAAATACGATGCTTTAGAAGAATTGGTTAAGGAATCATTAAAATAATAAAGTTTGTGTGGTTTAAGATTTAATAATTCTTAATTTTGCGCGCCTTAATTGAGAAAAAATAAATTTCATGAATCTATTTAATCTGCTTCCCTTAGTATCTCCCGCTGCTGGTAGTTGGTCACCCAACTTCGATTTCGAGCAAATTTTATCTGCTTTTTTAGTTTTATTTGCGGTTATTGATATTGTAGGTAGCATACCTTTGATTGTAAGTTTGCGCCACAGAGCCGGAACCATACAATCAGAAAAAGCTTCTTTGGTTGCTGGGGCTTTGTTAATCGCCTTTTTATTTGTTGGAGAGCGCATGCTTAGCTTATTAGGAATAGATGTTTATTCGTTCGCGGTAGCGGGTGCATTGGTCTTATTTTTCTTAGCGATTGAAATGATTTTAGGCATAGAGATTCATAAAATAGAAGAACCAAAAACGGTATCTATCGTTCCTATTGCTTTTCCATTGGTGGCAGGGGCAGGTTCATTAACCACTGTACTTTCTATTCGTGCGGAGTTCAGAGTAGAAAATATTATCGTGGCCATCATTCTGAATATGATAGTGGTATATTTGGTATTGAAGTTTGCTGATAAATTGGAGAAAATATTATCTCCTGGCGTTTTAAACGTACTTAAAAAAGTTTTTGGTATCATCTTGTTAGCCATCGCTATTAAGTTATTCTCAGCCAACTTAAATCTTTTAATTAACATTTTGTAGAATATAATTTGGATCAAATAATTATCTTTGAATTATGAAAGCCTTATTTTATATATTGATATTAGTATTTGTAGCCGCCATGGCCATTAGTGTTTATAACTTAGATTTCGAAGAGCCACTCTGGTCTGAAATTAACAACTATCAATGGTTGACCATCGCCGCATCAGTCTGTGGATTGCTATTGAGCGCGATTTTCCTTAGATATCAAACACTCAAAGAAAATTTAGAAAAAAATTAAAATTCAAGCACCGAATTTCTTATTTCAACAAGAGATTCGGTGTTTTTATATGCTAAAAAGATAAATGTGTGTAAGTAGAAAAAGTTTAAATCAAATAGAAAAGCCCATACATTGTATGGGCTTTCTATGTGGTACCTCCAGGAATCGAACCAGGGACACAAGGATTTTCAGTCCTTTGCTCTACCAACTGAGCTAAGGTACCGCTCTAAAATTGGAATGCAAATATAACACTTATTTTATATCAACAAAACAAAAATCAAAAAAAATGCAAAAAATTATAGTTGAGAACATCCAAATTTACACCAACCATGGTTGTATGGACGAGGAAGGAAAAATTGGATCTGAGTATAGCGTAAGCTTAGAAATTCATGCAGATCTTATGAAATCAGCTGATACAGACGATTTAGATGATACTGTAGACTATGTACACTTGAATCAAATCGTACACACGGAAATGAATATTCGTGCGAAACTCTTAGAAACTGTAGCTCTTAAAATTTTAAATAGAATAGGAGAGGAGATAGTACAAGTTAAGTTTGCTGAGGTTAAAATCTCTAAAATTAACCCTCCAATGGGCGGAAATGTGGAGAAAGTAAGTGTGATTTTTAATCAAACTTATTAATTCAATAAGATATTTAAAAGTAAACAACCCCACCGACGCGCGATGGGGTTGTAAATTCTAACACATGAGGACGAATACAATTTAGTGTTTGCATTCGTTCTAAATTATTCAAACTGTATGCCAATAGTAATTTTTAAGTCAGCTAATTTCTATGTTAAAAGATAAGTTTAAGAACAATCAAATTATTTTAGCCTCTAAATCTCCAAGGCGAAAAGAGCTCTTAGAGCGACTTGACTTGGATTTTATAGTAATTAGCCTAGAGGTCGATGAAAGTTATTCAGAAGAGCTTAAAAAGCATGAAATAACCGAGTTTCTATGCCATAAAAAGAAACTAGCTTATCAAAATTGGCAGGAAAATCAGATTTTGATTACTTCTGACACCATTGTATGGTATGAAAATAAGGCTTTTGAAAAACCAAAGAGTCGCGAAGAAGCTATAGAAATGCTTCAAACTTTATCTGGAAAAACCCATGAAGTTATTACATCCGTTGGAATTTTTTCAACTCAAAAAGAATTGGTTTTAAGTGATATAACCCTAGTCACTTTTGGTGAGCTCGATAAGCAAGAAATCGAATATTATGTTGATACCTACCAGCCATATGATAAAGCGGGTAGTTATGGGATACAAGAGTGGATTGGCTATATAGGAATCACCAAAATAGAAGGCTCATATTTTAATGTAATGGGACTTCCTGTACAAAAAGTTTATAAGGCTTTGAAGGATTTTTAAGACTTAAGTTTTGCTTTAATTTCTTGCTCCAATTCATCCATCACAGGTTTAATCGTACCTTCTGGAATATCACTAATTCTAATGTACATCAATCCATCGATAGCATCATTGAATTTAGGATCAACATTGAATCCAATTAATTTTGCATTCTGTTTAATATACTTTTTAATTAAAACAGGCAATCTTAAAGCATTAGGTTCTAATTCCTCAATCAGCTTATCGAACTTGTTTAAGTCTGCTTTGGCTTCATCAAAAATAAACTCTTTGTCTAAATCCTTAATTTTAGGTTTAAATTCCTTTTTCGCACGGATAAATTGCGCCACATACGGATCATAATAGTGAGATCGCATAAACTCAATCATCAAAACCTTACTAAAGTTACTAAATTGGTTGCTGATACTAACACCGCCTACAATGTATTTATGCTCTGGATTTCTCAAGGAAACATGAATAATCCCTCGCCATAACAAGAAGAGTGGCCAAGGCTTTTGTTGATATTCTTTGGTAACAAAAGCTCTTCCCATTTCTATACAGCGTGAGAAAAAAGGTTGGATTTCTTTTTCAAAAGTGAATAATTCATTGACATAAAATCCTTTAATGCCATATTTCTGATAAATCTCCTTTCCCAAGCCCATTCTATACGCACCTGCAAGCTTTTTATTCTTGTGATCCCAAAGCAATAGATGACGATAATATTGATCATATTTATCGGTGTCTGTAGATTTACCTGTTCCTTCTCCCACCGCTCTAAAGGTAATCTCGCGTAACCTTCCGATTTCGCGCATCACATTTGGAATCTTTTTATAAGGCGCAAAATAAACTTCATAATCATTGTTTGTAAACAAATGATGATCGGTTTCGCGCATATTCTCAATGTCCTTTTCGATAAGATTAAGAGGTGTTTCTGAGATGATTTTCCTAGCGCGTTTCATTCGATTTGGAATACTCTTAACAAGGGTTAGCGGAATAGATTTAGGAGAATCATATGTTGCATCTAAAACATAAGTCTTTCTTCTAAGGAACTCTGCTAATTCTTTTGTATTTTCAAACTCCTTTAAATCCTTTACAGAAATAGGCTTTCCAATGCGTAGCTTAATAGGTTTTAACCTTGTTCTCAATAGTTCTCTAACTAACATAGAAGTTTGCAAATCAGGGTGTAATTTACCAATTCTATAAAACCATTCGCTATTTCTTGCTTTAAAATATATAGGAACTATCGGAACTTCAGCTTTCTGAATCATTTTGAGAATCGGCTCTTGCCATTCTCTGTCGGAGATATAATGTTCTTGATTTCTTTGAGAAACTTCTCCAGCAGGAAACACACCTAATGGGTGTCCATTCTTGACATGTTTGTAGGCGTTTTTCATTCCCAAGAGACTATTTTTAATTTCTTTTCGTGTTTCGAATGGATTAACAGGAAAAATTCGTGGCTTTAAGGGGTCAATTCTATGAAGCATAAAATTGGCGATGATTTTAAAGTCAGGTCGAAGTTCTGAAATAATCTTCAGCATGATAATTCCATCTAAACCTCCAAGTGGATGATTGGCCACAATAATAAAAGGTCCAGTTTTGGGAATACGATTTAAATCATCCTCATTTACATCATATTGAATGCCTAAATCTTCTAATATTTTAGCTTCAAATTCTGGTGATTCATAGGATTGATTACGGATATAAAGAGCGTTTAAATCATTTAAGCCTAAAAGGTTATATAAACCATAACTCATGGCCTTACCTAAAAAGCTAAACTTCTTTAAGCCCGTATTTTCGAATATTTCATTGGGACTAATTAAACTCATTCATCCTGTTTTATCACTAATTGCAATGTATTGACGCCAGCTTGTTTAATGATTGTTCTATCCGTATTGGGAATAAAACTTAAACTATTTTGGTCGGCATGACGTATAGTATACAAAGAACAATCTTGATACAAAGTTACTTTAAATCTTTTCTTAATTACCTCAATCGCTTTTTTTAAGGTATTAAATTTATCTTCTAAGCATAAAGATAAGCTAATCGCTGAAATCTGAATTAAGTTAACTTTTAGTTGATTTTCCGTAAGCGTATCGAATACATCACGCAATACAGATTCATCTATAAAAGCAAAATCATGAGTACTTATGGTAATTGCAGTTTGGTTTTTCTTAACAATAAAACAAGGAATAGTAGGGTCTAATGCTTGTCCATTTTTAATTTCTGTTCCTGGTAATTCTGGATTTTCAAACGACTTTACAAACAATGGAATTTGTTTACGCTGCAAGGGCTGAAGCGTCTTAGGATGAATCACTGAGGCGCCATAATAAGCCAACTCAATAGCTTCTTCATAAGAAATATGCATGAGTTGAGAAGCATTCTCAAAATATCTTGGGTCCGCATTCAAAACTCCTGGAACATCTTTCCAAATCGTTAAACTAAAGGCATTTAAGCAATATGCAATAATGGCTCCTGAATAGTCAGAACCTTCTCTCCCTAAGGTAGTTGTGAAGTAATTTTCATTCGAACCAATAAAACCTTGAGTTATATACAGTTGATCTTTTTTTAATTTTTGGAGATTATCACAAGTAGTTTCCCAATCCACTTTTGCTTCACGATAAGAGCTATCTGTCTTTATATAATCTCTTACATCAATCCAGTCATTGGTTAGGTTTTCTTGATTTAGAAATGCACTTAGAATTTGAGAAGAAAGTAATTCCCCATAACTTATGATTTGATCATATACATAATCGTAGTTAGGCGATTTGTTTTTAAGTAAGAAGTCATCTATTTGCAAGAAATACTCGTCAATTGCATTAAATACAGGATTATTTTTATCTAATAATTCTTCTGCAATTTGGATATGGAAAGTTTTGATTTCACCAAGCCTTTTACCATAATCCTCTTCTTTAAAATAAAAGTTTAAAACTTCTTCAAATGCATTGGTAGTCTTGCCCATAGCCGAAACCACGACCAAGGTTTGTTTCTCGCCAGTTTTTTTTAATACCTCTAAAACATTTCTTACGCCAGCTGCATCTTTCACAGAAGCTCCACCAAATTTATAAACTTTCATCTGTTTGATTTTCGTCTTTATACCAACTACTATATTGTACATAATTTTTGGCAATTCTTTCTATTTCTCCTTCGCGTAGGTGTTGTGGAACATCTTTCACCTTCTTTGCTGGAACTCCTGCCCACAATTCCCCTTCTTTAATATGAGTTCCTTGTGTTACAACAGCACCAGCGGCCACAAGCGCATAAGACTCAACAACACAATTATCCATGACAATTGCTCCCATACCAATCAAAACATTATCATGAATTGTACAACCATGTACAATTGCATTATGTCCCACAGATACATTATTACCTAGGCTGATAGGATATTTCTGATAAGTACAATGTACCATAGCATTATCTTGAATGTTCACTCGATTTCCCAGTCGTATTCCATTGACATCACCTCTGAGCACCGCATTATACCAAATGCTGCATTCCTCACCCATTTCTACATTTCCGATGACAACGGCAGTTTCGGCAAGAAACGTGTTTTTTCCTATTTTAGGTTTTTTACCAAGTAGTTCTTTGATCAAAGCCATGTTAATTCTGTTTCTAATTATAAAAGTATGGCAATTTAGAGTAAATTTGTAATCTAAATAAAAATATGCGAGTTTATATAGAGCAAACGTCACAAAAACATATTTTAAAATTTGTTTGCGACGAGATTATTACCCCTGGAAGTTTTGAATTAACCAACTCTAGCGATTTAGGAAATTCTAAATTAGCTCAGCAATTGTTTCAATTTCCGTTTGTAGAGAAAGTTTTTATTACGGCTAATTTTGTAGCGATTCAGAAGTCTGATATGATTGAGTGGGAACATGTTGCCCAATCTCTTAAGGAAATCGTGAATGAGCACTTAGAAAAAGATAGTATTGTGCTTAAAGAGGTTAAAAAAGAACCTTATACTTTATATGCTGAGATGACTCCTAACCCACGTGTTATGAAGTTTGTTTCTAATCAAACGATATCAGAAGCAATGGTTGAGGTAAAAAATAAAGATGAAGCAGCAAAGGTTCCTTTGGCACGAAGTTTATTTAATCGTTTTGATTTTATCGAGGAAGTTTTCTTGTCAGAGAATTATGTTTCAATTACTAGATCGCAAGAAACGGATTGGCAATTTCTAGCTTTAGAAGTAAGGCAATTCATTTTAGAATATTTACAATCAGGCGAAAGTATTGTTGATGCAGATTATGTAGCGGTTGAAACTAGGGTAGAGGAGAAGCACGAACAGAGGTTTTATAATGATACAGAAAAAGAAATTCAACGTATCTTAAAGGAATATATTCAACCAGCGGTTGCCAAAGACGGTGGGAATATTGCTTTGGTTGAATTTAATGAGCAAACTAAGACGGCTACTATGTTATTGCAAGGAGCTTGTAGTGGTTGCCCATCTTCTACGATAACGCTTAAGAACGGTATAGAAACTATCTTAAAAGACATGTTGCCAAACGTGGTAGAACATGTAGAAGCAGTGAATGGTTAAAAGTAATTTAGTAATATGAAAAAATTTATAATTCTTACAAGTTTAATCTTAGGAAGTCACTATTTATCAGCCCAAGTATTTAATTCGGGTTTTGAAAATAATAATGGAGTACCTTTGAGTGAATGGACCACAATTAATGCAGACGAAAACCCTGTGGAGGACTGGATGCCTGTGCCTGAATTTAATGATGAAGCTTGGATACAATTTTATGATTTTTATGATAATAAAATTGCTTTCAGTACATCCTTTTACCTTAATGGAGAACCTGCGAATGATTGGTTAATATCTCCTGCGATTAGTATTCCTAATGAAGGAAATCCTACTTTATATTGGCGTGCAAAAAGTTATGATAACGTAAATGCAGAAACTTATGCTGTAAAGATTTCTAATACAAGTTCGGATATGGAGAATTTCGTTAACTTAGAAGTGATCGAAGATGAACAAGCTTTTGATTTTAACTCAAGAAATTTAGACTTATCTGCTTATAAAGGTCAAGAAATTTACATAGCTTTTGTAAATGAGACTCCATATGGCTATTTTTTGGGATTAGATGATGTATATATATCATTATCTGAATCATGTAATATGCCAAATGTTGATAGTTTTAACAGTAATATAGATATTGCTCCTTATTTAAATGGAAGTTCTGATAAAGTATCTTTTGATGTGTCTTGGGATGGTTTAGATGGAGTTGAAAACTATGATGTCGGTTTAACAACATTTACTATTCCTGTTGTGAGTAATGGAATTGAATCTACAACTTCTAGAAGATTTGATGAAATGGATTTTGGTACACGTTATCAAATGTTTGTCAAAAATGCAGATTGCGGATCTGGATGGGCCGGACCTAAATCTATATTCACACCTAGTTTACTGCCATATGAATATGGTTTTGAGCCTACTGAAGAAAATTATGGTGAATATGATTCAGATGGTTGGTCTTCTGATAGTTGGTTAATGGGTATCTCTACTGAAGTTGCTAATGAGGGGTCTGGTTATATGTATAGCAATACATCAACAACAATTAATGTAAATAAATGGTTGCATAGCTATCCTATTATTGTAAAAGGGAATTCTACTATTAAAGTTAATTTAAGTGCAAACTACTCAAATGATGCTTTATTAGGAGGAAGTTTAAGAGTTGGTTTAACAACCTCAAATGCCTATGGAACCGAACCTATTGAGTTTGAAGAAGTAACCGTGAATCCTGGTGATTACCAAGATTTAGAGTTGGTTTTCGAGAACTTAGAAGATGGAATATATTATATAGCTTTAGGAAATGTTACAACAGCTACGGCAGATACTTATACTATGCGTATTGATAGCTTTTCGGTAACGACAGAAACTTTATCAAATGAAGATTTCATTTTAAATAAAGGAGTTAGTTTATATCCAAATCCTATCGTTGACAAGCTTAATATAGAATCTGAAGAGATTATTTCACAAGTTGATATTTATAGTACTAACGGTAAACTAATCAAATCGCAAAAATCAAATAGTTATTCCGTAGAAATTTATCTTAGTGATTTACAAAAAGGCCTATATATAGTAAACGTTAAGGCTGGTGATAAAACTTATACAGAAAAAATTCTTAAGAAGTAAACTAAGATTTTATTCCATAAAAAAAGGAGCTGAATATTCAGCTCCTTTTTTATTTTAAAATGATTTATGAACCATTAATTTGCTTGCTGAGTTTCTTGCTCTGCTTGCTCTATCATTTGCTCATTTGCGGTAATTGCAAACTCTACACGTCTGTTTCCAGCTCTACCTTCAGCAGTTTCGTTAGAGTATCTTGGCTCTAATTTACCAGCTCCTTCATATACAATTCTATCACTAGAAATACCTCTAGCCGTTAAATAATCAGATACAGATTTAGCTCTTTTAAGCGAAAGTGGTTGGTTGAATTCTTGTGATCCAACGTTATCTGTATGACCAACAATTAATATGTCAGTTAATGGATACTCATTGAAGATTTCAATCACTCTGTCTAAATTTTCCTTTGCGCTTGCAGTTAAGCTTGATTTATTATACTCAAATCTAACTTCAGAATTTTCATCTAAAATTACCTGAATTCCTTCCTCGCTTCTTACAACTTCTGCACCTGGCATAACCTCCTCAATTTTCTTGGCTTGATCATCCATTTTCTTACCGATAATCGCTCCTGCAGTACCACCTACGGCACCACCAACAATCGCTCCTAAAGCTCTGTTGTTTTTACCGATTAAAGCGCCTAAACCAGCACCTGCTACAGCTCCAATAGCTGCTCCTCTTTGTGATTTATTCGGATTCTTTACCGTATCACAACTGCCTAACATTAAGCCAATTACGATAAATAAAGATAGAATCTTAAAATTTAAATTTCTCATATTATTATATTTTTTTTATTGTTTACTAAAGTAATAGTGAATAGACATTTTCCCACCTTCAAAAGGTACTTCATGCATCAAATGAGCCTGTGATTCATCAACTGATACCACCTTCATTTTATATCCAGAAACTACATCTTTAGCCTTTACGCTTTCGTCAACTCGTTTAAACATAAAATAGGTATCCGCTCCATCCTCTTCCATGAACCATTTAAATTCATTTTCATTTGTTGGGCAGCCAGCACCGTCTAGTACATAGGTTCCTTTGTTGTTGTTGGCTACAAAGTTCCATGAACTACCTTCAAAGCACTCTACAGAGCTGTGGTTGAATAAACTTGTGATAACCACACTTTCTCCTCGATCGCTTACGATTTGATCTAAAGTCCAATCTCCTCTAAAAGACATTTGAGTTTCTCTTTCTACTTTAGTAGTAGAACAGCTGCTAAGCATTAAAGCAATGAATAGCGTTAAAATTCCTATTTTTTTCATAATTAATTGTTTAAAATGACATCTTTATTTTAATTTTAAGCAAATAAAAAGAAATCCTTTAGTATTCCGACGTATTTAAAATTAATCGCGCTTAAATAGCTTAAAAATGCTTATTTAAGTTTCAATTGATAAATCAATGACGAATATTGACCAGTTTTGATCGCTTTTAAATTAGATCTTAATCCAATTCCAAAAGCTTTCAATAGACCTAATGAACTTCCTTTATATTTCTCTGATAACAAACTCGCATAGAACGAATCAAATATCATAGGATGTATACTTTCTATAACCATGCCAAATTCATCGGCAATTTTAGAAAATGAAGTTTGATTAAAATGCCAAAGGTGGCGAGGTACGTCATAGGGAGCCCAATGTTCCTTATAATATTGAGCATCGTAAGATTCATAATTTGGAACAGCAATGAAGAGTGTTCCATCCGAGTTTAAAGCATTTTTAATTCGCTCTAATTCTTCGAATAGATTTGGAATATGTTCCAATACATGCCATAAAGTTATGACATCAAATTTTTTTTCATCGAAGAAATCAGAGGTAGAGTAGAAGTTGTTTTTGTCTTTTTCTGATGCAATTTTAAAGGCTACGGGGTTTGGCTCGAATCCTATAGCATTTAGATTTTGGGTATTCAAATAGCGAACAAATTCTCCAGTTCCGCATCCATAATCCAATACATTTATGCCATTAGAAGCTTTTGTTATCAGCTTATGTTTATGCTTCAAATTATAATTTTTCACCCAATAATATAGTTGACTTACTAAGCCTTTGGCGTCATCAGAATGCGAAATATAATCTTCACTTTCGTAATATTTAGAAAGTTGATCCACTAGTGGGAATGGAAAAGTTTTTAGTAATCCAGGGTATTTATCTACTGGTTTTAATTGAAATTTTTCATTTGTAACCAGATAATCCTGGTAGAATTTATTTGTTTGTTTCACGTGGAACAATAGATTTAAATTTAGATTATCTACCTAAATATATTAATAAAATACTAATATCCGAAGGAGAAACTCCACTAATTCTTGAAGCTTGTGCAATGGTAGCTGGTTGTATTTTTTCTAGTTTTTGCTGTGCTTCTTTTGATATATTATGCAGTTGAGAATAGTCAAAAGTATCTGGAATTTTCACGTATTCTAATCGGCTTAATTTGTCTGCATTGTTTTTCTCCTTGCTAATATAACCTTCGTATTTAATTAAAATTTCTGCTTGTTCAAACGCTTCTTTATCCTCTGGAGTAGATGCTAGATATTCAGAAAATGAAGCTACATTTCTTAATTCATCCAATGAAATTTCTGGACGTTTTACGATGGTATTCATCTTCATTCCTTGTGAAATAGGTTTTCCACCTTTCTCTTCAATTACAGGATTTACATCTTCGGGAGAAATAGAATTAAGGGTGATAAAGTCTATTAATTCATGCGTTCTTTTATGTTTTGTGTCTAATCTAGCCAAGCGTTCATCTTTGGCAAGACCAATCGCATGAGAGATAGGAGTCAGTCTTTCGTCGGCATTATCTTGTCTCAATAAAATTCTAAATTCAGCTCTAGAAGTAAACATTCTATAAGGTTCTTCGGTTCCTTTAGTGATTAAGTCATCAATCAAAACCCCTATATAAGCATCGTTTCTTTGTAGAATAAGGGGATCTTTTTCATTATTTTTAAGGTGTGCATTTATCCCTGCCATTAGTCCTTGACAGGCTGCTTCTTCGTATCCAGTTGTTCCATTTATTTGACCAGCGAAGTATAGATTTTCAACCAATTTAGTTTCTAGCGTATGCTTCAATTGAGTAGGAGGGAAGTAGTCATATTCAATGGCGTATCCTGGTCTGAAAATTTTAGCTTTCTCGAAACCAGGAATCGTTCTTAAAGCTTTTGCTTGAACATCTTCTGGTAATGAAGTGGAGAAGCCATTCACGTAAATCTCAACTGTATCCCAACCTTCTGGCTCAACAAATATTTGGTGTCTGTCTCGTTCAGCGAAACGATTAATCTTGTCTTCGATAGATGGGCAATACCTCGGGCCAACACTTTTAATTCTACCGTTAAACATAGGAGATCTATCAAAGCCTTCTCTCAAAATGTCGTGAACATCTTGATTGGTGTAGGTCATATGACAATCTCTTTGATGTGTTAATTTAGGTGTATTTAAGTAGGAGAATTTCTCTGGATTTTGATCACCTGGTTGAACGATCATTTTAGAATAATCTAAGGATCTTCCATCCACTCGTGGAGGAGTTCCAGTTTTCATTCTACCTGATTCGAAACCTAAATTTACAAGTTGTTCGGTGATTCCAGTAGCAGCTTTTTCACCCATTCTTCCACCACCTAGTTGCTTGTCTCCA
Organism: Weeksellaceae bacterium; assembly: GCA_048268105.1. Taxonomy (GTDB): domain Bacteria; phylum Bacteroidota; class Bacteroidia; order Flavobacteriales; family Weeksellaceae; genus Profundicola. Next base: position 198,662 of record JBLWWH010000001.1, read on the forward strand.
ACGTGAATTAAACCATTTAAAAAAGTTCCATTGGTAAGAATTACGCTCTTGCATTTAATCTCTAGACCTAAACTTGTTTTAACGCCAACTACTTTGTTGTTTTCAACCAATAGTCCAGTCACCATGTCTTGATAGAAATCTACATTTTGTATTTCCTCTAACATGATTCGCCATTTCTCCGAGAATCGCATTCTATCGGATTGCGCCCTGGGACTCCACATAGCTGGACCTTTTGAAAGGTTGAGCATTTTAAATTGAATCATAGTATGATCGGTGATGATTCCTGAGTAGCCACCAAGCGCATCGATTTCTCTAACAATTTGTCCTTTTGCAATTCCGCCCATGGCAGGATTGCAAGACATTTGCCCCAGAACCTGAAGGTTCATAGTTACTAATAAAGTTGAGGAACCAAGATTCGCAGCAGCGGCAGCTGCTTCACAGCCAGCATGCCCACCGCCTACGACAATAACATCATATTCTTGTAAAAACATAAATCACATTTAGATGTTCCACGTGGAACATTGCGCTGCAAAGTTATGATATTTTGAAAGAAATTTGTCTTAAGAGATGTTAAGGTAAGCAGGACTTGGTTGGAAATCATTCCTCGTTATGAAGAAGGAAATCAATGCACTCGTCTTCTTTTTGTCTCATGATTATTTGCTCTTCTTCTGTATGGTCATTATAGCCGAGTAGATGCAAAAGTCCATGAATCATAACTCGAGCTAATTCTTTATCGAATGTTGTTTCATATTCAAAAGAATGGTCAGAGACTCTATCTATACTTATAAATATATCACCATTAATTTCATTTTCATCTGAGTAATCAAAGCTTATGATGTCTGTATAGTAATCGTGTTGCAAGTGATTCTTGTTAATTTCTAAAAGATATTCATCGTCACAAAAAATGAGGTTTACATTTCCTATTTTTGCTTGCTCTTTATCGACACATGCATAGATCCAATCGCGATAGAAATCTTGATCCTGTAGTTCGAATTCGGTCTCTGTAAAAAAGTTAATCATGTGCTTGATTCTAAGGCTAAAATATTAAAAACATTTTTAGTATTCAAAAGATTGTGAAATTTATAAAACTTGATTAATTTTACTCGCAAATATTATAGTAAATGAAAAACGTAACGCGCTTTATTGCTTTTGTAGTCATTTTATTTTTGGTATTATTCATTTTATACAAGTATCCCTTGTATGCAGTAGTGTTTGTTGCTATATTCTTAGTGGCAATTGGAGTCTATGACTTGACCCAAAAGAAGCACACTATTTTAAGAAATTTTCCCATTATTGGACATATGCGTTATATCCTAGAGGGAATAGGACCAGAAATCAGACAGTATTTTGTAGAAAGTGATACCGATGGAAAACCATTAAATCGTAACCAAAGATCTTATATATATTCTCGTGCTAAATTGCAGCATACGAAACACCCTTTTGGAACTGAGCATGATTTGCAAAGAGAACAAATTGAATGGGCAGCTCATTCCATGTTCCCAGCTAAAGTTTTAAATACGCCACCTAGAGTTAGGGTAGGTGGTAAAGATTGTTTGCAACCATATGAGTCGAGTATATTCAATATCTCTGCTATGAGTTATGGTTCATTGAGTAAAAATGCGATTATTGCCTTAAACAAAGGTGCAGCCGAAGGAGGTTTCTCTCACAACACTGGAGAGGGTAGTGTGTCTCCATATCACTTGCAAGGTGGTGATTTAGTATATCAAATTGGTACAGGTTATTTTGGATGTAGAGCATTAGATGGTGGGTTTGATCCCGAAAAATATAAGGTAACTTCAGCTATTCCTGAGGTTAAAATGATTGAGTTAAAGCTTTCTCAGGGTGCAAAACCTGGGCATGGAGGTATTTTGCCAGCTTCTAAAAACAATGAGGAAATTGCCGCGATTCGTGGAGTTATGCCTCACACCGAAATCGATTCTCCAAATGGTCATAGAGCATTTAATACGCCTATAGGCTTAGTAGAATTCATCAAAACATTAAGAGATTTATCTGGAGGTAAACCAATTGGTTTTAAATTATGTATTGGTAGCAGAGATGAATTTATCGATATCTGCGAAGCCATGGTAGAAACTGGAATTACACCCGACTTTATTACCGTTGATGGTGCAGAAGGAGGAACAGGTGCAGCTCCAATTATTTTCTCTGACCACGTAGGTATGCCCTATGAAAATGCTTTAATCTTTGTTGTTGATACATTGCGTAAATATAAATTAGAAGACGAAATCAAAATCATTGCAGCAGGTAAACTAATCGATGGTTTCTCGATCTTTAAAGCATTATGTTTAGGTGCAGATATCGTAAACACGGGTAGAGGTATGATGTTAGCTTTAGGATGTATCCAAGCTTTAGAATGTGATAAAAATACTTGTCCTACAGGTGTTGCAACAGATAAACCACACTTGGTAAGAGGTCTTGTGGTGGAAGATAAATATAAACGTGTAGCCAACTATCATAGAGAAACGGTGAAGGATTTCTTAGAGTTATTTGCAGCCGCTGGTTGTACCGATTTGAGTCAATTAAATAGATCTTATGTTTTCAAACAAATGAATAATCAAGTGGTAGGTTTCCAGGAAAGATACCCAGATGTTTGTGCTATTTAAGTCAAAAAATTAAATATATTTTACAAAGAAAGAATACCGATAAGGTGTTCTTTTTTTTTTGCTTTTAAATTATATTATCCTTTATCAACATAATCTTAAAATAAACTCGCCATAATTACGTTTTAAAGTAAAGCCTTTGAATGAGGAATATCTATTATCTTTTTCTAATACTTGCTATTTCTTCCTGCGAATTAAAAGAAAGTCCTTTTGATTTCGATGAAAAGGATATGGATACCCCTATTATTGCCATGGACCCTTTTCAGGTAGAACCCGATTTTAATATAAGTTCATTTGCTAGGGTTCCAGATATTGAAAGCAACGCGACTTGCTACTTTTCCTTAACTAAAAATGCTTTTTTAGATCAACAGTACATTTATGCTGGCATGAACTCAAATAAACGTAGTTTTATGCAAGTAAATGGAAAGTGGGTCGAATTTAGTTGCCAAGTATCAGAGGTGAAAGATAGTTTGCACATTCGTACAAGCAATGCAAATCTACAATTGGAAATTCAGGCGAAAAAGGACTCCGCAACCTTTAATAAAATACAGTATAGAGGTGAAATCATGATCTCCATAGATGGAGAAGAGCAAATTGCTAGTAGCGTATATGGTGAATGTGATTGCTAGAAATTGGCATGATATTTCTTGTCTTAAGATAAAATCAGATATATGTTAAGTTTAAGATTTCTATTCGCCTTTATCATCTTTTTGCAAACCACGGATTGTAAAGATTCCGATCCAATTGTTCAGGATCAAACACCAGAAATTATGCAAAATGATGAAGTAATTCTCAACGATACAAATCAAAATACACTAGAAAATATGGAAAGCCTGGTAGTGGAATATTATGGTGGAATGCGCGGAGAAAAACAAGTAATGATTATTACTAAGGATGAAATTTCATACAGCTATAAAGATTTAAATAATGAAAAACCTTTAATTCAAAAGGAGGCTACTTCAGCTGAAATATGGTCAGAATTAAATCAAAATTTCAATTTAAATGAATTTAGAAAGCTTAAAAATGGAGCATCCAAAGTTGTGTTCGATGGAATGGATTACATCTTCACGGTGAAAGGAGGATTTGGAGAATTAAAAGTTACAAACCCTCTGGATCATAATATAGAAATGACGAAATTCTTCGAGGTATTGAAAAGTAAAATTCAGAAATTCCATGAATCTAAAGACCAGTAAGTCTAAAACTTTAAGTAAAAGTCTTTCGCCAACTCTTTATATTCTTGGGTATAAATATGTCTTTCCACTTCAATGATTAATTCCTTTGGAATGGATTTTTTTTGTTCACGTCCGAATGCAATTAGGCTTCTTTTGATCGGTGCTTTTATATTTCCGCGCACGCGAGTTATTTTATTGGGGAACAAATTATGTTTGGCTGCTAACTCACAAATATGTAATTCTTCTTTAAAAGGAATGATAATCGAAAAAATTCCATTGGATGAAAGTAGACTATCCACTTTTTCGATTAACTCTGAGAATTCTAGGCTAGAAGCGTTTCGAGCCAAATTTCTTTTATTATTTGGCGCAAAAGTTTTTTCGGTATAGAAAGGAGGGTTGGACATAATTAAATCGAAATGCGACGAAAAAAACAGGGTTTTTATATCCGATTTAATGCATTTTAAGCGATGAGCCCAGGGACTTGCTTCAAAATTAAATTTAGCCTCCTCATAAGCGCCTAAATCGATTTCTACAGCAGTTATCTCGGCATTTTGTGTTCTCTGAGCCATCATCAATGAAATAACTCCCGTTCCAGCTCCAATATCTAATATTCTCTTAGGTTCATTGATAATGGGTGTCCAAGCTCCCAAAAGAACAGCATCGGTTCCAACTTTGGCAGCTGCTCTATTTTGTGTGATTTGAAATTGTTTAAATCTGAATGTTGACATCTTTGCAAATATACACGCTCACTTAATTTAATTTCAAAAGTCGGTCAGAGAAAACTAAATTTTTCTTATTTAAATCATAAAAACAAGAAGTATGTTTTGAACTGGAAATAAATTGACTAAATTTAACATTCAAAATTCAAATTTATGGAACACAAATTCTATCCAGAGAGTAAAATGATGAGCCACGGATACAATCCGCAGTGGTCAGAAGGAGCTATAAAATGTCCGATTTTCCAAACTTCAACTTTTGTTTTTAAATCAGCAGAAGAGGGAAAGGCATTTTTTGAGTTAGCCTATGGTAAAAGAGATGCAGAACCAAATGAGGTTCCGGGATTAATTTATTCAAGGTTAAACAATCCAGATTTACAGATTCTAGAAGAGCGTTTGTGTTTATGGGATAAGGCAGAACAAGCTGCTGTTTTCGAAAGTGGAATGTCTGCCATCTCAACCGTTTTATTGGAGTTTTTAAGACCAGGAGACTTATTGCTTTATAGCCGCCCAGTGTATGGTGGAACAGATCACTTTATTAATGAAGTTCTTCCGCAATTTAATGTAGAAGTAGTTGAATTCTATGCAGGTCAGTCTCAAGAAGAAATTCAAGCGAATATTGATAAAACAGGAAAAGCTGATAGATTAAAACTAATTCTTTGCGAAACGCCAGCGAATCCTACCAATGCACAGATAGATTTTGAGGTTTGTGCGGCAATTAAAGAGCACTACAGTACAGAAGAGAATCCGGTGTATATGGCGGTAGATAATACTTATATGGGACCACTTTGGCAACATCCTTTAGAGCATGGAGCTGATTTAGTGATGTATTCTGCGACAAAATATATTGGAGGACATTCGGATTTAATTGCGGGTGCTGTATTAGGTTCAAATGAGCTTATGGCACGAATTAAAGGCCTTAGAACCTTCCTAGGGAACATGGCGAGTCCAAATACAGGTTGGTTGCTTATGCGAAGCTTAGAGACCTTAAAAGTGCGTATGGAAGCACAACAAGCGAATGCTATTAAGATTGCTGATTTCTTGAAGAATCATGACAAAGTAGAAAAGGTGTATTATTTAGGTCACTTAGAAGAAAGAACTAAAGATCACGAAATCTTCAAAAGACAATGTTCAGGGCCAGGAGCCATGGTTGCTTTTGATGTGAAAGGTGGTGAAAAAGAAGCGTTTAAAGTTCTAAACAGCTTAAAACTAATTCAATTAGCTGTGAGTTTAGGTTCGACAGAAAGTTTAGTTCAGCATCCCAAATCAATGACCCACGCAGGTGTTCCAGAAGAAGATTTAGAGAGATTGAGGATTACAGATAAATTAATCAGATTATCTGCAGGTGTAGAAAATTACGAAGATTTAATTTGGGATTTAGATCAGGCTTTGGCTCAGATTTAATCACGAAATTTTTAAATATAAAAGAGGAGATGCATTTTTCTATCTCCTCTTTTTGTTTTTAATCTACTTTGCTTACGGTTTTAATTCTTTTTCTTAATTCCTTAAAATAGGCTGGAGCTAACCTCATTCGACTTCCATACCAACTAAACATTTCTCCATCTACGACAATACATTTAGCCTTAGTAAACGATTGATTAACAGCTTCTATATGTTTTTCTTGGAAGGGATAAGGCTCTGAGGAAAGGAATATATAATCCGGTTGTAAGTTGGAATCTTTTGTAATTTCAGGATATCGAGACTCATCCTCACAAACATTTTTAAAGCCAGCTAATTGAATCATTTCATGAATAAAGGTATCGTGTCCAATGCTCATATAAGGATCTTTCCAAATAAAATATAGGACACTAGCAGGTTCAAAAATGGTTTCTAACTTAGCAAATTCCATATTTATTTCTTCTACAATTAGCTCGGCTTGTGCATAAGTATGCGTTCTCTTGCCAATTTGCAGAATCATCTCATTATTCTCTTCCAAAGTAGCAACATCGGTGATCAAAACATCGCAATGCTTTTGCAGTTGCTCCACTTCAGATTTTAAATTTTCTTCTCTATTAGCAATGATTAAACTTGGTTTCGCTGCAATAATTTTTTCCATATGAAGCCCTTTTGTTCCTCCGAATTGAGGGATTTCTTTCACTTCTGGCATGGGATGAATGCAAAATTTGGTTCTCCCTATTAATTGATCTTTTAAACCTAAATCAAACAATAATTCGGTAATGGAAGGTACGAGAGATATAATTTTCATAGGCAAAATTTAAAGGTCGGTTAAATCAATTTTCCATTGATTATTTTCTTTTTTCAATTTAATTCTTTTCTCAAAATTCTCACCAACATCATTGGAAATCACATATAGACAGGTGACTGCTTCATTTGAGTTATCCAAATCAGCACAACCCTTTACCTCAACTGTAACAGGTGGAATTTCGCTGGTTTGTTGGTTAATAATAGAATATAAAATACCTTGAGAGTCTTCTGTTACTAAGAACATGGCTGTTTCGAACTGAGAAGAATTCATAGCTTCGAGAAATTCTTGCGCCACACTTTTAGGTGAAGAACAAGAAAAGATAAGCAAGATTAAACAGCTTATAAAAAAAGATTTTTTCAACATTTTCAACTTCATTGAAATATTAAATATAGGTTTTCTAAATGAAAATCCTATTAAATTCAAAAGGGGAATAGATGAAATTTAACTTAAAATTTAATTCTTTTGAACAAATAAATCGCTCCGAATAAAGAAGTAACTAAGGTGATAAATGAGAACATAAGCGCCACACCTGCTGAAACATCTGGATTAAAGTTTAAATAACTGGCAGAGTAGTAGAAAACAGTTTCTCTAATACCAATTCCAGCGAATGATACTACTGACAACACGCTGGAAACCAAAAATATAAGTATATAAGTGAAAATATTAGCATCCGGATGAATAGCCAATAAACTAAATACAATGGTTCCTATTTGAAAGGCTTGAATAACAAAAGAGTAAAGTAGAGTTGGGTAAAAAACCGATTTAAATCTTGGAAAAAGTAGGCCCAAAATATAAGGTCCTACCAAAGCTCCAATTAAACCAATGGAGAAAATTATAACTTTAATCCATAATTCAATGTCTAAAGGAATAAACACAATACCCAAGCAAATTAGGATGCAAATCGCGCAAAGACCTATAAAACGATCAAAAAACACCGCTGAAGTGATGGTTTTAACCGGCTGATCAAAATGTTTGTTCAGTGCAATCACCTTATAAGCATCACCACCAACTCCTCCTGGAATGAAAAAGTTATAGAACATTCCCAAAAGATAGAGGCGTAAATTGTTGATAAAGGAAAGCTGAATTTCTGTTTTTTTAAAGTATAAATCTACACGTAAAACCGATAAAACTTGAGAAATTAAAAAGGAAATAAAACCAGCAAATAACAAGAATTTATTCGCGATCTTCCATTCTTCAGCCAATAAATCCCAATCGATTTTGGTGAAGACAAAATACAATAAACCCAAGCTTACCAGGATTTTGATTGTCGTAAATAGAGGTTTACGCCAAGACTTTTTCACCTTTTGTGATTTTTCGGATTCTATAGGGACGCATATCTTGAGATTCGTAGTATGTTTTCATTAATAAATCTACTACAATACCCATTGTAATTAATTGAATTCCAGCTAGTAATAATACAACGCCAACAATTAATAAAGGGCGGGTTCCTATATCCTCGCCTAAAAAGAATTTAACAATGAACAACCAAGCCATAATCAATCCGCCTAAGCTCAACGAGATTAAACCTGCATTTCCGAATAAGTGAATCGGACGTTGCATATATTTTCTCATGAAAATAATTAAGGTCAAATCATTAATTACCTTAAAGGTACGGCCCAAACCATATTTAGATTCACCAAATTGTCTAGCATGGTGACGAACCGGAACTTGCGCAATTCTAGCTCCATTTAAATAAGCTAAAAGATTAATAAAACGGTGCATTTCACCATAAAGATTTAAATCCTTAGCAGTTTCTTTAGTGAAGACTTTTAGCGCACAACCATTGTCCTTAATGTCCATTTTGGTCGCTTTGCGCACCATAAAATTGGCGATTTTAGACGGAATAGTTCTAACAAAATTATCCTTTCTTTTCTGACGAATTCCTGTAACTACATCAAAATCACCTTCCTCTAATTTGTTGATCATCATAGGAATATCCAACGGATCATTCTGTAAATCACCGTCTAATGTAATGATGTAATCACCTGTAGCGTGATCGATACCTGCGGCTAAAGCTAAAGATTGACCATAATTCCTTTTAAGTTCTATAAAAACTAAATTATCGTCTTTGATTTGTTTAGCTCTTATGCGTGTATCATCTGTAGAGCCATCATCCACTAAAATCAATTCGTATTGATAGTCCACCAGCGCTTCTGCAACTTTTTGAGATAATAATTGCACATTACCTTCTTCATTATACACCGGAATCACAACGGATAAAAATGGATTTGCTATCTGATTCATCAAGGAAATTGTATTTTAGCTTTGAATAATTTGGTGCAAAGATAGACTATTATGATGAATACCATGAAAACCAATCGTGAAGCTTTGATCGTTTTTTTGGTGGCCAGTTTTCTTTGCTTTTCAAATATATGGGAATATCCAATCACGATTTTAGATGAGGCTAAAAACTCCGAAGCTGCACGTGAAATGCTATTAAACAAGCATTTAATCCCTACGTTTAATGATGTTTTACGAACCGATAAACCATTGTTGCATTATTTATTTATGCAATTGGGTTACTTTATTTTTGGCGTAAACGAGCTTGGCGCAAGGTTTTTTGGAGCTTTATTTGGCGCTGGATTTATGACTTATTTTTATGTATTTTTAAGACAGCACGCAAGTATCAATACGGCCAGAATAGGAATTTTTGTTTTACTGAGCTCCTTTTTTTGGATTCAAGAATTTCATTTGGCCGTTCCTGATCCCTATTTCATCGTAATTTTATGTAGCTCTTGGTTGTGTTTTTATAATTACTACGCTAACAATTCGTCGAAAATCCATCTATGGTTATTTTATGTCTTTATCGGTTTGGCCACTTTGGCTAAAGGACCTGTAGCAATTGGTTTATCTGGATTGATTGTGCTTTTATTTCTAATTTTTAAGAAAGAATTGAACTGGAAGCTTTTTGATAAATACAAAGTGTTTATAGGCGGATTTTTGGTTTTATTAATCTCTGTTCCTTGGTTTGTTTGGATTCATTTCGAAACAGCAGGAGCCTACACAGATGGTTTTTTCTTGCATCATAATATCAAAAGATTTAAGGAAGTAAACAGTGGTCATGGCGGAATTTTCTTAATTACTTGGGCATTTGTTTTATTAGGATTATTCCCTTTCGGAGCATTTATACCTCAAGCTCTGTTGCACGCTTGGAAGTTTAGAAAACGAAATGATTTAATTGCGTTTTCATTAGTAGTTTCGGTGGTTGTAATCGGGTTTTTCAGTATATCTTCCACTAAGTTGCCCAATTATACACTTCCTGCGATTCCATTTTTGGCCATTTTAGTAGCTTATTTTTTCAATGAAGCTTTCAACTTTAAAACTTTAAAAAATTGGTCAAATTATATTTCCTTAGGTCTAATTAGCTTCGTGAGTGCGGCCATTCCTGTGGCGGTTTTTATTTTATTTCAACATAATTTAATTCAACACCTTCAAATCGTTTTTAGTTTAATCGCTGCAACTATTTCAATTTTTGGAGCTTGGTTTATGTGGAAATTTTTAATGAAAAATAATACACAGAAATTTATTCTCAGCATTGGAGTTTTGTGGATGACCTTGGGACTTTTTATATTTTATTTAATCTATCCCAACTTATCACAAATTGAGCCTGTTATTCAAGCGAAATCTGTGATAGAGGATAAGAAAGTTATCGTTTTTGATAATTATGATCCTGCCTTTAATATGAACTACCAGCAGGTTTATGAAGTGTTTCACGAGGAACAAGAATTATTAAATTTTATAGAAAATAATCCGGAAGTTTTAGTTTTAACAAAGAATCGTTCTATCGACAACAAAAGCATTTTTAAATCTTCTTTTGATGTTATTTTTGATAAACCATCTGTTTTTGAGAATTACAGAACAATCATCTTAAAAAAGAAAGATTAAAACTGAATAAATTTTATATTTGAATTTAAATCAAGACTATGATCACTTGGCATTTTAAGAAATTTGAAGACCTAACCACATTTGAATTGTATAATATCATTCAGTTGAGAATTGAGGTTTTTGTAATTGAACAAAATGCTCCTTACCAAGATTGTGATGGGAAAGATTTCGATAGTCTGCACTTGTATGGAACTATTGGCGATAGAGTCGTGGCTTATGCAAGAGGAATTCCTGCTGGTATTACATACGAAGATCCATGCTTGGGGCGTGTAGTAACATCACCTGACTTTCGTGGAAAAAAATATGGGGCACATGTGGTCAGTTTAGCTTTAGAAGCTATGAAAACCAATTTTAAGACTTCGAATTGTAGAATTTCTGCTCAATTGTATTTGCAAGAGTTTTATGAATCTTATGGATTTGTACGTGTTTCTGATGTTTATTTAGAAGATGGACTTCCACACGTTGAAATGCTAAGAGATTAGTTAATATTCTTCTTTTGAACTGCAAATTACTGCTGTTTCTTTCTCTTTCTTACCAAAAAAACTAACTTTGTTTGATGTGTTTAGATGATTGAAATAAACACATTATTTAACTTAAAAATAGTATATGAAAGTTCATTTTATAGCCATAGGAGGTAGTGCAATGCATAATCTTGCAATTGCTTTAAAATTAAAAGGATATCAAGTAACTGGATCAGACGATGCTTTGTTTGAGCCTTCTAAATCTCGTTTGGATCAACATGGACTTTTACCTGCTGATCTTGGTTGGTATCCAGAGAAAATAACTGAGGATTTAGACGCAGTTATCTTGGGAATGCACGCCCACGCCGACAATCCTGAAATGCTGAAAGCGCAGGAATTAGGACTTAAAATCTATTCTTATCCAGAATATCTATACGAACAGGCTAAAGACAAAACTCGTGTTGTAATTGGTGGTTCGCATGGAAAAACTACGATTACATCTATGATTCTTCATGTTTTGCATTACTATGATCGTGAAGAAGATTATATGGTTGGAGCTCAGTTAGAAGGCTTTGATGTAATGGTTAAATTGAGTGAAGACAGCGATTTTATGATTATGGAAGGTGATGAATATCTTTCATCGACCTTAGATAGAAGACCTAAATTTTTATTGTATCAACCTAATATTGCTTTATTAAGCGGAATTGCTTGGGATCATATCAATGTTTTCCCAACTTTTGAAAACTATGTAGAGCAGTTTGATGCTTTTGTAAATAGTATAACCAATGGAGGTGTTGTCGTTTATAACCAGGAGGATATAGAGGTAATGAAAGTGGTTCAAAGATCACAAAATCCTATTCGTAAGATTCCTTACAAAACGCCAGCACACGAAATTATCGACGGAATTACGTATTTAGAAACTGCCGATGGACCGATTCCCTTAGAGATTTTTGGTAAACATAATTTATCTAATCTTGAAGGCGCAAGATTGATTTGTAATCAATTGGGTATCATGGACGAGGATTTCTATGAGGCTATTCAAACTTTTAAAGGAGCTTCTAAGCGTTTAGAGTTAGTAAAACGTGAAAAAGATTATGTGGTTTATAAAGATTATGCGCATTCTCCTTCTAAAGTTAGTTCTACAACCGCAGCTGTTAAAGAGCAATATCCAAATAAGGAATTAGTAGCATGTTTAGAGTTGCATACTTATTCATCTTTAAATCCAGAGTTCTTAGAGCAATATAAAAATGCTTTAGACAAAGCCGATGTTAAAATCGTGAATTATTCAGAAGAGGCGTTACGTATAAAACGTCGTGATCCTATCGATCCTTCTTTCATTAAAGAGGCATTTGGAGATGATAGTATTATCGTCTTTACAGAACCAGAAAAATTACATCAACATATCGCAGGTTTAGACAAATCTAATCGCGTTTTTCTGATGATGAGTAGTGGAAATTATGGTGGTTTAGACCTTAAAAGCATTTAAATTTCTTTTAAAAATATCGTATTGAAGCCTGAAATCTTAGATTTTGGGCTTTTTGGTATTTATAAAAGTCTGTTAATCATCTTTTAATAAGCCCAATTTCATTTAAAGCAATTTCTAAATCAAGTAAATTAGCATTTTTTACAACTCTTATTCTTTCTATTTCTCCATTTTTTTTAAAAATTCTAATAAATGGAAAATTATTAAAAAGTATTTTTATTTTTATATGCGACTGTAAGCTCCCCCAAAATAATTATTCTATTAAATCAACCTTCGTAATTGTGGTTGATTGAGTCTAAAGAGTATTTAGAAGTTTAATATAAAAAGCACATTAAATTGTTAAAAATATATTAAATATTTAATTAGTTCGGTAATCACCGAACCAAACGACTTATATTTGCACCCGATTATGGATATTAAGAAATTAGATGAATCGTTGTTTCAGGATATGAGCTCCCATTATATGGAGCTTTATCACTTCCCTCCTTTGACGGCAAATATATTCACTTATCTCATGTTTGATTTTGAGCAAAAGGGAATTACGTTTGAGCAAATTTTGGAGGCATCCTGTGCTAGTAAAAGTTCGGTTTCAAATGCACTGAACGTGTTACAGCAAAGTAATTATGTAGAAGTTATCAGTAAACTCGGTGAGCGCAAGCGTTATTACCGAGTCAACAAATCTATTTTTAAGATTCAATTTCAAGATAGCATCTCAAAGTTGAAGCGTAATTATAGTATTTTAGAGAGGTTTGCAGAAAAACGTCGCGAAGCCTTGGATTTAGAAGATAATAATTCTGAGAAAATTAATCTTCATTTAGAGTTACAAAAGAAAACAATAAAGTTGTTTGAAGAAACATTAGAAAAAATTAATCAAATCAAAAATAAATAATTGAATATATGAGAAATGCATTTTTTTTATGTGCTATGACTCTGTTCTTCTTAAGTTGTAAGAAAGAACAACCAGGTGGAATGCAGCAACAAGCTAAACCATATCCTGTGCTAGAGGTAGTAGAAAGAGATGTTGTGGGATACCAGGAATTCCCAACACAAATACAAGGCGTGAACAATAATGAGGTTCGTGCAAAAATTCAGGGTTATATTACTCAAGTATTGGTAGACGAAGGACAAGTTGTTCGTAAAGGCCAAGTTTTGTTTCGTTTAGAAACCAATACATTAAACCAATCTGCTACTGCGGCTAAAGCAGGTATTCAAGCTTCTCAAGCAACTATAGAGGCAGCAAAAGCAAGAGTAAATGCTGCGAAAGTTGAGGTAAATAGATTAAAACCTCTAGTAGAAAGAAATATTATTTCTTCTGTTCAATTAGAAACGGCTAATGCAAACTTAATGAGTGCTCAAAGTCAATTGGCTCAAGCACAAGCTGGACACAGTCAGTCGAGTGCAGCATATCAAGAAGTTCAAGCAAACATTGGATATTCAGTGATTAGATCTCCTATTTCTGGAACCGTTGGTAAAATCAACCAAAGAGAAGGAAGTTTAGTTGGGCCTACAAGTGCAATGCCTATTACCACCGTTTCTCAGACGAATCAAGTTTATGCTTACTTCGCCATGAATGAGAGTCAATATCTTGATTTCTTGAATCAAACAGAAGGAAAAACAGTTGATGATAAATTAAAAAATACACCAGATGTAGATTTAATTTTGGCTAATGGTATGAAATACGACGAAACTGGACGAATTGAAGCGGTAACAGGTCAAATCGATCCAAACTCGGGTACGGTACAGTTTAGAGCTTCATTTGATAATGAAAACAAAGTGTTGAGCAATGGAAACAGTGGTACAATCCGTATTCCTCAACAATACAAAAATGCTATGGTAGTTCCAGAGCAATCTACATTCGAGCAGCAAGGTATTGTATATGTTTATAAGGTTGTAAATGATACAGTTGTATCTACCAAAGTAGACATCGCGGCTAGATTAGAAAACATGGCTTTAATTTCTGGTGGACTTAAAAAAGGAGATAAGATTGTAGCTAAAGGAGTTGGAATCTTAAGAAATGGTGCTGCCATTGTACCTCAACCAGTTAAGTTTGATAGTATTGTTCCAAAAGCAAATTAATTAAAGAATTAATAAGCTTTAAAAAAGAAAATTATGATTAAAACATTTATAGAAAGACCTGTATTGTCTACAGTTATTTCCATTATTATCGTCCTTTTGGGGATATTGGGAATCATGACATTACCGGTTACAACCTATCCAGATATTGCACCACCAACGGTTCAGATTAGAGCCAACTATCCTGGTGCAAACGCTGAAACGGTTCTTCGTTCGGTAATTATTCCGATTGAGGAGCAAGTGAACGGGGTTGAGGGGATGACTTATATTTCTTCTACTGCAAGTAACAACGGTTCGGCATCTATTACAGTTTATTTTGAACAAGATATTGACCCAGATTTAGCGGCGGTAAACGTTCAAAACCGTGTGGCAAGAGCTAACGCGATTCTACCAAGTGAGGTTACTCAGAGTGGTATTACTACACAGAAACAACAGTCGAGTTCACTGATGTTTATGACTTTCTATTCAGAGAATGACGATTTCGATGCTAGTTATCTTCAAAACTACTTAGACATTAATGTTGTTCCAGAGTTGAAAAGGATTAATGGTGTAGGAGAGGCGCAGGTTTATGGTTCTAAAACTTACTCTATGAGAGTATGGTTGAACCCAGAAAAAATGGCAGCTTATGGAATCGTTCCTTCGGATGTTTCAGCAGCGATTAATAGCCAGAGTTTGGAGGCAGCAGCTGGTTCTGTGGGAGAAAATAGTAATCAATCTTTTGAGTACGTAATTCGTTATTCTGGAAAGTTTGATGAGGTAGAACAATACAAAAACATTGTAATTAAGTCGATTGGTAATGGTCAGTTTTTAAGATTAAAAGACGTTGCTAATATCGAATTAGGATCGCTTGCTTATTCAGCGGGTTCGGCCTTTAATGGTAATCCTGCGGTGAGTATGGGTATTAGCCAGACGCCAGGTTCGAACGCGCAAGAGATTATTGACAATATTAAATCATACTTAGAAACTTCGGTTTCTCCTAACTTGCCAGAAGGAATCAACTATCAAATTAACTATGATACCAACGAATTCCTTGAGGCATCTATTCAAAAAGTAATCACGACTTTATTAGAAGCCTTCGTGTTGGTATTCTTGGTGGTTTATATCTTCTTACAAGATTTTAAATCGACCTTAATTCCTGCGATTGCAGTACCGGTTTCGATTATTGGTACATTCTTCTTCTTGAATTTATTTGGTTATACCATCAACTTATTGACATTATTCGCATTGATACTCGCCATTGGTATTGTGGTCGATGACGCGATTGTTGTGGTGGAAGCCGTGCACGCTAAACTGGAGCATACCACGCATAATGCTAAAAATGCGACCATAGAAGCGATGCACGAGATTACAGGTGCGATTATTACGATTACGATTGTAATGGCGGCGGTATTCGTTCCGGTGACCTTTATTACTGGGCCAACGGGAGTTTTCTACGAACAGTTTGGTATTACCTTAATGATTGCGATTGCGATTTCAGCTGTTAACGCATTAACTTTAAGTCCAGCCTTGTGTGCGGTATTCTTAAAACCAACTCAATACAGCAAGGAATACGAAGAGAAAAACTGGTTACAGAAATTCTTCCATAAGTTCAATATTGCTTTTAACGCAGGAACCAGAAGATATGCTAAAACCTTTACTTTCTTTATTCGTCATAGATGGGTTACTATTTTAATGTTAATCTTAGCGGGTGTTACTATTTACTTTGCTCAAACTAATATGCAAACAGGTTTCGTACCTAACGAAGATAGAGGTATTGTGATGTTCAACGTAGATTTACCATCGAGTGCAACACGTGAGCGTACCGAAATCGCGATGAAAGAGTTTACCGAAAAAGCAAATCAATTACCAGGTGTACACAGTGTTACAGCGATTTCAGGATTTAGTATTATGAATGGTTCGGGTGGTAACTACGGATTCGGTTTCGTTAAGTTAGATCCATTCGATGAAAGAAATACAGATGAAACTCAAATTAATGCAATTGTAGGAAGATTGTTTGGTGTGGGTGCTACGGTAGCCGATGCGAATATGATTTTCTTTACGCCTCCAAGTATTCAAGGATTTGGTGCGAGTTCGGGAGTTGAATTCTCATTAATTGATAAATCAGGAGGTGACTTAGAAAACCTAGATGAGGTAGCTAAAAACTTTAGTTATGCTTTGAGTCAACGTCCAGAGATGCAGTATGCTCAAACTTCGTTTAATATTAATTTCCCTCAGTACGAGATGGATATTAATGTTCCAAGAGCTATGGAAGCAGGTGTATCTGTAAACAGTATTTTGAGTGCAATGCAAGGTTATATCGGAGGTTTATACTCGGCTAACTTTAGTAAATATGGTAAACAATATCGTGTGATGATTCAGGCGAATCCAGATGATCGTAATGATATTGGAAGTATCAACAACTTATACGTTAGAACCAACACAGGTGAAATGACACCTATTTCTCAATTCGTTGAAATGAAACGTGTATATGGTCCACAAACGGTAAACAGGTTTAACTTATTCCAATCTGCTGGGTTCAATGGGGCTACTAACCCTGGATATTCCACGGGTGACGCGATTAATGTTGTAAACGAAGTGGCTAGTCAAGTCTTGCCAAATCAATTCGATATTATGTATTCAGGTTTAACACGTGAGGAGGTGAGTTCAGGATCTCAAGCGTCTATTATTTTCGTATTGAGTTTGATTTTTGTTTACTTCTTGTTATCAGCACAATATGAAAGTTATATTGTTCCATTTAGTGTGATTTTATCATTGCCATTTGGTGTGATGGGAGCTTATCTAGGACAATGGGTATTTGGATTAGAGAACAATATTTATTTCCAAATTGCATTAATTATGTTATTAGGATTATTGGCCAAGAACGCGATTTTGATTGTAGAGTTCGCGCTACAAAGACGTAGAATGGGTAAGAGTATTTCATTAGCTGCTATTGATGCTGCGAAAGCTCGTTTAAGACCTATTTTAATGACCTCTTTCGCGTTTATCTTTGGTATGTTACCATTGGTGTTCGCATCGGGTACAGGTGCTGTAGGTAACCGTTCTATTGCAACGGGTGCGGCTTCTGGATTGTTAATCGGAACTATATTCGGAGTTATTGTAATTCCAGTATTATTCGTGATTTTCCAGAAGATACAAGAGAGAATCGTTCCTATTAAGTTCGATTTATATGAAGAACAAATGAAAAAACAAGAGAATGAACAATAATTGGATAAAATATAGTTTCATAGCGTTTGCTGCTCTATTCTTACAATCTTGTCTTTCTGTGCAAGAGTATAAAAGAGCAGAGGATATAGAAAAAGAAGCCTATTATAGAACAGATCGTCTTCCTCAGGATAGCGTTTCGATAGCAGATTTCAGGTATACCGAGATTTTTAAAGACAGTTTATTGCAGAAATACATAAGTCAAGGTTTGGAAAACAATCTTGACATTAGAATAGCTTTACAAAATATTGCCACTTCTGAAGCTTATGTAAGACAGTCAAAAGCTGCTTATTTACCAACGTTGAGCGGAGGTCCTAATATAAGTTGGGGAACACCATCTTTAAACTCTCAGCAAGGCATGATGCTAGACGAGAGAAAATGGTCTACGCAATATGGTCTTGGAATTAATTCAAGCTGGGAGGCTGATATTTGGGGTAAATTAAAGAGTGCAGAAAAAGCGCAATATGCTATGTATTTACAATCTGTAGCTGGTCATCAGGCGGTTAAATCAAGAATTGTTAGTGGAATTGCTTCTTTATATTTCCAATTACTGGCATTAGATGAACAACACAAAACTACTTCAGAAAGCATCAGATTGCAATTAGAAAGTTTAGAAACAACAAAAGCTTTAAAAGAGGCTGGACAAGTAACAGAAGTCGCTGTTCAACAAACGGATGCATTGGCGTTAAATTATCAAGCAAGATTAGTTGAAATTGAAAATTCAATTAAAATTGTCGAGAATCAGTTGTCTTATTTGATGGGTGAAACACCTCAAGCTATCAAGAGAACGAATATAGAAAGTCAATTTATTCCAGCTGAATTAAAAACTGGATTTGCAGTAGATTTATTAAGAAATCGTCCAGATGTCATGGCGGCAGAGTACGCTTTGATTTCAGCGTTTGAACAAACACAAGTAGCTAGATTGAGTATGTATCCTTCTTTAAATTTAACTTTAGGAGGTGGTTTACAATCCCTAGAAATTGAGGATTTCTTCTCGGCGAGTTCTTTCTTTGCCAATATTGCTGGAGGTTTAACGCAACCAATATTCCAACAAAGAAGATTAAAAACTCAAAAAGAAGTAAGTGAAATCGCTCAGCAAGCAGCCTTATTGGATTTCAAGAAATCTCTTTTATCCGCAAGTAGTGAAGTTTCTAATGCATTACAGATATATGGAAGTCAAGATGAGATTATAGCCTTAAAAACTAAAGAATATGAAAACTATACCAGAGCTACAGAATATTCTCAAGAGCTGTTGAATTATGGTATGGCGAATTATTTAGAGGTAATTACAGCCCAGCAAAGTGCCTTAAACGCTAAGTTAGCAGAAATTAATGCTAAATACACTAAATTAACTGCAATGGTTGATTTATATAGCGCTCTAGGTGGAGGCTGGAGATAATAAGAACATTTTTCTATTTTATAATTTTTAATTTGAATCCCTAGTAGAAATACTAGGGATTTTTTGTTTGAAATTTTAAAATTTATGAATTCTATATTTTTTTTGATGCCATGTTCAAGTTATAAGTGCAACTGGCCAAGTAGATTTTAGTTTTTCTATCGGACTAATGTAGCCAAACTTTCTAACTCTTCTGTTATTAATTAATTTTTCTATTTCTCTAATCCTTTTAGGACTCACTAAATTCAAGTCCGTTTTCTTAGGTAGAA
>JBLWWH010000002.1:0-189630 GCA_048268105.1 Weeksellaceae bacterium
CATTATTGAAATGGAATAACTTTCTTAACGGACTTAGTCCTAAAAGTTATTTCCAGTTCAACAAGCCATTATCATCATCATTAAATTTTAAAAAAAAATATAAATAACAGACAGAGTTTAAATTACACTACCGCATAGCTACGATGTTGGTGTTCAAGAAAAAAATAATTTTAAAATAAAAGAAGTTGATTTAGATTTTTTCGAAGGTAATTAAGATTTTTTTAATTGATTTTAAACTTTTAAAACGGACTGTACAATAAATTTTACCTATAACCAGATTGATTAAACATAAGTCTTAAATTTTGGACTTTGTTAAAATATGTTATAATGGTGTTGGTTTGTGAGTTAACTGATAATTCGAAAAAGAATATACATCAAATTTCGAAACTTCAGGTTATTCTTAATTCTAAACACATCTTTAATAATTGTAAATAAAACATTTTCATATGTCGATTAAAGTTTCAAGAGAAGAAAGTGCATCCAAATTCATGGGTCTAATCATCAATAAGACGGTGTTTTTCTCTGCGATTGCAGTGATTATATTCACGGTTGGTTTTACCCTTATCTTCGAAGAAGAGGCCGAGCATTATTTTAATATGGCGCAAACTTTTGTTTCTGCGCACGGTGGATGGATTTATACACTTTCGGTGAATCTATTCATCGTTTTTTGTCTCTATATGGCCTTTGGTAAATTTGGTAAAATCCGGATTGGAGGCCAGAACGCCAAACCCGAATTTAGTATGTGGGCCTGGTTTGCGATGCTCTTTAGTGCGGGAATTGGTAATGGTTTGGTGCTTTTTAGTATCGCCGACCCAGTGAGAGACTACCTCGACCCACCAAGGTTGGCTGGGGAAGCGCCTGCACGAATTGCACAAGAAGCCATCAACTTCTCTTTCTTACACCACGGGATCCACGGTTGGGCAATTTACTCTGTCGTAGGACTTTCGTTGGCCTATTTTACTTTTAATCGAAAAATGCCATTAACCTTAAGATCTGTCTTCTACCCTATTCTAGGGAATAGAATTCATGGGTGGATGGGTGATGTGATTGATATTATGGCAGTAATTACCACCTTATTTGGTTTGGCAACAACCATTGGTTTTGGTGTGGGACAAATCAATGCTGGTTTCTCACATGTATTTGGACTTCCAAGTTCTTTATTTTATCAAGTTTTAATAATTGTAGGAGTAACTTTAGCCGCCACTTTATCTGCTTTTAGTGGTATCGACAAAGGAGTGCAAATGCTGAGTAAAGTGAACGTTCGAGTGGCATCTGCTATATTCTTATTGGTTTTAATTCTAGGACCAACTACATTTATTTTTAAAGCATATATTCAAAATATAGGAAGTTATTTAATTCATTTTATCGACATGTCCACTTGGACAGAAGCGCTTCAAGGAACCGATTGGCAAAAGAAAAGAACAATTATGTACTGGGGATGGTGGATTTCATGGTCGCCATTCGTTGGTATTTTCATTGCTCGTATTTCTAAAGGACGTACGATCAAAGAGTTTATTTTATGTGTTTTAATATTACCTGCTTTAGTTACCTTTTTATGGTTTAGTGCATTTGGTGGAACCACCATGCGCGACATTTTATTAGGTGATACAGCTATGATTGCGGCAGTAAATGATAATATTTCAACGGCTTTATATGTATTCTTTGACAAGTTTCCATTAGCTATGTTATTGAAAATATTAGGTGTAATTTTAATCTGTAGTTTTATTATTACTTCAGCCGACTCGGGAGCATTGGTGGTAGACAGTTTGACTTCGGGTGGTAAAATGAAAACACCAAGATACCAACGTGTAATTTGGGCAGTGTGTATTGGAGTAATTGCTTCAGTTCTGATGTACGGAGGTGGATTGAATGCCTTGCAAACAGTGGTAACTATTTCTGGATTACCCTTTGCTATTTTGTTAGTGGGGATGTGTTTCTCTTTATTTAGAGGCATTTCTGAAGATTATCAAAAAGCGGAAAGAAAAGAGAAATTACTCGAGCGCGAGAGCTACCGCAAGAGTATTCTTAACTTGGTGAATGAAGAACGTCTCGAAAAAAATTTAGAAACCATTGATCCAGAAAAAGATCCCAAGAAGAAGCCAAAAACAACAGACCTTTAATAAACCTTTGAAAAATTAAATTTTTAAGTTAAAATCATGACCCAAAAAATAAAATTAGATAACGAGTTAATCTTAATGGTGGCATTAGATCTCACAGAAATGGATGCCATTCTTCTTTCTTATGTTAGCTTTTTGTGTGAAGTTTGGAACATTAAACAACTCTACCTTACCCACAACATCAAACAATACAAAATATATGATTTGTATGATGAGTTTCTAGAAGAAGGTATTACCATTGAAGATATTGTTGACCGTGGAATTCAAAAATCTGTAGATAAACATTATACGGCAGAAGTTCCCCACAACGTTATTATCACTACCGATGATTACACCGAGAGCATCCTTACGCACTTAGCCAAAAAGTATCACGTAGATATTATGGTAACCGGTAAAAAGGATGAATTACAAGGTACAGGAGCTTTAAGTCAAAAGCTTGTAAGAATGTTAGATTCACATGTTTTATTGGTACCCGAAGAGGCCAAACACAACATGGGAAATGTATTAGTTCCAACCGATTTTAGTTTGGCTTCGGCAAGATGTTTTGATGTGGCAGACAGTTTGGTAGCGAGATCTAGCGGAAACATTGAGGCTTTACATGTTTACAACATTCCGTCGTTTTTCTTCCCTTATATCAACACCAAAAAGGCGATTGATAAAACTGAAAAACATCTGAGAGAAAAAGTTAAACAGTTTAGAACAAAACATAAAATTGCAGATTCAATACCGTTTAGATATATCGATAGAGAGGATATGTCGGTGGTGGATGCTATTGAAGCTCATGCAGAAAAAGGAGCTTTCGATATTATTGTGATTTCAGCACGTGGTGGAAGTAATATCACTGCGCTATTTGTGGGTAGTATTACCAATGAGTTGTTGATTAGAAATGTACACATGCCTTTGCTTATTACTAGACCTCGATCTACATCAAGAACTAAATAAAATAAACACATGAGCCGGGGTTTTGTAAATGAAGACGATCATGAGGAAATTCCTCTTGTCCCACCCAGGGCCGATTTGCCACAAGGTGTAACGAATTATGTTACGCATGTTGGCATGGATGAACTTCTTCAAGAAAAAGAAGATTTATTGAGCGAAATAGAAAATCTAGATACCTCGAATGAAAAAGAAAAGCGAATTGCAACGAATCATATACATGCTAAATTGCAATTGTTAAACAATCGAATTTCGTCTGCTAAAATCATTGACTTAAGTCAACAGCCCAAAGATGAAATTCGATTTGGCGCTAAGGTTTCCCTTGTAGAAGAAGGTCAGAAAAAACCTCAGCGATATCAAATTGTAGGCGTGGACGAAGCCAATATTTCTAAAGGAAAAATATCTTTTATTTCACCCTTAGCAAGAATTTTAATTAATAAAAAAGTAGGCGAAAAAGCCATTTTAAAATTAGCGGATCATGATAGAATTTTTGAAATTAAGGAAATAGAATATTAAATCTCTCTTTCGAGAATTAAGACAAAGAAAAATGAATAGATCAATTAAGATTCTATTCATTTTTTTTAAGTTTACTAAAACTTAGTGCTTCTTTTGCAGATGCTTTCTTTTGTGCTTAGCCTTTTTGTGCTTTTTATGCCCTTTATGTAATCCGTTGTCAGATTTGGTTTTTACTTGTACACCACCGGGCGTAACTTTAATAGTTTGATATTTTGCTTTATGTTTATTGTGGTATTTATAAGGCTTTTTACCTTTATAATCTGTTAGATAAACGATTTGTGCTTTACGCAAATCATAGTTTTTAAACCTGATTGGTAATTTTTTGGATTTAACCCATTTCGCATTATCTAAATAGATGAATCTTGCTAAAGGTACATCATAATATGCATCAATCTCTGGCAGATAATAATATTGAGCCTTTGCCCCTTTGGCGGGAGCCCAAGCAGGTGGGTTTCCCATATTTACATTGACTGTAACTTGCCCCTGAGCTTGTGCTGCAAATACAAATAATAAACTAAAGACGAATATTTTCAACGTTTTCATAATCTAAAATTTAGTGAAACAATATTTTCTTTTTCTCTGATATAATTTCAAGGGTTGTGCCACCGAATCTTTGTTTCTTTATTTACTAAGCTTAATTAATAAAAACCTAGGCAACTTCATACATTATAACCCACTGTTAATCATTCTTCAAACATTCAAATCGTCAAAATGCTCAACATTTTAAACTTTAACAATTATTATCTATTTTTAAATATTGAATACTAGATTATACACTTAAGAATTGAATTTTGTTCAGTTTAATTTTAACTTTTTTGCGAATTCGAAACTTCTCAATCAAAACAAGATTTACTTGAATATATCACACTCAAACTCAACTTACTAAGATTTAATTATGAAATTCGAAAAAATGTCGTATATTGGGATTATTGCATTAAATTTTTAAAAAAAAGCAAATTCAAGCTTTATAATCAATTTTATAAAGTTGGAACGATAGGGCTTTTGAGCCCGAAATCTTTTTGTGGAAGACATAAAGAGGATGAAATAATGTAGAATTAATATTTTGAGAGCATACCTATAGGGTGTTTTCATTAAACCAAAAATATATTTATATGAGTAAGAATAATGAAATGACAAACAAGCGAATTGGTATCATTGGAGCAGGTCCGAGTGGTTTAGCACAGATTAGAGCCTTCGAAGCTTTAGAAGATAAAGGACATGCTATGCCGGAGATTGTTTGTTTTGAGAAACAAGATGATTGGGGCGGAATGTGGAACTATTCATGGAGAACTGGCGTAGGAAAATACGGTGAGCCTATCCATGGAAGCATGTATAAGTATCTGTGGTCTAACGGTCCAAAAGAGTGTTTAGAATTTTCAGATTATTCCTTCGATGAGCACTTTGGAAAACCGATTTCTTCTTATCCACCAAGACCTGTTTTATTTGATTATATTCAAGGTAGAATTAAAAAAAGTAAAGCAAGAGAATTTATTCGTTTTAATACCACAGCTAGATGGGTAAGTTACGATGAGGACACTAAAAAATTCACCGTAGTCTTAGATGATTTAAAAATCAACAAGACTTATTCAGAGGAATTCGATTATTTGGTCGTAGCATCGGGTCACTTCTCGACGCCAAATATGCCTTATTTTAAAGGAATCGAAAATTTTCCAGGAACTGCAATGCATGCGCACGACTTTAGAGGAGCTGACCAATTCAAAGATCAAAATCTATTATTAATTGGTAGTAGTTATTCTGCTGAAGATATCGGTGTTCAATGCTATAAGCATGGCGCTGAATCTGTAACATTAAGTTATAGAAGTAATCCGATTGGTGTTGAATGGCCCGAAGGAATCAAAGAAGTTCCATTGGTTACACATTTCAAAGATGATACAGCTTACTTTAAAGATGGGACACAAGAGAGGTTTGATGCAGTAATTATGTGTACGGGATACCAACATAAATTCCCATTCTTACCAGACGAATTGCGTCTTAAAACTAAAAACAACTTATATCCAGATAATCTATACAAAGGTATATTCTTCAATGAGTTACCTCAGTTGATTTACCTAGGAATGCAAGATCAGTATTATACATTTAATATGTTCGATGCACAGGCTTGGGTTGCACGTGATTATATGATGGGAATGCTAGAACTTCCTTCTGAAAATGAAAGGAGAGTTGATATGGACAAGTGGTTGGAAAGAAATGATAATTTAGAGCATGGAGATGACGAAGTAGATTTCCAAACCGATTATATTAAAGACTTAATTTCTATGTCAGATTATCCTCCATTTAATTTAGATGAAGTGGCTAAAATGTTCAAAGAATGGCTAAAAGACAAAGAAGACAACATCCTTACCTATAGAGATAAAACTTTCAAATCAGCTGTTACAGGAACCATGGCCGCAGAGCATCACACCGAGTGGATGGACGAATTAGACGACAGTAAAGAAAGATATCTTTATGAGCCAGAAGAGGAAGAATTGATCCCAGAGAATCTTTAATTTTTTCTAAGCATAAATTCAACCCTTGGGTTTTAACTCAAGGTTTTTTTTTATGTTTAACTTTCATTATTAAAAATACAAAACATGAGATTACTATTTTGGATTGTTATCCTACTTCCCAGTTTAACCTTTGCTCAGGAATCCACAGCTTCAGAAAAATTTTGGTCTAATCTAGAGCAGCATTGCGGCAAAGCTTACGAAGGTTGGATTACCGCCGGAGCCGTTCCTAAAGATGGATTTACTGGTGAAAAGCTTGTGATACACGTACGCGGATGTAAAAAAGACGAAATAAAAATTCCTTTTTTCGTGGGTGAGGATAAATCGAGAACTTGGATTTTAAAAATGAATCAAGATAAAATAATTAGCCTTAAACACGATCACCGTCATCCCAATGGTAGCGAAGAAGATTTGACACAATATGGTGGAATCAATTCAAATGTTGGTTTAGAAACAGTTCAAATGTTCCCTGCCGATGAATTCACGGCTAAAATTCTACCAGCAGCTTCCACAAATATTTGGTGGTTTACCTTAGATGATAAAAGTATGACTTATAATTTAAGACGTATTGGAAGCGATAGAGTATTTACCGTTAGTTTTGATTTAACTACACCTATAGAAGCTCCCGAAAAACCTTGGGGATACCAAGACTAATTATATTCTCCTATTATAGTTTTTTTAATTTGTTATATAACATTTAAGTATACTCATATAACTTAATTGGTTTGGTAATTGATTTATCTAAATTGAATTTATTAAAAATAGATGTATGAGCTTTATCAATGCTATGCAGAGTCGTTATACGACCAAGAAATACGATCTAACCAAGAAGATTGACCCTAAGAAAATTGAAGAACTGAAAAAGATTTTACAATTAAGTCCTTCTTCGATAAACAGTCAGCCTTGGTTATTCACTTTTGTATCTAATCAAGAAAAGAAAGAAGAGCTATCTAAGGTTTCTTGGCACAATACCGAGAAAGTTTTGAATTGTGATACAGTGGTTGTTTTGAGTAGAATTAGTGATAAAGGCCTATTTGAAGAGCAAATAGAAGCTAATTTGCCTGAAAGAGCTGTAGCCTATTACAACGATTTCATTAAAGGAAATCCCGAACATGAAATTCGTGCCTGTTTCGAAAAGCAAGTTTATTTATCTTTAGGCGTCTTACTAAGCGCATGTGCACAAATGGAAATTGATGCAACGCCTATGGAAGGTTTAGATCCCAAGAAGTATGATGCTATTTTGGGACAAGAAGATTATGCTACTGTCGTCGCCGTAGCCATTGGATACAGAGATGAAAATGACTTCAACCAACCAAGCAAAAACCCTAAAACCAGACGTGACTTTTCTGATGTAGTGAAAGACATTTAAGCATCTGAATAAAATAAAAAAATCCCAAACTCAAAAACTGAGTTTGGGATTTATAGTTAAAGATAAATTAGGAACTTACATTCCTCCTTTTCTCTCAGCAGTTCTAGGCGTTGGCCATTCTTGTGGCTTTCCTGTAGTTTTGTCTATCGGCAAAACAATCTTTTCTTTCGAAACGCTCTGTTCATCCTCAGACGCCATATAAGCCATAATCGCAACTAAAATAGCATTACTTCTTACATCGTCGAATACGATTTTATCATAAGTATCTCGGTTGGTGTGCCAAGTATAATTCCAATAATCCCAACTCAATGAACTCAACATAAAAGCAGGCGCACCTCGGGTTACAAAAGACGAGTGATCTGAGCCTCCAGATGAAGGTCTACCCGGGAATGTCGTTTCAATTTCATTGCGAATATCATCTGGGACTGCACTTAACCAACGAGATAAAAAATCATAAGAATGCAAGAATCCTTGACCATTAATTCTCACAACTCTTCCTGTACCGTTATCTTGATTAAATACCGCCTGAATGTTATTTACAATCTCTGGATGATCTTCTGCAAATGCAGATGAACCATTTAAACCTTGTTCTTCACTTCCCCATAAACCAGCAATAATAGTTCTTTTTGGGTTGGGGTTTAGTTTTTTCAGTACACGCATCGCTTCCATCATCACCATAACACCTGTTCCGTTATCGGTAGCTCCTGTTCCGCCATCCCAAGAATCAAAATGCGCTGAAAGAATTACATATTCTTCTGGTTTTTCAGTTCCTTTTATTTCTGCTAACGTATTATAGGTGGGCGAAACACCTAGATCCTTAGATCTTGCTATGATATGTAATTTAGGTTGATCCCCATGCTCAACCATTCTATACAACATACTATAATGCTCAAGCTCGATATCCACTGTAGGAATTCTCTTGGTATTGGCTCCAAAAATCTTATTTACTCCAAAACCTTTCGACCAATAAGAATCTACAATTCCAGCAGCTCCAGCGTTTTCTAAAACCTCTATCAGACTACGTTTGTTATGCCCCATGCTTTGCATATTCTGATTCCAAGCTTGAATTTGCTCTGTTCTTTCTTTCTTCATTTTTTCAAAAGAAGCGGGCGTTGCATATTCTTTCCAATTATAATCCGGACGCCCCGTTGACTCTTTTCTAGCAATCATCACCAGTTTGCCCTTCACATTAGGAAGCCATTTTTTAAACTCCTCTTCGTTCTGAACACTAGGAAGTGTAATTAACTCTGCTGTTACTCCTTTTTTGGATGTACTCGGACTCCAGGCTAATTGTGTAGCCGAAAGCGACTGAACTCTGGGGTGTACCATATCTACATGAGTGA
This sequence comes from Weeksellaceae bacterium, assembly GCA_048268105.1. Lineage (GTDB taxonomy): Bacteria > Bacteroidota > Bacteroidia > Flavobacteriales > Weeksellaceae > Profundicola. The sequence goes on from JBLWWH010000002.1 coordinate 8,786, forward strand.
TACCTCGTTCCCATGCTTTCCAAGTTCCATATTCTTGATTTTCAGCCGAAATCCCCCAAGCATTAAACTTTTCAACAGCCCATTCATGTGCTCGTTGCATCTGTGGCGTTCCCACCAATCGTGGACCAATATCGTCCATCAACTCATGTCCAAGAGCTTCTAAATTCGAATTCTCATTCACTTCCTTTACAATAGCATCTACTACAGAACTTGAGTCCTGCGCAAAAAAGGGAGTTGCCGTAAACAAAAACATAGCACATCTCAGTACAATACGTCTATTCATATTAATATTTTTGATTTTTTCTAATCACCCAAGATAAACTAAAACTCAGAATTAAAAAACATTGAGCTGATTTGAATTAATTTATACTTAAAAATTTTAACTTAGTTTCTGGAAAAATAGAAAACCTCTAAATGAAAAACAAACCCAGCTTCGAAACCAATAGGCTCATCCTCCAACCGACTTCTACAGCAGATGCTCAATTGATTTTAGACTTACTTAATTCTCCTAAATGGCTAAAGTATATTGGTGACCGAAAAGTTCATTCTCTTGCGGCCGCCAAAGATTATATTCAACTTAGGATGATTCCTCAGCTAGAGAAATTAGGATTTGGGAATTTCACCGTCATTAGAAAAAGTGATCGTGCAAAAATGGGCATTTGTGGTTTATACGACCGCGACGAAATGGAGGGTTTAGATTTGGGTTTTGCTTATTTATCCGATTATGAAAGACAAGGATTTGCTTATGAGGCTGCAAATAAAATCCTAGAGGCTGGATTCAATAATTTTGGCTATGATAAAATAAATGCTATAACCTCTAAAGAAAATAGAGCCTCCCAAAAATTATTAGAAAAACTTGGTTTTCAACTTCAAGGTACAACACAGCTTGCAGAAGAAACAGAAGAATTGTTACTCTACAGTATTCAGCAAGATTGAATACGACAAATTGTTAAAATCTAATTCAGTTTATAACCACTTTCTGACCATAAAAGCTACGGCATCACCATAAATAGCGTGTGCAAATGTCCAAAATACCCAAGCCACTACATCGTTTGACGCTGGTGGCTGATCTGATAGTGCCGTGAGAAAAAATAAAGCAGCACTTCCCATGGTATAAACCTAAATATAGGGTGCATCTTTTTTCTCTAAATTCCAATTTTTAAGAATGTAGTAAAGCCCGATTACACTTAATATACAAATCAAAAAATGGAATAAATAGCCAATGAGCCAAACAGGTTTTAACTCATTTAACACAGGTACGTAATCAAAATTAAATAGAAGATCATAGGCAGGGCTGCCCGTGAAAAACTTTAATAAGCCCAATACAATCATTAAAATCAATCCGGCAATTATTCCAATGACCGATAGTTTAAGTATTTGTTTAATAATGGTTAATTTTAAAATAAATTTGTTAAATATAAGCTTTTCAAATTATAAAATCAGATAGTTGAATTGATAAATTTTAACACTTTCATGAAAAAATAATTTTTATTCCTATTTTTCTAATTTGTCTAACTTATGCGCTAAGTTTGATAATTGTAAGGATCAATTTATATGAAAGCAGTCTCAGTTGTTAAGATTAGAAAAGAATTACGTCATCGTTCTCACGACGAACTCATGGAGCTCTGTCTACGCTTATCTAAATTTAAAAAGGAAAACAAAGAACTCTTGACCTATTTATTATTCGAGGCACATAATGAGGAACAGTATATAGAAACCGTGATTGAAGAGCTCGACGAACAATTTGATACGATTAATACCAATTCCTTTTACTACATTAAAAAGAGTATTCGAAAGATTCTTAGAAATTTAAAAAAGTATGCCCGTTACTCTCAAAAAAAGGAAACCGAAGTAGAACTCCTACTCTACTTTTGCCAAAAACTGAACCACTTTACACCGAATATTCATAGAAATATTAGCTTGAGTAAACTATATGATCGACAAATTCTAAGCATCAAAAAACTAGTCGCCAGCCTACACGAAGACTTGCAATATGATTATAATTTAAGATTAGAAGAACTAGAAGATTAATATGGTAGCTTAATCGATTCAGGGTCGATAAAATCCAATGAATACGGATCTATCAAAAAACTAAGTCTTGGTTTTTGAAATTGAATAATATCCTCCTTTTCAATACCATATACCTGCCAATAATTTGATAATAATTGTGCAAAAGTATCCTCGTCCCAAAAGCCAAATACAGGCTGTATTGGTGTGGATGCTAGGGGTAATGCTTCTATCAACAACCCATCATCTGTAGGCTCAATTTCGTATTGCGGTGTTTTTTTCATGATATAATCAGCAAAGTGAAACCTTGCATATAACTCCTCAAACTGCACAGGATGCAAGACTTTTCCTTCGATTTGGTCTAGGATTTCTTTCTGCTCCTCTCCAATTACTCCATTGTCTTGTAAACAAGCTATAAAACCAAATCCATTAACTCCAAACTGGAATAATAAATTCACAGAATCATTTCTAAAACTTAAAATATCAGCTGAATATTTAAGTTGAAAAACTGCTATGCTCCATGGTTTTCTTTCTTTGAAAAAAACCGGCTCTACCAGCGACTGCAACATCAAATGAAAATAACTGAAACGTTTTCTCAATTCAATCGAAAGCTTGAATTCCTTGCCGATACGCAACAATCTATCGCGCTCGTAAATCATTTCATAATACAGCATTCCATATACAATGCGTCCAGTCCACAGGAAAATACTATGTTCATCCAAAGCCTTCATGCCATCGAATCCTTTGTCAAAAGCCGCTTTGAACTTTGCATCTAAAGCCTCAAAAGCATTTTTAACTTCTAAACTACATGGAAATTTCAAGTCACTATAGTTATAAGACTTAGATTTATCCATCATTTCGATTTGCTCATCTCGCAATTTAAAATGATCCATCAGCCAATCTGGATAAACGGTCATTTCTTCATTGGTTAGCGCACCCGTTAAGAAACAGAAATGCTCATCAAATGTTAAATCTAGAAATGGATTAAATAATTCTTCAGCCATAAGTTTGTTATAACATTTACTTTTAATACTGGGGCAAAGATAGGTAAACCATGCATTTTTGTTTTATGATATAACTCTTATATCTTCTACTTTCAAACTCATCCTTAAAATTTTTCACTACTTTCGTTTACTGATTTATTCCAAATGAAAATCCCATCTAAAATCGCCATTAAGCTTAAAAAATCTGCCGAAAAAGCTATTAAACAAGGTCATCCCTGGGTATTTGAACAAAGTATTGAAAAAGGTCCTGCTGAAGATGAAGCTGCAGGAAGTCTATGTATTTTGTTTGACCAACGAACCAACAAACCTTTTGCTTTTGGTCTTTGGGATCCCAATGAAATCATTAGGATTAAGATTTTTTATTTAGGCGCTCGCTTACAATTGAATGAAGAATTCTGGAAATCTCAGCTCGAGAAAGCCTACGAAAAAAGACAAGGTTTAATTCAGAAGGGCATAACAGGATACCGAGGAATTCATGGAGAAAACGATGATTTCCCAGGTTTGGTATTAGATGTTTATGCCAAAACAGGTGTACTTAAAATCTATTCCGAAGTTTGGAAACCTTATATCGACAACCTAATCCCTGCGATTCAAGAGCAGTATAACTTAGAAAACATCGTCATTAGATTTAGTCGTAAAATTCAACAAAATAATATTTTCCCTTATCAAGAAGGAGATGTTGTAGGTGCTAAGTTAGAGAAAGAAAAAGTTAGCTTTGAGGAATATGGCGTTAAATTCTATGCTTACACACAATCCGGACATAAAACAGGATTCTTCTTAGATCAGCGTCCCAATCGCTTATGGGTTCAGCAAAATGCAGAGAACAAAAGGGTTTTAGATGTGTTTAGTTATGTTGGCGGCTTTGGAATTCATGCCCTAAAAGGAAAGGCTAAATCACTGACTTCTATAGATATAAGCCAACAAGCCATGGACGTGGCGTTAGAAAATATTGAGTTGAATAACTTAGATAAATCCAAGTGGATTCCACTGGCGCAAGATGCCTTTGAAGCTTTAGATCAATTAATTCAACAGAATAAAAAGTTTGACATTGTAATCATCGATCCGCCTTCTTTCGCAAAACAAGCGAGTGAAGTTCCTAATGCTTTAAAACAATACCAAAGATTGGCCAATATTGGCAAGAAATTGGTCGCGCATCAAGGTTACCTTGTATTAGGTTCTTGTTCGAGCAGAATCAGTTTAGAAGATTTTAAAAAAACTCATCAAAACGCAAGAATTAAAAGTGCTAAGGATTGGCAATATCTTCACACTACTTTACACGATGACGATCACCCGATTGGTTTTCCAGAGAGTAATTATTTGAAAACTATCTTCTATCAGAAATATACAGAATAGATATATCTTTTGTTTAATTAATCTTAACTTTATAACTTACTCAAATTCATTAAACTTAAAATTATGATAAAAAAAATACTATTTATTAGTGCCTTGTCAGTTGCATTTACAGCTCAGGCTCAAGTGATTTTTGAAGAAACTTTTGACGATGAAAGCGCATTGGACCTTTGGACCTTAGAAGACCGTGATGGCGATGGCGAGTTTTGGGAATTTGCAGATGCACAAGAGCAAGAAGTCGATTCTTTTACTACAGGATTTCTATGGTCATTTTCGTGGTATTTTGAGGTATTCACACCAGATAACACCTTGATCAGCCCAGCGATTAGCCTTCCTGCAGATAGCAATTTAAATTTAAGCTTTAAGGTTGCAGCTTATGAAGATGATGAATTATTCCAAGAGCATTATGCTGTTTATGTAATCCCATCCGATGCAAATTTTGAAGGAACAGAAACCGCTGTGTTCGAAGAAACTTTAGACGCTGCTTACTATAATCCAGCTAAAACAGTAAATGTTGACATCAGCGAATTCGCTGGTCAAGATGTGAAACTTGTTTTTAGACATTATGATTGTATCGATATTTTCTACATCAGTATGGATGACATTAAAATTGAAATTGGTGATTTAGGCACAAGCGATTTAAGAAAAGAAAAACTAAAGATTTACCCGAACCCCACTACTGATTTTGTTAGTATTGAAGGTCTTGAGAACATTAAACGCATCAGAATCTTTAACCTAGAAGGTAAAATGATGAAAGAAGTTTCATCACGTACTGCGAGCATGAAAGATTTAGATCGTGGTATGTATATCGTTAATTTTTATACCGATACCGAAGTCATTTCTAAGAAGGTTTTGAAGAAATAAACTTTAAATTTTAGAATTTAATTGAAGCCACTTTCGAGTGGCTTTTTCAATGTTCTAAAATGGCTTTAAAAAAGATCTATTTTCATAAAGCAAAAGTCTTCTTATGGCTTATAAACTCGTCTATTCAAAACATATTCCTTATTTTTACTTCTTCTGAAACTAGAATATCATTTCAGGAATTAAATCAGTAAATTTTAGTAAAATGATAAAAAACGCATTCCTAATTGTAGGATTAATACTGAGCAGCACATTGATGAAAGCACAAAATGTTATGACGCCAGAAAAACTATGGGAGGTTAAAAGATTAGGCGTAATTGGAACCGATAAGGATCTTAATACGATTTATTACAAACTTACGACGCCCAACATTGCCGAAAATGGATTCGATTCCAAATATTATAAAATGCCTATCCTTGGTGGAGCTATAGAGGAAATCGACGCAGCGCATTTGAATGCAGTGGATAAAAATGTTTCTCCAGATGGAAAACATAAATTATTTCATCAAAAAGTTTTAATTGAAAACATTAAGGGAAGCGATGTTTACAAGGATTTAGATAAATCTAATGTTTATATTTATTCTGATTTAGATATTCGCCATTGGGATACATGGGAAGATGGAAATTTTAATCATTTATTCTATAAAAAAGTGGGTGCAGATGATGCTCATGCTATCGATATTATGCACGACCAACCTTTCCACACGCCACAACGTCCATTTGGTGGTGACGAGGATTATATTTGGTCGCCTGATGGAAAAGATATCTATTATGTTAGCAAAAAGAAAAAAGGCAAAGATTATGTAACCAGCACCAACACCGATATTTTCAAGTATAATCTTGCTACAAAAACCACCGAAAACATAACAAAAGACAACAAAGGATATGATACGAATCCTGCATTTTCGTCACAAGGAGCATTGGCTTGGCTGCAAATGAAAACGGATGGAAATGAAAGTGATAAAAATGATATTGTTATTTTAGAAAATGGTGTTAAACAAAATTTAACGGCTCAATGGGACGGAACAGTTCGCAGCTTTTTCTGGGATGAAAAAGGAAGAGATATTTACTTTACGGCGCCTGTAGATGGTACAATTCAATTGTTTAAGGTAAACTATCCTGGTAAAAAGAGAATTGCTCCGGTAGTAGAACAAATTTCTAAAGGACAATTCGATGTTACAAGTATTATTGCGAAGAAAAACAATCAATTGATCGTTACGCGTAATGACATGAATCACGCAGCGGATATTTTTAGTTATGATTTAAAGCAGAAAAGTTTTAAACCTTTAACTAACGTTAACCATGACATTTATAGCAAAACCGACTTGCCCAAAGTTGAGAAAAGATATGTTACCACTACAGATGGTAAGCAAATGTTGGTTTGGGTAATTTTACCACCAAACTTTGACCCGAACAAGAAATACCCAACATTATTATACGCACAAGGTGGTCCACAATCTCCCCTTTCTCAGTTCTATTCGTATCGTTGGAATTTCTCTTTAATGGCTTCTCAAGGTTATATTGTTGTAGCTCCAAACAGAAGAGGAATGCCGGGGCATGGTGTTGAGTGGAATGAAGAAATCAGCAAAGATTGGGGTGGACAAGTAATGCAGGATTATTTATCGGCAATTGATGATATAGCCAAAGAGTCTTATGTAGACAATAATAGAATTGGTGCAATTGGAGCAAGCTTCGGTGGATATTCTGTTTTCTATTTAGCCGGAATGCACGACAAGAGATTCAAAACATTCATTGCACACGATGGTGTTTTCGATACCAGAACCATGGCGGGAACTACAGAAGAATTATTCTTCTTGATCAATGAGTTTGGAGGAATGTATTGGGAGGATAATGAAAATACACGCAAAGCCTACAATGAATTCAACCCGATCAACATGGTTTCAAAATGGGATACGCCTATCTTGATTATTCAAGGTGGAAAAGATTACCGCGTTCCGATTGAGCAAGGATTATCTGCATTTCAAGCGGCACAAATGTTAGGTTTAAAATCTAAATTGTTATATTTTCCAGAAGAGAATCACTGGGTTTTAAATCCGCAGAATGCTTTGATTTGGCAAAATGAATTCTTTAAATGGTTGAAGGATACACTTTAATAAAAACGGAGGAAAAACTCGAAATGATTTAAGAATAAAGACCTGATGGATTATTATTATAATGAAACCAAATTCGAGAATTTTCTTTGGATAGATATTAGAAATCCAAATAAAGAAACATTAGCTAAAATAGCTCTAGACCACAATCTAGAGCTATTTCAAATTAAAGACTCACAGCAAGTCGGACATTTACCAAAAATAGAAAGACTTCCTAATTATGATTTTGTAATTCTGCGTGCTTTTAGTTCACAACCACAAAATAGGATTACCAGCATCAACGAATTATCTAACAAAATTGCTTTTTTCTACAACAAAAAAGTGCTCATCACTACCCATAGCGCCTACTTTACTTTTCTAGAAGAAGTTCCGAAACACTTTAAAGGTCCAGAGCAATTAATGTTGTACCTCATTCACAAAATGCTTCAAACTTTTGAAGAACCTGCACAATATCTAGGCGATCAAATTGATGATATGGAAGAATCTATCTTCTTAAGAAATTATCATAAAATATCATTAGAAGACCTTTATTTCAATAAATCACAAACACGTATTTCAAAGAAATTACTTCAAATCACCCAATCGGTCATTCAACAACTTGAGGTATCCGAAGAAAACAAAATGTCTTATCAGGATATTATTGATAGGTTGCTGAGATTTAATTTAATGTATGATGAAGTTTTAGAAAGTTCTAATAACTTATTGAATACCTATCTATCTGTGAGCTCCCAAAAGAGCAATGACGTCATGAAGCTACTCACTGTATTCTCTGCGTTTTTTCTACCGCTTACTTTTATTGTAGGGCTTTACGGAATGAACTTCGTCAACATGCCCGAACTCGAATGGCAATATGGTTATCCGATTGTCATGCTGGTGATGCTAATTATTTCTATTATCATTTACTTTTGGTTTAAAAGAAAAAGATTTCTTTAAATTCAAAGATTCCATCTAATTACAACTAAATTTGCATAGCTATTGCCTATAGCCTTTTTCAACTAAATATACATGACCGATTCTATACAATTCTACGAAACAGAGAAAGCCAAACATGAAACTAACTTAGCTGCTTTGAAGAAAAAACTCAATATTTCTAGTAGCATTAGGTTAATTCTTTTTATCTCAATTCTTGTTGGTATCTACTTTTTTTGGAGCAATATCCAAATCACTATTGGTATTGTGGTATTGGGAATTATTGCTTTCTTGACTTTAGTTTCAAGGCATTCTAATTTGCAGTATCAACGCGATTTCACCAAGGAATTACTTGAAATAAATGATAAAGAAATTCGCATTAAAAATGGGGATTATTTAGAATTAAATACGGGTGAAACTTATGAAAACCCTAAACATTATTATAGCTACGATATCGATTTATTTGGTAAAGGTTCTCTCTTTCAATTTATGAACCGAACGGTGACGCAAGAAGGTGAAGCAGCGTTTGCAAAACAACTTTCATTGAACCACATCGAGGCTATTAATAAAAAACAAGCTGGGATTCAAGAGCTTGCAGAAATGCCAAATTGGCGTCATGAATTTTCAGCCATTGGTAGTTTGGTCAAAATTCAGCATTCAGCACAAATGATTATGGCTTGGATTAAGGATTATAAAACCACGCTACCGAACACCATGAAGGTGCTGCCGCAAATATTCACGGCTATCTCTGCGATACTATTGGGTTTGGTTTTCTTTGATATTATGGGTTATCAAATTTTGATGCTGTGGTTCTTAGTTGGCTTAGGGATTTCTGGCGTTTATTTGAAAAAAATCAACAGCATATACAACGAAGCCGGTAAAGCAAAACAAACTTTTTCGCAATATTATAAGCTCTTAGATAAAATTGAAAATACAACCTTCCGCTCAGAAATTTTAATAGACCAACAAGAAAGAATTAAATCTGAAAACGAAAAAGCCTCCTTAATTTTTAGAAAATTCTCAAAAATTTTAGACAGCTTCGACCAGCGTAATAATATGATTATGGCTTTAGTAGGAAATGGTTTCTTGCTTTGGGATTTAAAATACGCTTACCAAGTCGAAAAATGGTTAGAAGCCTATCATGACAAGGTGGAAGATTGGTTTGAAGTGATAACTTTCTTCGACGCACAAAATAGCTTGGCCAATTTTGCATTTAATCATCCTGATTATGTTTATCCGCAAATTAATGAAGATGAAAATGTTATTAAAGCTACACAATTAGGTCACCCTTTATTAAAAACAAAAAAGCGTGTAGATAATGATTTCTTAATCGAAAATCAACAGTTTTTTATTATTACAGGAGCTAATATGGCAGGTAAGAGTACATTTCTTAGAACGGTTTCTCTATCCATTGTCATGGCCAACATGGGACTTCCGGTTTGTGCCGAATCATTTGATTATTCACCGATTAAGTTGATTACCAGCATGCGCACCTCCGACTCCTTGGCAGATGATGAATCTTATTTCTTCTCAGAACTGAAACGTTTAAAATTCATTGTAGAAGAGATTAAAAACGATAACTACTTCATTATTTTAGATGAAATTTTAAAAGGAACCAATAGCACCGATAAAGCGATTGGATCGAAAAAATTTGTAGAGAAATTGGTCGCTTCCAACTCCACTGGAATCATTGCTACCCACGATTTAAGCTTATGTGAAATCGAAAATGAATTATCCGAAATCAAAAATTATTATTTTGATGCAGAAATCATTAATGATGAGCTTAATTTCGATTATCGTCTGAAAAATGGAGTTTGTAAAAATATGAACGCCTCTTTCCTTTTAAAGAAAATGGAAATTGTTTAAATGCTCTAAAAGCAGATTAAATCTTATATTTGTTAGTAATCTTTTCTCCTCCTAATGAATAATATAAGCCTCATACTAGTCTTTTGCTTCCTATTTTTGAATTGTGAACAAAAGCCAAGAGAGACATCTTTTTATTATTGGCGAAGTTCATTAGAACTAGATCAAACCGAAAAAGAATTCCTAGATGAAAGCAATGGAACTCATTTATTCGTTCGATTTTTTGATGTAGATAAAGTCAATGGCAGGTTTGAACCACAGGGAATTATTACTAAAAAAGAATCTTTCGGCACGGATAAAGAAATCGTTCCAGTTATTTTCATTACCAATAGAACTTGGTTTGATATTACTTCAGAAGATTTAGATTTTCTTGTTGAAAAAGTCGCTGAAAGCATTTATTCTAGAGCTGAAGAATTGGACTTAAGTTTGGCGAATGAAATTCAAATTGATAGCGATTGGACACCAAGTACCAAACAAGCGTATTTTGAATTTTTGACAAGGTTAAAAACTCAAACACAAAAAGAAATCACTTCTACCCTCCGCTTACATCAGTTAAGAGATTTAGAAAACAATGGCGTTCCGCCGATAGAGAAAGCCTATCTCATGTGCTACGCTACCTCATCGCCTTTAGAAGACACCGAAATCAATTCGATTTTAAATTATGATCTACTCCAGGCTTATTTGTCGAGTATAGAAGATTATCCTCTCGAACTAAATTATGCACTCCCCATCTACTCTTGGGGAATCGTCAGCAATCAATTAGGCAAGAAAAGATTGATCAATGGGCTCTCTACACAAGTGCTAGACACAACAGCTGGAATCGCCAAAGTAGCAGAGAATCAATATGAAGTAAAAAAGGATGGCTTTTATTTTAATCAATTCTTAAACACAGGTTTCAAAATCAAGATCGAAGAAATTCCCAATGAACTTATAGAAAAAAGTATTAACTTAATAGACCAAAAAACTCAATCTAAAGCACCTATTCTATGGTATCATTTAGATGCTAGATTTCTGAAAAACCGAAAAATCCTCCAACTATGAAAAAGTTTTTATTGAGCGCGCTTATATTTCACCTTGGAATACAACAGAGTTTTAGCTGTTCTTGGTATGACCCAGACTCAAATTATTTCAATCTTTTTGTGCAGGAATTAGTTCAAGAAGAATCTTATTATCCATTTTTATTTACTCTCAATTCTACCTATTACGATGATGATAATTTTTATGGAGAAAACAAGAAAAAAGCTCCGTTCATTTTAGATGAGAATATCGAAAATTGGGAAGACTATTTTCAAGGTGCATTAAGCTATGAAGAAACAGATGCTTTGGTAAAAATCATTGATCGAAAACATCTTAATAACTGGAAAAAAGGAAATCTCAGTCATGTATTAAGCAAGAAATTGGGCGCTGATTTCTATCACAAATATCAAGAAGGATTGGCCTACCTTTCCTATGCTAAGTATTTAGCACCCTATATGAAAATTAGCTACGTACCAAGCAACAATTGGTATTCAGAGCGATCTAAGGATGATTTAGATGTGACACATCTTAATTATAGTGAGGTATTAAATGTTTTAATAAAAAGCTATGAGCTTACAGATAATCAAGACATTAAACTTAGATATGCTTATCAAATTGTAAGATTAAACCACTATTCCCGAAAATATAATGAAGCCATTGCAGCTTTTAATAAATATACTGAACCACTGAAAAAAGATACGCCTATGTATTGGTATGCACTCGATCAGATGGCGGGGGCACAAAGAGGTTTGGGGATGTTAGAAAAAGCTAATCAAAATTTCTTTCAAGTTTTTATTCACTCTAGAAACAAGAAAAAAAACGCTCATGCATCTATGCGATTAAATGATTGGGACGATTTTGAAATGCTTTTAAAAAATGCTAAAACTAAAGAGGAGAAAAACATGGCCTATTTTCTTTTAGCCTATAATGACTTCTCAAATCCGGTGTATTTCATGAATGAAATGCTGAAAATAGATACGAATTCTGATATTTTAAAAGTTTTAACCGTAAGGGCTCTAGATCAATTAGAAAGAAATCATTTGCCAATTTATTTCCAGTGTGATGATGACCAATGCCGCCACAGCAAAAGATTACCATTGAAAACCGATGACGGTTATTATTACAACAGCTTCCGTCAGCTAAATGAGTTAAAACATATCATAACAAAAGCGCGGAAATCCTCTCAAAACGAGTTTTGGAGTTTAAGTTTAGCGCATATTCATTTCTTAGAAAAGGATTATGATACCAGTACATCGATTTTAAAAAATATTAAAACCAAGAATGCATTATATCAGAAGCAAATCAATCAAATGTTGGTATTGAACCATATCGTGGCTCAACCCAAGATTGATGCTGCATTTGAGTCTAAAATTTGGAGCGAATATCCAGCTTTATTAAAGGCCCAAAAAAACGGTCAATTCACCGAAGATGCGCAAAATTTTATTCGAGATATTATGGCCAATCGTTATTTCTTACAAAATGATTTAGCGAAGTCATTTTTAATGAGCAATCAAGTTTCTGCCTTGCAATACAACCCAAGTTTAGCATTAACCCAGCAACTTGAATCCTTTATTCAAAAATCAAATAAAAATGCATTCGAGCAATGGTTAATTGCTCATCAGAATGATATGGGTGATATTAAATCTTTCTTTCAACTGATTTATGGAGACCATGCTATGCGTAACGCCGATTTTGATAAAGCTGTCGCACATTATCAAAACGCACAAAATTTTATTGGTATTCAGCGAGATTATTATCTTCTTAATCGTCAAACTTGGGAAACTTCAGATAAGTTACCTAAAAATGCTTATAATGGTTTTAAGAATATTTCGAAGTATATCTTTGGGCAAGAGAAATGGGTGAGCTATGAAAGCCCAGAGCATATTTCATTAAAAGTGAATCATTTAAAGGAATTTTCATTTTTAAAAGATAAAATGAACAAACTTGAATTAGCAAAAGCTCTTCAGGAGTTAGAAAAAATCGGAAAGGGAAATGATGCTAGAGCCATGAAGGCCAATGAACTGATTGGGAATGTTTTATTCAATACATCAAAGTTGGGTTATTTCAGACATGTGTTTGTTATGGACCTCAACAACGCCCAAGGTCCAAAGTTTGAATTCAGTAGTAAAGCTCGAGAAAATCAACTTTATTATAAATATTTCACCGATTATAGTCATATCGAAGATGATAATTATGATTTATCGATTCAATATTATCAGAAAGCCCTAACTTTAAGCAATGATCGCGAGAAGAGTGCTAACATTATCTTTCAAATGGCTAAGGCCGAGCAAGGAAAGTATTATATTTGGAAAAGCGCTCAAAATTGGGATATTGACTGGAACGATCCAGATTATCGACAAAAACAATTTGAACAAGAAGACTTTCAACTAAAGACCAAGCGCGAAAATTATAGAAATTATTTTTCGATTTTACAGCGCGATTATGCCCATACACAAACTGTAAATCAGTTACAACAGTCTTGTTCTTATTTCAGCTATTACATGCTGTAAAAATTTATCCAAAAAATATTAAAACATGAAACTACAATTTAAAGAAACTCAAAAATTAAGTCAATGGTGGCTTTGGTTGATACTCTTAACGAGTGCTGGTTTCATGATTTTTAAAACCTATCAGCACCTATTTTTGGAGGTGCAAGATGGTAATATCCCTATTTCGATTGAGGCATTGGTGGTCTTAACCATCTTACTCATTGGGTTAATTGTCATTTTTGGAATGATGAAATTAAAAACAGAACTTAATCAACAAGAGCTAAAAATCAGTTTTATTCCTTTTAGTAAAAAACATTTTTATTGGAGAGATATCTCAAGTGCCAAAGTGGTAGATTATGGATTTGTTGGCGGTTGGGGACTTCGTTTTTGGACAGCTCACGGCACGGTTTATAACACCGGTGGTAATATTGGATTGGCACTAGAGTTTAAAAACGGAGATAAATTCCTGGTAGGAACTCAAAAAGAAGAGGAGTTAAAAGAATTTTTAAAAGACCTCGACCTTGAGAACAAATAAGCTTTGATTTTTAATGATTACATCAAAACATTTTAAAAATGAATGAAATTGATTTTAAGCATTTAGAACACTGTATAGAACTGGCTAAGAAAGCCTTAGAGCTAGGCGACGAACCCTTTGGTTCGGTACTGGTTTCGGCGGATGGCAAAGTATTGTTTAAGGATCATAATCATGTTGCTACAACTGGTGACAACACACAGCATCCAGAATTTACTATTGCCCGATGGGCGGCTATGCACATGACGGCTGAGGAGCGCGCAAATGCTACCGTCTACACTTCGGGCGAGCATTGTCCTATGTGTTCTGCGGCACACGCTTGGAATGGTCTCGGACGCATTGTTTATGCAAGTTCGTCTGAACAGTTGACCGAATGGAAAAAAGAAATGGGAAATACATATGCTCCCATCAAGGCATTATCTATTCACGAGGTTGCGCCACATTTAGAAATAGAAGGTCCCGTTCCAGAGCTTGCCGAAAAAGTTAAAGCATTACATATTCGATCTTTTCAATCCAAAAAAGATAATTAAAACAAAAAGCCTTAAAAGTCGATCGACTTTTAAGGCTTTTTATTTTAAATTTAATAGCTCTAGCCTAATTATGTATTTCAGTTTATAAGTTATAAACTTACATTGCATATTCCTCGTCATACATAATTTGTATCAGGGCTTCTTTGGCTGCCAACAATTGCTGTTGTATCGTCAGATTCTCAACCGTTTTTGGTGTAGAGAATAATTCTTGATAATAAGCAATTCCATCAGCAATATTCGCTTTAAAGATATCCCATTTTTTTACTTGTTTGCTACTAACTTCTTCTGTATAAGATTCAATTTCTTTTTGAAGATAATCTACATACATATTCAATTCCTTCACAAACATATTGGGGCGGTTTTCATCTTTCATGATTGAAATCTTACCATAAATATGCTTCAACATGTGCTTTAGAGAAACCTCCTTATCAAAATAAGCAATATTCGGTCCCGGACAAATTACAACACCTTGATCTTGTCCTTTGATTGGAATTTCATGATCCATTAAGGCTGCATTGGCCAAACCAACACACAAACATGCTTTCTCGGTAATCGTAAACTTAGTATCATTATAAGCCTGGGTCGAGATTTTATCTTTTTGAGCTTCTAAATCCTTTAATTTTATATCCTGAAACTTCTTAGCTGCCGTGCAAATTCCTTCTTTTCCAAATTCTTGGTTCAGTGTTAAATATTTCTTTGGACAAGAGCTTCCCGCTTTACCCTGTTCGATTCTTTTATTCTTAAAAAATTCATTAGAAGTTCCTTTCACGGTATTGAACGGAACGCCTAAAGGCGAAATCCCACTTAAATATAAATCTTCCTCCTTGGCTTTCCCTAATAAAGTTCGGGTTTCCTTATCCACAGAAGTAGCTTCAGGAACCATTAAAAAAGGTGAACCCCATCCTACTGAATCAACCTTATAATGATTGATTAAAAATTCGTGCTCATCTGAAGTTCCAACTCCACCCTGAACGGTAATTTTCAACTCTAAAGGTTCTTGCGGAACTGGTAATTCTTTTTGCTCTAAGGCATTTACTAAGATTTCATGCGTTTCTGCAATTAAATCTTCTTTCTTGTTTTTAAATTCTTCTAAGATCGGACCTAATAAAAATCCATTGGTAGCGAATGCATGCCCACCACAGTTTAATCCAGATTCCACACGATACTCAGAAACCCAAAGACCTTTCTTGGCCAAGAATTTCCCTTGAATAATCGCTGAACGATAATCACTCACCTTAAGAATAATCTTCTTTTTCAATTCGTTTTTCTCGTTCGGGAAGAAATCTTCAAACTGCTCAAAATAACTATACAATCTTGGGTTCATTCCGGCAGATAATACCAAAGACGAACTCAGATTACTCTTCGCAAAACCTCTCAAAGAAGCATGCGCGTCATTAAATTCAATCGGTAATTTCTCACCTTTCACATAATTATCCTTGTCGATTTTGGTCATGATATTCACGTCAATCTCGCCAGGCTTTAAATGTTTTTCTAAATAATGTAGGATATTCTCCTTCATAATCGTTCCTTCGTCCATCATATTCGAAAGACCTTCTTTCAAATCAGATGTGCTCGGCAACATTTCAATAAAGTTTTCTAAAGCTGCTTTATTCTCAGCTAATTCACTCTTGAATTTTTCGAATTTATCTTTAACTATGGTATCTACCAAGTTTAAATAATTAGTAATTCGTTGAGCTCTGTGGTCTTGTACTTTCTTTGACGTTTCTTCATATGGAAGATTAAACTTTTTACTGTAAAATGAATTCATTTTTTCAGCAAGTTCATCGTCAATGATCGAAATCACAGATGAAATACCATATTGTGCCACTCTAATGGGACTATCTATGGTAAATGCTAATCCCATTACAGGGATATGAAAATTATGAATTGTTTTTGGGGCTGTCATCATCTTGTTTTTTGGCTAAGGAAGAAAATTGTAGTTATTTCAAAACTGATTGAAATCTAGAAAACTGAGTTTCTTTCATCCTTCCTGGCACTTATTTATTTGTTCTTAATTCAGTAAAAATACAGCTAAATTCTTGATATTTCACACAATAACCCCATGGATTTCATATACTATTCATAAATAGTATTATATTTTTAATAATTATTCAATAATAATTTATCCCAAAATTTGTGTAATAATATACCTAATGACTCATTTTGCTCTTAAAAATTTAGTTTCCGCCTGATTCTACTGAAAACTCACGAATACAACTTATTTTAAAATTTTGCTAAGGCAGGCTAATTTGTCGAGAGATTTTGGATTTAAAGGGCTTGAGCGAAGGGGAAAGAGGGAGAATGAAGAGTGAAGAAAGAAGAAAAGAGAGTAAAGAACAAAGAAGATAGAGAGCAGAAATGTTGAATTATTCTGCATCCTGATGAACAGCGAGTCTCTAAACCCTTTTCACCACACCCTAAACTAAATATAGCCCGAAGAGTCATTCCGCACTTGATTCGGAATCTTTTATTTAAGTAGTTTAATGTGGTCTTAGTTTAAGCTTATTCCAGAAATGTTAACCCGAAAGTTCAACCTCCTTACTGCCTAGGTTTCGATACAAATTTTTCTAAAGAAAAATTCTCCTCCTCCTAACAGAAAACCTAACAACGTTGAACTCTGAGTTCCTCATAAATCCATGTTCCCGCCACGTAAATAACATAAAGAAAGATAAATATTTACAGCTATTAATATCCCCTCCAAGTGACTGAAAACATAACACGCTACACCCTAAATCCAACCCTTTTTTCAAGTCAAATCTGATTAAAAATCATATTAAATTCTAATGAATTTTACTTTAAAACCAGCAAAAAATGCTGTGAAAATACGCCATTTTCAGCCTCAAAATAGCCCCAAAATGATAGATATTTACAACAAAATTCACACTACCAGAAGCTGTAAATTGATGAATTTCAGCAAAATTCAGTTCATCCGCTTGAAATTTTATTTCATCTAGATGATCAAATCACTTCATCCGCATGATGCAACAACTTTATGCGGATGAAATTTGTAGAACATGCGGATGAAATTGACAGTTTATGCGCATAAAATTGGATAAAAAAATAGCCTGAAACAGAATTCCAGGCTATTCGATATTAGTTTTGCTCAGGGTATTTAAATTACAATACCCCTTCGTTGTATCTCAATTCTTAAATTTATTAATTGAATTTGCATAGAAATTGGACCACATAATTTTGAGAAATTAGTCTGCGATAGGATTGCTCCTATAGTATTCAATTTTAGTTGAAACTTTATAACTTTTTCAGAAAATTGAAAGTTAAGTTTTTCTAACATGTAAATCATAGAAATAAGTAAAAACATAATAAAGGATATGAAATCCAATTCATGCATTAATGGATGATTTACTGCATTGATAGTATTATTCATTTGATATACTTCTAAGATTCACTACAAATTTAAATATTGCAAATTAAACATCATAGACAAAATAGAGGAGTTTACTCGTCGTTTTTCCTAGTTGTTGATTTACAATGATTTAATTTGGGCTTTAGAGAAAAAACATAGAGATGCTGAATCAAGTTCAGCATGACAGGTATTACTTAACTAAAACCGCTAAACCCAAACCCGAAGCGTCATTCCGCACTTGATGCGGAATCTTTTTAATTCACCCCAACCATACCGCTAGATGCTGAATCAAGTCTAACATGACAAAATATTTTTTCAATTATTTATAAGAATTCCCTATCTTGTTTAAGCTTAAGCAACTCAAAATGAACAACTACTACATTTACATTTTAAGCAATAAAAACAGAACCACATTTTATATTGGGGTTACACAACATCTCACAAAAAGAATATTTGATCATGCTAATAATCGAGGAAGTGTTTTTACTAAAAAATATCAATTAAGTGAGTTAGTCTATTATGAAGAGTTTCTTGATATTAATCAAGCTATTTTTCGGGAGAAACAATTGAAGAATTGGAAACGAAAGTGGAAAATAGATTTGATAAAGTCAATAAATCCTAATTTAGAAACTTTGGAAATTATATAAGTTCTTAATGCCTTTAAGAAATTTAATTGCCAATAATTGATGAGATGCTGAATCAAGTTCAGCATGACGTGTAGCACTTAATAACAACAGCTGGATCTAATTTCAAAGCGTCATTCCGCACTCGATGCGGAATCTCTTAAAACTAACCCATTCATTCCAAGAGATGCTGAATCAAGTTCAGCATGACAGATGCTGCTTAAATACAACCGCTAAATCTTATCCCATAACGTCATTCCGCACTTGATGCGGAATCTTTTTAATCTAACCCAGTCATACCGCTAGATGCTGAATCAAGTTCAGCATGACTGGTGATGCTTAACTACAACCGCTAAATCTAAGCCCGGAGCGTCATTCCGCACTTGATGCGGAATCTTTTAAAACTAACTCATTCATTCCAAGAGATGCTGAATCAAGTTCAGCATGACAACTGCTAGAGTAAAAATGTTTAAATACTTAAGTCAGAAAAAACCCTACACCCTAAACTAATTACTGTCTACTATCTACTGTCTACTATCTACTAACTAACAAACAAAAAAACCCTGACGAAATAATCCATCAGGGAATCTAAAATCTAAATTGAATATAATTTAGTCCTCAAGTAGATCAATCTGATTTTTAATAGCTTCTTTAATCTCTTCTGCTAAATCCTGATTTCCATCTTCGTCTTCTGGGCTGATCTCAATCAAACCATCTCCGTTGCCATCTACAGCTGTAGATAAATCTATGCTCGACGTAGCGTTGAACACTGTATTTAAATCAAAATTTATCACCACTGAATTATGATCATGCGAAATAACAGCATTCTCATCACCTGCATCAAATTCTAACTCAATTTCCTCTTCAAAGTCATGCCAAAAAACAAATGGAGTTCCGTTGATACTTCCTTCTATCATCATACTCTTGTCATACATCAAACTTTCCACATCTGTACTTTTATCGAATTCAAATTCAATCTCCTCTAACCTACCATTGGGGAGTTCCAAATTCACGAACTCCATCGGTGTACTAGAAAGCAAGTCCATCTCAAAAGGTCCTTCTAACTCTACATCGTCGTCGCTATTGTAGAAATTATCGTCGTCTATGACATCATCAAACTCTAACCCAATCTCGGTAAAATTAACCTTGAAACTACTCAGCTCCAAATTTCCAGTTCTACTGGTTTTATCTGCAACACCTGGTTGATAAGTTGCCATTGCAGCTATACTCAATCTGCCTTGGTCAGGACTAAGACTATCGCTTGGGTCGTCATCTGAACAAGAAATCAATAGCCCCAATACGCCAAAGGCAAGGAATGATGTTTTTAATTTTTGTGTGATCTTCATACTTTAATTTTTTTTTGATTATGCCTTTATAACGCAGCTAGTCTTGAAAATCATATAAAAACTTTATTAATCATTTGATAAAGTTTTTAATCAATATGTTAAAAGCAAAGCGTATTATTCTCAATTATAATTCAAGCGAAGCATTTAAAAAACCATGAACTCATAAGGATAAGCTAGAAATCCTAAGTTAAATTTTGTAACTTTAAACTTGATCTAATAACAGAAAGGATTTACTTTCAAAAACATTAAAAGTGAGTCAGATATATTATTGAACTTATACCAACAATGAATATTATAAATAATTCTAGGATTGAATACATAAGAGCTAACAGGAGCATAGAAATCATCAGTTTTAAGAATACGGATGCGCTGATGTATGTTTATAATTTTCAAGGCCAACACTTTCGTGTATTTGATAGTATTTTAGACTTGATTCAATTTTTTGAATTGGGTAAAGAAGCTCCCTATTCCTTTGAAACCGAATTAGAATTAGATAATTTCATCAAAACTTATAAATTTTCTCAATAAATATGATTCCACATTATAGAGTTGTTTGTGCGATTATTCACCAACAAGACAAAATACTAGCTGTTCAGCGAAGTGAGAAAATGAAGCTACCGCTTAAGTGGGAGTTTCCAGGCGGAAAGATTGAGCCGAATGAATCTGAGCAGCAATGTATTCAACGTGAAATTAAAGAAGAATTGGATATCGATATCGAGGTCCAACAGCGACTCAACCCGGTATTGCATGATTATCCTGACTTTAGTATTGAGTTGATTCCCTATACCGCCAAGCATATCAACGGAGAAATCAAGCTCAAGGAACATGCACAGTATCTACTACTTGACAAATCGGAGTTACAAGAACTCGACTGGGCCGAGGCGGATGTGCCGATTGTGGAGGAATATTTAGAAGTTTAATTTAGTGTTCTTCTGCAATTTGCCTCATAATAATTTCTATGGCTTCTTCCTTTCCTAGAATATTATTAAATTCAGCAAGAGAATCTTCGGTCTAGTGTATGAGTAGTAGCTGAATACTACTCATTAACTTTTCGGCTTTGCTCTGACCTTAGTTTTATATTTTATCTTTCGTTCTAGCACTATTTACGCTTTTACTTATACACAATGTTGTACTCTGACTCTCCTTCTTTTGACTCCGTTGGCCGAGGCGTGAAAGCTCTTTGCAACCGCAGGAAGGAGGATTTCAATGTGCTTGAACTTGCGTTGGCTATTGTAATTCATATTCCTTAAACTCAGTTAGAATCTCATTCAAACTCTCATCTTCTTTATGTTTTGCCAAAATCAATTTTTCGTCTTTCGTGATGAAAGTTTTGCCGTTTATTTTTCTAAAATTCTTTTCTACAAATTTTTCAAAATCCTGATTTTCATATTCATAAAATTCAAATTCGGATTTTTTGCTTGAAAAAAAATCGATAAAGTTGTTTCTAAACTTATCTTTCGTTTCTCTTCTAAATTTTTCGATAGTCATATTTCCGAACTGAGAATATGCTTTTAAAACATATAGAAAATTGATTTTATATTGATGTACAAAAAGAGTATCTCTGTCAAACAAGCGGTCGGCAAAATGGAATGACTTTACAATATCGCCTTTTTCATCAAGCTCACTCGTTTCAAAGTTTTTATAGTTATTTATATATCCGTAAATGAAGAAGTTTGGGGTAATGTTATAACCTTCTGTGATTTTATCTCGATACCTTAAATTCTCTGTGTAATAGTTTCCAGTTTCATTCAGGAGGTCAATATTATACTGAATCACATTTTTAGCGTAAGTAAATTGTTTGTATTTAGATACTTTACCAGCGGTGTTATTCGATTTGTAATACTTCGAATCTCCAATGTAAAAAATATCGCTAGTGTCTAATAACGATTGATAATCGAAAATATGGTCGATTATTTTTCCATCATCATTGTATTTTAGATGTTTTAAAGTTGTTCCATCTTCCGTCTTTTTCTCAATTATTGGGTCTGAAAAAAGCTTATCAATCATATCTTCAAAAACAAGATTATAATTGTTTACAGAAATAAATTCTTCTTTCTTTTTTTTGATGCTACTTGTATCTGTTTGAGAAAAATATAATTCACACAAATGATACATTTTTCTTAATGTGTCATTGAAGTACCTATATTTTATTTTTCGCAGTTTGGATAACCCATTTTTTTGTAAAAGCTCAAATTTTCGACCTTTTATTAGTGTGTAAGATTTGTCAATGGTGAGGAATAGATTATGCTCTTTATTAAAATGATTGAGTATGGAAAAGAAGTAAATTAATAGTTCTTCTTCGTTATTTAAGACTTTCTTTTTATTGCGGTATATGTTATAAACGGGCTGTTTATCCTGCGTTAAAAGAGGAATAGATTTTCTAATTGTCTTTTCCCAATTTGGATTTTTAACTTGTTGTGATTTATATTCAATGTGTTTAAAAAGAATCTGATTTTTATTCTTTTTGTAAAAATTCACAAAGCTTAAAAGTAAATCTAAATAAGAATACTCTTTGTCTTTTAAATTGGTATTTAAAGTAGCAGATAATGAACTTTGGACAATAGATGAATGTTTGTTTCTTCTTTTAAACTCCAATAAACTATTATAGAAATAAACCGAAATTTGTCTTATCCAATTGTATTCTGTTTTATGTTTAAAAGTTTCGCTGGTATCAAAGAATAGAGTTCTTTTGTACTGATTCCAAAGACAGTGTTTTCACTGTCTGCCATAAAAACTTTTGGAAGCATATAAATTAATTCTCCCTTTTCGTATGAATGATAATATCCAACTGAAAGAATAGTAGCTTCTTGACCTTCTTGATGATAAAATTTCGGGTCATCAAAAATGTCTTTAAGTTCTTCTATATTATATTTTTCGCCTTCTATTAAAACCCTCATCTTTATGAAGCTTTTAGGTCAACTTTTAAAATTTCTAAAATCTCTTTCACTTTGTTTAAACCGTTAGAATGAATTGGAAAAAAATCTTCATAAGTAGTTCTGTCTTTAAAAATATTTTCCTCTTCGATTTCATCCTTAAAAACATCATTCCACAAATAGAAAATTACTTTGTTTACAAAGGTTTCTAAATCTATAGTCTCTGATTTGGGTTTAATAAAATAGTTACCCAAGCATTTGTCCATACCCAAATTATCATTTGACTTTATCAGAGTATTAACTGACTCAATAAAGTCTAACCAAGAAAAATATTCTGAATCTGTAAGTTGTACCTTAAATTTGGCGGAACTATTACTTTCTGATGATTCATAATTTATAGGGATATACTGCCAATCCCATCTTCTTTTAAAAGCACTATCCATTGGGAAAAGTGACTGGTCAGAAGTATTCATTGTTGCCAGAATATTTAGATTTGGTGGCAATAGAAGCTTACTTTCATCAATGTTTTCAGTGCCAATTAATTTTGTTTTAAGGTATTCTTTCAACTCTTTTGAAGGTGTTATTTTGTAGTCATTTGACCTATCTAATAACTGGAATATGTCGCCAAATATTTCAGCACAATTTCCTCTGTTTATTTCTTCAATTACCAAGTAATAATCATTTTCAAGGTCATTCCACGCATTTACATAAATATTTGTGAATGCTTGTGGTACAAACTCATATTTAATATTATCACCATCCATAGCAGGCTTATATCCACCGACAAAAGATGAATAATCGTATTCAGGATGAAAAGTTACCCTTTCAGTTCTACCTTCTTTTCCTTTTATTATTTCATTTACTATATGAGATTTGCCTGTCCCAGGTGCACCGTAGAATATTTTATTAGTGGATTCTAATTTTATTTGTGCTGTTGAAGTATCATTTTTTGGATAAAACTCATCCAAGTCAAAATCTGTAAGTAATATTAATTCTTGAATTTTTGAACCCGAGTATAAAGTTTGAATAAATGGGGCTCTTTTAAACTCACTTGGGTGACTAGTTACGGTAAATGGACTATCAAAAGAAAGTGTATCATTTTGATTATTTAATGAATAGTTAGCTTTAAAATCTTTTAATATTTGTTCTTTTGGATAACCTGCACTTAATGCGATTTCATCATCCGTAAATGATAAATCAAAAATATTTTGAAGTACGCTTTTTGGAATATTTAAGTCATTGATAAAATCTTGAACTATAGTGTTGTTGTCTATAGACTGATTGAAATCCTTAGTTTTGTAATAAAAGATAGCTGCATCAATGATTTTAGGTTTATTATTAGGAACATAATCTAAAATTCCAATTTGCCAATTTTTTGATAACCTGAAAAATAGTTGATTGGTAGAATTAAAACTTTTGTTATTAGTGCCAAAATAAAATAGGTCTTGAAGAATTTCAGATAGAACATCTGATTTGGCTGAATATGTAAAGTTTCCTTTTATCTCCTCCTTGTTTTCTATAGCAATAAAAAGCGAAATTAAACCCCATATTTTATTGTTGCTAGTTTCTTTTAGCCCATAAATAGCATTGAGAACAGTTTCTTTATTTATTTTGCTCATAGATGTTTTATCATTTCTTTAATAATTAATTCAACAACTGGAACTGAAACACTATTCCCTAGTTGTTTATATGCCTGATTATCTGAAACAGGAAAATCAAATTTATCGGGAAATCCCTGAAGCCTTTGAGCTTCAAGGACAGATAATTTACGCTCAATGTCCCAAAGTTTTGGTACACGATTAGCTATTATTGTTGGCGAGTAACTTTCTAAAGTACAGTAAAAAGCTTCCTGAATTTGTGTTTTAGCGTGGTCGCCTACGTGAAAACGTAATGAACCATCTTTTTTCTGGAAAGAGTAAATGCCATGTCTTCCTTTTTTTGTATTGGGTTCATATTTAGATGAATCGTGTTCAACGCGTTCGTATTCATCAGAAACATTTTTGAAGTGATGTTGTATGCGACCTAATTCAAAGTCTGTTAGACGCAACTTCTCTGAATTTTCATTTGGGTCAATTATGCTTTTTAATGTTACGTCAGTTTTAGTTTTTGTTGGAAATTTAAAATCAAAATTTTCTAATGAACCAACGCAATACCATCTTTCTCTCATTTGAGGCAAGCCAAAATCAGTGCTTTTTAAAATTTTCCACTGAATATTATAACCCAACTTTTTTAATGATTCTTCAATTGTTTCTAAAGTTTTCCCTTTGTTATGAGATTTTAGCCCTTTGACATTCTCCAAAAGGAACATTTTAGGTTTTTTCTGCTCTAAGATTCTTAGAATATCAAAAAATAACGTTCCTCTGGTTTTGTCTTTAAAACCCTCATTTCTTCCAGAATAACTAAATGGTTGGCAAGGAAATCCAGCAAAAAGAATATCGTGTTCAGGAATCAGTTGAGTATCAATTTTTGTAATGTCTCCAAATGGAACTTCACCAAAATTGTATTCATAAGTTTGTTGAGCAAATTTATCCCATTCCGAACTAAAGACACATTTTCCATTATTTCGTTGTGCACCTAATCTAAAACCACCGATTCCTGCGAACAAATCGATAAACTTAAATGTTGGGTTTTCAGGACTTGGAAAATTAATATTCCAATTTAAAGGCAAGAGATATTGAACATCAGGTTCTTTAGATATTAATTTATTTTCATTTATTATTTGATAATATTTATTAGCACGTTTTTGATAAGTACTAGCATCAGAGTTATCTTGTAGAAAATGAGTGAAGTATGCAATATCTTCGGCTTCACCATTCATATTCTCAACATTTAAGAATTCTCTTATTTTAGAGTATTTTATTTTTCTGCTCATTTCAGTTGATTCTGACTTTTTAATAATTCTTTCACGTCAACAGATAGAATATCAGCAATCTTGTACAAGTCCTCCAAACTAGGTTGTCTCACGTTACGAGCATATTCGTTAATCGTGTTGTAACTTTTTCCCGTTTGTTTGGCAAGCCAAGTCTGCGAAATTCCTTTGTCCTTTAAAACTTCTTTTATTCGGTTCATTTGAAACCTAAGTTTTGTTTATTCGGTGTCAAAGATAGCAAAAATTCACTATTTATTAGTGTAATTATTCATTGTCTTATCGTGGGATGGGAAAGCATAAACACTTTTTATTTTTTAAACTTAGTATTGGTAAAAACCAAACTTACTAATAAGCGTAGGGTTTTCTAATGACGCAAAACAGGCTAAAAGCTTAACGGATTTGAACAGCAATGTATTCAACGAGAAATTAAAGAAGAATTGAATATCGATATAGAGGTGCTACAGCGACTCAACCCTGTATTGCATGATTATCCTGACTTTAGTATTGAGTTGATTCCCTACACTGCCAAATATATTGGAGGAGAATTAAAGCTTAAAGAACACGAGCAACATCGCCTACTCGATAAACGTGAATTATAAGAACTCGACTGGGCAGAGGCAGATGTGCCGATTGTGATGGAGTATTGAGAAGTTTAATTTAGTATTCTTCTGCAATTTGCCTCATGATAATTTCTATTGCTTCTTCCTTTCCTAAAATATTATTAAATTCAGCAAGCGAATCTTCATCGGTATAAACTCCATTTGAATCATTCCAACACAGCCAATCTATTAATTCTAGACGTGTCCAAGTTTCTAATTCATTTTTCAAGTCCTCTGGAGATAGTTCCATTATTTGATAATAAGGCATTTGTAACTTATCTTTTTCACTGGGGTATTGATTCATGACTAAAAGTTTTAATATTATAAAATTACAATTTTATTCTCTATAAAACAAACTACAAATATCTGATATTCATTAATTTGACTTGAATATAAAGGTAAGAAAGAATAGGTTATTTAAATGAGTTTATTTTAAATCAAACAATGTCCAGATACGATATTGCAAAGATATTTTCTGAATTTAAAAGATCTCTCCACCCTCCAAGCCGACTGAAAACGCTCACCAACAAAATGGTCTAGCACTTGGAGCTAAAGTCAACCTACTCGATACAGATAAAACTGCGATTGGTTTTATGTCGATCGCTCTTATCCCCACAGGATCGCGGGCCTTTACGAACGATAAATGGGGCGTCTCGAGTATTTTAGCTATTTCACACAATTTGAATGAGAAAAGCGAATTGGCCTATAATCTAGGATATGAATATCTCGGCAGCGGAAACGGTAATCTAACCTACGCTCTAGTGTATGGGATAACCTCAACGATAGATTTGGGTTCTACATAGAACCTTATGGAGAAATCAGCGATATGGAGGAAGTATTGGTCAACGCCAATGCGGGCTTAACTTATTTGGTGCACAATGATTTTCAGTTAGATTTTTCCATGGGTACTGGAATCAATCACGAAATGAACTATATGGCATTAGGATGCAGTTGGCTGATAGGAGGAATAAATGAATAAAAATTGTTTTGTTTTTCATTGTTAATTGCCACAGTCGTGAGATATTTGGCAACCTAAAACCTCATTCAATCTTAGAATGAATTTTTTTAATTTAATATGTGAACGGCATTGGATTCAAAACTAATTGAGTCGGAAATGAAACAAATTCATCTTATTTCTTTAGATTTGAAAATCATCATACGCAATAGAGCATTCAACGTTCATCCTATGAAAAAAATCCACTTCAACAACATGACAAACTATTATTGGTTGTCACTATTAATATTTGCTTTGGCTCTAATTATCCTTGGTACTTTTGAGATGGTTCCTCTAAAAGACCCAAAGTATTATAGCTACATGCGTGCGTTTGCATTTACAATCATTACTATTTTCTTTGCTAAGGATATTGTTTTTAAAAACTATGTCCGTTGGAATCGAAAATTCATTTTTATTCGTTTGAATTCCTGGAAGAGTCAGAATATTAAGTTCAAGCAAATTTTGACTTGGGAGCAATATGATGAGAAATTAAACATCAACACTTTGGGTGGAAAAAACTTTCAGTTTGATCTTAAAGCTTTCAGAAAACAAGATCAAGAGAAGTTGCGTAATATACTAAGTCAACATACAAAACATGTAAAGTCTAAAGGTTGATTTGTGAGATTGGCGGAGGGAAGGAAAGAGTAAAGATTAAAAAGCAAAAAAACTATATTAATCTCGAAGCGTCACTGAACTCGATTCAGAGTCTTTTAAAGTTAAACGAATTTTATACTAGATGCTGAATCAAGTTCCGCATGACATGTGCCTAATCATAACCGCTAAATCCAAACCCGAAGCGTCATTCCGCACTTGATGCGGAATCTATTTTAACTTATCCATTCATTACGCTAGATGCTGAATCAAGTTCAGCATGACACGTGCCTGACACCCTAAACCCTACACCCTACACGCTTCCCCAATCACTCTCCATCAAAAACCATTAATTTTTCCTTATTTTCGTGGTTCAAATAAAAGTATCCCATGAAAATTAAATACAAAAATCGTCGACTTCTATCCTATCTTGTATTTGGTGTTCTTTGGTTGGTGATGGGCACTTTGTCTATGATCTACCAACCCACAGGATGGTTTAGATATGGTTTTTTTGTATTTGCATTACTTTATTTGGGTCAATTTGCCTATTATAAAACCAAACAATACCTGCGCATTGAAAATGGCATCCTAACTAAAAACGATATTTTCTCTAAATCGATTGAATTAAATAAGGTTCGTCAGTTGAAAAAGTTTGCGGGTGAGTATACTTTAAAAACTGAAGACAAGGAATTAAAAATAAATACCCAAATTATTGAAGAAGAGTCTTTAAAAGAACTGGACAAAGTATTGAATAATTTAGGATTAAAAGAAATTTAAACAATCCTGTTATGTTCTTAAATTCAATCAAATCATTTTTCTCAAATTGAGTATATTTGAGGATGTAATTCAAGTTTCCTTATGCACATCTCCGAATTTCTTTTGTCACTTATCCCTTTCACACCAGAGGAATTAGAAGATGTCGTATCTTATTTTGAGGAGGAAAATGTCAAAAAAAACACCTTATTAATTCATCAGGGAAATATTAGTAACCAACTTTATTTCCTGTCGGATGGGATTGGTAGAAGTTATTACCTCAAAGAAGATGGCAAAGAAGTGACCCAGTGGTTTTTTAGTGGTGGTAAATTTATGGCGAGTTTAGATAGCTTTTTCCAACAAACGCCAAGTCTTTATTTTCTTGAAACCTTAGAGGATTGTAAAATCTATTCCATCACCAAACCAGATTTGGATATGTTGTTTGCTAAGTATCACAAAATGGAACAATTGGGCCGATTGGTTTCGATTGAAATGTTAACGAAAGTAGTAAATAAGCTAAACGCCATTCAATTCCAAACAGCTAGAGAACGCTATGATTATATGTTGGCTGAATTCCCAGACATAGTTCATCAGGTTCCTTTAGGACACATTGCCTCCTACCTTGGGATGTCACAAGAAACACTTAGTAGAATAAGAAAAGGATAATTTTTCGTATTTTTTAGTCGATTTTGATTTAAGTCAAAGGAATGCATTTAACATTTCACAACCTTTGCATCAGATTTAAAACTAAAAAAATGCGATTGAATATAAAGTTTTTACATTTTTTCATGGCTTTAGGCTTTGGGATGCTGGCCTCTGTTGGTAATGCTCAACAGCTAGATCCTGCGTTACAAGAACTTATATCTAAAGGCGTTGAGAAAAGTCAAACAATTAACATCAAGAAAATTGAAGCCGATCAAGCGAGAATTGATCAAAGATTGGCTAAGTCTGTTTTCCTACCCAAAGTTACGCTTACGGGAAGTTATACACGTTTAGATGATGATATCACTTTTGATGATGATACCCAGAATTTATTAATTTCTACCCAAAAGCTTTTGATAAAAGAAGCCATAGGAATTCCATTTAATACACCTTTACCAGAAGGTGTACCCTTGCAACCCGTTCCAGCATTACAAGAAAAAGATATTTTCAAAACTGCAGTGGACGTTGATTGGGTTTTGTTCAGTGGATTGGAAGCTAGCAACGCGATTAAAGCAAGTGAGCACAAAGCAGAGTCGCTTACTTATTTAGGTTTGGCAGAAAAAGATAAGGTCGCATTAAAAATTATTGAAGCTTATGATAAACTAGCCTTGGTATACGCTTCTGAGCAGGTTTTAAACACAACTGAGGATTATTTAGATGAACAATCTTTCTATGTTAAAAAAGCCATTGAAAATGGTTTAGCTACGCCTATCAGTCGCAAAAAAGTGGAATTAGCTCAACAACAATTAGAGGGAAAAAAATTAGAGTTCAGCCAGAATAAAACTTTATTAATAGAGCTTTTGCACCAACTTACTGGCGAAGACAAAGCTAAGTTAGCCATGTTAGAACCTAAGTTAGAGGATTTTGGAGCTGTGACTTCAGCAGAACAAGTTAAGAGAAATGAAATCAAAGCTTTAGAAGAAGCCGAAAAAGCAACCTTTTACAAAGCTAAAATGGAGAAAAGTAATTTTATTCCGAAAGTTGCCATGAAAGGTCATTATGAATTTATTGAGGATGATTTATCTTTATTAGATCCAAAATGGTATGTAGGTCTTGGCGTACAGTGGAATATTTTTGATCGAAATCAATCTAGATTAAAAGCAGAAAAGACTTCTCTAGAGAGCCTCAAGTACCAAGAGCAAATGCAAGAGGCCGAAGAAATGATTGCGCTAAGTATTGTTCAGGCGGAGCTTAATTATGAGTCAACGCTACAAAACACCAAAATTATTGAAAAAGAAATTGAGTTGGCAGAAGAGACTTATAATATGACCAACAAACAATATCGTAATGATTTAGCCACCATCAACGATGTTTTGGATACGCTAACGGATTTAGAAAAAGCTAAATTCAAAATGCAAGAATCATTGTTTAATCAAAGAAGAGCCGTAACAGCCTTGTTACACGCCAAAGGAATCTTAAACTATTAATTTAATCTAAGCTTAAAAACATTCAAGAAAATGAAATTCATTCAAAATATATCTTTTTTAATCGTGTTGAGCATCGCCTTAGGTGCATGTAAAAGTGAACCAAAAATAACACAACATAGAGGTAAAGTTAAATTCGAAACCTTATCGATCAGCAGTAAATTAGCAGGTCGCGTGGCACATATTTATGTAGAAGAAGGTCAGGATGTGAAAAAAGGTGACACCCTTGCTTTTATTGATATTCCAGAAGTTTCTGCTAAGATTATGCAAGCCGAAGGCGCTATCACATCGGCAAGAGGTCAATTAGATATGGCTGCTAACGGTGCTACAGTAGATCAATTAAACCAGATCAACGAACAGTATAACTCGAGTGTGGCGCAATTAGAATTTGCTGAAGAATCTTATAAAAGAATGTCTAATATGCTGAAAGACTCTTTGATTAGTCAGCAACAATTCGACGAGGTAAAAATGAAGCGCGACATGGCGAAAGCACAAGTGGAAGCCATTGGAGCAAAACGTCAGGAGATTAGAAAAGGAGCAAGATCTGAGCAGTTAACTCAAGCTAAAGGTCAGCTAGACCGAGCTAAAGGTGCTAAAGAAGAAGCTTTAACCGCCGAGAGTGAGAAATATATTATTGCGCCTGCGGATATGTCCATTGAAACCATCAGCTTAAAAGAAGGTGAATTATTAACGCCAGGATATGCCCTATTTAATGGTTATATCACGAATTCAATATTCTTTAGATTTACCATTCCAGAGTCGGAAATTTATAATTTCAAAAAAGGTAACGAAATAATCGTGGTTAACCCTTACACAAAAGATGAAATTAAGGCAGAGATTAAAACCATCAATCAGTTAGCTCAATATGCTGATATTACGAGTACATCGCCGATATATCATTTAGATGAATCTATTTATGAATTAAAGATTGAGCCTAAGTC
This sequence comes from Weeksellaceae bacterium, assembly GCA_048268105.1. Lineage (GTDB taxonomy): Bacteria > Bacteroidota > Bacteroidia > Flavobacteriales > Weeksellaceae > Profundicola. Next base: position 40,537 of record JBLWWH010000002.1, read on the forward strand.
TAATGTAGGTGAAACTCCATTTTATTTGAATTCAACCGTAATTCTTAAGGACTAAGTCATGAAAAAATTCTTGAAATTAGTTCAGATAGAATTCAAGCGCATCTTTTCCAATGATGTGTTGCTCGCCATTTTTTTTGGCGCGCCTATCTTGTATGGATTTTTATTTGGATATGTTTACCAACAAGCTAAAGTGGTGAACTTACCCATCTTGATTATTGATCAAGACCAAAGTCCGATGACCGATAAATTTATTGATGCATTCCAGGATAATGAAACCTTGTGGGTGACCGATGTTCGTTCTACGGCAGGAAACTTAGTAAACGAAATGCCTTATCAGGAATATACAGCTGTGATTACTTTCCCAAGTGATTTTGAAGCTAAGGCCTTACAAAAGAGACGACCAGAAGTTCGTGTGGATTTGAATATGGTCAATATTTTAAATGCGAATACTGCGAGTAAAAGTATACAAGAGGTTTTAATGACTATGAATGCTGGAATTGAGATAGAAGGATTAAAAAAGCAAGGTATGCATCCTGATCAGGCGATGACGTCTTATGAAAGTTTTAAAATTAACTTTAATAAACTCTATAACTCGAAAGGAAACTATGTGACCTTTATGTTGCCAGGTTTGTTAGGTGGGATTATGCAACAGATTATTTTCTTGGCGATGGCATTGGTTTTCTCGAGAGATTTTGAGGATGGATATTTTAAAACTTTGGTGGGGCAAACCAACTCATCTTTGTATTTAATTATCGTTAAAGCTATTCCATTCTTGCTTATGATACCTATCCTTTGGTTAGGTGTAAGTTTGTTCTTTAATTACTTCCAAATCGATGGAGATATTTACAATCAACCGATGTTTGTATTGGTAGCACTCCTCACTTTGGCAAGTATGTTCATTGGAATGTTATTCTCTATCGCCATACCAAGTCAGTTGAAAGCAACTGAATTATTGATGGTGATTTCTACACCCGCCTTTATCTTGAGTGGGTTTACATGGCCGAGTATTGCTTTCCCACCTTTAATTACAAATCTAGCGCAGTGTATTCCATTGACTCAGTTTTTAGAAGGATTTAGGAAAGTAGCTTTTTATGGCGGAGACATGTCCTCTATTAGCAAAGAGGTCAATATGTTGGTCATTATTTGTTTGGTATGTTTTGTTTTAATGCTGCTGTTATTACAACTTAAAATCTATTTAACCCGAAAGAAGCTTAAGAAACAACAAGCGCAATAAATATTTAAAATTATTCAGAAGCGTTTTTTTAAGATTAATTATGCAAATCCTTGCGTTTAACGTAAATTCATAGCATAAAACTTAATCTTAAAAACGCTTTTTTTATGCAATTACGTTCCATCTCCTACTTTATCGTCGTCATTATTTTAGTTTCAAGTTTGAGTTCTTGTAAACTATCACGTTTTGTTTACCACAATTTCGCTGATATTAATGATCATAAAATTTTTCCTGCACGCGTAATAGCCAAAGGCGAAACCAGCTTTAAGTTTCCTTATGCAGACCGAGAAAGAAAGCCAAAAAGCATTACAATTGATAATAAATCCTATGACTTTGAAAGCTTTTTGGAAAAGCATAAAAGCGTAGCTTTTGTAGTGATTGAAAATGACAGCATTGTCTATGAGCGATATTTTAATAAATATAATGATGAATCGATTGTGCCAAGTTTTTCAATGGCTAAGTCGATTACTTCAATTTTAATTGGAATAGCTATAGACGAAGGATTAATTCAATCAGTAGAGGAACCCGTCACGAATTACATTCCCGAGTTAAAGAAAAATGGATTTGAAAAAGTTAAAATTGAGCATTTACTTCAAATGACTTCTGGATTAGATTTTAACGAAGGTTATTATAATCCTTTTGACGAGGTGGCGACTTTTTATTACGGTACTAACTTAAGAAAATCCATTGCTAAGCTTACATTAAAAAGAGAACCCGGTCTCGAAATGGAGTACGTGAGTGGTAACACCCAACTTCTGGGCTTGGTATTAGAAAGAGCTCTAAAAGGAAGAACCGTTTCATCTTATTTAGAAGAAAAAATATGGCAACCATTAGAAATGGAATTTGATGCTAGCTGGAGTATCGATCGCAGAAAGGATGGTTTAGAAAAAACATTTTGTTGTGTAAATGCTAGCGCAAGAGATTATGCTAAAATCGGAAGACTCTATCTCCACAAAGGAAACTGGAATGGAAAACAAATCGTATCTAAATCTTGGGTAGAACAATCCACCAAAATAGATTCTACACAAGGAAGTTCAAAAGACTATCAGTATCAATGGTGGTTACCTACAGAAAATGGCGACTATATGGCCAAAGGGATTTTAGGACAATATATTTATGTGCACTCTACAAAAGACCTCATCATCGTAAGATTAGGAAAAGACAAAGACGATCAAGATTGGGAGACTATTTTATCTAAAATTGGCGAAGCTTGGTAGTTTAATTTTTGTCGTTCATAGATTTGAAGCCTATTAATATTAAGGCTTATATTTAGCTAATTAAACCTATATGAAATACGAAACCTTACACGCTATTATCTCTGAGCTAGAGGAGTTTGATAAGCACAAGAGCGACTCCCAAATCTCATTAGACTCTTTTAGAAGATGGTTGAATGAACGTTTTTATCAGCAGGAGTCTCCATTGAATTTAATGGAGAAAGTTAAAGTTGATTCACCTTTAGGTCTTAACTACGAAATCGTTAAGCAGTTGATGCTCTTGAATCGTTATAATAAAATCATCATTAAAAAAGGCATGGAGAAATATCCCGAATTGGTGAATGAAGACTTTACTTATTTATATCGATTATTGGATTATGAATCTTTGACTAAAATTCAACTGATTGAGAAAAACGCCCATGAAAAGCAAAGCGGTTTAGAGGTGATTAAACGTTTAATCAAATACGGCTTAGTAACCGAGTTCCCTGATCCAAACGATGGAAGAAGTAAGCGCATCATGGTGACCGAAAAAGGGAAAGAATTGTTTAAGGAAACGACACACGAAGTCAATCTTATTTCTAATATCATCACTGCAAGATTGAGCATAGAAGAAAAAGAAATGCTTTTCAAGATTGTTAAAAAGATGAATGTCTTACAACACAATATCTATTTAAAATATAGAGAAGAGGATATTTCTATGATTGAAAGTTTCTTTTCGGGCCCATTACAAAAAGATGAAGATCCTATTCCCTGAATTATATTATGGATTGATTATCAGTTTTCATGAAATGAAAAGCCAACAGAGTTGTTAAACTTATGGTATCATGGCATAGGTCTTGCTGCTTTAAGAAAGAACTAAAAAGATATATATTATGAAAAAATCATTTAAAATAGACGGTATGACATGCGAAGGCTGTGTACAAAAAGTACAGGAAACCTTTTCTGAAATAGAAGGCGTACAAACAGTAAAAGTAAGTTTAGAAAATGCAACCGCTGATATTGAAGCTAATAACGATATCACGATGCAGCAATTACAAGATGCTATCGACGCCAAAGGAGGAAACTACGATGTTACACCCGGTTAAATCTTGCTCATAGTAAAACATTTTCAAATCGCCTATGTGAACATGAGTAGCATAGGTGATTTTTTTTATTTAAGCCTTATCCCATGTTATGGAGCTATTATAGTTAAATATAGGCTTATCTTTTATGACCATTAATTTTGATTATCTTTAGCACAGATTTTGATAGATTATACATATGTCACAAAATACTTATTATATACAGGGGATGACCTGCGAAGGTTGTGTTAAAAGCGTTCAGGAGGAGCTGTCTAAAATCAAGGATGTTGACCATGTTGAAGTTGATTTAGATTCGCAGACTGCAGTTTTGAACTCGGATAAAGAAATTCTATTGAACCAAGTCGAAAAACAACTTGCGTCTACCGATTACGACGTATTCAAGACTTTAGAAGAAGCTCAAACTTATACCTACTATATTCAGGGGATGACTTGTGCTGGTTGTGGAGAAACTGTAACCGATAGTTTAAAGTCAGTAGATGGTGTAGAAAAAATTAAAGTTGATTTGAATCAGCAAACCGCTGTTATTAGAACCAACAAGTATGTTCCATTTTTTAGATTAAAAAAAGCCTTATCGAATACACACTATACCTTGCATAAATCTAAAGAAGATTTAGAAAAAGCTGAATCTGGCGAACCTGTAATAGACGAAAGCAAAGTGCAAGAATGGTATTGCCCGATGATGTGCGAAGGCGACAAAACTTATCCCGAAAATGTAGGTTGTCCGGTTTGTGGAATGGATTTAGTTCCCGTACAAGGCGCCGATTCCAGTGGCCATGACAGCACCTACAAGAAATTATTGAATAAGCTTTGGTGGTCGATAGCATTCACTTTGCCCATATTCATTATCGCCATGAGCGAAATGATTCCTAACAATCCATTGTTTGATATGATGGATCAGACATATTGGAATTGGGTTCAATTTGCTCTTTCTATACCAGTTGTTTTCTATTTCTGTTGGATGTTCTTTGAAAGGGCTTACAACAGTATCAAAACTTGGAATCTCAACATGTTTACCTTGATTGGTATTGGAGCTGGAATGGCGTGGATTTTTAGTACGATTGCGATCATTTTTCCAGATTTGATGCCAGATGAATTTAAATCCCATGGCAGTGTTCACGTTTATTTTGAAGCAGCCACGGTGATTTTAACCTTGGTACTGCTCGGACAAGTTCTGGAGGCAAGAGCACATGGAAAGACCCAATCGGCGATACAAGATTTATTAAAATTAGCCCCGAATGAAGCTACTAAGGTGGTGGATGGTCAAGAAGTGGTGGTTTCTATCAATGAAATTGAGGTGGGTGATACATTGCGTGTAAAACCAGGAGAGAAAGTTCCAGTGGATGGTGTTATTATAGAAGGAAGCAGTTCTGTAGACGAATCCATGATTACAGGAGAACCTATTCCGGTAGACAAGCAAGTAGATGATCAAGTCTCTTCGGGAACTATTAATGGTAATCAAAGTTTCTTGATGAAAGCCGAAAAAGTAGGTACAGATACCTTGCTTTCCCAAATTATTGAAATGGTGAATGGAGCAACAAGAAGTAGAGCTCCGATTCAGAATTTGGCGGATAAGATTTCTGCTTATTTTGTTCCCATTGTGGTTGCAGTATCGGTAATTACTTTTATTGTTTGGGCTATTTTCGGTCCAGGGATAGAGTATGCATTTATTAATGCCATTGCTGTTCTTATTATAGCCTGCCCTTGTGCGCTTGGTTTGGCCACGCCTATGAGTGTTATGGTTGGAATTGGAAAAGGAGCACAAAATGGCGTACTGGTGAGAAATGCAGAAGCTATTGAAATTTTGGATAAAGTAGATACCCTCATCATCGATAAAACGGGAACCATTACCGAAGGTAAACCATCGGTAGAGCGAATTATTAATTTCGATTCCGAAATGGAACATGATTATTTAACCAGTATGATTGCCTCTCTAAATCAACAAAGTGAGCATCCATTAGCTTCAGCCACGGTTAAATATGCCAAGGAAAAGAAAATTGAATTAAAACCAACTACAAATTTTGATGCCATCACCGGAAAAGGTGTAATTGGTAAAGTAAACCAAGTGAACGTGATTTTGGGTAATGAAGCCTTATTAAAAGATCATTCAGTGGTAATTCCAACAGATTTAAGAAAACAGGCTACGCAATATCAGTCAGAAGGAAAAACCGTGTCTTATGTTGCCTTAGATCAGCAAATAGCTGGAATTATGGTGATTGCCGATAAAATTAAAAAGACCAGTGTTGAGGCCATCAAATCACTTCAAGACAAGGGTATTGAAGTGATTATGATGACGGGCGATAATGAGAAAACAGCACAGGCTGTTGCTTCTCAAACAGGTCTTAGTAAATTTAAAGCGAGTATGCTTCCTCAGGATAAATTGAGTGAAATTGAAAAATTACAAGCACAAGGTAAAATGGTTGCGATGGCGGGTGATGGGATTAACGATGCTCCGGCTTTGGCTCAATCCAATGTTGGAATTGCTATGGGTACCGGAACTGATGTTGCTATCAATTCTTCGGAAATCACTTTGGTTAAAGGAGATTTAAAGGGAATCGTTAAAGCTAAAAAATTAAGTCATGCAGTAATGAAAAATATTAAGCAAAATTTATTTTTCGCATTAATTTATAACACCTTAGGCGTTCCTGTTGCAGCCGGAATTTTATATCCATTCTTTGGATTGTTGTTGTCTCCTATGATTGCAGCTTTGATTATGAGTTTTAGTTCGGTGAGTGTAATTGCGAATGCATTGAGGTTACGAGGACTTTCCTTAGATTAAAAATATATTTTACATTTTTAAACCTCTCTTTCTTCAACTAATAAATTCTTAATATGTTTTTAAGGTATGCATTTTGCGGTTTTGTATTGAATTAAATTTATTTATATGCAATTATTTAAAAACATCCTCATCACTTTATTGAATGTTGCCTTGCAGTCAGGGTTGTTTTATGGAATACTTTATTTGATCACGTGAGACGCAAAAGCGTTTGGAGATTGCCTAATTATATTTTCTTCAATGAGTGGAACTTTTTGCACTTTGATGATGGTTGTGACAGGAATTTTACCACTTAGAGGAATTAACAAAGAGGATCATTCATCATAGTTTTATAAAAATAAAAAGACCAGCACACAGGCTGGTCTTTCAATTTCAATAAGAGATTAATTATTAATATCTTCTACGATCGTTATTATCATTTCTTCTAAAACCGCCGCCTCCGCCGCGATTGTTATCTCTTCTTTCTCTTGGTTCTGCTTGTTTTACAACAATTGTAAAACCATCTAGTTCAGTACCGTCTAATTGAGCGATTGCTTCTTTAGCTTCCTCGTCATTTGCCATTTCAACGAAACCAAAACATTTGGAACGTCCGGATTCTCTATCCATAATGACCTTAGATGAAGTTACTTCACCATAGTTTTCAAAAGCTTCTTTTAAGCCGTAATCGTCTGTTTCTCTGTTGAGTTTTGTTACAAAAATATTCATATAAAAATTTAAAATAAAATGAAATGAAACATAGCAAATTCTGTTCTGACTACTATTTCATTCCTTATGCGAATTTATAACAACTTATTGAATTAGAATAATTTATTTTTAAATTCGACTAAATTATTTTTAAAGTTTTATAATTTTTAAATATAAATTTTTAAAAAGCCTTAACCCATAGGAGGTTCAGACGTTTAGAGAATAAATCTATGTTTGTGTTAAACTTTAAATGAAGGAAACGGTTCTACGGAAATATTTCCAACTCTTGAATTTTTAGAATAGTCAACTGTTTTACTTTCTAAAATAACCTTAGTTGGGATTCTTGACTTTCAGCCACCAAATCGATATCATAGTTGGGAAAAGAGAAATATTCCAAATCTTTACCCTCCAAAAACAAGTGTTCATCTTCCGGTTTTAAGATGATGGGCATTCGTTTTTTTATATTATGAATATCACTCATCAATTCATTCGCCTCGGTGGTGAGCATTGTAAATGTAGATAGAGAGCTTCCATCTTCTGGGTTTTGCCATTCAGAGAACAAACCTGCAAAAGCAAATAAATTATCCTCCCCTACTCCAATTTTAAATTTCTCCTTGTTTTTTCCCTTGGTATCATGCCATTTCCATTCATAGAAACCATTGGCAATAATTAAACATCTTTGGGAAGTATAATCCTTAAATGATTTTTTATCATGAATGCTTTCAATTCTTGCATTAAGCGTAAACCTCTTAATATCATCATCTTCACTCCATGCCGGAATCAATCCCCAATTCCAATGTTTAATAAGCCCTGGCTCATCATTACAAATAATGGGCATTTTCGGAAAATCAAAGGCATTAAAATGCGAAGTAGGATGAAACAGTTCTATATTTTCAATACTGGCATTAAAGCGCTTTTGCACTTCGGTTGCTTTCTTAGTCTGTTTCGTGTGATAGCACATGTAAGATTAAATTTTAATTTTCTGGTTCTACGTCCTTCATCACTGTCTGCTCTTTAGCCTTACCATGATATGGACGAATAATAAGTCTAACGCTTTTGTTGTAGGAAAAATATTGGGTAATCCAATTCACGAGTGCCACCATTTTATTTCTAAATCCTACCAAAGAAACCAAGTGAACAAAAATCCAAATCATCCAAGCAAACCATCCGCTAAAGCTATATTTCCCTAAATCTGCTACAGCTTTATTTCTACCAATCGTTGCCATAGCTCCCTTGTCTGAATACTTAAATTCTTTCATTGGTTTTGAACGCGAAAGATTATTTAAGTTTTTTGCTAGTCGCAAACCTTGTTGAATCGCCGGTTGTGCCACCATCGGGTGACCATGCGGATATTCTTCTGAAACCATACAAGCCACATCGCCTATCGCAAAAATATGTTCGAAACCCTCAACTTGATTAAATTGATTTACTTTTAATCTATTATCCATAATGGCTTCATTGGGAAAACCATAGATCAGGTCTCCCTTTACACCTGCTGCCCAAATCAAGGTATTGGCATATAAATCCTTATTATTGGTATCCACAAACTGACCATCATAATTAAGAACTCGTGTATTCAACCACAGATGCACATCCATATCGCGCAGATATTTCTCAGCTTTTGCAGAAGCTCTATCCGAGAAACCAGGTAATAAACGATCGCCAGATTGCACCAAGTGAACATTCATGATTCTGATATCTAAATCAGGATAATCATTATGTAACACATGATTTTTTAATTCACCTAAGGCACCCGCCAACTCCACTCCGGTAGGTCCACCACCCACAATTACAAAATTCATTAACTCTTTGCGCTCATTTAAATCATTGGTAAGCAATGCTTTTTCTAAATTCTGTAGAATCAATGAACGCAAATCCAATGCTTCTGGAATAGTTTTCATGGACATGGCATTGTGCTCAATTTCTTCGTTTCCGTAGAAATTGGTCGTTGAACCCGTAGCAACAATTAATTTATCAAAACTAAGTTCACCTATGTTGGTATGAATGATATTTTTGCTTGTATCAATAGTTTCAACATCTGCAATACGAAAGTGGAAGTTTTTCTCATTTTTAAATAGAGTTCGAATTGCATGCGCAATAGAATCCGGTTCCAAACCGGCCGTAGCAACTTGGTACAGTAGAGGCTGAAAAGTATGGTAATTATTTTTATCAATTAACACCACTTGATTATCCTTTTTATTAAGATGTCGCGCCAATTTTAAACCACCAAAACCAGCTCCGATGATTACAATTCGAGTTAAACTACTATCTGGTATATTCATTTCTTTGAAATCTTAAACAAAAATAAGCTAAATCATTTGGCTTATACAATTTGAGGTCAATAATTAAGTTCAAAAGACATAAATAACTCATCATCTATTTATTAAGAGCATTATACTTTAGGTTTTAATTAAAATTATTGATTTGTTAAACATCGTTAAAAAAGCTCATAGTTTTGAACATTCTGTTGATAAGTATTAGTTTAACAATATATGAACCCATAATTAATTGAAATGCTAAAAATTTTTATATATATTTATCACATAGTTAGTTTATTAGTTTTAAATAGTTAGTTAGTTTATGATAACAAAAATTCAAAATGTTTTGAATAGTTTATCGTCAGGTGAAACTGAACATGAAGCGTTTATGATGTTAGGTCTGATATTTAGCTTTTTGTTTTTTATCATTGTGGGTTTAGCCGTTGGTCAAACCATGGCGTTAATTCTTTAAGTAAAAGTTTAATCTTTAAAATCTAACACCGGAATTGTAAATACAATTCCGGTTTTTGTTTTAAATATTTTGTATTTTCAACTTTTATTTAAAATTATATGAAAAATCGTGTTTTAAGCTTGGGATTATTGGCAGCACTTATGGCCTGCAATCCTACGCAAGTAGCAGAAAATCAGCAACAAGAAATGACAGAAACAACAGAAACAAATGTCGTAAACAGCAATCCTTTGCTAAAAACGAGTAAGCTGCCTTATGGTGCACCAGATTTTACTCAAATTAGAGATGAGCATTATCTACCAGCGATGAAAGAAGCTATGCGCCTTCAAATGGATAGAGTGCACAAAATAGCATCGAGCAAAGAAGTTCCAACATTTGATAACACAATTTTAGCATTAGAGAAATCTGGAAAAGAACGCGATCAGGTAGGAAGCGTTTTCTATGCCATGACCAGTGCACATACCAATGACGAGATAAAGAAAATACAAGAGATTCTTTCTCCTTTAATGGCTCAACACTCAGATGAGATTTATTTGAATTCAGCTTTGTTTAACAGAGTAAAAGCTATTCATGACCAATTAGATCAATTGAACTTAGACGCTGAGAGCAAAAAATTGACAGAAGAGTATTATAAGTCTTTCATTCAAGCAGGAGCTAACTTAAATGATGCTCAAAAAGCAGAGCTTAAAAACATTAACGCTCAAATTGCAACTTTACAAACTCAATTTAACCAAACGCTTTTAAAAGCTAATAATGATGCGGTGATTGAGGTAAAAGACAAGGCATTATTAGAAGGTCTTTCGGATTCTGAAATCAAAGCTTTAGAAAATGCTGATGGTAGTGGCTGGACCATTAAAATTCAAAATACAACTCAGCAACCTATAATGGCTTCATTAAAAAATAGAAAATTAAGAGAAAAAATATTTAGTGCTTCTTGGAATCGTGCTAATGGTGGATATTTTGATACCAATGCAACGATTGTTAAAATTGCACAATTAAGAGCAGAGAAAGCTGAATTATTAGGATTCAAAAACTTCGCTGAATGGAGCTTGGTGAATACCATGGCACAAAATACAGATGCAGTAAATGATTTCTTCGCAGGAATGATTCCAGCCGTAAGAAAGAAAGGCGCTGAAGAAGCCGCGGATATTCAAGCTATGATGAAGAAAGACGGAATCGAAGGCGAACTAAAACCTTGGGATTGGAGCTACTACGCAGAAAAAGTCAGAAAAGCTAAATATGACTTAGACGAAAGTCAACTAAAACCATATTTCTTATTAGATAAAGTTTTAGAAGATGGTGTTTTCTATTCTGCAACTAAATTATATGGTATTACTTTTAAGAAAAGAACGGATATTCCTACGTATCATCCAGATGTTGTAGTTTATGAAGTTTTCGAAGAAGACGGAACTCCTTTAGCTTTATTCTACGGAGATTTCTTTGCTAGAGAAAGCAAACGTGGTGGAGCTTGGATGAGCAACTTTGTAGGTCAATCTAAATTATACGATACCAAGCCAGTTATTTACAATGTATGTAACTACCAAAAACCAGCGGTAGGAGAACCAGCATTATTAACTTTTGATAATGTGATTACGATGTTCCATGAGTTTGGACATGCACTGCACGGTTTATTTGCAGATCAAATGTATCCAACACTATCTGGTACTTCGGTAGCAAGAGACTTTGTTGAGTTCCCTTCTCAGGCCAATGAGCATTGGGCACTACATCCAGAAGTTTTGAAAAATTATGCAAAACATTATAAAACAGGTGAAGTTATTCCACAAGAGCTAATTACTAAGATTAAAAATGCATCTACCTTCAACCAAGGATTTAGCATGACAGAAGTGATGAGTGCGGCGGATTTAGATTTCAATTGGCATTCTATGAGTTTAGCTGAAGCAAAACAAGTTGTTGACCCTAATAAATTCGAAAAGAAAGTATTGATGGAAGACAATTTATGGGACGAAAATGTTCCACCAAGATATCGTTCATCTTATTTTTCACACATATTTGGTGGTGGATATGGTGCGGGATATTATTCATATTTATGGACCGAAATGCTTGCTTTAGATACGGGCAATTGGTTTGATGAAAATGGAGGTTTAAAACGTGAATTGGGACAGCGATATAGAGATATGATCTTATCTCGTGGAAATACCCAAGAATATAAATCCATGTATAGAGCGTTCAGAGGAAGTGATCCAAAACCTGATGCGATGATTAAAGCACGTGGTTTGAAGTAATTTCTTCAACAATAAATAACTTAAACAAAACCTTTTCGATGGATTTCGGAAAGGTTTTTGTTTTTTTAGGTATCTTTATACAACTATGAGACTAATTCTATTACTTTCGGTACTGCTTATAAGTTCTTGCAGCATACAGACCTCACCCTTACTGAGTCAGAATAGTAATGCATTTGAGAATCAAGAATACCAATTAACTGGAAATGAAAATCCATTGAAAGTTCGTGTTACGGCAGTTCTACTTCAACGCGGAGATGGAACAGGAAATTATTCAAAAAATCGCCCTCAGGAATTTCAATTATTTAAAACTTATTGGCAGAATGCATTGAATAATTTTCAATATTTAAAAAAACCTAGCGATTTAGAAGGTTGCTATGATGGATTAGACTTTTGGCCTAAGGCTATGCTTGTTTTTGAGGATAATATTATAGAGGTTAAAAACTCCTATGCTTGGAACAACCGAAACACAGGCTCAAATTATGAGAAAAAAGTTTTAAGAGGCTTCTCTCCCAGCGAGAGTTGGTATTTGAAATCAGTGGATGATTCATTAACGAAAGCCGAAAAAAATAAACCTACCATTCATGTATACTTTACAAACGACGGCGACACCTACGACGAATATATTAAAACCAATGGAGCTAACCAATCAAAAACAAATGGTGTTGCAGCGGGTCAGTTCCCTACACCCACAAATTTAAAAAGATCCTCACAAATTCATATGCCAGGAGTGTATCCTAAATATTTTTATATGAAAAATAGAGCAACGCAGGAATTTGGAAAATCTTGGGATAAGGAAGTTAAAAATTGGTATTTGATTGATGATGCCAAAGGATTGACGCATGAGTTAGGACATAATTTTGGTCTTGGACATGCCAATCAATACCATGGTGCAAATAAATGTGAATGGACCATTATGTCTCAAAAGCACTCAGATCCAAGAAATTATTTGCAACCTACTGAGATTCAAAAAATGCATTCAAATCTTTCTAAATCGAATATGATGCAATTTGTGACAGAAGATTCACATTATGGTACAACGCAAAACTTGAACAAGGATCAAACTTGGACAGAATTGAGAAGATATTATAATGACTTTGTGCTGAAAGAAGATGTAAGTTTGAGGATTGCGAATAAAATCATAATGCCAACGAATGCTAAAATTACATTAAATCCAGGCGCTCGAATTATTTTCGAAAATGGTGGAGAAATTGTTCATTTAGATGGAACGGAGTTTAAAGCTTATGATCTAAAAGGTGATGCTAAGGTTATTAGATAAATCTTAAATTTTAAACATAAAAAAAAATGTCACTCCGAATTTTCAGAGTGACATTTTTAATTTAATAAAAACTCAGATTAAAGCGGTGTATAATCCATGTTTAATGCTTCAGCTTGCTTTTTATAAACACCGTTCACTAATTTATCGTGAATAGCATCAAATGCATCTAAAGTTTCCTCGATTTCAGCATCTGTGTGTGCTGCTGTAGGAATTAAACGTAATAAAATCATTCCTTTTGGAATTACAGGATAAACTACGATAGATGTAAAGATTCCGTAGTTTTCACGAAGATCTTTAACCATAATAGTTCCTTCTAATACCTCTCCTGGTAAAAAAACAGGTGTAACACAAGTGTTGGTATCACCCAAGTTGAATCCTCTATCTTTAAGTCCAGTTTGTAATTTATTTACGTTTTCCCAAAGTTTAGCTTTAATCTCTGGACGAGTTCTCAATAACTCAAGACGCTTTAATCCTCCAATCACCATTGGCATAGTAAGAGATTTAGCGAAAATTTGAGAACGCATGTTGTATTTTAAGAAACGAATATACTCATTGTCAGCAGCTACAAATGCTCCAAAACCAGCCATTGATTTAGCGAAAGTAGAGAAATAAACATCGATTTTATCTTGAACACCTTGCGCTTCCCCTGCACCAGCTCCTGTTTCACCTAAAGTTCCAAAACCATGTGCATCGTCTACTAATAAAGTAAAGTCATACTGCTCTTTGAATGCAGCAATTTCTTTTAATTTACCTTGTTGACCGCGCATTCCAAAAACACCTTCGGTAATAACCAAAACTCCACCACCGTTTTCTTTTGCAATTCTATCGGCACGTTTCATCATTTTAGCGAAACTCTCTATATCATTGTGTTGAAATGTAAAACGTTTACCCATGTGTAATCTTACACCATCTACAATACAAGCATGGCTATCGATATCATATACAATAACATCATCTTTACCTGCCAAAGCGTCGATAATAGACACCATACCTTGGTAGCCGAAGTTTAATAAGTAAGAGTTTTCTTTGCCAACAAACTCAGCTAAGTTTTTCTCTAGTTCTTTGTGCTTATCAGTTTCACCCGACATAGCTCTAGCACCCATTGGGTAGAACATACCATACTCCGCAGCTGCTTCAGCATCAGCTTTCTTAACCTCTGGGTGATTACATAATCCTAAATAGTCATTAGCACTCCAAAAGATAACCTCCTTACCTTGGAATTTCATTCTAGGACCGATTGGACCTTCTAATTCTGGGAAAACAAAATAACCTTCACCATAATCAGCGAATTGCCCCAAAGGACCAGGCTGTTGATTAATTCTTTCTTTTATATTCATTCTATTTACTTATTTAATTTAGTTAAATCTTTAAAAAATATCTTATCTAAAAGCTTTGGAGGAACTATATACATGGCGAGAATAAACATCCATTTTTTGGGTGTGATGATATATCTAGATTTTGGGTTGCTGGTAGAATAAGCTTTAAAAATTCTATCCGCTACCACTTTCACATCTAATCCGATATCTTCAATCTGATTAACTGCTTCATCTAATTTATCAAAAATTTTCTCATAATCAGTATTCGCATACGGATTTACATTAGTCTTTGCTTTACCCCAAATATCTGTCTTAATTGGACCGGGCTGAATAATGATTACATCCAATCCATACAACATCATTTCTCTACGCAAAGCATCATAGATAGCTTCTATAGCATGTTTAGACGCAGAGTAAGGTCCCAGCATGGGTCTTGTCATAACACCTCCGGTAGAACTAATGATGATAACCTTTCCTTTTTTCTTAGCTGTATAATTTGCTCCTAGAAGCGGCAAGGCTTTTTGCGTTATATATACATTCGAAAAAACATTAATTTCAAACTGTTGACGTAACTCTTCTATCGCCACATGTTGAATAGGGCCATACTTCGCAACCCCAGCATTATTCACAAGCACATCGAGTCCTTGCACACCCACCACTTGTTCTATTTCTGCAAAAGCTTTATCCACAGCTGGGTGATCGGCAATATCAAAAACTAATAGATGAAATTTATCTGCAAATTCTTGTTGCAAAGCTTCTCCGTCTTGTGGCTTTCTAACGCTTCCGAAAACGTAAAAACCTTCTTCTAGAAATTTTTTGGCGGTTGCCTTTCCGATACCAGATGAAACACCTGTTACTAGCGCATATTTCATGTAAAGCGATTAAAAAACAAAGATAAGAAAAAAAGTGAGCTATTTTGTGATGCAGAGCACAAACAAAACATCCCGAAATCAATTTAATTTCGGGATGTTTTTAATTTTTAATTTTATTCTGCTTTTATTCGGTGAACAGTTGCTCTAGACTCTAATCCGTTGAGCTGGCTCTGAACAAAGCCTTGTTCTTGCATCCATTCGTCGCTGAATACTTTGGTGATATATCGTGAACCATGATCTGGGAAAACGACTACTACAACTGCATCCTCTGGTAATGATTCTTTGATTTGCTTCACCGCTTGAAAAGCAGCTCCACTGGTATATCCACCCATGATACCTTCTTTCAAGGCAATTTCCCTCGTAGTATATGCACTCTCTTCGTCTGTAACTTTTACAAACTCGTCGATGATATCAAAATCTGTTGCTTTTGGGACTAAGTTTTTACCAAGTCCTTCGATTCTATAGGGATAGATTTCGTTTTTATCTAACTCTCTTGTTTCGTGATATTTCTTAAGGATTGACCCATAAGCATCCACACCAATTACTTTGATATCAGGGTTTTGCTCTTTTAAATATCTAGCAGAGCCTGATACAGTTCCTCCCGTACCACAACATCCAACAAGGTGGGTAATTTTACCTTTGGTTTGCTCCCAGATTTCAGGACCTGTCGTTAGATAATGGGCATCAATATTTTTTTGATTAAAATATTGATTGATATAAATAGAGTTAGGTGTCTCCTCATGAATTCTCCTTGCAACCTCATAATAAGATCTAGGATCATCTGCAGGAACATTCGCTGGACAAACAAACACTTTTGCCCCTAAGGCCTTAAGATAGGCTATTTTCTCTCCTTTGGTTTTATCGCTAACTGCCAAAATACACTTATAACCTTTGACAATACTTACCATAGCAATTGAAAAACCTGTGTTTCCTGAGGTTGTTTCTACGATGGTTGCTCCAGGTTTTAAAAGACCATCTTTTTCAGCCTCTTCTATAATATGTAATGCAATTCTATCTTTAGTGGAATGACCAGGATTCCAACTTTCTAATTTAGCATAAATATCACCTGGAATATTCTCAGCTATTTTATTTAGTTTTACTAAAGGCGTATTCGCAATTAATTCTAAAATATTATTGTAGCTTTCCGTATTCACAATTTTAACTTTTCTTAACAATCAGCAAATTTACAATTATTTATTGAGTTTGTGAGGATTTTTTGGAATTCATCTCGGTCATCCTAAGTTTATAAGTCTATATATAATTAGCCGAATTGTACTATTTATGCACAATATAGCAAAGCATATACCATGTTTAAAACATCCTTAACAAAAAGACATATTTGTGCCTTTTATTTCTATACAAAGGGGTTTTAATGCTTATATATTAAGATTCTTATATAAAAAAGAGCAATCATTCTGAAATTTTGAATTTATTCCGAATAATTATCGAATAAGTGCTTTATGATATTTTTCATATCCTTATTTAACTCAATTTTTCGTCTGCTCATCATTCTTTCGGCAACCTCATAAGCTGCTTCAAGTCTAAATTTGCCATCTTCATTTCCTCCGCCCCAACTAAACATCTCTACGCGATTAGGTGGAAATCCAGCTCTAAAAACATTAGCAAATGGTCCGACTACTGTTCCTGTGTTGAACTGTGTGTTAATAGCTGACTTAGCATGATCACCCATAATTAAACCACAGAATTGCAGGCCCGTTTTCTCGTATTTATCTTCAGCATAATTCCAAAGTTTTACTTCACCATAGTTATTTTTAAGATTAGAATTATTGGTATCCGCTCCTAAATTACACCACTCTCCGATTACACTATTACCTAAGAAACCATCATGACCTTTGTTTGAATATCCGGTTAGGATTGAATTATTAACTTCTCCTCCTACTTTACAGTGCGGTCCAATGGTAGTAGCTCCATAGATTTTAGTTCCTAGATTTAATTTTGCATGTTCACATAAAGCCAATCCACCACGTACCATACTTCCTTCACAAATTTCAGCATCTTTACCTATATAAATAGGTCCATCAGTTGCGTTTAATATTGCATATTCTACTTTTGCACCTTCTTCTAAGAAAATATTTTCCTCATGAATAACACCATTGGTTTCATAGATGGGCTGAGAGATTCTATTTTTTGTCAATAACTCAAAGTCAAAAGCAAGCACTTTATCGTTGTAAGAAAACAAGTCATAAGGTCGCTGGATGTGAATCAACTCAGCATCCCAGGATTGTGTTTCCCAATTTTTAGCCTCAAAGTCTTCGTTGGAACCTTTAAATGCAAGAATAGCTCCTTTATATTCAATGGCTTTTCCTTGTTTAAGGTTTAATAAAGTGTCAAAAAGTTCTGCCGTTGGAAGATAAGTTGGGTTAAGGAATAAATTAGTTTCCTCTTCTTTCATAGGAAATGCCTCTGCTAAATAGGGCAATGTTTTGTAAGAAATCTTTTTACCCAAGAATTTCTCCCATCTATCCTTAAAGCTTAGAATACCCATGCGCAGTTCTCCACATGGCTTTAAAAAAGTAAGTGGAAGTAGCTGTTCTTGTTCTTTTTCACAAAATAGTATGACATTCATAAAGCGGTTGTTTATTATTATTACGCAAAATACTAAAATAAAAAAGCCCCGACATAATCGGGACTTAAAAAATATACTATTATGAAAATGCTTTTATTTCTTGAATTTTTTGTATTTATTCATGAATTTATCAACACGTCCAGCAGTATCAATTAATTTCTGCTTACCTGTATAGAAAGGATGTGACGTAGATGAAATCTCCATTTTTACTAATGGATACTCAACACCATCGATTTCGATAGTTTCTTTCGTTTCAGCTGTAGATCTTGTAATGAAAGTCTCCTCATTACTCATGTCTCTGAACGCTACTAGTCTATAATTGCTTGGATGAATATCTTTTCTCATGACCTTTTATTCTTATTTCGGGCTGCAAATATAAGTATAATTTCTAATCCTACAAATCTTAAAATTAATTTATCTTTGTAAAAACGAATAATTTATGCCCAAATTTGGTTATACAAACCCTTTAGTATTTTTAATTACGATTTTAATATTAACTTCTGCTATGTCTTGTCGCAAAGACTTAGACTTCGAAAGCAATCCAAATATTGCCTTACAATTCAGCAAAGATACAATCTTTTTAGATACTATTTTCACTCAATCTAATTCTGAAACTTATTTATTAAAGGTATATAACCCGTCTAATGATGACATTTCACTTTCTAACATATACTTGAATCAGCGTGAAAATTCAAATTTTAGAATTAATGTAGATGGAGTTCCTGGATTTGAGTTTTCCGAAGTTCCACTACGAGCTAAAGACAGCTTAATGGTTTTTGTTGAAGTTGCTATGCAACAAACCAACGATATGATGATTGAGGAAGATGAATTGGTTTTCTCTGATAGTCAACAACAAGTTAAATTATTGGCGATGATAGAGGACGCTATCTACCACTACCCTAACGAAGGCGAAGATTTTATTCAAATTAATCAAGACACCGAGTGGAATAACAATAAATCACATGTAGTCTACGGAACATTAAAAGTGGATAATGCAGCATTACATATTGCCGCAGGTGCAAAATTATATTTCCATACCAATAGCGGAATGTTGGTTGAAAATGGGGGAAGTTTAAATCTTAACGGAACAATTGATAATCCTGTTTTGATGAGAGGAAACCGTCACGATGCTCGTTATGATAGTCTTCCAAAACAATGGAATGAGGTTAAATTAAAAAATGCGAACTTAAATGCGAATTACGCCATCATTAAAGGAGGTAAAAATGGATTCAGTTTAGAAAATTCTTCTGCTAATATTGAAAACACTCAAATTTATAATATGTCTTCGAGCGGGATTTTTGCTAAGAATGCAAATATTATAGGAAAAAACGTTGTGATTGCAGATGCTGGAGATGCTAGTCTTAACATTGAAAAAGGCGGAAATTATGAGTTTTATTATTCAACTTTTGCTAATGTCTGGAAAACGGGATTGGTTGGTATTAATGGACCTAATGTTCCTGCATATTTAAGTAACTACACCGAAGATGAAAACGGGAATGAAAGCTATGCAGCTTTAAATGCATTCTTTGGAAATTGTATTTTCTATGGCCGTTATCCTAATGGTGTTTATTTAGATGAGAAAGAAGATGCTGAATTTAATTCAAGTTTTGATCGTTGCTTTATTAAAAATGAAAACACAGATGACATCGATTATACGACTCATCCAAGTTTCATTAATCCATTGACCGGAGATCCTATGTTTGTGGCGAGTATTTTTAGTCAACAAGATTTAAGACTTCAAGAAGAGTCTCCTGCTAAAAATGTTGGAAATAGCGCTTTCAATAGTCAAGCACCTAAAGATATCAAGGGAGTTTTAAGGGGGCAGAACCCGAATATTGGAGCCTACGAATAGGAGTTTCGGTTCTCAGTTCTCAGATCTCGGTTCGCAGTTAACTGTTCGCAGTTTTCTGTTCGCTACTATCTCATTATAGTTAATTGTGCTCAGGTTTATTTATTCCGTGGAAGTGAATAAGGAATTTCAAATACTCAAAGACATATAATATTGTCATCACGATGTACATAACTAAAACAAAAACCACATCCGGCATAAAAGGTTTTATTTCAGAAAAAACTAATAGCATTCGAAATGCAATGAACAATAGAATTAAAATGAAAGCTTGAATAAAACTTTTTTCTAATGATGTTTCGAAGGCCCCTGTCAACAATTCCAGTTTTTAAGACGATTGGTGATTTTATACTGACCGCTTTCTAAGTCTTTTTCAAGATATATATAAAGCTGATAATTTAATTTCACCTCAAGCGTATAATCGTTTAGCTCTAAGTATGAATACTTATTTATCCTTAAAAAATCTTTTACCCTATCCATATTCATTAAACCTACTTCTTTACTAAAATTTTCAAATTATTAAACATAAAGACTATAATTGAATCTTTAAATCTCAAAATTTAAAATTAAATATATTTTTCCGACGAAGTAGCAAATTTGTTCAAGGCTTCAACATTATAAAAAAATGATAATCATTAAGCATTTATATTCTAGATGAAATACTAAATGAAAAAAACAGCTAGAAAAGAGGCAGAATTATCTCTTCTCCTTTCTAGCTGTTTTAATTAAATTTTTATGGATGTACTATTCGCGAGTGGCACTTGCATATACACGCCATTTCTCTAAAAGCGCAGTAATATCGTCTGGTATTGCACTTTCAAAATGCATCTTTTCTCCTGTCGTCGGATGAGTGAAGCCTAAAGTTTTAGCATGCAAAGCCTGTCTTGGACATATTGCAAAGCAGTTATCTACGAATTGTTTATATTTTGTGAAAGAAGTACCTTTTAGAATCTTATCGCCTCCGTAGCGATCATCATTAAATAAAGTATGACCAATGTGCTTCATATGCACACGGATTTGGTGAGTTCTTCCCGTTTCTAATTTACACTCCACTAAGCTAACATAGCCCAACCTTTCTATAACTTTGTAATGCGTCACAGCATGTTTACCTTGACTCCCATCCGGAAAAACAGCCATTTGTAGACGATTACTCACATGTCTTCCTATATTTCCTTCAACTCTTCCTTGATCCTTTTCTACATCACCCCAAACTACAGCATGATATCGTCTATCGGTGCTACGATCATAGAATTGTTTTGCCAAATGATTCATAGCAAATTCAGTTTTCGCAACTACTAATAGTCCGCTCGTGTCTTTATCTATTCTATGCACTAGACCTGGACGGTCTAAATCTGCGTTAAGGTTGGGTAGATTATCAAAATGAAATTTTAAAGCATTTACTAAGGTTCCTGTATGATTTCCATGACCAGGATGCACAACCATACCTGCAGGTTTGTTCACAACCAACACTTGATCGTCTTCATAGACAATATCCAAAGGAATATCTTGGGCTATTAAATTCGATTCTCTTGGTGGAAAGGATAAAACTATCTTCACTTCATCGTTAGGCCTAATCTTATGATTGGACTTAACCTTATCACCATTTACAAGAATGTTTCCAGCTTCGGCTGCTTTTTGAATTTTACTTCGCGAGGCAGATTCTATTAGATTAGATAAAAACTTATCTACTCTTAAGGGTTTTTGACCCTTGTTTGCTGTGAAACTATAATGTTCGTATAACTCCTCTTCTTCGTTTTCTTCTGGTGATTCTTGTTGGTTTCTCATTAGTCTATCGAAATACCTGTCGTGTCAATTTTCTTTGGTCCTGTTGCTGTTGGCGCTTTTGGTTCTTCTTTAGGACGCATTTGCTCATTGGTATTTTGGTCGTATTTAATAGCGTTTCTAATTTCTTCTGGTAAATCTTTGATATCTATCGTTCTCGAACTTTCGATAGAATTATAAAACAAGGAATCCTTTTCGTCTAATTTTCTTCTATAAACTAAATTCAAAGAATCTATTTCTTTTCTCAACTGCGAAGTTGGCTTCTTAGATAGCCATAAAGAAACAGGCAATCCTTCGTCATAGTTATCATTTGGTGGCGGATCTTGATAAACTACCTTAGTGCCAATGGTATCTCGAGTTCCTCCTAAATAATATATCTGACCCAAATCAAAGAACTTATCTTTAAGTATAGTTTTAGCCTCTTGCAAAGTTAAACCTTCCACTTGTGGCACAGGCATATCCATTTTGAACCCTCTTCCTAAGACTAAATCAATCTTAGCTCCTTTAGGTAATAACTTCCCTGCGTGAATGGTATCTCCGTTAAACATAATCCCTAAAACTGCATCTCTCGCAGGATCTTCTACGTAAATAGTATCTCCCAACACAAAACCTCTTAAGTGCAACTGTGTAATCGCCAAACGGCTACTTTTATCGATTAAATCTGGCAACTCAACCGGACGCCATGTACTTGGATTAGATTTAATAAAGATGCGTCTTCCTGGCTTTACCTTAGAACCTTGTAGGGGATAAAAATCTAAGATAGCATAAGGAGGATGATCCTCTGTAAACTTAACACTATCAACTTCATATCTTAAATCTAACTCATCTAATTTTTGAAGTGCCTCATCAATACTTAAAGAAGATAAATCCGGTACTTCTACAGAAACACCATGTTTGGTATAATTATCTAAAAACTTGAAAGCATAAAACCAAAGACCAATTAGAAGTGCTCCTCCCAATATAATACTTAGCCATAATTTCCAACTAATTAGTGCTTTGAAAAAATTCATAGGTTATAATAATATTGGACAAAGATAAAAATTAATGTAATATGTATGAGATTGAACGTAAATCTCCTAGAATTATTTAATTTTATCAAAATTTTGAAGCATGAAAAAGGTAGCCGTTGTGATGGGTGGATACTCCGATGAATACAAGGTTTCATTGAAATCTGGCCAATTAATTTATGATAGTATCGATAGAGATTTATACGAGCCCTATAAAGTTGTGATTCTAGAAAACAATTGGTATGCAGAGGTTGAAGGTCAGACTTATGAGCTTCAAAAAGGTGACTTCTCATTTGAAATGAGGGATCAAAAAATATCTTTTGATGTTATTTTTAATATTATCCACGGAACACCAGGTGAAGATGGATTTTTACAAGCTTATTGGGATATTTTAGGTATACCATATACAGGTTGTGGGCATTATTTATCTGCTTTAACCTTTAATAAAAAAGACACACTTTCTGTTTTATATAAGTATGATATTCCCATGGCAAAGTCGGTTTATCTTACCAAAGGAGACGAAATTAATCTAGATAAGATGATTGAAAAAGTAGGTTTACCTTGTTTTGTAAAACCGAATCAATCGGGTTCGAGCTTGGGGATTACTAAAGTTAAAACCAAAGAAGATTTCGCCAAAGCTTTTGAACTTGCTTTCGCTGAGGATAATGATATTTTAATTGAAGAGTTTTTAGACGGTACCGAAGTTTCTGTTGGCGTAATTCAATATGGTGGAAAAACATTTGTGAGTGGCGTAACTGAAATCGTTTCCCACAATGAGTTTTTTGATTATGAGGCGAAATACCATGGAGCTTCAGAGGAAATTACACCCGCAAGAATTTCAGACGACATGATGCAAAAAGTTCATGATGTTGCCACCAAAGTTTATGACACGCTTAAAATGTCGGGTATGAGCAGAAGTGAATATATTATTGTTGATAGCGTTCCGCATTTTATTGAGATGAACACGCTACCAGGCTTCTCTCCCGCCAGTATTTTACCTCAACAACTGACGCATGCTGGGATAAGTATTAAGGATTTTGTAAGTTCGGAAATTAATCAAGCGTTAAAGAAATAACTATTTCGCTTTTTGATCTTCATTTTTAATCGCATTTCTCCACACAATCAAGATTATTTTTCAATAAACAAAGTATTAAGGTTCGTTATTTATTTCAATAAGATGGGGATAAATTACATACTTTAGAAAATTTAGTAGTATGAGAAATATACCTTGGTTATTGAAATTTTTGCTCTTATAATATGGCTCTTATAGGCATTGGTTATGGAATAGAAATAAATAATTTATTCTACTTGTACTTGCAATTATTATTGTTTTTATACAACACTTTCAGGGAAACGACCATTAGTTTAAAGGTAAAAAGAAAAATAGCTGCATTCCTTTCGAATGCAGCTATTTTTTTTAGAATTATTAAAAATTTATTTCAAAGCTTATTTTTTAATAAACTTTGTAGTTTTAATATTTCCTTCTGCATCTACTACTTGTAGCACATACGCTCCCGGCGCTAAACTTTCTACATTTACTGAATTGTTAGAAGAAGTTACTTTCATTGGCTGACCTAATGTATTAAATACTTTTACATTTTTAGCATCAATACCAGAAATGTTTAAAGTAGAGGTTGCAGGATTTGGATATACCGACATTTTGGTAAAACTCTTTTTTTGCTCTGCCACTGCCAAATCTTCTTGCCAACAATCCTCAGAGAATATACTGTAATCTTCATACCACCAACGATGGGTTCCAGAACCACTGGGCTGTGGAACTACAAATCCTGGATCAATTTGAACGCAAATTAAGTTAGGAACAAATTGGAACCCAACATTTACCATATTCACATTGTTGCCATTGGCTAAATTCACTTGGGTTAAATTTTCATTATTATTTAAAACCATTCTCCTTAAAACCGCATTATTAGAAACATCAACTTCAGTTAAATTATTAAACTCAAGAGAAACTGATTCTAAAACTAAATTGTTATCTAGATTAATTGAAGTAATATCATTATAACTCAGACTTGCCAATTCTACCAATGGATTTGAACTCAAATCTAAGGTTGTCAGAGCCTGACCTCCAAAATTAATTGCTGTAATATTCACAAAAGCTTCTAGTCCTGTAGCGTCTGTGATGGGATTACCTAAACTCCCCGCATAACCTCCAACATTCCCTGTATATGCTATGGCTTCGCTTACTTGAATTTCATTATCACCATTTGTGTTTATATAATCTTTTGTGATTAACCATTCTTTTAAATTAGAATGGGGAATATATACTATATCTTCTTGAGCATATGAATTAAACAAAATACAGAAGCAGAGACATGTTAAATATGGTTTCATAACATATGAGTTTTATTGAAAACCTAAGATAAAGAAAATAGTTTAATGGTTGTTTAAATGTAAGCTGTAAACTCGGATCATTTTCAAACCTTTTCACGATTTTGAATTCTAAACTTTGAATTTTGAATGAATTCGTTAATATAGTGAATTGTGAACCACATTTCGTTAACGTGATTATCTCGTCAGGCTAGTGATTTTACGTAGCAAAATTGTATCGAAACCTTTGACGAGGAAAAATTTTAGACTTCATTTATCTTCCATCTACATTTCGATACAAATTTATCCAAGGAAAAATTCTCCTCCATGTGACGGAAAAAATCTTAATTTGATTGAGAAAATATTTTTGCGAACCAAAAAATCGCCCCGTTGTTGAGGCGATTTTATTTTTAAATTGAATTAAAAATTACTTTTTAATAAACTTCGTTGTTTTAATATTTCCTTCCACGTCTTCTACTTGTAAAACATAAGTTCCAGGTGTTAATCCCTGAACATCAACCGAATTGTTGGAATGCATCACCTTCATTTGTTGACCTAAAACATTATATACTTTTACAATCTGAACTTCCTTACCCGAAATATTTAAAACATCTTTTGCAGGATTTGGAAACACCGACATTTTGGCTATACTCTTTTTTTGCTCTGTAACTGCCAAATCTTCTTGCCAACAATCCTCAGAGAATATACTGTAATCATCATAATACCAACGGTGTGTACCAGAACCACTGGGTTGTGGAACTACAAAACCTGGATCAATTTGAACACAGGTGAGATTAGGGACAAATTGGAACCCAACATTTACCATATTCGCATTGTTGCCATTCGCTAAATTCACTTGGGTTAAATTTTCATTATTATTTAATACCATTCTTGTTAAAATCGCATTATTAGAAACATCCACTTCATTTAAATTATTAAACTCAAGAGAAACTGATTCTAAAACTAAATTGTTATCTAGATTAATTGAAGTAATATCATTATAATTCAGAATTGCCATTTCTACCAATGGATTTGAACTCAAACCTAAGGTAGTTAAGGCTTGACCTCCAAAATTTATTGCTGTAATATTCACAAAAGCTTCTAGACCTGTAGCATCTGTGATGGGATTACCTAGACTACCCGCATAACCTCCAACATTCCCTGTATATGCTATGGCTTCACTTACTTGTATTTCATTATCACCATTGGTGTTTATATAATCTTTTGTGATTAACCACCCTTTTAAATTTGAATGGGGAATATATACTATATCTTCTTGAGCATATGAATTAAACAAAATAAAAATAAATGCTAAAAAGTAAAATTTTTTCATTATCGTAATATGTTAAGAATTTAAGTAACTAAAATCGTGAATTAATTTTAAATAACAAATTTATTTGGAAAATTATAATAATTATGAGCCAAGATTATGCATTCCCCAATAACTAACCATAACTAGTAAGAATTAAATAGGTCATTGAACTTATACTTCTTCATAAAGTTAAAATTTTAAAAAGTAATAATTTTTGTACTTTTGCACTTCTACAAATTAAATTAAAGATAGATGTTTCAAAGTCTTCAGGATAAATTAGATAAAGCATTACATACGCTTAAAGGTCATGGTCAGATTTCTGAAATTAACGTGGCAGAAACGGTAAAAGAAATCCGTCGTGCCTTGGTAGATGCGGATGTTAGCTATAAAGTTGCTAAAGAATTCACCAACGACGTTAGAGAGAAAGCGCTGGGTCAAGATGTATTAACTTCGTTAAATCCAGGACAGTTAATGACTAAGATTGTTCATGATGAAATGGCTGAGTTAATGGGTGGAACGACTTCTGAATTAAATATTTCTGAAAATCCCACAAAAATCCTTATTGCTGGCTTACAAGGTTCGGGTAAGACTACCTTTTCTGGAAAATTAGCGAACTATCTTAAAACTAAAAAAAGCAAAAAACCCTTATTAGTTGCAGGTGACGTTTATCGTCCTGCTGCGATTGATCAGTTAAAAGTATTAGGAGAGCAAGTTGGTGTTGCTGTATTTACAGAAGAAGGAAATCAAAGACCAGCTGATATTGCCAAAAATGCATTGGCTTATGCTAAAGCAAATGGTCACAACGTAATTATTTTCGATACGGCGGGTCGGCTGGCAGTAGATAGCTTTATGATGCGCGAAATTAGAGAAGTTCATGATGCTGTAGAACCTACTGAAACATTATTTGTGGTTGACTCTATGACGGGTCAGGATGCGGTGAACACAGCTAAAGCCTTCAACGATGTGTTAGATTACGACGGTGTTGTTCTTACCAAATTAGATGGTGATACGCGTGGTGGTGCGGCGCTTACGATTAGAACGGTAGTTGATAAACCCATTAAATTTATTTCTACTGGTGAGAAAATGGAAGCATTAGATGTTTTCCACCCGAATCGTATGGCGGACAGAATCTTGGGAATGGGTGACGTAATCTCTTTAGTAGAACGTGCGCAGGAACAATTCGATGAGGAAGAAGCTAAACGTTTACAAAAGAAAATTGCCAAAAATAAGTTTGATTTCAATGATTTCTTAAAACAAATCAACCAGATCAAGCGAATGGGTAATATGAAGGATTTATTGGGGATGATTCCTGGTGCAGGTAAAGCCTTAAAGGATATTGACATTGATGATGATGCGTTTAAACATGTTGAGGCCATCATTCACTCTATGTCTCCTATTGAAAGAGAGAATCCAGACATTATTGATGCAAGTCGCAAAAGAAGAATTGCTAAAGGTTCGGGACGTTCTGTGCAAGATGTAAATAACCTATTGAAGCAATTCTCTCAAATGGGTAAAATGATGAAATTCATGCAGACGAGCCAAGGTAAAAATATGATGAAAATGATGGGCAGTAAAATGCCTGGAATGAAATAAATTATAATTAATGAGAAAATTATTTTTAACATTTGCTTGCATCCTTGGGCTTAGCTCTTTTGCATTGGCACAGAAAGGACAAACTCAGCTAAACGCTGGGGTAGGTTTCGACAGTTGGAAAGGAGTCCCAATTTATGTAGGATTCGATCACTATGTATCGAATGACTTTAGCTTAGGGGCAGAAGTGTCGTATGTTTCTTTGGATAAATACAAGAAACACAAACACGATTATTCTATTTGGGGAATTGGTGGAAATGCTAACTACCATTTTGATCGCGTTTTATCTTTACCAAGCGACTGGAATATCTATGCTGGGCTGAATTTAACTTACTATAGCTGGGATCACCATGATCATCATGATGATGATGGATTGAATTTAGGAGCTCAAATTGGTGCTAGATACTTCTTTAGTAGAAACTTCGGCTTAAACTTACAAGCAGGTGGAGGAAGCAATGTTTCTGGAGGTAAATTTGGAATCACTTATAGATTTTAATCAGATTTAAAATAACATAAATATAATAAAGGACTATTTTTATGGTCCTTTATTTATATACATAAGTTTAAAAAACTAAATTTTACAAATTATGAAACAACTTGTTTTAATTGTTGGTGCTTTCTACGGAATGCTTTCTATTATTTTAGGAGCATTTGGAGCACATGCATTCAAAGATATGATCTCTGTGGAGAAATTGGCTAGTTTTGAAGTTGGCGTACGCTATATGATGTATAGTGCGCTCACCCTATTGATCCTAGGTTTCTTTTTAGATTTTAGCACAGGTATAGAAAAAAATGCAGCACGATTGATCATGGTAGGAAGTTTTATGTTCTCCATGAGTATTTATTTATTAGCTTTTTCTGAGAAAATCAATGTTCCGTCTAAAGTGTTAGGTCCTATTACACCTGTGGGAGGAACGCTTATGTTAGTAGGTTGGGGAATGCTTTTATACTATTTTATTAGAATGTATAAATAATCATATCAAAAAATTAAACAGCTTAATGCTGATGCAACGTAAGGTAAGCAAGTAAAAAGCCTAAGGCTAAACTTATTACTTTACGTTGTTTTAGTTTATGATTATCTGAACTCTCGAAGATAATAACTGTAGAAATATGTAAAAATATACCCGAAACTATGGCCATGGTTGGCATCATCCAGTCGGTCGGAATAAAATCTCCTACTAAATATCCAATGGGACTAGCTAGCGCAAAAACCAGCATAAATAGAGCTTGTTTGTGCCACTTATCTGTGATGCTCGCAATAAATGTGAATAATATTAAGGCTACAGGAATCTTATGAATCACAATCGCCGTTAGTAAATGATTGTCGGTATCAGAATGCAACGGAACACCTTCTATAAAAGCATGCAAAAACAATCCAACGAAAATGGCTAAAGGAAATTCATTGTTTTTTGATGTATGAATATGACCATGTTCTGCACCTTTGGTTATACTTTCTAATAAAAGCTGAATAAATACACCTAACAGAATAAATAAACCGTTGGTAACCAAAAAATCTGATGCATAAATCTTTGGAAAGATCTCTAGAACAGTGATCGTCAACAAAAACGCACCGCTAAAGGTTAATAATAAACTTGGTATTAACTTAGTTTTACTAAAATACCATCCTAACAACGAACCTATAAGAACGCTTGCGATGAGTGCAATAAAGATCATTCGGCAAAGATAAAAATTTAGTGATTAGTAGACGATAATTGGTACATGGTATTTGCTAATTAGTAATTAGAAATTGGAGTTATCGGTTCACGATTTTCCATTCATGATTCACACACAAAAAGTTGCCCTAATGGAGCTACAGACTGCTCTAAATTTATGAATAATGCATATCCATTAAACAATGTTTTCTTAGTTGTTTACCAACTTCCGAATATCTTCTAACAACTACCGTCTACCTAATTTCTATCACTATTTATCTTCTACTAATTTAAATCTCTTTACTTTATCTTGAATTAAGTCTATACCTAAATTATGAATAGAACCGATATGATTTGTTCTAAATTCCTTGTGAGGAACATAAGATCCGTCTTCTACAGATAAGCCTACTTCTTTGTAAGCATCACGGAATGCAGTTCCATTTTGGATTAAGTAGTTAATGTTTTCAACGGTATAGATTCCATCATATTTCTCTTGATCCATATAGCCCGATTTAATCTCTAATTGAGGTAATGCAAAAATCAAGATGTCTAAAATGTCAACAAATTGCATCATTGGCTCGAACAAAACCTCTTTCAAGATTTGGAAATCTCTATGATAACCACTTGGCAAGTTGTTGATGATTAATGAGATATCATTTGGAACACCTTGAATTCTGTTACAATGTGCTCTTGTTAACTCAAATACATCTGGATTCTTTTTATGTGGCATAATGCTCGAACCCGTGGTCATTTCATTAGGCAATTTCACAAATCCTAAATCCTGACTATTGTACATGACTAAATCATAAGATAATTTAGACAAAGTTCCAGAAATCATGGCCAATGCTGAAGCTACTGCTTTCTCGGTTTTGCCTCTCAACATTTGTGCTCCTACAGAAGAAACAGCTAATTCAGAAAAACCTAATTCTTTTGTCGTTTGCAATCTATCAATCGGGAAACTTGTTCCGAATCCAGCACCAGAACCAAGTGGATTCTGATCTGCGATATGATAAGCTGCTTTAAAGAATGCTAAATCTGATAATAGATTTTCAGCATAAGCTGTAAACCACATTCCAAAGCTATTGGGCATGGCCGCCTGGAAGTGCGTGTAACCAGGTAAAAGATCGTTTTTGTGTTCTTCTGCTTTTTTAAGCATAATATCCACCAACTCAAGAACTTTGTCGGTAACGTCTTCTAAATATTCCTTTTGGAATAATTGTAAGGCAACTAAAACTTGATCATTACGCGAACGAGCCACGTGGATTTTCTTTCCTGCATCCCCGGTTAATTTGATTAATTCGCTTTCAATTTTACTATGAACATCCTCAAAATGCTCATCGATCTCGAAGTTTCCTTTTTCTAAATCAACTAACATCTGATCTAGACCTTTTTGTAATTGTTCATTTTCTTCGTCAGATAAAAGACCCACTTTTGCCAACATATTTGCTTGAGCTTTAGAAGCTAGCATGTCGTGTTTCGCAATGTAAATGTCTAAAATTCTGTCTTTTCCAATCGTGAAGTTTTCAATTTTTTTGTCGACTGTAAAGCCTTTGTCCCAGAGTTTCATTTAAAATTTTTTGAAGTTTCACAAAGTTATGAAAAAGCAATAGATAATGGCAAAGTGAAGATTGTAATTAGTGAAAAGATAAATTTTTGCACGCATTTCATAACCCTCAGATTTCTGGCAAATATTTTTAACAGCCCACAAACTTAAATCATTATTCAATTTTCATTTTTCACTCTTCATTTTTCACTTTTCATACTTCATCAATCAACCTCCACCACTGTTTCTTTTTGATCCAGGAAAATCAAAAGCTTTCTTTTTATGGGCATGCCCAAATCATTCAGATACTGTGCATAATCATTCACTTGAGATTCATACTTCTTCTTGGGCTCGCCCGTTTTATAGTCCATTAAAATCCAATCATCATTTAATTTCACCAATCTATCTGGCCTAAATAAACTTCCGTCGGGTGCCACGAAATCTCGCTCATTATAAAATTCTGCAGCATTGAAAAGTTCAGACAAATCTTGATGTTCATATAATTTTTTTAACTCTATCGAAAGTTGGATCTTTTCTTGAGAAGTTATAAAACCTTGTAATTCGAATTGATCCAATACATCATCCGTTTCTGTGATATGATTAATTTTCTCTAAAACCGAGTGCATTTTTCGACCATATTCTAATGCCTCTGCCCGACTATCATCCCACAACAATGTATGTTCCTCACTAATTTTAACCTTTTGTGTCCAATCACTACTCACAAATGGAACAATCATTTGATTCTGATTATTTCTTTCCTTTGGTTTTGAAACTCTTTCTGGCGAACCAAAACGGATACAATTATCCTCAAAAGCTTCTTGTCTTGCAGCAAAGTGAAATAAATAGGCAGCCACAGGTAAATCATTTTTACTAGGAACATCAGCCACCATATATAATTGTTCAATGGCTCTTGTGGTCGCAACATAAAGCATATTTAGAGCATCCAATTCCGCCTGAATTTCTTCTTCAACAATTCTTTCCTGCACCTCAGCCGGCATTTGCTCCATCTCATTTAAATCTTCAATATAGATTTGTTTCACCTTCTCATCCTCCACCGGAATCCAAATCCCTGAAGTCTTTGGTTCCCACGTGATATAAGGCAAGAAAACAACTGGGAATTGTAAACCTTTAGATTTGTGTAGCGTCAATAATTGTATCGCCTTTTGGCCTTCTGGAATTACGATACTTAATTTATGTGCTTTCTGTTCCCAAAATGCCAAAAATGCTTGTGGTGTAGGATCTGGCTGATATTGAAACTTCAATATTTCATCCATAAAAAAGGAGACATAGGCATTTGCGTTTTCCTGTAATCTAAAGGCTCTCACTGCCGCCGAAACTTGGTCATAGAACGACTGAAAAGGTAATTTTAAAAACGTTAAATTAACATCTCTTTCTTTTAACGCATGTATAAAATCATGCTCATCGAGATCGATATGATTATCAATAAACTCTGTTTTATCTTCGACATTTAAAACATTGCTTTGGTATAACCTTAAAATTAGATTAATCCTGAATTCCTTATTGCTTGGCTTGGTTAGAAATTGAATAAAAGCCAATAATAACTGAACATGATCTGAGTTTTGAAGCAATAGAGATTCATTTGAAATGATTTGATAACCTTTCTCAGATAAGAATTCTGCTATTACTTGACCTTGTGAATTACTGCGAACTAATATCGCCATATCTTCCCATGCAAATCCATTTTCCTCGGCCTTTTGAATGTCCTCCAATAGTCTTTGCATGCAATTTTCTAAATGACTTTCGCCCGAGCCTTTCTGTGGTTTTGGTTCAAACCTTAATTGTACAAAACCACCTTTTTTGTGGTTTTCTTCTTGATTTGCACTTTCATATAGAGCTTTAAAACCAGGATGATTTAATCCTCCTCCGATGAATTTATATAACGCATTATTGAAATTTATTACCTCATGATAACTTCGCCAATTGGTAGGCAGACTCTCTACTTGAATTCGATTATCTGTTGTTTCCATATCTGCCAATCCAATCATTAAATTAGGATTTCCTCCTCTGAAACGATAAATTGATTGTTTGGGATCTCCAACAATCATCACCGTCATGTCATCTGACAAAGCATTTAAAACTAAAGGCAGTAGATTTTGCCATTGTAAATCAGATGTATCCTGAAATTCATCAATAAAGTAATGATGATATCTATTTCCGATTTTTTCATAAATAAATGGCGTGGGTTGATCTTTTATATTATCACTGATAATCTTATTAAAATCGCCAATTAATAGAATATTATTTTCATCTTTAACTTTATTCAAGCGCTTGTCTACCTCATTGAGAAGTGTAATAGGATTAATTTTCTTCTTGATTTTAGACCAAAAATTATAATCACGTAAATTTTCTTCAATCACCGCATAAGCATTTGAAATTACAGAAGTTAAAGCATCAAGATCCGCACTTTTATTAGAAAGATAAGTTCCATTTTCGAACAACTTTTCAGCTCTTGCTCCAAATAACCCATACTTTCCCGCCTCTATGTCTAAGAAATATTTGAGAACACTTCCACTGTTTTTATATTTAAAATCTTCTATGCTTAATCCTTGGTTCTTGGTGTAATCCAAAACTTCTTTCGCTGCTTTGTCTATATTAAGTTTGGCCGCGAAATAATTTCGATTAACCATATTTCTAAAAGCATTAAACTCTTCTAGACTCAACTTTTGCAGTTGCTGTAGTGGTTCTAGAAATTTATCTTGTAGCAAATCATTAGACTGCTGAATCATATCATCAGAAATATCCCAACGTTGATCATTTGATAGATTTTCAAGAGCTATATCGGTCATGATATCCGACAATAATTTCTCATCTTGAAGTTCAGAGAAGAGCAAATCTACCGATTCAGAAAGCATTTGTCGCGTATCCATTTCAACATCAAAGTTTACAGAAATGCCAAGATCTTGAGAGAAAGCACGCATTAACCTTAGGTTG
Organism: Weeksellaceae bacterium; assembly: GCA_048268105.1. Lineage (GTDB taxonomy): Bacteria > Bacteroidota > Bacteroidia > Flavobacteriales > Weeksellaceae > Profundicola. The sequence continues at coordinate 74,554 of JBLWWH010000002.1, forward strand.
AATTTATCGATGGTACTAACAGCAAACAATCCATAGTTATGTAAGATGGATGTCAGGATATTGCTGGATTTAAGGCGAATAGCATCTGCTGTTAAGCCCGTTTCTTCCATCATCGCTGTCATTTCTGAATGCGAGTCGGGCAAATCTGAAAGTTCTTGTAGTTTTTCTACAATTCTCACTTTCATTTCATTCGCTGCTTTATTGGTAAATGTTATCGCCAACAACCTTTTGAAAGCATCTGATTCTGGTTTTAAAAAGAGAAGTGAAAGAAATTCTTTAACTAAAGTATAAGTTTTACCTGCTCCTGCCGAAGCATTATAAATCTTGATTTTGTTAGGTTCTAGCATAAAAGTAATTCTGCTCCTAATTTAATAAATTAGCACTGATTTTACCCTTATAACTTATAAACAATTATTGTTGGAGGTGGCTTTCTAACTTAAAAACAATATAATACCAAGAGAAGAAAGCGAAATAATTAACCACAAAGAAACGCCTAGTGAAATAGGCTTAGATCCAGCTTCTTTAATCATTTTCACATCGAATCCGGCTCCTACCAAAAAGATGGTAAGAATCAGCATAGATTTAGAAATAAAATCTATTAAATCTCCTATTAAATTGGGAATCGCAAAGAAAGTATTGACTAAAATCGCCAAAATAAATAAGATGATAAATTTAGGCACTTTAGCTTTATTATCACCGCCTTTGAACATCCACATCGACAAAAATGACAATGGAATTATCCATAAAGCTCTCGACAATTTAACGGTGGTGGCAACTTCTAGTGCTCTTTCACCATATTCCATGGCCGCGCCAACTACAGAACTTGTATCGTGAATAGCAATCGCAGACCAAAGTCCGAATTGATCTTGCGTAAGATTTAACCAACCGCCAATCGGCGGAAAAATGATTAATGCAATGGAGTTTAATAAAAATACGACACCCAAAGCTACTGAAATTTGATTTTGATTAGCTTTTATAACAGGAGCCACAGCAGCAATAGCACTACCTCCGCAAATGGAAGTTCCAGAAGATACCAAATGCGTTATTTTTTTATCTAAACCGAGTGCTTTTCCTATTAAAACTCCAGCAACTAATGTAATTGTAATGCTAAATATGGTAAGGCCAAGTCCGTCTTTACCCACTTCTAATACATTGTGTAAGTTCATGCCGAAACCTAAACCTACTACGGCAATTTGCAATAATAGCTTTACATATTTAGCTTGAAGTTTTTTATCAAAAGGATTTCCGAAAAATTGGGTGATTAGAAAACCTGCAATCAACGCAATTGGAGTAGAAATCCATTGCAATAAAGCTGCTATAGCAAAAATCGAAAACAATAAATGTGGAAATGGTTTTTGTCTTAAAAATTGCATTCGCTCGTTTAAGCATGCAAAAATATAATTAAAGAACTTGAATTGTGTAACCTAAGTACTATAAAATCAATAAAAAATTTCTTAATTAAAGCTTGGCTTATAAAAAGTTAGTCTAAAAATCTGGCTTTCAGCTCAGGAGTTGGAATCCAACAAGTCTCTTTTTTGCCAAACCATTTATAGCGGTTAGCAGATACAAAATCATAGATCGCGTTTCTAATAAACCTGGGTAGAATATAAAAAATTCGGACTAATTTCCAAGCTCCTCCAAAATCAGAAAAAATTTCGATAGCCGCAGTTGAGCGTGTATAAACTTGCTTATTTCTGAGGTAAATAAAGGTCTTAAAATTATCTTGATCAATATTCAAATCACTCAATAATTCCTGACCAAAATTGGATTGAAGAGAGGCAAATTTTAAACTTTTCTTTTTATCGAGTTTAATCAAAGTTTGCACAGAAGCCTGACATAGATTACAAACGCCATCAAACAAAACCACCTTATCCATATGCAAAGATAAGCCTAATTATCCTTATTTGATATTATTCTCCTTCAACCACTTTCTATACTTGGCAGCATTCTTTAGATGTTCAGCATAACTGCTCGTAAAACTATGATAGCCCGGACGATCTGGGTCTGCACAGAAGAAAATATAATCATGTTTTTCTGGTTTCAAAACCGCATCAATCGCTGTTCCATTAGGTAAGGTAATCGGTGCTGGTGGCAAACCGGTAACTTGATAAGTATTATAGTCCGAAGCTGTCTTCAAGTGTTTGTGATAAACTCTTTGAATTTTCTCATCAAATCCATGCTCTAATTTATAAGCATAAACCGAAGTCGGATCAGCTTCTAATTTTCTACCTTGCTCTAATCTATTCAGGTAAGTTTGTGCCACTTTTGGCTGCTCATCTGCTTTGGATGCTTCCATTTGAACAATAGATGCCAACGTATAGACTTCTAATTCGCTCATCCCTGAGTCGGCTAAAAGCTGTTTTCTTTCGTCATTCCAGAATTTATCATGTTCGGTAATCATTCTTTCCACAAAACCTTCGCCCGAAGTAATCCATTTAAAAAAATAAGTGTTTGGAATAAAGTAAATCTTACTTGTTTCTAGATCTAATCCTTTTTCCTTAAAAATGGGATTATCTAAAATAGCTTGAACAATCTCCGCCGAATCAGCGTAAAGATGCTTGCTAGCACCTCTTGCTAAGTGAAAAATAGTAGGTGAGTTTTGAACCATAACTTTCACTTGCTCCTCATCTCCATTTTTAAGCTTTAGTGCAATTTCTTCGTTGGTTTCATCTTCTTTTATCAAATATTTACCTGGCTTAACATAGCGATCATAATCCTCTGCTTTAGCAACAGCATCAAACTGCTCAATATCCTTAAGAAAAGGTTTTAAAGAGTCTAAAACTTGTTGGTAGCTTGCATCAGGATAAATATATAAATGTCCTTCTTTCACAACATTTTTTTTATCTCCATAAAAGAAAGAACAAGACGAAATGCTAATGAACAAAAGGGCTATTATGCTAAAGCTAAATACTCTCATAAATAATTTTTAAATTTTAATTTTCCCTTTGAAAACAAATTCAGCAGGACCAATTAATTCAATATTGGTATACCTATCTCCTTGTTGCAAAAATTGTACTTTTAAATTCCCACCTTTAGTTTTTACGTTAATTTCGGTCATTTGAGATTTTTCTAAAGCCGCCAAAGAAATAGCCGCTGCCGTCACACCGGTTCCACAGCTCAAAGTCTCATCCTCCACACCTCTTTCGTAGGTTCTCACCTCGATTCTATTGGGAGAGAGTTGTTGAACGAAATTCACATTTGTGCCCTCAGGATATAGGTCTGAATAACGGATTTTTGCGCCCTCTTTCTTAACATCTAAATCATGTAGACTATCTAAATAAACAATATGATGAGGCGAACCCGTATCCATAAAAGTATAAGAATCCTCTAGCTTTACCTTATCTACATCCTGCATTTGAAGCTTAACAAAAGGATCTAAAATTACTCCACTGTGTAGACCATCCACCGCTTGAAATGTCACTTCTTCATTTATCAATTGAAGATCAGACATAAACCTAATAAAGCACCTACCTCCATTGCCACACATACTGCTAGGTTTTCCATCGGAGTTAAAATAAACCATTTGGTAAATTCCGTCTTTTTCTTGAAGTAAAATCAGACCATCAGCGCCAATTCCAAATCTGCGATCACATAATTTTTCTATGATTTCTTGATCAATAGGGAATTTATGTTTTCGGTCATCGATCATAATAAAATCGTTGCCCGTGCCTTGGTACTTATAAAGTATCTGCAAAGTTTTTAATTTAAATTGAAATTAGTCTGCTACAATAATTTTTTTATTGACGAAACTACAATCAATTTCGAAGCCAAGATTATCATCTGAATAATCTGTGAAATCAATTACCTCTCCCGTCCAATGAACTTTTAAGGTTCCGTGTTTATCTTGAGAAAACTTAAGAACATTGTTGTTGATTTCTAAATCATCTTCATTCACCATAAGATTGGTGTAAAAAACTTCCTCAAGTTCTCCTTCTTCATCCGTAATTTCAACTGTTCCTTCAGGAATTTCTATAGATTCCCCTACTAAAAACTTTCTATCTTGTGCATTAATTGGAAAATCATCAATATTTAAAATCACTTTTGGAAATTCATTTTGTAAAGAATCTTCTTCTAAATGATCAATGTCTTCTGTTGATTCAACTTCTAAGATTAAACAATGTTGTCCTTTTAGATAAACTACCTTACAAAATGACTTTTCGATAGCATAAGTGAAAGTTTCTTCCGGATGGAAGAATTTAATTGTACCGCTCATGGTATTAATGAGTTAATAATTTTTGGTTTAAGTTGCGAATATATATAAAATCCTTGAGGTAATATCCAGATTAACTTGGTGTTTTTAAACAATTAAGTATTTTTTAATCTTTCCATGATGTGACTTGCGAACGATATTTGCTTTAAAAGTTTCTTAACTTTGTATTTAACTTAGATAGATGAAAAATTTCCTATTGAAACGTTGGTCAGATATACTTATTGGATTGTTCTTGCTTTTAATGTTATTACCACAAACAAGACAGCCCATTCAAGTCTTTATTCAACGTATGATTTCATTTTCTCCTACCACCATCGATGAGGATAAACAGCAAACCTTAGAGAATTATAATCTCCGTATTGCAAATGCAAATGGCGATGAAATTAACATGATTGATTACGAAAATGAAGTGATTATTTTAAATTTTTGGGCAACTTGGTGTGCACCATGTATTGCAGAAATGCCTGATTTTGGAGATTTACATGCAGATTATAAAGATAAAGTGAATTTCTTTTTCATTACACAAGACGAATGGGATTTGGTCAATAATTTTGAGGATAAAAGAAATTTTAACCTGCCGTATTATAGATTAATTGAGCCAAACGAATCCTTGGATTACAGGCAATTACCCACCACCTACGTGATTGATAAAAAAGGTAAGATTGTCATTGATAAAGTAGGTGTTGCTAAATGGAACGCTGACAGTTTTAGAGAAAAATTAGACGAATTAATTGCAGAATAAATTATGAAAGTCCTTTTAATAGATAAAAACCATGACATTCTTAAAAATAAATTGAAAGAAGCTGGCTTTAAAATCATGGAAGATTATATCTCCAACAAGGCTGAAATTGAAGTTAAAATTCATGAGTATGATGGAATGGTTATCAGAAGTCGATTCCCGATTGATAAACAATTTTTGGATAAGGCGACGAATCTAAAATTCATTGGTCGTGTGGGCGCTGGACTGGAAAACATAGACACTGAATATGCTGAATCTATAGGTATTGAATTATACAATGCTCCCGAAGGAAATAGTGATGCTGTGGGAGAACACGCCCTTGGAATGCTGCTCTCTATCATGAATAGATTTGGTATTGCCGATCAGGAAGTGCGCGATGGTTTTTGGTACAGAGAAGAAAATCGTGGCGAAGAAATAAAGGGAAGAACCGTAGCATTAATTGGCTATGGAAACATGGGAAAAGCATTTGCTTTAAGGCTGAAAGGTTTTGGTGCAAATGTGATTTGTTATGATATAAAAGACGGCGTGGGTGATGAAAATTGTCGACAAACGACCATGGGAGAAGTTTTTGAAAAAGCAGATGTTTTAAGTCTTCATATTCCCCAAACGGAGGATACAATTGGATTGATTAACAAAGATTATATTTCTAAATTCAAAAAACCATTCTATTTTATAAATACGGCCCGAGGAAAGTCTGTGGTGACTATTGATTTAGTTGATGCTTTAAAATCAGGTAAAATTAAAGCGGCAGGATTGGATGTTTTAGAATTTGAGAAAGCTTCTTTTGAGAATTTGCATAAAGAAAATATGCCAGATGAAATGCAATATTTAATCGAGTCTAAAAATGTTTTATTAACGCCACATATAGCAGGTTGGACACACGAAAGCAAGGTGAAATTAGCCGAAGTAATTGCAGATAAAATTATTGCTGGATTTGATGATAAAATGTAATAGAATCCAAACCACCTTTTAAACTATATAATTCAACATCGACTGAGGCTCGGCTTAAAATCTGAACATGTTTTTGGCTTCTCCTACCTGATTTACCAACTACTAAGATTTTTTATCTGTTGTGATTTCCGAAATCCTTTCGATTCATTCATTCAATGGAATGTGTAAACTTGGGATACAAAATTCTTGGTATTCTTTATTTGTATTTACATCTAAAACATGATAATTAGAAACCTGGGCTTTAAATTCATCAAAATCTACCTCAGCGATATGTATTAGACCACAAAACTCTTGATAATTATCACTCAATTCAGTTAATTAAATCCTTGTATTTTTCTTAAAAGACAAGATAGTTTGTCTCATGGAAAGTGCATCAAATTGAAGTAATTTACCAGAAAGTACCTCTCCTATTTCTAGGATTATTTTAAGAACTTCGTTGGCTTGAAAACTGCCAATAATCGCTGGAATAACACCTAAAACTCCTACATCCGTAAAGTTTACGAAACAAATATGTAAAATATTCTGCGAGAAATAAATTTAGCTAGTTAAGCAAAATACTTTTAAGCCTAAAATTCATCATTGAATCAAAGCCAATAAATTGATAGTCTAAAAATTAAAAAATTTTTGAAGTAATTATGGATTAGCTTTAAAATAAGCTACTAATTTTTCTGCTCTACTCTTACCAATTACTTCTTGAATTTCGTCGTAAGAAGCTTCCTTAATTCGTTTAATAGAACGGAATTTCTTCAATAATTCTTGAATAGTTTTCGGCCCAATACCTGGAATTCCATCTAATTCTGAAGTTAAACCTGATTTGCTTCTACGGTTTCTGTGATGGTCTAATCCAAATCTGTGGGACTCATCGCGTACTTGCTGTATTATCTTTAAAGTTTGAGAAGTTTTATCTAAATACAACGGAATCGGATCGCCTGGAAAGAATAATTCTTCTAAGTTTTTAGCAATTCCAAGAATTGAAATTTTTCCTCTTAAACCTAATGCATCTAAACTTTTAACCGCAGAGCTCAACTGACCTTTTCCTCCATCAATTACAATTAACTGCGGTAAATCTTCGCCTTCTTCTATCAATCGTTTATATCGTCTAAAAACAACCTCCTCCATGCTTGCAAAGTCGTTCGGTCCCTCTACGGTTTTGATATTATAGTGTCGGTAATCTTTTTTACTTGGTTTTCCATCTTTAAACACAACACAAGCAGCTACAGGATTTGTCCCCTGAATATTGGAATTATCAAATCCCTCGATATGTCGTGGCTCTTTAGGTAATCGCAAATCAGCTTTCATTTGTGCCATGATTCTTTTCACATGGCGGTCTGGATCTACAATCTTGGTTTGCTTTAACTTTTCAAGACGATTGTACTTGGCATTTCGCTCTGATAACTCAACAATACGCTTTTTATCACCAATCAATGGAACAGTCAATTTCACATTAGGAATTTCCATACTCAGCTCAAAAGGAAGGTAAATTTCTCTTGCATCAGACGGGAATCTTTCTCTAAGCTCAATGATAGCTTCCTCTAGAATTTCCTCGTCGGATTCGTCTAATTTTTTCTTAATTTCTGTGGTATGACTACGGATAATCGCACCATTCACAATATTAAAAAAGTTGACATAAGCATAGCTTTCATCCGATACAATCGAATAAACATCGACTTGTGTAATAGAAGGATGAACTACGGTAGATTTAGAGTGATAATTCTCTAAAAGCTTCATCTTTTCCTTCATCTTATGTGCCAATTCAAATTCTAAATTTTCGGCATACTGATGCATTTTTTGGGTTAAATACTGCTTTGTTTCTTTAAAATTACCTTTCAGAATATTTCTAGCATTTTCTACCATTTCCATGTAATCCTCTTCGGATTGCAGGCCTTCACATGGTCCCAAACAGTTCCCTAAATGATACTCTAAACATACACGATATTTGCCAGCCTCTATTTTCTCTGGCGATAAATCATAACTACAAGTTCGTAAGGTATAAATCTCTCTAAAAAGACTCAGCAAGCCTTTGGCAATCTTAGGACTCGCAAAAGGTCCAAAATATTCAGAGCCATCTTTTTTAAGTTGTCTGGTATAGATAATTCTTGGAAAACGCTCTTTTTTAATACAAATCCATGGATAGGTTTTATCGTCCTTGAGCATGATATTATATCGTGGCTGATATTTTTTAATCAAATTATTCTCAAGCAATAAAGCTTCGAATTCATTATCAACAACAATGGTTTTTATGTCCTCTATTCGCTTTACCAAAACACGAGTTTTCCCATCATGCACCTTATGAAAGTATTGAGAAACTCTTTTTTTAAGATTTTTAGCCTTACCTACATAAATCACCTTGCCATCTCTATCAAAATGCTGATAAACGCCTGGTTTATTAGGTAATGTTTGTAAAATAAGCTTAATGTGTTCTTTTATCTTCATGGAGTAACACAAAGGTAGGATTTTTAATGCTTATTAATCTAAAATCAAAAACCATAAACTATATAGTGAAATGATTTAAATCGAAATATTAAATTTCTTGTAAATAAAATTTAACAACCAGGCTGGACCAATCAATAAGAATTGTAAATCTTTGATGAATGATGGTTTTTTGCCTTCAACTTTATGCCCATAAAACTGACCGATCCAAGCTAAAAAGAAGACTACTAAGGCTGTATAGATTAAACTTTCAGTTCCGAATTGACTTTCAATCAAATAGCTTAAACCAAAACATAAGAAGATGAAAATCAACATTCCAAAAGCTAAATTAATCGATAATCGAATGTAATAAATCCAAACTAAGAGCATGGCGATAATAGCTAAATTAAGATGAATCTCCATGACTTCAGAAAATTTAACCGACCACAAAAGCGCTTAATACTCCAAAAAATTACGGGTACACAAATCCAATGAATTAATTTGTTGGTGTCATTTTGATGACTTTCGCCATATTCATTTAATAAGGAAGTAATTGTTCTCATATCTTATTCAGATTTAGATATTAAATTTAACTTATTCTATTTCAAATTTGACATTCACTGCAACTACAAACTTCTTAGGCTTAAACTCAATATCTGGTGGCGTATAAGTATTTTTGCCTGTAGAACTATATCCTAGAACAACAATCTGATTTACATCCACAGAATCCCATCCTTCATCGTAGCTATCAGCAATAAAAATAGCTTTAACAAGATTTTGACCGAGCGGTTCTAAAAGAGATTCAGCCTGTGCTTTAGCTTTTTTAATAGCTTCAAATCTTAATGTCAAAAGAAGCTCCTCTTTTTTTGAATATTCCGTTTTTCCTAATTCAACATTAGCAATCCCGATTTCTTCTAAAGCAACAATCGCACGTCCTGCTGTTTGTGAGTCAAAAACTTTGAGCTCATAAGCCTTAGACTTCATGATATCTTTTTGCTTTAAGAAATATTTCTTGTAATTACTCCCTAAGTCTGTTAGCCTAAGTTGCTTTTCAGTATTAATTCCCAGTGATTTAAGTTGGGCAATCATCCTTGCTTCTAATTCTTCTACAGAAATCTTGTTTCTACTATCAGATTCTTTGATTAGAATATCTAAATAAATAAGATCAAGAACCACTAGAGAATCTGCATATGCCGAAGTCTCCAAATATGGTTTATCTATAAAATTCTTTGTCTGCCCAAAGGTTAATTGCAATAAGAATAGCAGAATTCCAGCGAGTAATAGTTTTTTCATGATATCAAGATTAAGAATTAGCTTAAATCTATAAATAATTCTTCAGATAAGTAGATAATTAAAATGGGTTATTTCACTATCCTAAATTCTGAACATAAAAAAAGGTCTAACAAACATTTCGATTGTTAGACCTTTCTATTTTTTAATCTATTCTGCCTTTAAAACGGCATTTCTTCATCTACATCCGTATTGAAATCTTCTGGTGTTCCGAATTGTTCTGGTCCAAATCCACTACCAAATGCTTCTTCAGAAGATGCTGTAAATCCTAAATCATCACCATCATTCATACTACTTTGAAGCATAACAGGACCTCCAAAATCAAAAGATTCTGTTTCGAGATCTGTAAACTTGGCCTGATCTCCGATAAATCGTAAACGAATATTTTCTAAAGCACCGTTTCTGTGTTTGGCAATAATAAACTCAGCCTGTCCAGCACACGGAGTTGCTTCCTCATCGTCCCAGTGATCCAGTTTATAATATTCTGGACGGTATATAAAGGTTACAATATCCGCATCTTGCTCAATAGCTCCAGACTCCCTAAGGTCGGACAATAATGGACGTTTAATTCCACCACGGGTTTCTACCGATCTCGACAACTGCGACAGCGCAATAACGGGCACATTTAACTCCTTTGCAATGGCTTTTAAACTTCGAGAAATCGTAGAAATCTCTTGTTCACGGTTACCAGAAGCACCCTTATCTCGGGTGGTCATTAATTGTAAATAGTCAATAATAATTAACCTAACACCATGTTGAGAAACAAGCCTTCTACATTTTGCTCTTAAGTCAAAAACGTTTAAAGCTGGCGTATCGTCAATATAAAGTGGTGCGTTTTCTAAGCCCTTAACTTTGGTATAGAGCTGTTTCCACTCCGCATCTGTTAAAGTACCTTTTTTAATTTTATCTGACTTGATCCCGGTTTCCCCCACGATTAAACGTGTAATCAGCTGCACACTACTCATCTCTAGTGAAAATACAGCTACAGGCATTTTACTATCTACTGCAATATTTTTTGCCATTGACAATACAAAAGCAGTTTTTCCCATACCTGGACGAGCAGCTAAAATGACCAAATCTGAGGCTTGCCAACCCGATGTGATTTTGTCTATTTCTGTAAATCCAGAAGGCACGCCGCTTAGACCTTCTTTCTCAGACATCGCTTTAATTTGTTCGATAGCTTGGAAAACTAATGATTTAGAATCCATATAACTCGACTTTAAACTACCATCGGTAATTTTAAAAATCTCGCTTTCGGCCTCATCAAGTAATTCGAAAATATCTGAAGTATCGTCGTAAGATTTATCGATAATATTAGACGAAATTTCAATTAGCTTTCTTAAAACATATTTCTCTTGAATAACTCTTGCGTGAAATTCAATATGCGCTGATGTTGAAACTTTTTGGGTAAGTCCAATTAAATAAAAATCACCACCGATACTATCTAATTTTCCATCTTTTCTCAACTGATTAGAAACGGTCAATAAATCGATTGGTTGTGATTCATTGAATAAAGTTGTGATAGCATTAAAGATATATTGATGCTCTGGACGGTAGAAAAAATCTTCTTGAAGGATTTCGATGGTTTCGTTCAATCCTTTTTTGTCGATCATCATGGCGCCCAACACAGCTTCTTCTAAATCGACCGCTTGTGGAGGTAATTTACCTCTATTTACCGTGTTGATTTTCTGTGGTTTAAAGTTCGTTTTAATATTTGCACTAGGGTTCTCCATGGACTGGTAAAAGTATAAAAAATGCTTATAGGTTTTAAAAATTTTGCTTTGTTTTATCAACAAAGCGCACTATCTCATCGCAAGCTTATACTATGAAAGCGATTGCAGAGATGTTAAAGTTTCAATGGGTTAAATCCATTAAATTTTTAGACAAATGTAGTCCGAAGAAACTCAAATTTCTTCAGACTATTTTTAATTCGTCAATTAGAGTGTTATATAATATACGAAAAATTAACCTTTAAACACACCCATTTTCAAGAATTTATCTTGGCGGGTTTTAGTTAATTCCTTAGCAGATAATTTGCTTAATTCAGTGATAGACTTTGTAAGATGTTCACGAAGAATATCAAACATTTGTTCCTCGTCTGAATGCGCACCACCTAAAGGCTCTGGAATGATTCCGTCGATGATTTTTTGTTTTAACATATCATCTGGGGTTAATTTCAAGGCATCGGCTGCAGTTTCTTTGTAATCCCAGCTTCTCCATAAAATGGATGAACAAGATTCAGGAGAAATTACAGAGTACCAAGTGTTTTCTAACATATATACCTTGTTTCCAACACCAATTCCTAATGCTCCACCACTTGCTCCTTCACCAATAACAACACTGATTACAGGAACTTTTAATTGAAGCATTTCTGAGATATTTAAAGCAATCGCTTGTCCTTGTCCTCTCTCTTCTGCCTCTAAACCTGGATATGCACCTGGCGTATCAACAAAAGTAACGATAGGTTTATTGAATTTCTCAGCCAATTTCATCAAGCGAAGCGCTTTTCTATATCCATCTGGATTAGACATACCAAAACGACGATATTGTCTTTCTTTGGTATTTTTCCCTTTTTGTTGACCGATAAACATAACTGTTTGGCCATTTAGTTTGCCAAATCCACCAATCATAGCCTTATCATCTGCATAAGCTCTATCACCATGCAACTCAATAAAGTTATTATTAGTAAGACCTTTAATGTAATCTAAAGTATAGGGTCTATTCGGGTGTCTTGAAACTTGAACTCTCTGCCAAGGTGTCAAGTTGCTATATATTTCTTTTTTGACTTGTAAAAGCTTAGCATCTATCTGATTACAGCTTTCATTCACGTCTATACCGCTTTCTTCTCCTATCGAAATGCACTTATCATACTGCTCCATCAATTCCTTGATTGGCATTTCAAAATCTAAATAATCCATGGGTTGAATTTTAATGTAAAAACAAATATAAGAAATCGTAAACAACCAATGTGTGAAAATTAAACTAAAACCTAAGATCTCTATCTTCTTATTCTTCTTTTAAAAGTTGTAAGTAATCATTTATTTTCTCATTAGGCACTGCTACTGCCAGGTGATAATGTGCAATTTTCCATTTGTCACCCATTTTTTGCATAACTCCCGAACCCCGACAAGTCCCCATCCAAGTTGTTAATAATTCGTCGAACCAAGCAGTTTTGCCATCTTTAGAAAAGAAAATGTGCCTATCATAAGGCTTAAAATCCCAAGCTGACTCTTTTGCAAAGGCTTTCACCGACCATTCTTTTAGGTCTTGTGCTGTCCAATGTTCTGTTGCATCGGTTCCGATATAAATTCCATCCTTGGCAAAAACGCCAAAGAACGCATTTTCATCTGCTACTGCTGCAGCATGATGCCAATTGTTCAAAATTTTATCGATCTGTTGCTTTTCTTGAGCTTGTGGAATGCTGGCACATGAGGTGATTAAGATACATAATAGAAGAATATATATTTTTTGCATTAATAATTATTTAAATTAAATGTACAAAAAAATGCTTCTTTTAATAGCATGATTAAAAGAAGCATCTTAAGCTTTAATCCTTACGGAATAAACTAATTAATCCAGAGCTGGTTTATTTTCTCTATTCGCTAATGTCCAAGCTGTGGCAAAAATTAATTTAGTTCGCTTGGTTAACAATGGATAATTAATTTTATCGGCTGTATCCGAATCTTTGTGATAATCATCGTGTGTTCCGTTAAAATAGAAAATTACAGGAATTCCATTTTTTGCGAAATTATAATGATCTGATCTGTAGTAGAATCTATTTGGATCGTTAGGATCGTCGAATCTATAGTCAAAATTCATTTTGAAGTGCTTATTGTTCACCTCATCAGAAACTTGTTTTAATTCCTTACTTAACATTTCTGATCCGATTAAATAAAGATAATCTTCATCATTTTTATGCTCATCATCCACTCTTCCAATCATGTCTATATTTAAATTAGTAATGGTATTCTCTAAAGCAAATAATGGATTTTCTGCATAATAATGAGATCCATATAAACCTTTTTCCTCACCTGTTACATGCAAAAACACAATCGTTCTACGAGGTTTAATTCCTTTATCAGAAGCTCTTTTGATTGCTTTGGCAATATTCATAATTGCGATTGTTCCGCTACCATCATCATCCGCTCCATTAAATATTTTACCATTATGAACACCCAAATGATCTAAGTGTGCCGAAAGTACAATTACCTCATCTGCTTTATCAGTTCCCGGCATATAAGCCACCACATTGTTGGCATCACCTGCCAATCTAGAGTAAGTTCCATTAGGGATTAATTGATAATAGTCTTGCGTACCTGGCGCAGCCGCAATGCCTAAATCTTTATAAAAATCACGAATATATTCTGTAGCTATATATTCATATTCTGTACCTGCTTCACGACCTTTGAATTCGTCGCTGGCATAGGTGTAAAGCATTTCTTTTATCTCGTCCTCTTCTATATACTGACTCAATTCATAAGCCTGTACGCTGGTGTCTTTGACTGCTACATTTTGTTGAGACTTGCAAGCAAATCCAAAAGATAAGGCAGCTAACATTATTAATTTATTCATATTGAAAGATTTTTGGCTTAAAACATAAATGAATTTCACCGGAATGAAATTCATTTATGTAAGTAGTTTTTTTTATTATTACTTAACTAAGGTCATCTCGTCGATTAAACGCTGAGCATTAGCATATTTATCTATGATGAACAAGATATAACGAGCATCTACCATGATATTTCTACAGATTTCTGGATCATAGTTATAGTCACTCATTGTTCCTTCCCAAACTCTATCGAAGTTCAAACCGATTAGGTTACCATCAGCATCTAAAGCAGGGCTTCCAGAGTTTCCTCCTGTCGTGTGGTTAGTTGCTAAGAAGTTAACTGGAATTTCACCGTCTTGAGCATAATCCCCATAATCCTTGTTATTATATAACTCTATCAATTTGGCAGGAGCGTCGAACTCATAATCTCCAGGAACATATTTCTCCATTACTCCTTTTAAGGTAGAAGTTGGTGCATAATAAACGGCATCAGAAGGCTCATAGCCATTCACCTTACCGTAAGTCACACGTAAAGTAGAGTTAGCATCTGGGAAGAATTTAGTGTCATCCATAAATTCTAACTGAGCTTTCATATACGTTCTCATTTTGTTATTAATCTGAGCTTGAAGCTGGGATTGATTCTTAGTTACATTGTTTTCATAAGCATCTTTCACTTTTCCAATTTTAGAAACTAAAGCATCAGATTTTAAAGATTTTAAGAAGTTTGCCTTATTAGAGAAAGTCTTCTTGGCATCTTTTGACAATGATTTTACTATAACAGAATTCTTAATGTCATCTGCCGTAATATTTACATCTTTAGGCTGAAAATCTTTTGGCATGTTTTCTTTGTACATGTCCCATAATGCTAAAGAAACCTCTTCATCAACCATGGCATTATAGTCTTTAAATAAACCCTCTAAATAGCCTTCAATTCTGCTGTAATAAGCATCAAAACCTTCTTTTTTCTCAAGTGCTAAAACATTGTTTAATAATAATGCAACTCTAAAGGTTTCTGAATTTCTATAAATGGTCTCGTCGAAATAATCGCTTGCAAAGTTATAAGGCTCAATTAATTCATTTAATTTGTCTAAATCTGAAACTAAACTTGGATATTCAACACATCTTTTGCTTTTTTCTGACATACATGCCTTGCGTACTCTTTCATTGAAGTCAGCTTCGTAAGCTTTCTTTTTAGCAATAGCATTAGATTTTGCTAGACCTTGATTTTCACCAATCCATTTCTTATAATAGTTAGCTACTCTTGCATATTTAGAGGCATATTGAATTTTAATTTGAGGATCACTCTTCATATGACCATCAATAATTTTCAATGCATTCTCTCTAATTTCAATTTTAGCTGGGTTTAATATAGTTGTAATTTGCTCGATAGAAGAAGCTGGCAAATACTCATCTGTCATACCTGGGAAACCAAATACAAAAGTGAAGTCACCTTCGTTAATTCCTCCTACATTCACCGGTAAGTAATGTTTTGGAGTGTAAGGAACGTTATCTTTTGAATATTCAGCTGGTTTGTTGTTTTTATCTGCATAAATTCTAAATACTGCAAAATCACCCGTGTGTCTTGGCCACATCCAGTTATCTGTATCGCTACCGAATTTTCCGATGCTACTTGGAGGCGTCCCTACTAATCTCACATCTTTGTAAGTTTCTGTAATGAATAAGTAGTATTTATTACCTTTATAGAAAGGCTTAATCATTACATCCTGATAGGATTCTTTTACTGTATTGGCTGTGATGATATCGATATTATCTTTAATTCTTCCGTTTCTTGCAACCTCAGAATCTGTTGAACTAACTCCTTGTAATACTTTATCGGTAACCTCCCGGATATCTACAATAAAAGTTGCGTCTAAACCTGGATTTGGTAATTCTTTCTCAAAAGACTCAGCCCAAAAACCATCTTCTAAATAATTATTCTCTACCGTTGAGTGGGATTGAATTTGACCAAAACCACAATGATGATTAGTTAATAATAATCCTTTCGGAGAAATCACCTCTGAGGTACAACCACCACCAAAGTGAGCGATTGCATCTTTGATACTAGGTTGGGATGGGTCGAAAATATCTTGCGCAGAAATATTCATTCCCATTTCTTTCATTTCTTGTTCGTTTAATTCTGTTGGGATCCACATTCCTCCACCTTGCTGGGCGAATGTAAATACACTCAAGAATAACGCAACAATGCTCAACTTCGAATACGTTGTCATCATAATTAATTCAATTTTGGTAAATATAATAAAGATTTTGTGATTGTTTTTGCTGTAAAATGTCCGAAAATCAATTTTAACTTGCTTTAAAGACTTATTTTAAAGAAAAAACCCACAAAGTTTAAATCTAAGGATTCAAATTTTGTGGGCTAATGGAATTCAATGCTTTTATTTAGCGAATTGTGAAGCTATTTTTTCTGCTTTTTTACTTTCAGAATAATCGTAGAATCCCTCTCCGGACTTCACGCCTTTCTTACCTGCCATTACCATATTTACTAATAATGGACATGGAGCATATTTAGGGTTTTTGAATCCGTCGTACAATACGTTTAAAATAGACAGACAAACATCTAATCCAATAAAGTCCGCCAACTGAAGTGGTCCCATTGGATGCGCCATACCTAATTTCATTACGGTGTCGATTTCCTCTACGCCTGCCACATCTTCGTATAAGCAATAAATTGCTTCGTTGATCATTGGCATTAAAATTCTATTAGCAACGAATCCTGGATAGTCGTTCACCTCCACTGGAACTTTGCCTAAGTTTTTAGACATCTCCATAATGCGCTTAGTTACCTCATCAGAAGTACTATAACCTCTAATCACCTCTACCAGTTTCATGATAGGCACTGGGTTCATAAAGTGCATTCCGATTACTTTATCCGCTCTATTAGTTTGAGCAGCGATTTGTGTAATAGAAATTGAAGAAGTATTGGTTGCTAAAATAGATTTCTCTGGAGCTTTCTCATCTAATTCTCTAAAGATTTTCATTTTCAAATCAACATTTTCAGTAGCTGCTTCTACAATTAAATCAGCTTCTTTAATCGCATCATCAATGGAAGTGAAAGTAGTGATGTTGGTTAAAGTAGACTTTTTATCATCTTCAGTGATTCTTTCTTTTGCAACCATTCTATCTAGGTTTTTTCCTATGGTAGCAACTGCTTTATCTAAAGCGTCTTGTGATATATCTACTAAATGTACGTTGAAATCTTTCTGAGCAAATACGTGAGCAATTCCATTGCCCATCGTACCTGCACCAATAACTGTGATATTCTTCATTTATATTTATTTTTATTCTTTCGTTTAAATTATTTTTTTTTAGCTGATTGTAATTCTTCTAGAATCTTCATCGCACTGTGTGTTAAATTAGTTCCTGGTCCAAAGATAGCATCTGCTCCATTGTTGTATAAGAAATCATAATCTTGTTGCGGGATTACTCCACCCACCACGATGTAGATGTCCCTGTTTCCAAGTTTTTCTAATTCTTTTACCACCTCTGGAACTAAAGTTAAATGTCCAGCGGCTAAAGATGAAATTCCTAGTACATGAACATCATTTTCTATGGCTTGTTTTGCTACTTCTTTGGGTGTTTGGAACAATGGCGCTATGTCCACATCGAATCCCATATCTGCAAAACTAGTTGCTACGACTTTGGCTCCACGATCATGACCATCTTGTCCCATTTTGGCAACCATAATTCTTGGTCTACGCCCTTCATTCTGCTCAAATTCATCCGCCATTTTTCTGGCTTTTTTAAAGCTATCTACATCCGCTGCTGCCGATGCATATACGCCTTGAATTGATTGAATTTTGGCTTTGTGCCTTCCGAATGATTCTTCCATTGCATCTGAAATTTCTCCTAATGTTGCTCGCTCTCTTGCTGCTGTTACGCTTAAAGCTAAAAGATTTCCTTCTCCAGATTTAGCAGCTTTTTTAATCGCTTCTAAAGCTGCATCCACTTTATCCTGATTACGCGTGCTCCTTACTTGCTCTAATCTTTCGATTTGTTTTCTACGAACCTCTGAATTGTCAATAGATAAAATCTCGAACTGTTCTTGCTCTAAATTAGATTTAAAACCGTTGATACCCACAATTATATCTTCTCCTGAATCTATATTAGCTTGTTTTCTGGCAGCTGCCTCTTCAATTCTCATTTTTGGAATTCCAGCTTCGATAGCTTTGGTCATTCCACCTAATTCATTTACCTCTTGAATAAATTCCCATGCTTTTTCTGCGATTTCTTGAGTTAAATTCTCAATAATATGAGAACCTCCCATGGGGTCTACCGTTCGGGTAATTTGCGTTTCATTTTGAATAATCAACTGCGTATTTCTTGCGATACGCGCGGAGAAATCTGTTGGTAATGCAATCGCCTCGTCTAATGCGTTGGTATGCAGAGATTGAGTTCCACCTAATGTTGCTGCTAATGCTTCAATGGCTGTTCTCGCTATGTTGTTATAAGGTTCTTGTTCTGTTAAACTCCAACCGCTTGTTTGGCAGTGGGTTCTCAGCATTAATGATTTTTTATTCTTAGGCTTAAATTCTGAAATTAATTTAGCCCAAAGCATTCTCGCGCCTCTTAATTTTGCCACTTCTTGGTAGAAATTCATTCCGATCGCCCAGAAAAAAGATAATCTTGGCGCAAAATCATCAATATCTAATCCTGCTTCTAATCCAGTTTTCACATACTCATATCCGTTGGCTAAGGTATATGCCATCTCTAAGGCTGGTGTTGCACCTGCTTCTTGCATATGATAACCTGAGATCGAGATCGAGTTGAATCTAGGAATATGCTGTGTTGTATATTCAAAAATGTCTGATATAATTTTCATAGAAGGTTTTGGCGGATAGATATAGGTATTTCTCACCATAAATTCCTTCAAAATATCGTTTTGAATGGTTCCACTAAGTTGGTCTTGTGAAACACCTTGCTCTTCACCCGCTACAATATAAAATGCCAAAATTGGTAGCACTGCGCCATTCATGGTCATAGAAACAGAAATCTTATCTAATGGAATTTGGTCGAAAAGAATTTTCATATCTTCCACAGAATCGATAGCCACTCCAGCTTTTCCTACATCTCCTCGTACGCGCTCGTTATCGGAATCATATCCACGGTGGGTAGCCAAGTCAAAAGCTACTGATAAACCTTTTTGTCCAGCAGCTAGGTTTCTTCTATAAAAAGCATTGGACTCTTCTGCTGTAGAAAAACCTGCATATTGACGAATCGTCCAAGGTCTTTTTACATACATCGTGGTGTATGGCCCTCTTAAGAAAGGTGAAAATCCAGAAACAAATCTTTCACTTAGATCTGGGATATTTTCATAAGCATTTTGCACTTTTAAACCATCAAACTCCTGTGTTTGGACTTTAGGTTTTTCTCTAAGTATATTAAGATCAAGTGAAATGCCTGAAAAATCTTTACGTTCTGACATAATGTAGAATTTATAATGTAAAAATAAGGTTTTTATTAAACTTAGGCTATTTTTAGGTATAGAAAGTCGGGAGAATAGGTAGGAACGAAGTTTTAATGGCAGAAAAAAATGTAAGGAGCTTTTGCTTGATAGATTTATTAGACTCGGAGCGCGAAAGCGATTGTACAGAAATCCTTTGGTTTGTGTGCTTCTACAAAAAACGAAGTGGAAAAGTGGCGTGCTTGCACAAACTATTTCCACGAGATTTTTTGTAAGCACACAGGCCAAAGATTGGCGGGAAAGCGCGGTTTTCTGCAGGAATTTTTTCTTCCACTGAAAAAAAAATCCTGCAGAAAATTCGCCCAAAAAAAAACTTTCAAGATGAATACACAGCTTGAAAGTTTAATTATTTTATATTAAAAAATTTATGCCTTATAGCTCTAATACACGTCTGATGCTAGCATCGTCTGTACCTCCCATCAATAATTCTGCTGGGTTTTCTAATGCTTCTTTAATTGTTACCAAGAATCCAACAGATTCTCTACCGTCGATGATTCTGTGGTCATAAGAAAGTGCAACATACATGATAGGTGCAATTGAGATTCCTCCGTTTTTAACCACGGGACGCTCCACGATGTTGTGCATTCCTAAGATAGCAGATTGCGGTGGGTTGATAATCGGTGTTGATAACATAGATCCGAATACGCCTCCATTGGTAATTGTAAAGGTTCCTCCTGTCATTTCGTCGATAGAAATTTTACCATCGCGTACTTTGATAGCTAAATCTTTTATGTTTTGCTCAATACCTCTAAAAGTTAACATTTCAGCATTTCTAACTACGGGCACCATTAATCCTTTTGGACCTGATACGGCGATAGAAATATCCATGAAATCGTAAGTAACTTTGTAGTCTCCGTCGATCATTGCGTTCACCTCTGGGAATTCTTGCAATGCACGTACAACTGCTTTTGTGAAGAAAGACATAAAGCCTAATCCTACACCATGCTTAGCTTTGAATTCTTCTTTGTATTTATTTCTCAATTCGAAAATAGCAGACATATCGACCTCGTTGAAAGTAGTCAACATGGCAGTTTCGTTTTTAACAGAAACTAGTCTTTCTGCAATTGATCTCCTTAAACGAGACAATTTCTTGCGTTCCATTCCTCTATTTGCATAGGCTGGAGCCGTTCCCATAGAAGGAACAAAGCTTTCGGCATCTGCTTTGGTGATACGACCATCTTTGCCTGTACCCTTGATTTGAGCAGCGTCTATTTCTTTCTCTGCAATAATTTTCTTAGCCGCAGGAGATGCTGAACCAGTAGCATAAGACTTTGGATCTTCTTTAGGTGCTGCAGGTTTTGCAGGTTCTTCCTTAGGAGCTTCTTCTTTGGCTTTAGGTGCTTCTTTGTCGGTATCAGCAGGTTTTTCTGCGCTCATGTCGATAAGACAAACCACGCCACCTACGTTTACCACATCACCTTCCTCTGCTTTAAGGGTAATAATGCCACTTTCTTCTGCAGGTAATTCTAGGGTAGCTTTGTCTGAATCTACCTCAGCAATTGGTTGGTCTTTCGTCACATAATCTCCGTCTTCGACTAACCAAGTTGCAATTTCAACTTCTGTAATGGACTCTCCCGGTGAAGGGACTTTCATTTCTAGTACACTCATATTTTGATGTGGTTTTTTATTCGTTTAAGTTAAATACGTTATTGATCACTCTTTCTTGGTTTACGCTCCATCTTTTATATGAACCTGAAGCCGGAGCAGCACTCGCTCTTGGCGAAATAAGCTTCCAAGGTAGTTCTCTTAGGTGCATTAAAATAAATGACCACGCACCCATATTTTCTGGCTCTTCTTGTGCCCAAACTAAATCTGCTTTAGGGTAAGAAGAAATTATTTCTTGCATTTTGTCTTTATGTAAAGGATAAAGTTGTTCTAATCTAACTAAAGCAACTTTTTCATCTTTGATTTCTTCTTTTTTCTCTAATAAATCATAATATAATTTACCTGTACAGAATACAATTCTTTCTACTTTCTTTTTGTTCTTTACCTCATCTTGAATAATCGGTTGGAATCCTCCTTCTGCTAATTCTTCTATTGTGGAATTAACTTTTGGATGACGTAGTAAACTCTTAGGTGTGAAAATTACCAATGGCTTACGGTAATCTGCCTTCATCTGTCTTCTCAATAAGTGGTAGAAGTTAGCTGGCGTAGTACAATTGGCAATAATCATATTACCTTGAGCACACATTTGCAAGTATCTTTCTACACGTGCAGATGAATGTTCAGCACCTTGACCTTCGTATCCGTGTGGTAAAAATTGTACTAATCCATTTTGAATTTTCCATTTATCTTCTGCAGCAGAGATGTATTGATCTGTTACAATTTGAGCACCATTAGAGAAATCTCCAAATTGAGCTTCCCAAATAGTTAGCGTGTTAGGCGCTGCCATTGCATAACCATAATCAAATCCAAGAACTGCATATTCTGACAATAAGGAATTATAAATTTGCATCCTTCCTTGATCATCCTTGATATTATTTAAAAGGATAAATTCTTCTTCAGCATCTTCAGTTTTTATTACTGCATGACGATGCGAGAATGTACCTCTTTCTACGTCTTCTCCAGATACTCTTACTGCAAATCCTTCTGACAATAGCGAACCATAGGCTAATAGCTCTGCCATTCCCCAGTCAATTTTGTTATCCTCGAACACCATTTTGTGTCGTTGATCATGTAATCTAACTTCCTTTCTAATGAAATTTTTACCTTCTGGAAGTGTCGTAATGCTTTTAGAGATTTCTTTGATCTTATCAGCTGGGAATGTAGTATCAATATCTGCTAACATTTCCTCTTCGCGACGAATGGTGTAATCTTCCCATAAGTCTGGCATGAACGGATCTAAAGAGTTTTTCTCAATCTTTTTAGAAGCTTCGAAGTGATTTTCTAAAATATTCTTGAAGTCCTCCTCCATCTCAGCGATAAAATCGTCACCTACGATTCCTTCTTTCTCTAATTTTTCTTTATAGATTTCTCTTGCATTGCTATGATTAGCAATAGCTTTATATAGTTTTGGTTGGGTAAAACGAGGTTCATCACCTTCGTTATGACCATATTTTCTGTAACCTAATAAATCTATAAATACGTCTGATTGGAATTCATTTCTGAAATCAACAGCAAAACGCACAGCATGAATAACAGCTTCTACATCGTCAGCATTCACATGTAAAACTGGATTTAAATTTACTTTAGCTAAATCTGTACAATACGTACTTGATCTACCATCTAAATAATTGGTTGTAAATCCGATTTGATTATTTAATACGATATGAACCGTACCTCCAGTTTTATAACCATCTAGGTCTTCCATCTGAATCACCTCATATACAATACCTTGCGCAGCAATTGCAGCATCTCCATGGATTAAGATAGGCATTGCTTTTTTGAAATCCTTGTTATATTTTACATCAATTTTAGCTCTCGTAATCCCCTCTACAATGGCGTTTACAGTTTCTAGGTGAGATGGATTTGGTGCTAAATTAATCTTAACTTCTTTTCCGCCTGGGGTTTTGGTTAAAGTAGATGAACCTAAGTGATACTTAACGTCACCATCAAAGAACTCATCTTCAAAATCTTTCTTTTCGAACTCAGAGAAAATCTGGGAATATGATTTTCTAAATACATTTGCAAGAACATTCAAACGTCCTCGGTGTGCCATACCCACAACAAATTCCTCTACTCCTTGATCTGCTCCTCTATGAATAATTTCATCTAAAGCAGGGATAATTGATTCGTTTCCTTCTACAGAGAATCTTTTCTGACCAACAAATTTGGTATGTAGAAATCGTTCAAAAGCAACAGCTTCATTTAATTTATGAAGCGCCTGTCTTTTTTCTTCTTTAGAAAGAATAGGTTGTTTTAAATTTTTATTCAACCAATTCTGAATCCAAGCGATAATTTCAGGGTTTCGAATATACATGTATTCGATTCCGATAGAACCGCAATACATATCTTCTAGGTGTTGAATTATTTCTCTTAAACTAGCTTTACCACCTATTCCTAAGATTTCACCTGCCTCGAAATATTTATCTAAGTCATCTTGACTTAGTCCAAAATTCTCTAGATCTAGGGTTGGTGTATAAGTTCTTCTGGTACGAACAGGGTTTGTTTTTGTAAACAAGTGACCTCTCTTTCGGTATGCGTTGATTAAGTCAATGACTTTAAATTCCTTTTGAATTTCTTCGGGAACTCCCGTTACGCCAGATTGGTTGTCTACAATTTCCTGGACCGAAAAACCATTATAGCTTTGTGAGCCAAAGTCGTATCCTTGAAAGAAGGTACGCCATGAAGCATCAACCGAATCAGGGAATTGTTTGTATTTTTCATAGAGGTTATCTATGTATTCTGCATGCACAGCATTTAGAAATGAAAATCGATCCATATTTTAATTTAATCGAATTATAATATAAGTACAAAGTTACTATTTTAATTGAAAATAAAGAATAGAAAAACTTGAAAGGTTAGACCTATTTTCTATAACAGTATTTGTTTAAAGTATAAAAATAAAAAAAACCCACCGAAGTGGGTTCATTTATTTTATTTTTCTCTCAATCTAATTAGAATTGGTAACCAATACCTACTTGGAATACACCGTTTTTGAAGTCATTATCATTACCAACATTTTCAAACATGTCAGAATCCTCATCATAAACATTAGATAAACCTAAGTTATATCTAGCATCAATTGTAAGACCCATTGGTGATTTATATCCAGCTCCTAATAATAGACCAAAATCAGTACCTTTCATTCCATCAGTTGCATCATCAACTGTCGTACTAATTGACCCAACTTTACTTTCGTATTCCGCTCCTGTTAAAAATCCTATTTGTGGACCTGCTTGAATGTTAAACCCATCTGCGATATAGAATTTCGCTAATACTGGAACGTTAATATATTGCGTTTTTAATTCAGTACTTCCGTTAACACCTAAAAATTCACCTTCAGTTTTTGCACCTTGTGTAGAGTAAATAACCTCTGGTTGAACTGAAAATCTCTCAGAAACTGGAACCTCAACAAATAAACCAGCGTGGAATCCACTCAATGATTTAGTATCTAATCCTTCTGGTGTGTCACCTCTTAGGTTAGACATATTGTAACCAGCTCTCGCTCCAATCTGTAATGCTTCCGTGTTTAAATTCTGCGCATTCATTCCAATCATTCCCATTACTGCAACTGCAGCTGATAAAACTAACTTCTTCATTTGTATAATTTTTTTTATTATGCTTGAGTAGTGTTCAAGGCTCGTGCCAAAATGGGTTTCAATCAACACTGAAAATTATATCATCTATTTAAATAAATAGAAATCTACAAATGTATATAATTGTATTACAGCTATTTATTAAGAAAAACTATTATCTAAAAAAGTTTCTTCAAGATAATTTTATGTAACTTATATCACACCTATAAAAAGTGAAAAAGCCATTTTGATATTTTCAAAATGGCTTTTGATTCATAAAAGTTTAGTTTATTAGAATTTGTAACCTACGCCTATATTCAAGGTATTTGTCTTTAAACTAATTCCATCTAAATCTCCTGTATAATAATTATTTAATTGGAAGCCATATCGAGCTTCTGCTAAAAATTTCTCTGTAAAATCGTAGCCTACACCAAGTGCTAATCCAAAATTGAAACTTGAATAATCGTCACCCACGTCTTCAAAATCGAATAAAAACTGAGGACCGGCCTGTACATTGAAACCTTGCGCTACATAATACTTCGCCATGATAGGAATTTGCAAAGCAAATTCACCATCAATAACAGCAGCATTAATAGCAGGTTGAATTTCAAAACCTTCACTTAACGGGAATTGTTTAAAAACTCCAGCATAAAAACCAGTTTCAGAATTGGAATTGTCACCTATGCCTTCTATGTCTATTTTGGCCATTCCCATTAATAATCCTGCGTTTACACCAAATCCCGTTTGTGCGTTAATGGCATTCATCATAAAAAATGCCGTAACTAATAGAAATAATTTTTTCATAATACATTAAGTTTTTGTTTATCAAGAACTAACATATAAATTTTTTTATGAATTATGATAAATTAGGGTTGTATTAACAAAATTTTAACACATAAAAATTACTGAATTTGCAGCTTATTAATTGATTAGATTATACGTCTTAAAATGAATAATAAGCATTTCGTCCTTTATATAGTTAAATTGTTTACTTAGATTAAATTTATTTTATAAGCTTAAAAAAACTTTAAACAAAAAAAATTGGCCTATTTCTAGGCCGATTCAAAATCATTTCTATTTTAAATACCTATATATTATATAGAATAATTTGGTGCTTCTTTGGTGATAGTGATATCATGTGGGTGACTTTCTTGTAGTCCTGCGTTGGTAATCCTTACCATTTTTGAGTTCTCGATCAAGTCTGGAATTGTTTCTGTTCCACAATAACCCATTCCTGAGCGTAATCCACCACAAAGTTGGTAAACAACATCTTTCACTGCTCCTTTGTAAGGAACTCTTCCTTCAATCCCTTCCGGAACTAATTTTTTTGCCTCTACAGATTTATTTTGGAAGTATCTATCACTACTTCCACGCTTCATTGCTGCCAATGAACCCATACCTTGATAAATCTTAAATTTTCTTCCTTGGAAAATAACTTCTTCTCCTGGCGCTTCTTCGGTTCCAGCAAACAGACCTCCTAACATAACACAATTGGCTCCTGACGCAATAGCTTTTACGATATCTCCAGATAATTTAATACCACCGTCTGCAATTACTGAAACATTATGCTGTTTTGCATATTGATATACGTCATAAATGGCAGAAAGTTGAGGAACTCCAACACCAGCTACAACACGTGTAGTACATATTGAACCTGGACCCACACCTACTTTTAATGCGTTTGCACCCGCGTCAATCAGCATTTTAGCAGCTTCTGCCGTTACAATATTTCCACCTACCAAATCTAAATCTGGGAAAGCGTTTCTTACTTCTTTCAACTTATTGATAACTCCTTGTGAATGACCGTGAGCCGAGTCAATGGCAATAATATCTACTCCTTTGTCTACCAAAGCTTGAACGCGCTCTAAGGTATCTGCGCCTACACCAACCCCTGCACCAACGCGTAATCTACCTTGGCTATCTTTACAAGAATTAGGGAATTCGGCTAAGTTATCGATATCCTTAATCGTAATTAATCCAATTAATTTATTGTCATTATCAACAATAGGTAATTTCTCTATTCTATTTTTTAATAAAATTTCTTTAGCATCGTCTAGGCTTGTATTGAAATCTGAAGTTACCAAATTTTCTTTGGTCATAACATCTACAACCCTTTGCTGCATATCTGTTTGATATCTTATATCTCGATTGGTTAAGATTCCAATCAAACTACCGTCTTCTGTAATAACAGGCAATCCAGAGATTTTATACTTGCGCATTAGGTCTTCTGCATCTTGCAGTACTTGATCCGGACGTAGCGTAATAGGATCTGAGATCATTCCATTCTCCGAACGCTTTACCATGTCAATCTCTTGCGCTTGACGCTTGATAGACATGTTTTTATGAATGAAAGACAAACCACCCTCTCTTGCCAAGGCAATAGCTAGTTTTGATTCAGAAACGGTGTCCATAGCTGCACTCACTATAGGAATTTGCAGTTGGATTTTCTCCGTTAATTTCGTTTCAATATTTACTTCAGATGGAAGTGTTTGGGAGTAAGCTGGAACAAGTAATAGATCATCGAATGTGTATCCTTCTTGTACAATTTTATCGGCTAAAGACATAGTGCATTTTTGCCGAACAAAATTAAGGATTTATTTTGATTAAATTTATATAGACCTCAAAAAATAGGAATAAATAGGTGTTAAACTTTAAATTAAATTCAATCAAAGTCACGCGTTATCATTAAAAATATAACTTTAATCCTATAATGAAAGTGTTAACTTTAAACCAGCAGACTTCAACTAAATTAAAAACACTCACAAAATAAATCATTATGAGTGTTTAAATTAAAAAAATACAGTCTATAAGCCGGATTCTGTTCTTGCCTAAGCAATTGCTTGTCATTTATCTGGGCATTACATTACTGCAATGCTCTAGCTGCTTACCCCTCAGCATCGAGCGTGCAACTCTTAACAGCTGATATACATAGCATTGCACCACACAGAGTTTACCTGGTTTCACTACAGCCGAACTGTACATACTTTCTGTTGCACTGGTCCTCCCCTAAATCAGAGATCTAGGGTGATGGGTGTTACCCATTGCGTCGCACTATGGTGTCCGGACTTTCCTCCTAATTCTAAATCGAATTAAGCGACAAGCCGACTGAAATGCAAAGATAGTTGTTTATATAATATCTTGACATATTTATTACCTTTGCGACATGACAATTCAAGATAGACAAGCAGAGATTGTAGACGAGTTTTCATTTTTTGATGACTGGCAACAACGTTATGAATATTTGATAGATTTAGGTAGATCTTTACAACCTATGTCCGAAGAGGCTAAATCAGCAGGAAAATTGGTGAAAGGATGCCAATCAAATGTGTGGTTAGATGCTAAAATGGATGGTGATACGATTGTTTTCGAAGCAGATAGTGATGCTATTTTACCAAAAGGGATTGCTGCGCTATTAGTTCGTTTATATAGCGGACAAAAGCCAGAAGATATTCTACAAAGTAATGAGTCATTTATTAATGATATTGGCTTACAAGAATTCTTATCACCTACGCGTGCCAATGGCTTATTGGCCATGGTCAAACAAATTAAGTTTTACGCCATTGCTTTTAAAGCAAAAATGAATTCATAAATCCTTGAAAGAACAGCAGCGCATACTTGTTTTCAGGCTTTCATCTTTGGGTGATGTCGCCTTGTGTGTTCCTGTTATCATGAATGTATTGGAACAAAATTCAGAACTCAGCATTGATTTTGTTACGCCAAGATTCATGCATGATTTATTTCCTGCTCATGATCGCCTAATGTTTATCGATTTTGATAAAAACGGTAAACATCAAGGTATTTTAGGTCTTTTAAATTTATTAAAAAGCACTGATTTAAAGCAATATGATGCCATCGCTGATTTACACGAAGTACTTAGAACAAAAGTTTTAGCAACAGCTTCTATTTTAAAAGGTAAAAAAGCAGTTAGCATTAAAAAAGATCGCAAAGCAAGAAAAGCTTTAATTAATGGTGAAACTTCACAACCACTCAAACCTACAACAGAAAAATACGCTGATGTCTTCAGAAGATTGGGTTTTAAACTAGAATTAGACCATCATTTAAAAAATTATTTATTCGATGCCATTCCTAAGACTCATAAAATTGGTATTGCTCCATTTGCTCGACATCAAGGTAAAATGTATCCTATTGATAAATTAAAAGAGGTGGCTAGCGAATTATCCAAAACTTATCCCGTTGAAATTTACGGGAATAAGTCTGAATTAGAAAAATTAAAGGACTGGAAAAACATCGGCAATATTGTTTTTTGTAGAGGGCATGGACTAAAGGACGAACTAAAACAAATGTCTGAGCTTCAGCTGATGATCAGTATGGATAGTGCTAATATGCATTTAGCTAGTTTGGTGGGTGTTCCTGTGCTTTCCATTTGGGGTGTAACACATCCCAATGCAGGCTTCTTGGGCTATGGACAATCATGGGAAGGTATAATTCAAGATGAAAATTGCTCTTGGAGACCTACTTCAGTTTATGGAAACAAACTAGGCCCTAGCGATAATCCTACGGGTTTTGATGGAATTACGCCGGAAATGATCATTAATAAAACTCAGGATTTTTTAAACAAATAATTCATATGAAAAATATTGTCGTTATATCCTGTATTCTACTATTAGCTTCGTGCGAAAAACCTGCACCTCAACAACCAAAAATCATTTGGAGTGATGTTTATATGGATACAATTTCACAAGATTCCATTACTCCTAAGGATACTATTTCCGTGCAAGATTCGATTCAAATCGATTCAATCGAAGTAAGTCTTTAATCAAGAAAATATTTTTATTAGAAAGTTTATTTTTCTTAATAGACTTAAAAACAAGATTCTACAAGTAAACTAAAATTTAACTCTTCCCAATTCTTGAAAGGAATGTTTCAGAATTAATCTTTTGGCATATACTTTGAAATATATCTATCAACTAACAAACTAAACCTATAGTCACTAACCTAAGACTATGAAAGCAACCGAAGATTTATTCTTCGGTTTTTTTATTTTCTGTAGAATTGGGATTTTCCCAAAGAAACTTTTCTCTTGTCATTTTATTTCTTCTCCAATATAGAAATAAGGGGAATGTAATTAAAAACATGAAAATAGTTCCAAACCCGTAAAGCTTATGTTTAATAGGATCATCTTGATAATCAAAATAAATTCCGGCTATAATAAGTCCGATGGAAATGAATGCACTAAGTATAAGTAGGTATTTCATTTTGATATAAGATTAAACGGTGCTGAAGGTAAAACCTCCTCTATTTCGAGCCCATCGAATGAGAAAAAGCCTTTTAAAAGAATAATGAATCCAAATAAAAGCAGAGCAATTCCAATATACTTTCTAATTCTATAAACTAGTTTATCGCTCATTCTTTCCTGGAACTTTTTAGCCAAAAATATCTTGCTTAAATCAATGGCAAAGAAAGTAGCTAAAGCAATTCCCATAAAAAGCAGGAATTTAAAATCTTCTGGATACGTAATAGTTACCCAACCAACAATAACAAACCAAAATACAACAATCCCTATATTCAACATGTTCATTAAGAACCCATTGACAAAGGTTTTGAAGTAATTATGACTAATTACAGCTGCTTTATTGATGTGTAATGCTGGTTTGGATGTAAACATAAACGCACCATAAATCATAATAATGAATCCTCCTATCTTAAACAATGAAGGATGTGTTTCAATATAATTTGCTAAATCTTTTGCACCGTAGTAGGCGACTGCAATACACACAATATCAGAAACAATCACACCAGTATCTAATGCAATAGCCGCTCTCCAGCCCTTTGTAAGACTAGTTTCGATCAACAAAAAGAATGCTGGTCCAATCAACACTAAACTCAACATGAATCCTAGTGCAAAAGCAGTTAGTATTAATTCAATCATAGTTTAATGTTTGTTTGTTATGCATCATGCTAAAGTGATTAACTAATACTCGACAATTTTGTTGCCTCGAAATTGTCTATGATGTCCAGGGCAAGTTTTAAAGCTTGAATTCCATCATCAATAGTAACTCTAATGGGGGCATCATTTTTAATGCTATCTGCAAAAGACTCTAGCTCATCCAATATCGCATTATTATTTAAAACATCAGGATATTCAAAATAGATTTTCTTTTTCTTTTTCTCAGCATTTTCTAAAATCATTGAAAAGTCATCTATATTATCTTGCGTAGCGTCTTCCATTCGAATAATTTCTGACTTCTTTTCTAAGAAATCTACCGAAATGTAGGCATCTTTCTGGAAAAATCTAGTTTTGCGCATGTTTTTCATAGATATTCTACTGGTGGTGATATTAGCAACACAACCGCTCTCAAAAACAATTCTAGCATTGGCAATATCTGGAGTTTCGCTAATAACGCAGACTCCACTACTTCTAATTTCCTTTACAGGAGATTTAACAACCGATAATATCACATCTAAATCATGAATCATTAAGTCCAAAACCACAGGAACATCCGTCCCTCTTGGGTTAAATTCGGCCAATCTATGCGTTTCAATAAACAATGGTTCTTTTACTAAATCTGCTACCGCCTTGAAGGCTGGATTGAATCTCTCTACGTGTCCAACCTGACCTTTCACATTATTTTGCTCCAAAAGCCTTTCTAATTCTTGAGCTTCTTCGAGCGTATTGGTAATTGGTTTTTCAATGAAAATATGCTTTTTATTTTCAATTGCTTTTTTGGCTAAATCAAAATGAGACAAGGTAGGTGTAACAATATCAAGCATTTCTACTTCGTCCAACAGGTCATCTAAACTCTCAAAAAATTTATATCCTAATTCAGCTTCTAGCCTCTTTGAATTCTCTATATCGAGATCGAAGAAGCCTACAAGTTCGTATTTATCTGACTGTTGAAGCAACTTTAAGTGAATTTTCCCTAAATGTCCGGCTCCGGCAACTCCCGCTTTTATCATGCAATGATTTTTAATGGTGTGAATTTCAAATTTACAACATAAATTATAAAGGCTCAATTTATGAAAATATTTAAGCTTAGCATAAGTCTGTTTTTAATTGAAAATTTCAAATATAAGTTCCACTTTTGCAAAATGGATAAGATGGATAGCTTCAAGCATCGTGGTAACAGACGAAAGTTGATAGATTTATTGAGATCTAAAGGAATCTCTGATGAAAGTGTTTTAGCGGCCATGAACAAAGTGCCAAGACATTTATTTTTAACCTCAGCTTTTGAGGATCATGCTTATGAAGACAAGGCATTTCCGATTGCGGCAGATCAAACTATTTCGCATCCGTATACCGTTGCTTTTCAGTCTTCTTTATTAGATATAAGTCCAGGAGACAAAGTATTAGAAGTAGGTACCGGAAGTGGTTATCAAACTGCTGTTTTGGTGGCCATGCAAGCTGATGTTTATACTATTGAGAGACAGAAGTCCTTGGTTGACTTTAGTCGAAAAATATTAAGAAAAATTAATTTAGAACCGAGATATCAAACCTATGGTGATGGTTATAAAGGTTTGCCTTCCTTTGCTCCTTTCGATAAAATAATTGTGACAGCAGGTTCTCCTATTTTACCTTCTATTTTGTTGCAACAACTTAAAATTGGAGGTATTGGCGTGGTTCCGATTGGGCAAACCAATCAAAAGATGTTTACTTTTCTACGTGTAGACGAAAGAAGATATGAACAAATGGAGTTTGGTGATTATCAATTCGTCCCTATGTTAGAGGATAAAGATATCTTATGATGCAGAATTGGAATTATTATTGTTAACCTCTAATTCAAATCAACGTATTATAAATACATATTAAATAAAGATTTTTTAATAATGTCTAGTTTATTATGTATTTTTATAAACAATATATTTAGAAATTATGAGAAGAAGTAATGGATTTAAAACAAGGTTAATCATTGGTTTAGTGATTGCAGCCTTTGCCCTTTTTAAGTATTTTTCTTCGAGTTCTGTAAATGAAATTACTGGAGAAAAACAGCATATTAACATTACACCAGAACAAGAGATTCAGCTTGGATTAGACGGAAGAAATTATATGATTCAAGAATCCGGAGGATTGTATCAAGACCCCGAAGTCCAACAATATATTGATCTCATGGGTAAAAGAATAATAGAAAACAGCGATGCTAGTAAAACTCCGTATCAATATGAGTTTCATGTATTAGCTGATCCTAATCAAGTCAATGCGTTTGCGATGCCAGGAGGGCAAATTTTCATTACGGCTGGTTTGTTAAAAAGATTGGAAAACGAAGATCAGGTGGCTGGTGTGTTAGGGCATGAAATTGGTCATGTGGTGGCGCGTCATTCAGCCCAACAAATGGCAAAACAAGATCTAACCCAAGGATTAGCGGGTGCTGCAGGTGTTGTAGGTGGAGATATGAATTCGGCTCAATATGCACAAATGATCGGTAATATGGTAAATATGAAATATGGTCGCGAAGACGAACTTGAATCAGATGAACTTGGCGTTAGGTTTATGGTTCAGTCGGGTTATGACCCCCATGCTCTTATACGTGTGATGGAAATCTTAGATGAAGCAAGTGGCGGACAAGCTCCACCGGAGTTTCAATCTACTCACCCAAGTCCAGAAAATAGGGTTCAGAGAATTAAAGAAGCAATTGATAAATATGGAGGATCGGCTACGCCAAATTCCAACTCAAATAAGTTACCGAGTAATGTACCTTCTAATACTTCGGGTGATTATTAAGATGTAATAGCTTCTATCTCAATACCAAAAAAAGCAGCTTATCGAAAGATAAGCTGCTTTTTTATTTTATAGTAATTTTAATTTATTGCTTTTGGGCTCTTTTAAAAGCTTTTAGATAGCGTACGCCATAAAGCGTATTCACATCTCTTTCATGAACTCTTCCTGGAGAAACAAAAATCTTTTCATCATTGATTTTCTTTCTAAACTTCTCAAAAGCATCACGCGTAAATTCGTCTAAATCTTGCTCGCTTACCTTAACACGTTCAGCGGCAGAGATACTACCATCTTGGTTGACAACGAATTCAATATAAACTCTCACTCCATTTCCTTTAGAAACCTTTTCAGCGCCTTTCATAAAAGGAGCAAAAATAAAGTTAATTTGGTCTTTCATGCATTTAGCCAGATATCCTTTGTGTCCAGCTAAACTTTCGCAGCCTTTCACCATAGGTAATTCCTCTAAAACATTCAATGGATAACCCTTAGCGCGCAGCTCTTCAACTGTTTCGGTTACTTCAAACTTTTTCTCTTGTGCAAAAATTAAAGTACCTAGACTAAGTAATAAATTTAAAATTAAATTTCTCATTGATCTATATTCCCCATTCTAGGGTTTTTTTCATTTGATTTTTTCATCTCCTCACCAATAATATTAGCGGCTGAGAATGAAGTAACCATGTTGTTTAACATATCTCCAGCGGCTTGCGGTGAGTTAGGTAATAAAATTAAATTCGAATTATTCAAACTTCCAATAGCTTGTAGCGTGTCATAATGTTGGGTAACTACAATAAGTGCCGAAGCTTCTTGGGAGTTAATTCCAACCTTATTTAAAACATTTACTGATTCTTCTAGACCTCTGGCAATCTCACGTCTTTGGTCTGCAATACCTTGACCTTGTAGTCTTTTACTTTCCGCCTCTGCTTTTGCTTTTTCTACAATAAGAATACGTTGTGCATCACCTTCATATTGAGCAGCAACTTTTTCACGTTCCGAAGCATTAATACGATTCATGGCATGTTTTACTTGCTCATCTGGATCGATATCTGTAACCAATGTTTTAATGATATCAAAACCATATTCGTTCATAGCGTCCTGAAGCTCTGACTTAACTGCAATAGCGATATCATCTTTTTTCTCAAAAACGTCATCTAATCGTAGTTTTGGAACCTCAGCACGAACCACGTCAAATACATAAGATGTAATCTGAGCATATGGATTATCTAATTTATAAAATGCATCGTATACTTTATCTCTGATAACTACATATTGAACAGATACTTTTAATTTAACGAATACATCGTCTTTAGTTTTAGTTTCAACGACAACATCTAGTTGCTGAATTTTTAATGAAATTTTACCCGCAATCTGATCGATAAAAGGGATTTTAAGGTGAAAACCTGAGTTTCGGATCGAATGAAATCGTCCTAATCTCTCTACAATGACTGCAGTTTGTTGTTTAACCGTGAACCATAATCCAAAAAAACTAAGGACCACTACACCTACAATTAATATAAGTGGTAATGAATTAAATAATATTTCCATACATAGGGGGTTTTAAATATAAGTCGCATTGAATTCTGTATAGTTACAGTAAAAGCGATTTTAAATATACGGAAAAATTATAACATTCCTAGCTCAAATTTTGCTTCTTCGCTCATCAATTCTTGAGACCATGGTGGATCGAAAGTAATCTGAACTCTAGCTTTTTTAATTAAATCTAATTCCGCTACTTTTTCCTCTACTTCCATCGGCAAGCTTTCTGCTACAGGACAGTTGGGAGATGTAAGCGTCATTAGAATTTTCGCTTCTCCATCCGTGCTTACGTGTGCATCGTAGATAAGTCCTAATTCATAAATATCGACAGGAATTTCTGGATCGAAAATGGATTTAAAAACCTTTACCATTTCTTCTCCTAAATCGTGTATTTGTTCGTTTGTTAATGACATATTTTAATTTTATACAAAGGTATGAATATTTAAATTTCTAACTTAAAAGATAATTTAGTCTTATTTCAAAAAATTTAATTTTTAATCTCTAACAAAATACCTCTACGATTTAACGTAAAGGTATTTATAATAGTTTTGTGTTTCAATAGATTATTGAAACTCAATTGCCGGAATATCTTTATTAAACTTCAATGATTTAACGCTTTGTACTAAAGTTTGTCCAGCTGTTAATAAGCTTGTTTTACTTGGATATAATATCCCATCATACATTTTCCAATCGGAGTATTGTGAAGTGGTGTTAACTAAGGAATCCACGCGTTCTACTAATAAACCTGTTTCAGCATCAAAAGTTAGCTTCTGTGTATCATTTTCTAAAACATAAAATAATTTATCTCCTTTTTGATAAGCCTCTACTCCATTCTTAAATTCAGGTAATAACAACATTTTAGTAGGGAATTTCTTTTGATTTTGTTCTACTTCTCGCGGTGCCATATCCATTTTTTGGCCTCCTTGAATTTTGTAGGCTTTGTCGCCATTTACTAAAGCAACTATTTCTTGATCCCTAACGCTTACTACAGATTTAAGTTTGTCCTCACCAGACTGCAACATTTTCACTTCCATTTTAAGCCCATTGATTAACAAATCAAGCTCCATTTGAGTAGTTTTAATATTTCGAAGTTGCTTTAAACCACCAATTTTTTGATAGTATCTTTTAATCACTTGATCTTTAGAAACCTCTGTTTCAACCTTAACTTTTTCTTCCCCTTTAGGCGTTTCCACCTTTCCTTCTGGATATAAAACTGCTTGCACATAATCTCTTGTTAAGTATTTTTTCGCAACTTTTTGAACATCTTTTGCCGTAAGTTTATCCAAACGTTCTAAAAAGCTCAAATATCTTTGTTTTGCTCCCGGACTTAAGTTTTCAGAAGACAAAATATTCATCCAGGTTCTATTTATTTTTTCTTTTTCTTTGTAATCATTTATTTCAGCTTCCTTGAATTTCTTCAAATCAGTAGTATCTGGCCCATTTGCAATCACTCGTGCAATTTCGTCTTTAGAAACTTGAATCAATCGTTTTACATTTTCGGGCCCACAAGGAAAGAAAATTCTAAAACTATAACTTCCATAGGGAATGCTGCTTATTCCTCCACTTACCGAAGATGTGTACGTACCGCTTTCGTCTTCTCTTAACTTTTCTACCAATTTTATCCCGATAACTTCAGCCAAAGCATCCATGGCTAAATCTTCATCTTCAGAATAGGTTGTTTCTCCTTCGTAGGTGATTTCTACAAAGCTCTTTGGATCGCTTCCTTTTCTATACTCCTTTTTATGTGTACCTGAAATCGAACGATAGCCCAAATCTTTAAATATTTCTTTTTCACCTTCTGCAGGCAATACAGCTAAATATTTTTCGCTTAACTCCTTCAGTTTTGCTTCGTCTATGTTTCCGATAAAATAGAAATTATAATCACCCGCATTCTTTAATTTATCTGTAAAAACTTGATATGCTAAATCATAATTTGTCTTTTTCCAATCTTCC
Source organism: Weeksellaceae bacterium (assembly GCA_048268105.1). Lineage (GTDB taxonomy): Bacteria > Bacteroidota > Bacteroidia > Flavobacteriales > Weeksellaceae > Profundicola. The sequence continues at coordinate 111,518 of JBLWWH010000002.1, forward strand.
TCTAGAGGAATAATGTTTCCTAAACGTGGATTGTTTTGCATTTTAAATTTAGCATGCTCTAGCATAAAATAAAATTGAGGTTGAGAGCTTAAGTTATTATAAAAACTACTTTGTTTGCTCACATAACTTTCATAGGCATCTTTGTCCTTATTCAATCCTGTGAAATTAGCATAGATAAGCTCGAAAAGTGTTTCAATGTCTTTAGGTGTTGATTGTCCATTGAAACCTACTTGTGTAGAACCAAAGAACGGGCTTACATAAACTTGCTTTCCTGCCATGTATTTATCTAAATCTGTCTTAGAATAACCATTGAGTCCAGCTTCGGCTAGGGCACTATAAGCCCACTGCGTATCTAGGAAAACCTCATCTGATATCGTTGAACTGCCACCTAAGCGCATAGCTTTAAATAATATTTCATCATTCTTAAAGTCTGTTTTCTTGAAAGTAACTTTTGCTCCATTACTTAAAACCCATGTTGTGGTACCAAGATCTTCGTCTGTGCTTGTTTGGACTACCTTCCCTTTTGTTGGAATATCTTTGACAAGTTGAGTGATTTTAATTTGGTCATCATAAGGTTCTAAACTTGCAACATCTACAGAGTTTAAAGTGGCAAATACCTCATCTTCTGTGGGTTGTATTATAGCTTCCTTTTCAGGCCCAGTAATAACCACAACTCTATTTTCATCTCTAATATAGTTTTGAATTAGGCTATTTACTTCATCCAAACTTATCCCGGGTAGCATTTCTTGGTATTTAGAAAATTCCCATTCCACACCAGGAGCTGGCGTATTTTCTAAGAAGTGATTAACGTAGGCGTTAATCTTTCTTCTACTTTCCGTTTTATCTCTGTTTTCAAAAGCTTTTTCTATCCAAGAAATTATTTCTGTTTTTGATCTTTTTAATTCACTTTCATTAAATCCAAACTTCTTAACTCTTTCATTTTCTTCAATTAAAATTTTTAATGCTTTTAACTGACCACCCTCTGGCGTCATTGCATAGGATTGATAAGCTTCTTTAGATCTTGCCCAAGTTCCTCCATGATAAGAGCCTGCCATAGTGAATGGAGGGTTAGATGAATTGCTCAACTCTTTTAAACGATTGTTAAGCATATTAGCAAACAACGATTTCACTAACATTCTTCGATAATCCGATTCTGTTTTAACCGATGTAGCTTTTCCTAAATCTTTATAGTACAATTCAACTCTACTAAATGAAGCCTCAGGGTCTGATGAAACAGAAATCAAGGTTTCTTTGTGGTTTGGAACATCATAAGAGATTCGTTCTCTTGGTTGGGCTGGGTTTTTATATTTAGAAAATTGTGATTTAATTCTTTGCTCCATTTCCTTGGCATCAATATCACCCACCACAATAATCGCCATTAAATCAGGTCGATACCAATCTCTGTGGTATTTTCTAATAACTTCGGGGTCGAAGTTTTCTATAATTTCTTTTTTACCGATAGGTAAACGCTGAGCATAACGAGATTGGTATAAAACTTTAGGTAAGTATTCATCTAGCATTCTTTTATCAGCACCAAGACCAAGTCTTAATTCTTCTAAGATAATTCCTCGCTCTTTATTGATTTCCTCATCCGATAGAATCGCATTAAAAGCCCAATCTTCAATTATTTTCATTCCGATATCTAGATTTCCTGGCTTTTCTAAAGGAATAGGTAAGATATAAACTGTTTCATCAAAACCGGTATATGCATTTAAATGTTGACCGAATCTAACGCCAATCGACTGTAAACTATCTACAAGTTGATTCCCCGGAAAATTCTTTGTCCCATTAAAGTTCATATGCTCCATAAAATGGGCAAGACCTAATTGATCCTCATCTTCAGCTATAGAACCAATATTTAGGGCCAATCTTAACTCAACTCTATTCTCTGGCTTTGCATTTTCTTCGATGTAATAGGTAAAGCCATTATCTAATTTACCGTATACAACATTAGGATTTAATGGGATATTTTGTGCTTGGAGCAAAATTGTTCCTAACAGACAACATAGAAGTATAATTTGCTTTGTCATGATTTTTATATAATTCCTCTAAATTAATAAATCAAGATAGAATATGGATTGTTATTGGGTTTAAGTTTTAATCAATTGAATAAAAGTAGAAATTTTAATAGAAAGCATAAAAAAAGCACCCGAAATGGGTGCTTTATACTTAATATGAAATTTGAATCAAATTAGAAATCTGATTGACTTACGCCTTTGTTAACTTCGTAAGATTTCATTTCCATAACCACTGTTTGTGGTCCTACTTCTTGATAAATTTTGAAAGGAACTTTAATTCCATCAACTGCTTTGTAGTCTTCGAATCTTGTTACCATTTGCATATCTCCTTGAGGAGTTTCTTGCGTGGCAACACTTTGAACTAAAAGCCCAGAAGCTTTGTCGTACAATTCTTCGTGCGTAGACTTTCCAACTGTAACTTTCAGTTTGTAAGCATCTTTACCATTGACTTTAGACATTCCAGCTAACTCTAATTGATCTGCTGTGTAGTATGCTTGGTCGATGATTCCTTTCTTAGCTGCTTTGTCTGCTACATCGTCTCCCGTTAATTCTTGAGATCCGCCCATTCCAGCAACTTTCAGCGTTGTTCCATCAAATGATTGACTCATTACTGTCATACCATTCATTTTCATTTCTGTTTTCTCTCTGTTTGGAGCTAATTGCAATAAAGTTCCTTCTAATGGTTGAGGTGCACCTGCTTCCATAGAGAAAGTTGCTTTTACTGATTTTAAAGCTTTCACTTTATCTTTACCACCTATTTTATCTAAATACGTATTTACAACACTCATTGGAGTAACATCTGCTGCAACTTTTTCAAATTTTGGAGCATCAACTTCTTCTGCGTATCTATTGTAGTACTTTATGGGGAAATTCATTTTTTGTAATGAAGGTAAAACGTCTTCTGCTTTTCCAACAACTACAATTCTAGCATTGTCTTTACCGAAGTATTTTTTAGCAGCAGCCATAACATCTTCTCTTGTCACTGCATTAATATTTCTAATATAGTTTTCATAGAAATCAGATGGCAAGTTTTGAGTTTCAATTTGTAAGGCTTGTCTAGCGATAACCTCTGGCTTCTCAACTTGCATTACAAAGTTTCCAACGAACTTAGCTTTGGCATTTTTCAACTCCTCTTCTGAAACTAATTCAGTTCTAATTCTTCCTAATTCACCTAACATTTCAACAATAGCACTATCAGTCACTGCGTTTCTAACAGAGGCGGTTGTCATAAAACGGCTTACATCTTTGTCACCTCTAATTCTTGAGTATGAACCATAAGTCCAACCGTTTGCTTCTCTTAAGTTTAAGAACAAACGACCTTCTCCACCACCTCCTAAGATTTGGTTTGCCATTAGTGCCGCAAAATAATCTGGATCACTCATTTTTAGGTTTGTTATATTTAAAGTCGAAACCTCCGATTGAACTGCATTTGGCATATCAACAAAGTTGATAGTTGCTGTAGCAAGATTCTTAGGCTCTTGGTAGTTTTGAGCTTTTACAGTAGCTTTTTTCCATGATGTAAATTTATTTGAAACTAATTTTTTTACCTCATCAAAGCTTACATCACCAACTACTACCATATAGGCATTACCTGGAACGAAGTTTTTAGCATAATAATCTTTCACGTCTTTGAACGTAATGTTGGGAGCTGTTTTATCATTTAAAAATTCTCCAAAAGGGTGTGATTTACCGAAAACCAAAGCGTCTTGAACATTAGATGCTACAGAAGTAACACTTTTTTCATCTGCTTTTAATCCTTCAATCATTTTAGCCTTTTCACTCTCAAACTCTTCTTTAGTCAATAAAGGATCTAAAACACCTTGAGAAACTAAATCTAAGATTTGTGGGAAGTACTTAGATAAGGTTGAAGCATAAGCTCCACCTGCATGGAAACTAACATTTGCACCATAAAAATCAACTTCTTCGTTGAATTTATCTTTTGGTGTTTTAGAAGTTCCATTACCCATCATGCTACTTAGCATGCTTCTTACTCCTTTTTTATCGCCTTCTGCAACGGGAGGATTGTCCATTACTAAGTTAAAACTAACTCTTGGTAGTTTATTATTTTCAACTACCATCACTTTCAATCCATTCTCTAGCGTGAAAGTTTGTGGCTTACCAATATTTACTTTAGGTGCTGGACCTGGTGTTGGTCTAATACTTCTATCGATGCCTTGTGTAGTAGTTTCCATTTCTGGTTGGCTCTCAGCATTCTGAACCTGTGTCGTTGTACAAGATCCAAGGATGAATGCAAAAAGAACGCTATATATTATTTTATTCATTTCTATTGTTTAAAATTCGTTGAAAATTATTTTGCTCCAGTGTATTCGATGATCACTCGCTGATTTGGGTTCAAATATTTTTGAGCCACTTCTCTAATTTCTTCTCTAGTTATAGATCTATAAATATCGATCTCTTTGTTAGTTAAACTAGTATCTCCATACAATAAATAATTTGTAGCTAATGTATGTGCAATACCTTCTACACTTGCATTACTAGAAACAAATCTATTTTCGAATTGATTTTGAAGTTTTTGATATTCTCTTTCTGAAATTAATTCAGTCTGTAATTTCTTGATTTCTGCATCATATGCTTTCAACATATCTTCTTTGGTATTATCACCCATTGGCAACCCATAGATAATATATTGTCCGTAGTGCTCTTGGCTGTAGTTGAAAGCTCCTACTTGTAGAGCAGTTTTGTCCTGATCTACCATTTTCTTATATAATCTAGAACTTTTCCCGTCGCTTAACACAGCAGAAATTAAGTCTAAAACTCTGGCATCTCTGGTTTTCATAGAAGGAGTTCTAAACGCAGAAATAATCATGGGAATTTGAACGTTTGGATCTTCCCATGTAGCCTCGATAGGCTGTGTAATAGGATCTTCTTTAGCAATCGGTCTATCTATATCAGCTCCTCTTGGAATTTCGGCAAAATAATCGTTGATCCAAGTCTTAGCTTGTGATGGATCGAAATCACCAGCAACAACTAAAACAGCATTGTTAGGAACATAGAATTTTTCATAGAAAGCCATGAACTCGTCTAAGGTAGCTGCATCTAAATGCTCCATCTCTCCAATCGTAGTCCAACGATATGGGTGATTTTTAAACATTTGCTCTTTTAAAGCTTTCAGCATGTTTCCATAAGGCTGATTATCTACTCTCAAGCGCTTTTCTTCTTTCACCACCTCGTTCTGTGTATCAACACCAACTTGGTTAATGATTGGATGTAACATTCTTTCAGATTCCATCCATAAACCCAATTGAAGATTGTTAGAAGGGAAAACTTCGTAATAATAAGTTCTATCGTCTGAAGTGTTGGCATTGTTCATCCCTCCGTTTGAAGTAACAATTTTAAACCACTCTCCTCTATCGATATTCTTAGTTCCTTCGAATAATAAATGTTCGAAGAAGTGTGCAAAACCTGTTCTATCTGGCTGTTCATCTTTAGCACCAACATGGTACATTACAGAAGTAATTACCACAGGCGCAGTTTTGTCTTGATGAAGAATCACGTGTAATCCGTTGTCCAGATCGTACTCCTCATAATCAATGTGTTGTGCTTGGCTGCTTAGCATGGCTCCTACAGCAAACACACTCAATAACAATTTTTTCATGAAAAATATTTTGATATTAATTAATGTTTGGTCTATATGACGTGTATAATTGTGGAAAGTTACAAATGATTTAATTTAATTTAAAATTATCTTTCATATTTGCTCAAAATCTTTCTAATGCTAAATAGATATAAGCGTATAGCTTGAGTATCATTATTAATAATAGTAAGATTTAAAAGTAGGCTATAAAATGATTCCTGAATATGAATTGGCGCTCATTAAATAAGGTAAATAATTAAATAAAATACTTGTCAACTTATTTATAATCCGTACATTTGCGACTTCGTACATAATAATCATTAAACAAATATTTGAATGTATTTATCACCAGAGAAAAAAAGAGAGATTTTTGAAGAGCATGGTATCAACGCAAATGATACTGGATCTCCAGAGAGCCAAATTGCCTTATTCACTTACAGAATCAAGCATTTATCAGAACACTTAAAGCAAAATCGTAAGGATTACAACACCGAGCGTGCACTAGTAAATCTGGTAGGTAAAAGAAGAGATTTCCTTGACTACTTAATCAAAACAGATATCGAAAGATACCGTGAGATTATTGCCAAGTTAGGAATCCGTAAGTAATCAAAGAAAAATAACTCGAGGCAAGTCATTATTGACTTGCCTTTTTTGTTTTCTTAGGTTCACACCAATTTAGACACATTAATTTATATATGAATAATCAAGTTTTTACAAAAGAAATCCGTTTAGAAGACGGACGTTCCATTACTTTAGAAACCGGTAAATTAGCTAAACAAGCTAACGGTTCTGTGGTAGTGAAGATGGGTGGGACCATGCTGTTAGCTACTGTAGTATCAGCGAAAGATGCCCGAGATGGTGTAGATTTTATGCCATTAACTGTTGAGTACCGTGAGAAATTTACCGCAGCTGGTAAGATTCCAGGTGGTTTTTTCAAAAGAGAAGGACGCCCAACAGATGAAGAGATTTTGACCATGCGTTTGGTGGATCGCGTTTTGCGTCCTATGTTCCCAGACGATTATCACGCTGAAACTCAAGTTATCATAAGTGTTTATTCTTATGATGGTTCTACGATGCCAGATTCATTGGCTGGTTTAGCTGCTTCTACTGCGATAGCATTAACGGATATTCCGTTCAAAGCTCCGCTTTCAGAGGTTAGAGTTGCAAGAGTAGATGGAAAATATATTATTAATCCAGATTTCGAAACCTTAAAAACTGCCGACATGGATATCATGGTAGGTGCTACTGCAGATTCTGTCGTTATGGTTGAAGGTGAATTCGAAGAAGTTTCTGAACAAGAAATGCTAGATGCAATTAAGTTTGCACATGAAGCGATTAAAGTTCAAGTTCAGGCACAAATTGAATTAGCTGAAGCGGCTGGAGTTAGTAAAGAAAAAAGAGTTTACGAACACGAAACTCATGATCGTGATTTAGAAAAGAAAATTCATTCAGAGTTATTCCAAAATCTATATGATATTGCTAAAGAACCAGCTGACAAACATGTTCGTGCTGAAAAGTTCGATGCAGTTTTAGAAGAGTTTTTATCAAGTTATAGCGAAGAAGAATTAGAAGAAGTTGCGCCTTTGGCCAAAGTTTATTTCTCTGGGGCTAAAAAAGAAGCTGTTAGACAATTGCTATTGGAAGAAGGAATTCGTCTTGACGGAAGAAAACCAACCGAAATTAGACCTATTTGGAGTGAAGTAGATTATTTACCATCTACACACGGTTCTGCCGTATTTACTCGTGGAGAAACTCAATCTTTAACTTCCATTACCTTAGGATCTTCTTTGGATGTTGATAGAGTTGACAGTTTATTGGGTGAATATTCTAAGAAATTCTACTTACACTATAACTTCCCTCCTTTCTCTACCGGTGAAGCAAGACCTATCCGTGGAACTTCTAGAAGAGAAATTGGACATGGTAACTTAGCTGAAAGAGCTTTAAAGAAAATGATTCCAGAAGATAACCCATATACAGTACGTATTGTATCTGATATCTTAGAGTCTAATGGTTCTTCTTCTATGGCAACAGTTTGTGCGGGTACATTAGCTTTAATGGATGCCGGTATTAAATTGAAAAAACCAGTTTCTGGAATTGCCATGGGATTGATTACTGATACTGAATCAGGAAAATGGACTGTATTATCTGATATTTTAGGAGATGAAGATCACTTAGGAGATATGGACTTTAAAGTTACGGGTACCAAAGATGGTATTACAGCTTGTCAAATGGATATTAAGGTTGATGGTTTAGCTCATGAAATTCTTGAAAAAGCATTAATGCAGGCTAAAGAAGGTAGACTTCACATTTTAGGAGAAATGATGAAAACTATTTCTGAACCAAATGAGCAACTAAAAGCTAATGCTCCTAAGATTGTAACCATGAGAATCCCTAGTGATTATATTGGTGCATTGATTGGACCTGGTGGAAAAATGATTCAAGCTATTCAAGCCGATACTGGAACTAACATTTCTATTGAAGAGGATGGAAAAGAAGGTATTGTAGAGATTAGCGGTGTTGATCAAGCTGGTATGGATGAAGCAATTCAACGTGTAAAAGACATCACTTTTGAACCAGAAATTGGTGCGGTATATACCGGAAAAGTTGTTTCTACTAAGCCTTTTGGTGCTTTTGTTGAAATTAAGAAAGGTACAGAAGGATTAGTGCATATTTCTGAGCTAGAATGGCATCGCGTGAACGACGTTGAAGACGTTGTGAAGGTAGGTGATGAAATTCAAGTTAAATATTTAGAAAATGATCCTAAATCTGGAAAAATGAGACTTTCTCGTAAAGTATTATTACCAAAACCAGAAAAAAAAACAAAGAAACAATAAGGAAGATTAAGCTTTCCATCGACTAAAAATAAGAAAGACTCCAATTAGGGGTCTTTTTTTATACTCAAAATTTCAAGTTTTAATCAAAATTTAAATTTAATTTCATTAGATATTTCTTTATTAACCAACCAGCAAATGCGCCCACTACAATCTTGATGATTCCACCTAAAACAAATGGTATAAATCCAAATTCTATGGCCTTAGCAATTCCTAAATTAAAACTAAGTCTAGCAACTCCAAAGAATAGAATAATCAAGGTTCCTATCAACATAGAAAGGAAAGCATTTTTAAGATTATTAACTTTTTTGTCTGAAATATAACCACTGAATGCTCCTCCAAAAATAAAACCAATCAAATAGCCGCCGCTATTGCTCATAAAAGCATCTACACCATGTCCGCCTTGTGCTAATACTGGCAAACCTAGTAATCCGAGTAGGAGGTAAATGATAATGGCGAAGACACCTTCCTTAAACCCAAAAATATAAGAAATTAATACAATGGCAAAACTCTGGCCTGTAATAGGAATTCCTATGTCAAAAACAGGTAGGTGAAAATGGATCTGAGTAAACAGTAATAAAGTGAGTAAGCTGAGTGAAATCCTAAGTGCGCTGTACATGTTACAAATTTAAAAAAAGCGACCTTCTAAAGACCGCTTTTATTTAAATTAATGTAATAAATAATAGGTTTATTCAATAACTAAACATCCAATTCTTCCACCAGCATCTCCTGTAGGTTGAGAGGTAAAATCATCAACACTTTCGTGAACGATAAGAGATTTGCCCATTAGGTTCTTGGTTTCGTCGTCACAGTCTAAACACCATTTATCTGTGCTAAAGATTAAGCTAGCTTTCCCATCGGCATCTGCCGTTAGGTTTCCAATGTCTCCCATATGAAATGGCTCCATATCGAATTTTCCGTGTTCATCACCCGTTGGATTCCAATGTCCTCCTGCTGATGAGGCATCAGGCGCGGAGCAATCTCCTTTTTCATGAACGTGGATAGCGTGATCTCCTGGTGTAATTCCTTCTAAGTTAACTTCTAATTTAACTTCATTATCCATTTGCGTAAAGGTTGCCGTACCTGCTAAATTACTATCGCTTGCGGAACTAAAATCGTATGACAAAACTTTTTGTTCCTCCATATCTGGATTCACATGCAATTCATCTTCCATCACCGCAATCGAGTCTTCATTAGATTGCACTACTACGGTTTCGTTTTTGTTATCACAGGCGGTGTTTAGTAATAAAAAGCCCATTCCCAAAAATACTTGTAATTTGTTCATAATAATTTGTTTAACCAATCTGCAACAATTTATATTCCACATTCACTAAATATTGAAATAATTTAATTAAATTAGTTCAAAATCAATTCAATACTCTATGAAAAATCTAATTTTACTTTGTATTTGCTTAGGCTTTAATTGTGCAAATGCCCAAAATTTCGATTATCATCCAGCGGATTGGCCTTTGTTGAATGATTTGGATTTTAGATTCAATAATTCGGTAAAAGAAGTTGAATCCACAACCTATTCGATGAATGATAAAGAGGAAAAAACAGAGGCATGGAAGAAAGATGTTTTAATTTTTAAGAACAATTTAATTCATAAATGGATTCAGGAAGATCTACAATTCAAACAGAACTTTACGCAAGTTTTCAATTATACTGATGGCGATGTTCCTAAACTCAAAACGAGAGAGATATATGATGGAAAGAATCAATTAATCGATCAAGCGATTTACATCTACGATCAGGAGCATGAGGATATGATTAGCGAAATTCAAATCAAGGAATTTGCTGCTCATCTGGCGGATGCTCCTCCAATAGAATATAAAATTGAAATTGTGCTTAATGAAAAAGGCCAAAGGCAAAAGGATATATATTACAGCTCTACAGGCACCGTTATAAACCAAATCAAGCTTATCTATTATCCAAATGGTTTAGTTGCTTCTAAACAGCTTTATGACCGAGAAAATAATTGGTTGATGACAGATTCTATCGTTTATAATCCTATGATGAGAAAAACTAAAGATATTGTTATTTACCCTCATCAGAAACCTGACGAAGATCCTGTACTAGTAAGCATGGAATATATACATGGGAAAAATGGGCTCATTGTAGGGTTTAAATTAGATGAAAATAATCTAGTATTTGAGCATAAGCTAGATGATCAAGGAAATTGGGTAGAAAGACGAAGTTATAAGCTAGATGAATCTAAGAGAACTCCTTATCAGTTAATTGAGCGTAAAATTATTTATGAAAAGTAGCATTTTAAAAATTAGGTTAACTTAGTTAGGACAACCCTATATTTTACTGTTTCTCTATTAATTCTCTTAGCATTTTTTTTATTAATTTAAACAATCCTTTTATATCTAGTCGAATCAAGAAAAATAGAACAAAAAAAAAGCGATTACTTTTTGGTAATCGCTTTTTATATATATTTAAGAGAAAATATTATTTATTCTTCTTCGCTCTTAGCTGCTGTAGCCGCTGCAGCGCTCTTGCTACCACCTCTTCGGCTACGACGAGTTTTCTTACCTGAATCGTTTGGATTGTATAACTCGTTAAAGTCTACCAATTCGATCATGGCCATTTCAGCTCCGTCACCTTTTCTGAATCCAGTTTTGATGATACGTGTATATCCTCCTGGTCTATCAGCAATTTTAGGTGCAACTTCTCTGAATAATTCAGAAACTGCTGTTTTGTCTTGTAAGTAACTAAATACCATACGACGAGATGCCGTAGTATCATTTTTACCTTTCGTCAATAACGGTTCTATATAAACTCTCAACGCTTTAGCTTTTGCTACTGTCGTGTTGATTCTCTTATGCATTATAAGTGAGGTACCCATATTCGCTAACATGGCGCGTCTATGACCTTTTTGTCTACTTAAATGATTGAATTTCTTTCCGTGTCTCATGATTTCTTATTCTACGTCTAATTTATATTTAGATATGTCCATACCAAAGCCTAAACCTTTATTTCCGACTAATTCTTCTAATTCAGTTAAAGACTTCTTTCCGAAGTTTCTGAATTTCATTAAATCACCTTTGGAATAAGACACTAATTCTCCTAATGTTTCTACTTCTGCTGCTTTCAAACAGTTTAATGCTCTTACTGACAAGTCAAGATCTACCAATTTGGTTTTTAATAATTGACGCATATGCAATGCTTCTTCGTCGTAAGTTTCGCTTTGTGCAACTTCCTCCGCTTCTAGTGTAATTCTCTCATTCGAGAATAACATGAAGTGGTGGATTAAAATTTTAGCTGCTTCTGTAAGCGCTTGTTGTGGGTGTATAGAACCATCAGTTTCGATCTTGAAAATCAACTTTTCGTAATCTGTTTTTTGTTCAACACGATAGTTATCGATATTATACTTTACATTTTTGATAGGTGTAAAGATAGAATCGATAGCTATTGTACCTACAGGTGCATTCGCTTGTTTGTTGTCGTCAGCGGGAACATAACCTCTACCTTTTTCGATAGTTAAAGTCATGTCTAGCTTAACAGATTTATCCATATTGGCTATAACCAATTCTGGGTTTAAAACCTGAAAGCCTGAAATGAATTTACTTAAATCACCAGCTGTAAGTTGATTTTGTTTAGAAATGCTTACGTTAACTGTTTCGGTTTCGGTATCTTCTATTTGTCTTTTGAATCTAACTTTCTTCAGATTCAATATAATTTCTGTTACGTCTTCTACGACACCTGTTATGGTTGAGAATTCGTGGTCAACGCCTTCTATTTTAACAGAAGAAAAAGCGAACCCCTCCAAAGAAGAAAGCAATACACGACGTAATGCATTCCCCACTGTCAAACCATAGCCTGGTTCTAACGGGCGGAATTCGAACTCACCAGAAAACTGGTCAGCTTCTATTAAAACAACCTTATCAGGTTTTATAAAATTTAAAATAGCCATATATTGAAAAGATATTTTTGGGTTATTATTTAGAGTAAAGCTCGACGATCAATTGCTCCTTGATGTCTTCTGGAATTTGAATTCTTTCAGGAATTGCCTGAAAAGTTCCAGATTTAGTTGCTTCGTTCCATGTTAACCACTCATAATCATTTCTATGTAATAAAGACTCCTCTATTGTATTTAACGACTTAGATTTTTCGCGAACAGCTACTACATCTCCTTCGTTTAATTGGTAAGAAGGAATATTTACTAACTCCCCGTTAACGGTTACGTGCTTGTGTGATACTAATTGACGTGCTGCAGGACGAGAAGGAGCAATACCTAGGCGGTAAACTACGTTATCTAGTCTTCTTTCACATAATTGTAATAGTACTTCACCAGTAATTCCTTTAGCTCTTGTAGAGGCTTTATACATGTTAGAGAATTGACGCTCCAATATACCATACGTATATTTAGCTTTTTGTTTCTCCATCAATTGCATAGAATACTCTGATTTCTTTCCACGACGACGGTTTGGACCGTGTTGTCCTGGAGGATACTTTCTTCTCTCGAAAGATTTGTCATCTCCGTAAATTGCTTTACCGAATTTACGGGCTATTTTTGTTTTAGGTCCTGTATATCTTGCCATAATGTTTTATATTTTAAGGATTAGAATTGTAAGAATTTAAAATTAAACTCTTCTTCTTTTTGGAGGTCTACATCCGTTGTGTGGAAGTGGCGTAACATCTACGATCTCACTTACTTCGATCCCTGAATTGTGGATAGCACGAATCGCTGATTCCCTACCTGTTCCAGGTCCTTTAACAAATACCTTCACTCTTCTTAATCCCGCTTCGAAAGCTACTTGAGCACAATCCTCAGCAGCAACTTGCGCAGCATAAGGTGTGTTCTTCTTAGATCCTCTAAAGCCCATTTTACCGGCAGATGACCAAGAGATAACTTCTCCTTTTTTATTAGTTAGAGATATAATTACATTATTGAATGTCGCTTGAACGTGAGCTTCCCCGTTAGCTTCTACCTTAACGTTACGCTTTTTAGCTTTTGCCTTAGCACCTTTCTGTTGTTTCTTTGCCATAGCTAATTAAATTATTTAGTTGCTTTTTTCTTGTTAGCAACAGTTTTTCTTTTTCCTTTACGTGTACGTGAATTGTTTTTGGTTCTTTGACCTCTCAAAGGCAAACCTAAACGATGACGAATCCCTCTTTGACTACCGATGTCCATAAGACGTTTGATATTCAATTGAGTTTCTGAACGTAATTCCCCTTCTACTTTATAAGTTTCAGACAATGCCTTTCTGATACCATTGATATCATCATCATTCCAATCATTAACTTTTTTACTTTCGTCAACTCCAGCTTTTTCAAGAATTTTCTGTGCTGTGCTTCTTCCGATACCATAGATGTAAGTTAAACCTATTACACCTCTTTTATTCTTTGGTAAATCTACTCCTGCTATACGTGCCATAATTTTCTTGAATTAACCTTGACGTTGTTTAAATTTCGGGTTTTTTTTGTTGATCACATATAAGCGACCATTTCTACGAACAATTTTGCATTCCGCACTACGTTTCTTAATAGATGCTCTAACTTTCATTTTAATGTTTTTTATATACTCCGATCTCCATTCTGAAGACCTTCTAATTATTAATATCTATAGGTAATTCTACCTTTTGTTAAATCGTATGGTGACATTTCCATTTTTACTTTGTCACCAGGCAATAACTTAATATAGTGCATTCTCATTTTTCCAGAGATATGCGCTGTTACTACGTGATTGTTTTCTAATTCTACACGAAACATAGCATTTGATAATGCTTCTATAATTGTTCCGTCTTGTTCAATATGTTTTTGTTTAGCCATAGTCTTATTAGGTACAGATTTTATGCCATTTTTTTACTAACTCTATCTGTCTCCATCATACCATCATAATGGTGATTTAATAAGTAAGTATTGATTTGCTGCATCGTATCTAATGTTACACCTACCAAAATAAGTAGTGATGTACCACCAAAGAAGTACGAAAATCCAGCACCAACACCTAACTTATATACAATCGCCGGTAAAATTGCCAGCAAAGCTAAGAAAATTGCGCCAGGTAACGTAATTTTTGATAAAATGTCATCTAAAAAGTTTGCCGTATCTTTACCAGGTTTTACCCTAGGGATAATTCCGCCATTTCTTCTTAAATCTTCTGCCATCTGGTTTACTGGAATCGTTACAGCAGTATAGAAGAATGTAAATAATACAACCAAAATACCAAATATAACAGAATACCAAAGACTAAATGGATCTCCCAAACTTTGGAAAAATCCAGGAACTTTTCCTTCCTCATAAATTAAACCTGCCAAAACACCAGGTAAAAACATAATTGCTTGTGCAAAAATGATCGGCATTACACCAGCAGCATTTACTTTTAAAGGAATATATTGTCTAACTGTGTTGGTAAATGTTTTCATAAAATTGCTGCTTCCTCCTTGTGCTCTTCCTACATACTGTACAGGAACTTGGCGAACCGCCATTACCAATACCACACATGCTAGAATACAAAGCAAGAATCCAACTACTTCGAATAAAACAAAAATACCAGGTTGTGTTGTAATCTCAGAGAAGAAAGCATTAGGCAAATCAGCCATAATACCAATCATAATCAATAAAGAAATACCATTTCCAATACCTTTATCTGTAATTTTCTCTCCTAACCACATGGCGAACATAGTACCAGTTACTAATAATATAGTAGACGGGAACCAGAACCAGAAACTAGCTGGATTGATAACATATGCTGCAGCAATTGCAGGATCTGAATAAGGTAAGAAGTAGTTAGTTACTGATGTAAGATAAGCTGGAGCTTGAACCAAACAAATTGCAATCGTTAGATAACGTGTAATTTGTGTAACTTTCTTACGACCAGATTCTCCTTCTTTTTGTAGCTTCTGTAGATATGGCAGTGCCAATCCCATCAGCTGAATTACAATACTCGCGGAAATATAGGGCATAATACCCAAGGCTAGGATAGATGCTCTAGAAAAACCACCTCCGGTAAATGCATTAAGGAGCCCCAAAATCCCGGTTTCCTGACCCGAACCTCTAGCGCTTAAAACGTTATGATCTATTTCGCTCAAGTCGATTCCGGGTAAAGGTATATAAGAACCAAATCTGTATACTAATAGCATAGCTAAAGTAAACAGAATTTTGTTTCTCAACTCTTCGATTGCCCAGATGTTTTTTAGTGTATCAAAAAAGCCTTTCATCCAAATATAATATTAAATAGTTTGTGCCTTACCACCGGCTTTTTCGATAGCCTCTTGTGCCGTTTTGGTAAACTTGTCTGCAACTACGGTAACTGATGCTGTTAATTCACCTCTACCTAGAATTTTTACTAAATCTTTCTTAGAAGCTAATCCGTATTGTACAAATGTATCTTTGTTGATTTCACCAGACAAACCTTTGTCTTCAACTAATGTTTGGATTGTATCTAAATTGATTCCTGTATATTCTTTTCTATTGATGTTCGTGAAACCAAATTTAGGTACACGTCTCTGTAATGGCATTTGACCACCTTCGAAACCAATTTTTCTTGAATACCCTGAACGAGATTTCGCCCCCTTGTGTCCACGACCAGATGTACCAGCGTTTCCTGAAGCCTCACCTCTACCTTTACGGTATTTCCCTTTTACTGAACCTTTCGCAGGTCTTAAATTACTTAATTTCATTCCTTACTATTTTTTAGGTTAAGCTTTTTCAACTTTAACCATATGGCTAACTTTCTCAATCATCCCCATTATCTCAGGAGTGTCGTTGTGTTCAACCGTTTGATTTAACTTTCTAAACCCTAAAGCTTCTAATGTAGCTTTTTGTCTTTTAGTGCGGTTGATCGAACTTTTAACCTGTGTTACTTTTATCTTTGCCATGTCTTTTTATTAACCTTTTAAAACTTTACTTACAGGTATACCTCTTAATCTAGAGATTTCATTCACACTTCTCATGTTCAATAAAGCTTTCATTGTTGCCTTAACAACATTGTGTGGGTTAGAAGATCCTTTAGACTTAGATAGTACGTCTTGAATACCTACTGACTCTAATACAGCACGAACTGCACCTCCAGCAATCAATCCAGTACCTTCTGAAGCTGGTCTCATAAAGATTTGAGCTCCTGAATATCTAGATTCTTGGGTATGTGGAATTGTGTGCCCGTCTAATGGGATTCTTACTAAATTCTTTTTACCGTCTTCGATGGCTTTTTGAATTGCAGTAGCAACGTCTTTAGATTTCCCTAAACCGTATCCTACTACACCTTTTTCGTCTCCTACCACTACAATAGCAGAGAATCCAAAAGTTCTACCTCCTTTTGTTACTTTAGTAACACGTTGAACACCTACTAGTCTATCAACTAATTCTAAACCTCCTGGTTTAACTTTTTCTATATTATTGAATCCTAACATAATCTGTTTTTAGAACTTTAATCCTCCTTCTCTAGCGCCTTTAGCTAACGCTTCTATTCTACCATGATAAATAAACCCGTTTCTGTCGAAAATCACATTCTCGATTCCAGCTGCTTTTGCTTTTTCGGCAACTTTCTTACCTACGATTGTAGATATTTCAGATTTGGTACCTTTAGTTCCAGCAATATCATTTTCTCTAGAAGAAGCTGATGCTAAAGTAACACCATTAATATCGTCTATAATTTGAGCATATATCTCTTTGTTAGATCTATATACAGATAAACGTGGACGTTCTGGTGTTCCTTGAATGTTCTTACGAACGCGACGTTTAATTTTTAATCTCTTTTCCGTTTTATCTAGTGCCATAATTGTAATTTTTATTATGCAGACTTACCTGCTTTACGTCTTAAGATTTCTCCAACAAACTTAACTCCTTTTCCTTTGTATGGTTCTGGCTTACGGAAACTTCTAATTTTCGCAGCGATATTACCGATCAATTGTTTGTCGTAAGAAGACAACTTGATGATTGGATTTTTACCTTTTTCAGAAACAGTTTCAACTGTTACTTCTTCTGGCAATTGCATAACGATGTTATGTGAGAAACCTAAGGATAAATCTAATCTTTGACCTTGATTAGAGGCACGATAACCTACTCCTACAAGCTCTAACTCCTTAGTCCATCCTTTATCTAGACCTTCAATCATGTTATTGATAAGTGCTCTATATAAACCATGTAAAGCTTTATCTTCTTTACTATCTGATGGTCTTTCTACGGATAAAACTCCATCATCGATGGTTACGTTAAATCCTTCTCTTAATTCTTGTTTTAATTCTGCTTTACTACCTTTAACTGTTACAACATTGTCTTTAACGTCGACATTGATATTATCAGGTATGGTAATAGTTGCTAACCCTATTCTTGACATTGGTTCTTACTTTTGTTGATTAATAAACGTAACATAATATTTCTCCACCTATGTTATTTTGGCGAGCTTGCTTATCTGTCATCACGCCATGAGATGTAGAAATTATTGCGATACCTAAGCCATTCAACACTCTTGGAAGACCCTGTGCACCAGAATATTTTCTTAAACCTGGTTTAGAAGCTCTTTCGATTTTGCGAATAGCTGGAGTTTTAGTAGCTCTATCGTACTTCAAAGCGATTTTGATAGTACCTTGGTAGCCCTCATCTACAAATTTGTAGTTCAAAATATAACCTTGATCGTATAAAATTTTAGTTATATCTTTCTTTAAGTTAGATGCAGGGATTTCCACTAATTTGTGTCCTGCCATCATTGCATTTCTTAATCGTGTTAAAAAATCGGATATTGGATCTGTATGCATTTTCTTTGTTTTAAAATTTGATAAATTACCAGCTTGCTTTTTTTACACCTGGGATTAAACCGTTTAGTGCAAGTTCACGAAAAGTAACACGTGATACTCCAAACTGACGCATATATCCTCTTGGTCTACCAGTTAATTTACATCTGTTATGTAATCTAACAGGTGATGCATTTTTTGGTAATCTTTGCAATGCTTCGTAATCTCCAGCTTCTTTTAAAGCTTTACGCTTATCCGCATATTTTGCTACCATTCTTTGTCTCTTACGCTCGCGCGCTTTCATGCTTTCTTTAGCCATAATTATTGATTCTTTTTAAATGGTAAACCGAATTTTTCTAACAATGATTTCGCTTCTTTATCTGTTTGTGCAGAAGTAACAAAAGTAATATTCATTCCTTGAATTTTCTTTACTTTGTCAATATTTATTTCCGGGAAAATAATTTGTTCTGTAATTCCCAAATTGAAGTTACCTCTACCATCGAATCCATTCGTGCTAATTCCATTAAAATCACGTACTCGAGGTAATGCAGAAGAGATCAAACGATCTAAAAATTCATACATTTTCTCTTTACGTAATGTAACCTTAACACCAATAGGCATTCCTTTTCTAAGCTTGAAGTTTGCAACGTCTTTCTTAGAATTGGTAGGTACAGCTTTTTGACCTGTGATCATTGCCATTTCTTCTAAGGCATAATCGATAATTTTCTTATCAGCTACAGCGTCACCTAAACCTTGGCTTACTACAATTTTTTCTAGAACAGGAACCTGCATAACAGATGAATAGCCAAATTCTTCTTTCAAAGCCGGAACAATCTTATCTTTATAATCCTGTGCCGGACGTGGTATATAATTTTGTGTACTCATTTCTTTAAACGGTTTTACCTGATTTCTTAGCAAATCTTACTTTTTTATCATCTTCCATTTTGTATCCAACTTTGGTAGCTTTTCCAGTTTCTGGATCTACTAATGCCAAGTTAGAAATATGGATGGGAGCTTCCATTTCTACAATTCCACCTTGTGGGCTTGTTGCAGACGGTTTTGTGTGTTTTTTGATCATATTCAAACTCTGAACAACTGCACGGTTCTTAGAAGGAATAACTCTCACCACTTCTCCTGTCTTGCCTTTATCTCCACCGGCAAGCACTATTACCTGATCTCCTTTTTTAATTTTAATTTTCGTCATGATTTGCTTCTTTTTAAAGTACTTCTGGTGCTAATGAAATAATCTTCATATACTGATTGTCACGTAACTCACGTGCAACAGGACCAAAAACACGTGTTCCTTTCATTTCTCCGTTATTATCTAATAACACAACTGCGTTATCGTCAAATCGGATATAGGAACCATCTTTACGACGTATTTCTTTTTTAGTTCTTACGATTACAGCTTTAGAAACCTGTCCTTTTTTAGCACTTCCGTTTGGAGTTGCTTCTTTGACAGAAACTACAACCTTGTCTCCGATTGAGGCATATCTTTTTCCTGTACCACCTAGTACTCTAATAACTAAAGCTTCTCTAGCTCCAGTATTATCTGCTACTCTTAGTCTTGATTCTTGTTGTACCATGTTTCTATTACTTAGCTCTTTCTATAATTTCTACAACTCTCCATCTCTTTCTCTTACTCAATGGACGAGTTTCCATAATTCTTACTGTATCGCCTTCGTTACATTCATTTTGTTCATCGTGAGCAGTATACTTCTTCGTTTTCAAAATGAATTTCCCATACATTGGGTGTTTGTGGCGTTTTGTAGCTTCTACAACAATGGTTTTATCCATTTTGTTGCTCTTTACCAAACCTATACGTTCTTTTCTTAGATTTCTTTCCATTGTTGTCTTATTTAGCTTCAGTTAATTTTCTACTCAACTCAGTATTTAGCCTAGCAATGGTTTTACGCATGTATCTCAACTGGATTGGATTCTCTATTTGCGCCATTTTATGGCTAACTCTCAACTTTTCGTAGTTGGCTTTTTCTTCCTCCAACTTAGCTTGGATATCCTCTACCGTTAATTCTTTTATGTCTGATGCCTTCATCTCTTATCTTTTAATCTTGTTGATAATCTCTAGCTACAACAAACTTGGTTTTAACCGGTAGTTTTTGAGCTGCTAAACGCAATGCTTCTTTAGCCAATTCCTCCGAAACTCCACCTACTTCGAACAAAACTCGTCCTGGTAAAACTGGAGCTACAAAGTATTCTGGAGCACCTTTACCTTTACCCATACGTACCTCTTGAGGTTTCTTCGTTACAGGCTTGTCTGGAAATATTTTAATCCAGATACTACCTTCACGTTTCAAATAACGTGTTGCGGCAATACGAGCTGCTTCTATTTGTCTAGCTGTAATCCACTTAGACTCTAGTGATTTGATCCCGAACTGACCGAACGCTAATTGATTTCCTCTTTGAGAGATACCTTTCTTAACGTTCTTTTGCGCCTTTCTATATTTTGTTCTTCTTGGTTGTAACATGATTCAAAATTCTTTAAAATTTATGATCTTTTACGATCACGACGACGATCTGTTCTTCTTCCGCCACCTCCTTTTTGTTTTTTCTGTAGGCCTACTAATGGTGATAACTCGCGTTTTCCATAAACTTCACCTTTCATAATCCATACCTTAACTCCTAATCTACCATAAGTAGTATGAGCTTCCACCAAAGCATAGTCAATATCTGCTCTGAATGTTGATAATGGAATTCTTCCTTCTTTGTAAGTCTCTGTACGTGCCATCTCAGCACCATTTAATCTACCAGAGATCTGAATTTTAATTCCTTCAGCATTCATTCTCATAGCTGCAGCGATAGCCATCTTAATAGCACGACGATAAGAAATACGATTCTCAATTTGTCTAGCAATACTATCTCCTACAAGTTTAGCATCAATCTCAGGTCTTTTAATTTCAAAAATGTTAATTTGAACGTCTTTCCCTGTAAGTTGCTTTAACTCTTCTTTCAACTTATCAACTTCGCTACCACCTTTACCAATAATAATACCCGGACGGGCAGTTGTAATAGTAATTGTGATTAGCTTTAAAGTTCTTTCTATATAAATATTAGAAACACTTGCTTTTTGTAAACGAGCTCCTAAGTATTTTCTGATTTTAGCATCCTCTGCTAATTTATCTCCATAGTCTTTACCACCATACCAGTTAGAATCCCAACCGCGGATAATTCCTAATCTATTTCCTATTGGATTTGTCTTCTGACCCATAATTATTGATTCTCTTTGGTTTTACTACCTAATATTATTGTTACGTGATTAGAACGCTTACGGATTCTATGTGCTCTACCTTGAGGTGCTGGACGCAATCTTTTTAATTGACGCGCACTATCTACATTAATTTCTTTAACATATAATTGTGCATCTTCGATGTCCATATCCTCATTCTTAGCTTGCCAGTTAGCAATGGCAGATAAAACTAATTTCTCTAGTCTCTCTGATGCTTCTTTCTTAGAATACTTAAGAATATACAATGCCTTGGTCACATCTTCTCCTCTAATAATATCGGCTACTAATCTCATCTTACGCGGAGAGGTTGGGCAATTATTCAATTTAGCGAAAGCTAAATCTTTCTTTGCCTCTTTCAACAATTCAGCGCTATTTCTTTTTCTACTTCCCATAGCTTATATTATTTTTTACCTTTATTTTTTGCTCCTGCGTGTCCTCTAAAAGTACGTGTTGGAGAAAATTCGCCTAATTTGTGACCTACCATATTTTCTGTTACATAAACAGGAATAAATTGCTTTCCATTATGTACAGCGATGGTTTGTCCAACAAAGTCAGGAGAGATCATTGATGCTCTTGACCAGGTTTTAATGACCGTCTTCTTACCGCTCTCAACGTTATCGTTAACTTTCTTTTCTAGCTTATAATGGATATAAGGTCCCTTTTTTAATGAACGTGCCATAAATTATTTCTTTCTTCTTTCTATGATATACTTATTAGACGCCTTCTTCTTGTAACGAGTCTTGTAACCTTTAGCAGGAACGCCATTTTTATTTCTAGGGATTCCACCAGTCGCACGACCTTCACCACCACCCATTGGGTGATCTACAGGGTTCATTACCATTGAACGAGTTCTAGGTCTAGTCCCTTTCCATCTTGTTCTACCAGCTTTACCACTAACTTCTGTTTGGTGATCTGAATTAGATACAGCACCAATAGTAGCTTTACATTCTACCAATACCAATCTAAT
Organism: Weeksellaceae bacterium; assembly: GCA_048268105.1. Taxonomy (GTDB): domain Bacteria; phylum Bacteroidota; class Bacteroidia; order Flavobacteriales; family Weeksellaceae; genus Profundicola. The sequence continues at coordinate 133,853 of JBLWWH010000002.1, forward strand.
TTCACTCGATGGCATTTTAATAGTTGCATATCTTCCTTCTCTAGCGATTAATTGACCATATGATCCTGCGCTACGAGCCATGATAGCCCCTTGTCCAGGTCTCAATTCGATACAAGAAACAACAGTACCTAAAGGCATGTTTTTAAGCTTCATGCAATTACCTGCTTCTGGAGCTGTTTCTTCACCGTTGTGGATAGTTTGTCCAACTTTTAAACCGTTAGTCGCTACGATATATCTCTTCTCACCATCTTTGTACTGCACTAATGCAATAAAAGCAGTTCTATTTGGATCGTATTCGATGCTTAGTACTTCTGCACTACCATCTTTATCTCTCTTGAAATCTATTATACGATATTTCTTCTTGTGTCCTCCACCAATGAAACGCATCGTCATTTTTCCGGTATTGTTACGACCACCTGACTTAGAGATACCCTTAGTCAAGGACTTCTCTGGTTTTGAGGTTGTAACTTGATCGAAATTATTAACGATTCTAAATCGTTGTCCAGGTGTTGTTGGTTTTAATTTTCTTACTGACATGATTCTACTTCTTAAATGTTACCGTATAAATCAATTTCCTGACCTTCTTCAATCTGCACAACAGCTTTCTTTAACTTATTGGTTTTTCCGATTTGGAAACCAGTTTTCGTGTTGCGCGTCTTTATCTTTGGTGCGTAAATCATAGTACGAACGTCTAGAACATCTACACCATACAAATCTTGAATTGCTTTCTTGATTTGGATCTTATTTGCTTCGGTATGTACATAAAAAGCATAGCGATTATTCATCTCTGAATCTCGGGTCGCTTTTTCTGTTATTACAGGTCTTAAAATGATACTCATATTCGTTCTACTTTCTTAAATTTTCCTGAAGCTTGTCAATCGAACTCTCGAATAAGACAAGATCGGACGCATTCATAATATCGTAACTTGTTAACTCTGAGAAATTTACAACTTTAACTCCTTGTAAATTTCGGGACGACAAATATACGTTTTTATTTGAATCCCCCAATACAAATACAGATTTTTTATTTGTCAAACTTAAATTCTCTAAAATTTGACTAAAATCTTTGGTTCTTGGAGCATCTAAAGTGAAGTCCTCCATGACACGAATTGCATTGTCTAAAGCTTTCTGACTAAGGGCAGATTTCTTGGCTGCTCTTTTCTGTGCTTTGTTCAATTTGAAACTGTAGTTTCTTGGTCTAGGACCAAAAACTCTACCTCCACCTTTGAACAATGGGTTTTTAATATCACCCGCACGAGCCGTACCTGTACCTTTCTGCTTCTTTATTTTCTTTGTACTACCTGTTATTTCAGCTCTTTCTTTTGCCTTGTGCGTACCTTGACGCAAGTTTGCTAAGTGTTGCTTAACTTCTAGGTAAACTGTATGTTGACTTGGCTCGATTCCGAAGATGCTTGCATCTAAAGTAACCTTCTTGCCCGTCTCCTTACCTGTTTTATCTAATATTGTTAATTCCATTTTCTTATAATTACGTATGAATTTTTAGGACCAGGAATTGCACCCTTTACAATCAAAAGATTCTTATCCTCATCAACTTTAATAACTTGCAAGTTCTGGATTGTAACTTTTTTGTTACCCATCTGACCAGCCATTCGCATTCCTTTGAATACTCTAGATGGATCCGAACCAGCACCAATAGAACCTGGCGCTCTCAATCTGTTGTGCTGACCATGCGTAGCCTGACCAACCCCACCAAAACCGTGACGTTTTACAACACCTTGAAAACCTTTACCCTTAGAAGTACCAGTAACATCAACGTATTCACCTTCTTTGAAAAGCTCTACATTAATCTCTTGACCTAATGATAAATCATTAACAAACTCTCCCTGAAATTCCACCAATTTGTATTTTGGCGTAGTGCCGGCTTTTTTGAAGTGACCTGTCATGGCCTTGCCAACATTCTTTTCTTTCTTGTCATCGAAACCTAACTGAACGGCTGTGTAACCGTCTTTGTCTTGGGTTCTGACCTGCGTAACGACACAAGGACCTGCTTGAATAATAGTACATGGAATGTTTTTACCATTCTCATCATACAAGCTTGTCATTGCAATCTTTTTTCCTATAATTCCTGACATTCTTTATTTGATATAAGATGAAAATGCAGCACCCAGAATTTCTGAGCGCTACACTGTCATTATTTTATTTTTAACTAAACTTTGATTTCTACTTCAACTCCACTAGGTAACTCAAGCTTCATCAATGCATCTACTGTTTTAGATGAAGAGCTATAGATATCCAACAATCTCTTGTGCGCATTTAATTGGAATTGTTCACGAGCTTTTTTGTTTACGTGTGGTGAACGCAAAACTGTGAAAATTCTTTTGTTTGTTGGTAATGGAATTGGACCATTAACTACCGCTCCTGTAGATTTTACAGTTTTAACGATTTTCTCAGCTGATTTATCAACCAAATTGTAATCGTACGATTTTAATTTTATTCTAATTTTTTGACTCATTTCTCAACTAATTAATCTTCGCTAGTTCCTTTTGCTTTTGCAATTACTTCCTCAGCTACACTTGTTGGTGCTGGTTCGTATTTTTCAAATTCCATTGTTGAAGTTGCACGCCCAGAAGATAAAGTTCTTAGGGAAGTTACATATCCAAACATCTCAGATAATGGCACAGTTGCTTTAATTACCTTAGCATTATTTCTATCGCTCATTCCTGAAGGCATACCTCTACGTCTGTTTAAGTCACCTACAATATCACCCATGTTTTCTTCTGGAGTTAATACTTCCAATTTCATGATAGGCTCCATAATAGTTGGCTTAGCTTTCTTAGCCGCATTTCTGAATCCCATTTTAGCAGCTAATTCGAAAGATAATTGATCCGAATCCACTGGATGGAAAGATCCATCTTTAAGCGTAACTTTCATAGATTCAACTTCGTATCCAGCTAAAGGACCGTTTTTCATAGCCTCTTTAAATCCTTTCTCAACTGAAGGGATAAATTCTTTTGGAATATTACCACCTTTAATTTCGTTAACGAATTGTAAACCTTCAACTCCTTCGTCTGCTGGCCCTAATGTAAATACGATATCAGCGAATTTACCACGACCACCTGATTGTTTCTTATAAGTTTCTCTATGATCAGTTTCTCCTAAGATAGCCTCTTTGTACTCAACTTGAGGTTGTCCTTGGTTAACATCTACTTTGAACTCTCTTCTCAAACGATCAACAATAATATCAAGGTGTAACTCACCCATTCCAGAAATAATTGTTTGACCTGAAGCCTCATCTGTTTTAGTAACGAATGTTGGATCTTCTTCAGAAAGTTTAGCCAAAGCCATTCCTAACTTATCCATATCTGCTTTAGATTTAGGCTCTACCGCGATACCAATAACTGGATCTGGGAAGTCCATACTTTCTAATACAATTGGATGTTTTTCGTCAGATAATGTATCACCTGTCTTAATATCTTTAAATCCTACAGCAGCTCCAATATCCCCAGCCTCGATAAAATCGATTGGCTCTTGTTTAGATGAGTGCATTTGGTAGATACGAGAAATTCTTTCTTTGTTTCCTGAACGATTGTTCAAAACATAAGATCCTGCATCTAATCTACCTGAATAAGCACGGAAGAAAGCCAAACGACCTACGAAAGGATCCGTTGCAATCTTAAATGCTAATGCAGCAAATGGCTCTTCTACTGAAGGCTTTCTCTTTTCTGCAGCGTCTGTATTTGGATTAGTTCCCTCAACAGCCTCAATATCTAGAGGAGAAGGCAAGTAACGACATACAGCGTCCAACATAAATTGAACTCCTTTGTTCTTAAATGAAGAACCACATGTCATTGGAATAATTGCCATATCTAAAGTAGCAGCTCTCAATGCTCTGTGAATTTCTTCTTCAGTAATTGAGTCTGTATCGTCTAAATATTTTTCTAATATCGCTTCGTCATACTCAGCAACATTTTCTAACAAGTTCATGCGTAATTCAGCAGCTTGTTCTTTTAAATCCTCGGGAATATCAATCTCATCGTAAGTTGATCCGTAGTTTTCATCATGCCAAACAATAGCACGGTTTTTAACTAAGTCAACAACCCCTCTGAAATCTTCTTCGTCACCAATGTTAATAACGATAGGCACTGCATTAGAACCTAACATTTCTTTTACCTGCTGACAAACTCCTAAAAAATCTGCACCTTGACGGTCCATTTTGTTCACAAACCCTAAGCGAGGTACTTTGTAGTTATCAGCTAATCTCCAGTTAGTTTCTGATTGTGGCTCAACACCATCAACAGCACTAAATAAGAAAACTAGTCCGTCTAATACTCTTAATGATCTATTTACCTCTACTGTAAAGTCAACGTGACCCGGAGTATCGATAATATTGAAGTGGTATCCTTTTGCATCTGCAGTTGGTTGACCATTTTCTTTTGGAAAAGTCCAAGTACAAGTTGTAGCAGCAGAAGTAATTGTAATACCTCTTTCAGCCTCTTGATCCATCCAGTCCATAGTAGAAGTACCCTCATGAGTTTCACCCATTTTGTGGTTCTTACCAGTATAGAATAGAATTCTTTCCGTAGTTGTTGTCTTACCCGCATCAATATGCGCAGCGATACCTATGTTTCTTGTGTATTTTAAATCTCTTGTTCCCATCGTCTGTTTTAGAATCTAAAGTGTGAAAATGCTTTGTTTGCTTCGGCCATCTTATGCGTGTCCATTCTTTTCTTAACAGCTGAACCTTCTTCTTTAGCAGCAGCCAAAACTTCCGCAGCTAATTTCTGCGCCATTGATTTTTCGTTTCTAGCTCTAGAATATTTAATCAACCATTTCATGGCCATTGAAATCTTTCTATCTGGACGAATCTGCATTGGAATTTGGAATGTAGCACCCCCAACTCTTCTTGATCTTACCTCTACGTGAGGCATAACATTAGTCAATGCATCTTTCCAAACTTCGATAGCTGGTTTTTCTGCATCTTCCTTTCTCTGCTCTACAATTTCCATTGCATCATAAAACACTTTGAAAGCAACACTTTTCTTACCGTCTAGCATTAAATTATTCACAAATCTCGTAACTAACTGATCGTTAAATTTCGGATCCGGAAGTAATATGCGCTTTTTAGCTTTTGTTTTTCTCATTTCTTTCTAAGGTTTTAAGTTATTTTTTAGGACGTTTAGCTCCATACTTACTTCTACGTTGCAAACGACCACTCACTCCAGCAGTGTCCAATGCACCGCGTACGATGTGATAACGCACACCTGGTAAATCTTTTACCCTTCCTCCTCTCACCAATACTATCGAGTGCTCCTGAAGATTGTGTCCTTCTCCTCCAATGTAAGCATTAACTTCCTTACCATTGGTTAATCGAACCCTTGCAACTTTTCTCATTGCTGAATTCGGTTTCTTAGGTGTCGTAGTATATACACGTGTACATACTCCACGACGTTGTGGACACCCCTCCAAAGCAGCCGATTTGCTCTTCTTAGTGAGTGTTTTTCTACCTTTTCTAACTAATTGTTGTATTGTTGGCATATAATTAATATTCAATTTAAAAACAGGACTTTACCTGATTTTAGGGGTGCAAAGTTAAGAATAATTTAGTTTTACACAAGTGTTTGAATATTAATTTTTAATGACTTACCTATCTTTTATACTTATTTTCTTTTAAATTCGTTGTTTTAAACCCATGATGAAGGTTAAAACATTTATAACAATCTTACTTATAGCTTTCTCAGCGCTCATCCTAAAAGGGCAAGAATGTAGTATCTTTCAAAAATCTTCTATTCAAAATAATTTTGACACCTTATATATTGGTAATAATAGTAAAGCCTATTTAGATTCATTAAATCAAATAGGCTATCATACTTTAAAAGTTGATAGCACCAGCACTCAACCCTGTCGAATATATATTGCAAAAGGTAAACAGTTTAAGAAAATAATTATTAAATCAACGGATAGTACAGTATTAAATCAAACTCAATACGATTCGATTCATCAAAATTACACCCTGAATTTTGAAAGATTGATTCAAGGGATAAAAGATAGTTTACTAGAGCAAGGACAAGCTTTTGATCAAATAGCGATTAAACCCATTGGGTTCCATGAAGAATTTGCACAAGCGCAAATAGAAATTATTCCCTCAGCGAAACGCAACATAGATGAAATTAAATTCATAGGATATGAACGAGTTCCCAAATTTGTTAAACGAGAATTGTTAAATGAAAATAAAGTCTACAAAAACCATAGCATTGAAAATATTCGAAAGAAATTAGACAGCTACAGTTTTTTAACTCAAACCGAACCACCCAAAATTTCATTCACTAAAGACTCTACTATATTATATGTATATACTAAAAAGTTGCGACAGAATTTCATTAATGGAATCTTAGGTTTTGAAACCGATGATGAGAATAAGCTAAATCTTCAAGGAAATGTACAATTAAATTTAGTGAACACCTTTAACTCCAATGAGCGAATCCAAGTAGATTGGAAAAGTGGTTTGAATAAATCTCAAAAATTAAAACTGGAGAGTTTTATTCCAAATGTGTTTAAAAATAAAATTGCTTACGAAACCAATTTAAATCTAACCAAACAAGATTCTACTTATTTTAAACTAGAATGGAGAAATGGATTGTTTTATCAACTTAACCAAGACCATTATATAGGTGCTAATTATAGCTTAGCCAATTCTAATTACATTAAAAATGATAATTCAGATTTTAAAAAAAGTGGTTTTGGCTTTAATTATATTTATGAGGACTTTTCATTTAACAAATTACAAGAAAATAAAACTTGGATTAAACTCTCCTCTACCCTGTGGAACAGGAACCTTAAAAATAGAGAGACTGAAGAAAGCCAACAGACAGAAGTTTCTTATTGGATTGAACGCCAACAGAGATTATACAAAAACCACTTTGTAAACTCCCTTATTCAAGGAAATAATCTAATCCAGCAAGGCGAAATTTTAGAAAATGACTTATACCAAATTGGTGGATTTAATAGCATTAGAGGATTTAATCAAAACTCTATATTAACACCTAGTTTCAATGCAATTTCATTGGCTTATCGCTACATCCCTAATAACAATATATTTTTCGAAGTATTTTCAGACCTAGCCCTGATTGAAGCCAAACTAGGTGAGAACACTAACTTTTTTAATTCATTTGGCCTAGGAATGCAATTCTCAACCAATTTTGGTTGGTTTCAACTGAATTATGCTTTGGGTTCAAATGAAACTAATTCCACTAGTTTAACAGAAGGAAAAATTCATATCGGCATTAAAAGCTATTTCTAAAGTCTATAAAATAAACTAAAATTCCTTGTTTAGTCTGCATTTAATTTAACAGAATTCTTGCAAATTAGCTAAAAAGGGTTAAATTTGTATGGATCAATTATGAAATAATACTTTTAAATACTTTATAAATATGAAGAACTTTTACTTCTGGATGCTCACCCTGCTCTGCAGTACCATAGCATTCGGACAACTATCAGAAAACTTTGAATCTGATATAACGACCCGTGGTTGGTCCTTATATCAAACTGATTCATCAGATCCTGGTTTTGTGCTTACTACCGCACAGAGCCAAAGTGGAAACGCCAGCTATTATCACAACGATGAGTTTGTGGATAATGAGTCTACGGCCTACATGGTCACACCGGCTTATACTGTACAATCTGGAGATGAATTCTCTGTCTATGTAAGACAAAACTATTCGGTTTCTTATTACAATTATTCAGGTATTGCTATCTCTAATGCTTCTGGAGACCCTATTACCAACCCTGCCGACTTCGTTGAAGTTTGGGAAGCGGGAGCTGGTTTTGCAGAAAACTCTTGGGAACAAGTTGTTTTGGCTCTAGATGCTTATGTTGGACAAAGCATTTACGTTGCTTTTGTTTATACAGGAGATTTCGACCATGAATTTTATGTGGACAATATGTACATTGGAACTCCGTGTACCGCGCCTGTAGCTAGTCTTACTACTACAGCTGCCTGCGATACGGGTTCATATAACGTGAATGTTGATATTAGCTCTCTAGGTACTGCTTCTAGCGTTATCGTTTCTGATGACCAAGGCAATTCTCAAACAGCTAATGCGACAGGTACTCTTGAGTTCGGTTCTTACGCAAGTGGCACGGATGTAACCTTTACTTTAGCTGATGCAGATAATTCGTCTTGTAATACAGCTTTAGCTACTACTTATTTATGTCCTCCTGATAATGATGATTGTGCTAATGCATCTTTAATTAGTAGCTTCCCACATTCAAGTTCAGAGGATGCAACGGGTGCTACCCAAGAAGATTTTGTTTATTGTGGGCCTGATGGTTCTAATGACGGTGTTTGGTATTTAATCGAGGGTGAAAGCGCTCAATTTACTATTAACGTTACTTCGACTGGCTGGGATGCAGCTATTACATTACTTTCGGGAGCTTGTGGTGAATTAACTTGTATTGATTTTGAGGATAATGTGGCTTCTAACAACACAGAAACCATTAGCTTCATTGGTCAAGTTGGTGTTAATTACTACTTGAATGTTGGTGCCTACAACGCTAATGCTGACTTACCTGAAGGTGCTTTTGAATTAGAAATTACCTCCGATGATATCCCTTGTGGTTCGCCTGCTAACTTGGCGGTTGCAGCTACCACAGACTTATCTACAGATGTTACTTGGCAAGGTGCAGCGGACAATGCTTCTTATGACCTTGTTTGGGGTACAACTGGATTTACTCCAGGTGCTAGCGCAAACGCTTCTGGCTTAGGCGCTTCTCCGTATACTATAACTGGTTTAACGCCAGAAACAACTTATGACCTTTATGTTAGAGGAAACTGTAACCCTGGATTTAGCGAGTGGGTTGGACCTGTTACATTTACAACCTTAGAGGAAGGCGCTATTTTGGCTGGAACAGATTGTATCCACCCAATTAACGTTATTAGTTTACCTTATACAACAACTGATGACACTTCTAACTATGCAGATGATTATTCTGGAAGTCCAGGTTCGAATTGTAGTACAACAAGTAGTTACTTACTTGGTGATGACGTTGTTTATGCCTACACACCAACAGAAGACACTTCTATTGATATCAGCATGACACCAACAGCTTCTTATTCTGGTATATTCGTTTACGAGGATTGTAATGATATTGGTGTTTCGTGTATTGCTGGTTTTGCAGATTACAGCACCAACGAACGTGTTATTGAAGATTTGCTAGTGACAGCTGGTCAAACTTATTACATTGTTATTTCGACTTTTGCTTCACCTCAATCAACAGGTTATACATTAAATATAACAGAGAACACTTGTATTTCTGGAACATATGAAATTAGTACAACAGGTGCATGTGAAACAAATGAGTTTATGGTGAATGTTGATATTACAGATATGGGTGATTTAACTCAGTATGTAATTTCTGATGACCAAGGAAGTGCTTCTCAAACAGCAACAGGAAATGGGACTTATACATTTGGTCCTTATGAATCATTGACAGATGTGACTATTAACTTAGTAGCAAATGATGAAAACTGTAATGAAAGTGAAACCATCACCTATAGATGTCCAGGTCCAGGAGACAATTGTGATAATCCTTTAATTGTTGATAGTTTACCTTATACCACTGAGGATGATACTGCTAATTATACAGATGAATATTACGATGGTGGGCAAGGAACAAATTGTGGAACTGGTGGACAATACTATTTGAATGGAAATGACGTAGTATATTCTTACACACCTGAAAGCGATACTTCAATCGACATAAGTTTATTACCTACAGGCACTTATGCAGGAATGTTTGTTTATGAAAGTTGTGATGATATTGGTGTTAACTGCGCAGCTGGTGGAACAAGTGGATTTAGCTCAGATGAAATCCTAATTGAAGACTTCGCAATTAGCGAGGGTGAAACTATATATATTGTAATTTCTACTTGGGCCCCACCTCAGACGGTAGCTTATACTTTAAACATTACTGAAAACACATGTATTTCTGGATCTTTCGAATTTAATGCTATTGGAGCATGCGAAACAGATGAATACAATGTTGAAATTGTTGTTGACAACATGGGTAGTTTAGATAGCTATGAGGTCACTGACAGTCAAGGAAGTGAAATGCAAACGATTACTGAACCAGGAACCTATACATTTGGACCATATGACCAAGGTAATGCTGTTACTTTTGACTTCGTTGCCAATGATTTGAATTGTAATTTCACGGAAACTATCAATTATTTCTGTCCTGCACCTAATGACGAGTGCGAGAACGCAATAGAAGCACCAGTAAATTCAGATTTCTCGTGTGATTTAGTTGTATCAGGTTCTACGATAGGAGCAACAGCTTCAGCGCAAGAAGATGATGTTGTAGGAACGCCTAACAATGATGTTTGGTTCTCCTTTGAGGCAGAAGCTACTTCCCACAGGGTTACATTACAAAATATTGTTAATCTTGATGGTGGCACAACTACCGATATGGCAATGGGCGTTTATGATGCTACCAATGGTTGCGAGGCCTTAGTTTTTGTTGATGATAGTGACCCAAATACGTTAAATTTAAGTGGCTTAACTGTAGGTACAACCTACTTAGTTAGAGTTTATAACTGGTCTTCTACCGTAGCAAGTCATTCATTTGACCTGTGCATTGGAACGCCACCATCTTCTGATTATGATATTGAGTGTGGTACACCATTGGAAATGACCTATTGTTATGATTCAAATGAGAACTTTACGTGGAACTTTGTTTCGACTACAGATGAGCCCGTAACAATTCAGTTTAATGCAGGTGGTCTTGAAGATAATTATGATGTTATTCAAATTTATGACGGTGATGTTTTATTGTGGGATTCATATAATGCCAATCCAGATGGTTCTCGATTTGATTTAACTGGAACTGTCTTTACAGCGATGTCAGGTTCATTACATCTAAGCTTTACTTCTGATGGATCTGTTACATGTCAAGCTAATAGTGACATAGCTACATGGGACTTCACTGTTGAATGTGGTTCTGAGATTCCGATGGTAGATTGGGCAAATTTAGAAGGTCCAGAAAGCGGAGCTATTGAAGCTGGAGATGAATTCATTGTTTACGGACAAGTATATGAAGAAGGTGTAACCGAGGCCGATGGCCCTTCAGAGGATATATATGCCTGGGTTGGTTATAGCACAACAGACACAGATCCTGAAACTTGGGAAGATTGGGTTCCAGCAACCTTCAGTAGCCAAGAAGGCGATAATGATGAGTATATGGCAGATCTTGGAGCAGCTCTTCCGAGAGGAGGTACTTATTACTATGCCATGAGATATCGATTAGATTGGGGCCCATATTACTATGGTGGATACAATAGTGGAGAATGGGATGGAACGACAAATATTAGTGGAATATTAACCGCAGAAGCACCTCCGGGAACTATTTGTAGTAGCGCAATACCTGTTACTGATCTTCCTTACACTACCACAGATGACACCGCAAATTACGGTGATGATTATAATGGTAGCCCAGGAGCTAATTGCGGATCTACGAGTAACTATTTAAGTGGTGACGATGTAGTATACACTTACACAGCAACAAGCGAGTCATCTATCAATATCAGTTTGCTACCTACTGCAACTTATGCTGGTATGTTCGTTTACAGTAGTTGTCAGGCAATTGGTGTAAACTGTCTTGCGGGTGGAACAAGTGGATTTAGCTCAGATGAAATCCTAATTGAAGACTTCGCAATGAGCGAGGGTGAAACTATATATATTGTAATTTCTACATGGACTGCACCACAATCAACGGGGTATACTTTGGAAATCACAGAAAATACTTGTGTAGGTATTGAATATACTACTGCAACTATAGATCAGTGTGAAACGGGTGAATATTCCGTAACCATAGATATTACTTCTTTTGGAAGTAGCGAAAGTGTAATCGTTTCTGATGATCAAGGTTCTGCCGAGCAGACTTTATCTGAACCAGGAACATTGACTTTTGGCCCTTATACAGAAGGAAATACCGTTGAATTCAGCTTTGTAACAGATGATGAAAACTGTAATGATAGTACATCAGTTCTCTTTTTCTGCCCTGCAGCTAACGATGAATGCGAAAATGCAATTGAAGTCCCAGTTAACCCAGATTACTCTTGTGATTTGATTGTTACAGGGACAACTTTAGGCGCAACCGCTTCAGCGCAAGAAGATGATGTGGTAGGAACTCCGAACAATGATGTTTGGTTTGAGTTTGAAGCCACGAATTCAGAACACAGAATTTCTCTTGTGAATATTGTTAATTTAGGAGGTGGAGGAGCTGGTGTAGACATGGCATTTGGTGTTTATGACGCCAGCAGTGGATGCGATGCATTGGTTCTTGTGGATGATAGCGACCCAAATATTTTAAACTTGACAGATCTGACAGTAGGTACAACTTACTTAATCAGAGTTTATAACTGGTCATCTACCATTGGCAACCATAGTTTTGATGTGTGTATTGGAACACCCCCACCACCATTGCCAACAGAATATGATATTGAATGTGGCACGCCACTGGAAATGTCTTATTGTTATGGTTCTAATGAAAACTGGGGCTGGACATTCACATCAACCACAGCTGAACCGCTAACCATTACGTTCACGGCTGGAAGCATTGAAGATAACTGGGATTTCATTCGTTTATATGATGGTGCAGATGAGACAGGTACGTTACTTTGGGATTCCAATAACGCAAATCCGGATGGATACCGTTTCGAATTAGAAGGAACTACCTTTACTGCTGAATCTGGAGTTTTATATTTCGCGTTTACCTCAGACGGTTCTGCTTCATGTGAGCAAACATCAGATATTGACACATGGCAATTCACAATAGAATGTGGAGGCGAAACACCAACACCACCAGCAAATGACGAGTGTATTGATGCTATTGAATTGACAGTTGGTGAGACTTTCGAGGAAGGCATGCAAACAGGAACCAATGTGGACGCAACAGATAGCGATGTAGCTGACCCATCTTGTGGTTCTTACCAAGGAGGTGACGTTTGGTACATGGTTACTGTTCCTGATGGCGGAACTGTATATGTTGAAACACAATCTACTGGAAGCAACGTAACCACTACGGGTATGGCTGCTTATAGCGGAACTTGTGGAGATTTAACAGAAATGATGTGTAACAGTATTGCAGGAGAATATGCTATAATTTCTGCTTCTGACTTAACGCCAGGAGAAGTAATCTACATCAGAGTTTGGTCTAACGATGGCGCTACTGGAACCTTTAATATTTCTGCCTGGTCAGACAATATGGGTGTTGCAGATGTGACCGGTGCTAATGCTGTGAAATTGTTCCCTAACCCAACATCTAGTGTGTTGAACATTGACGGAATGGAAATCAAAACAGTTCAGGTATATTCTGCCGATGGTAAGCTGATTCATGTAAAAACAAACAATAATGTTGTGGATACAAGAAGCCTATCAACAGGTACCTATATCATTAGACTTACAGATGTTGAAGGAAATGTTGTTCTTAGAAAATTCATTAAGAAATAATAAGTACATCATAAAACTATAAATAGTTAAAGCCGTCTCAATTTGGAGACGGCTTTTTTTGTTTTAAACTTCGAATTCAAGACCAATCTATTGCTCGAGCTAAGCTCATTCGATCTATCCGATTATAGATTTTTAAGCTAAAATACTAAACCTCATATACTGACATACTGACAGATTTTTGTATATTTGGACTTTAAAGATTTATAGCAGTTTTTTACATGCAAATTACAGAAAAAATAATAGACGAAAAGCGACAGGGAGAGGCTCTCAACCTCACTACTGAACAACCTTATTCCAAAAAGCTTTTCTTAGAAAGCTATGGATGTCAGATGAACTTTTCTGACTCAGAAATTGTAGCTTCTATCTTGGAGAAAGAAGGTTATGCAACCACTCAAAGATATGATGAGGCAGATTTAATTTTATTAAACACCTGCTCTATCCGAGAAAAGGCTGAACAAACAGTTAGAAAGAGATTAAGCCAATTCAATCAACTAAAAAAGCAAAAACCCTCTCTAACTATTGGAGTTTTGGGATGTATGGCCGAAAGACTAAAAGAAAAATTTTTAGAGGAGGAACATTTGGTTGATTTAGTGGTTGGTCCCGATGCTTATCGCGATTTGCCGAATTTATTAAAACAAACAGATGACGGTCGTTCGGCGGTGAACGTTATTCTTTCTAAAGATGAGACTTATGCCAATTTAAGCCCAGTTCGTTTAGGTGGAAATGGTGTTACAGCTTTTGTTTCCATTACGCGAGGATGTGACAATATGTGTACCTTTTGTGTAGTTCCTTTCACGCGGGGACGTGAGCGTAGTCGAGATCCTCATTCCATTCTTAACGAATGTAAAGAATTGTGGGAAAACGGATATAAAGAAATTACTCTTTTAGGTCAAAACGTAGATAGTTATCTTTGGTATGGTGGCGGACTTAAAAAAGACTTTAAAAAAGCAACTGAAATGCAAAAAGCAACTGCAGTTGACTTTGCTATGCTTCTTGACATGGTAGCCATGGCTGTTCCCGGAATGAGAATTCGTTTTTCTACCTCTAACCCTCAAGATATGGGTCGTGATGTGCTACACGTTATGGCGAAACATAAAAATATTTGTAAATATATTCATTTACCGGTTCAGTCAGGTAATACAGAAGTGCTAAAACGAATGAATCGTCAGCACACGAGAGAAGAATATATTGCTCTTATTGACGATATTAAAAGAATTTTACCAACCTGTGCGCTTTCACATGATATGATTGCTGGTTTCTGTGACGAAACTGAGGAAGAGCATCAAGATACTCTATCTTTAATGGAATATGTGAAGTATGATTTCGGTTATATGTTTGCGTACTCTGACCGCCCAGGAACACCGGCGCATAAGAAAATGGATGACAATGTTCCTACAGAAGTTAAGAAAAGAAGATTAACAGAAATAATTAACCTTCAACAAAAACATTCTGCAGAAAGAATGAACTCTTACGTTGGAAAAGTTCACGAAGTATTAATCGAAGGTGATTCTAAAAGAGATGACCAAGAGTGGATGGGAAGAAATACCCAAAATGCAGTTGTGGTCTTTCCAAAAACAGGACATGAAAAAGTTGGTGATTTTGTGATGGTAAGAGTAGATTCTTGTACTACAGCTACTTTATTAGGTGAAAAAGTCTAAGAAATAGTTAAAAAACGTTCTGAATTAAAAGAAAAATAGCTTTATTGCGTTATTATTAAAAGCAAATAATTCCTTTATGAAAAAAATATGCATCTTACTTCCAATGATTTTGGTATTCTTTGGTTGTGTTGAATCTGAGTTAATTATTCCAGGAGAAAATGTTGGAGGTGGAAATGTAGGTGGTGAAAACCCTACCCCAACCTCGGTTTTACAAACTTATGACTACCAATCTCCGTTTAGTAGCTATCAATTTAACTATAATGCAGATGGTGATTTAACGCAGGGAAGTTTGTCTAATGTGATTAATGGACAAAGTTCTATGAGTGGATTTAATCTAACATGGATTGAGAATCTGATTTCACAAATCGGTTCTACACCACAAGGTACTTTTTCTGCTACTTCCGAATTCACTTATAACGATTTAGGTGAACTAGTAGAAATTAATGCTGGAACAACTCCAGAAACCACCTTGCTGATTGAACACGAAGCTGCTTCTATTACTGCAACAAGAATAGTTGATGGAATTGAGGAAAATACATATAGTTTCACAAAGGATACTTATGGTTACATTAACTCTATGGATGTTACAGATGCAACCTCTGGCGATCAAATTCAATTGATCTTCGATATGAATGCTAATTTACTTAGCTCGAATCAAGTTGTTGTAAATGGAGCTACAGTTAATTCGTATACATACACTTACGACAATAAAGTTAATCCCTTATTTTCACAAACAATTGATGCATTTAACACTTTAGTTTTGTACAATGCGTTTGAGATGAATGCCTCTAGCTTAAAATTCAATTTAGATAATTTTGCTATGCTGAGAAGCGCAAATAACATTACTTCAATGGTGATTGAAAATGCAGAGCATAATGCTAGCATTGAATACGAGTACACATATAATGAAAATGACTTGCCTTCTACCGCTACTGCTACTATCGAAGGTCAGGAAGAGCCAAGCACAATAACTTTTACTTACTATTAAAAATACTTCATGAAAAGAATTTTAATCTTCAGTTTACTTTCACTTTTCACTTTTTCTTGCACAGAATACAACGATGATGGTCTACCATCTGAACCAGGCAACGTAGTGATTACAAATCCAGATGGAACAAAGAAAATAAAGAAAGTAGTTATGACCATGGAAGGAACTATGGATATGGCTACTGGATCAGAGCCTATGGATATGCAAGTTGTATCTACTACTACATTTGATACCGATTCATATAGTAGAGAAACTAATTCGATAACAAGCTATAATGGAGCCGAAGGCGGACAAAGTATTCCTGATATTTCCACCGAAACTTGGGAGGATTATAAATTTATAAAAATGCAAAACTCATCTGATAGATTTGTGTTTTCTTATGAAGCGGATCAATTAATTGGGTTTAATTCTTTCACAGATAATAGTCCATTTGGTTCAGGTGAAATCACTGCTACTAATGATGAAATTACGCTAATAACTTCAGCCTTGAGTCCATTTAATGTTCCTACAAATACGGTATTTACTTTAGAAAATGGATTTATTTCTGCTGTAGAAATTACGAATACACAAGACAATAGTGTTTACAATGTTGCTATCTCAAGAAGTAATGCAAATATTACTCAATTGGTGATTAATTCGCCTGTAGGTAGTAAAACTTACAATTACACTTATGATGCTAATATCAATCCAATGCACTTAGTTTACGAAACACCTATTCAACAGACTAATGCAGAGATTGCTCGATTAATTGCCAGTAAATTTAGTTTAAACATACACGAAGGAAATCAAAACATCAATAGCATTGAATCTTCTTTTAGAAATATGCTTATGGAGGGAAATAATAATCTATTAAGCGCCACTTCAGGCAATGAAACATTAGCTTCAACAAGCATTACATATGATGACGAAAGCTATCCTATCGCTTCTACAGGTGAAGGAACATTTGCTTTATCATTGGGTGGGATTTTAGATAGCATGATTGAATCTATGTCGCAAGTGATGGAACAAATGGGTTTATCACAAGAGGAAATAGATGAATTCATAGCGGAAACACTAGAAGAGTTTTCTAATGGTGTAGAAATGGAAATGACCACTACCTCAGAAATTTCGTATTACGAATAATAAGTTTTAGAGAAATAAATGGCAGACGCTTTACAAAGTATTAAACAGCGATTTGGTATAATTGGCTCAGACCCTGGGCTCAATAGAGCGATTGAACGCGCTATTCAAGTAGGTCCCACAGATATTTCTGTATTGGTAACCGGCGAAAGTGGTGTGGGAAAAGAAGCCATTCCAAAAATTATTCATTCATTAAGTCAAAGAAAACATAACAATTATATTGCTGTAAACTGTGGTGCCATACCTGAAGGAACTATTGATTCAGAACTTTTTGGGCATGAAAAAGGCGCATTTACAGGGGCCTCTACTACAAGAAAGGGTTACTTTGAGGTGGCAGATGGCGGAACCATCTTTTTGGATGAAGTCGGTGAGCTTCCACTACATACCCAAGTACGATTATTGCGTGTTTTGGAGACAGGTGAATTCATGAAAGTCGGTTCCTCTGAAGTTCAAAAAACAGATGTTCGGATTGTTGCAGCAACTAATGTAAATGTACTAGATGCAGTTGGTAAAGGTAAGTTTAGAGAAGATTTGTATTATCGTTTAAATACCGTTGAAATCACCTTACCTCCACTCCGCAAAAGAAAAGAGGACATCGCCTTATTGTATAGAAAATTTGCTGTAGATTTTGCCGAAAAATATCATCGTCCGGTTGTAAGGCTAACTCCCGAAGCTCAAAGAGTTTTAGAAAACTATGCTTGGCCAGGGAACATAAGACAATTGAGAAACTTTACGGAAGAATTATCGGTGGTAGAGACCGACACAGAGGTTGATCATCATGAAATTCTAAAGTTTTTGCCGACACACAGTATAATTGCAGTTAAAAATCAAGCTTCTCCAGATGGAGTTTCTTCTGCTGAATTTAATACAGAGAGAGAAATTCTATATAAATTCTTATTCGATATGAAGAAGGATTTAAATGATTTGAGAGCACTTACCATGGAACTTCTATCTAAGAATTCTAGTGAGGTTGTGGAGGAAAATAGAGATTTAGTCAAGCGTATTTTTAGTACGGACTCCATACCTTCATCAGACTCAATTTTGCATTATGAAGAGCAAAACATTGATCCAATCCCACAGTATTCTGACATCGAGGATTATGAATATGAAGACATTGATGAAAACGAATCTTTATCTCTACAGGATAACGAAATGGAATTAATAGAGAAAGCTCTTGAAAAGCACAACGGACGAAGAAAAGATGCGGCTAAGGATTTAGGGATTTCCGAAAGAACTTTGTACAGAAAAATTAAGCAATATGAACTTTAGAAATTTCGGTTTAATTTTTTTTAGTTTTTTCTTATTGATTTCTTGCTATTCCTTTACAGGATCTTCCTTAGACGCAAGAATTAAAACCATTAAAATCGATAAATTCCCAAATTATTCGGCTTATCAGAACCCAAATTACAGTCAGGAATTTACAAATGATTTGCAGTTGAGATTCGATCAAAGAACAAATCTTATTTTATCTAATGATGAATCCGCCCATATTAAAATAGAAGGGGAAATCATGGATTACTATGTTGCACCAGCCGCTATTGTGAGCGGTGAACAAGCAGCATTAAATAGATTGCATATTCAAATTAAAGTTAGGTACTTTAACTCGATTGATGATTCTAAAAGCTTTACACGTAGTTTTTCTGATTACGAAGATTTCCCGAGTAATCAAACCTTACAGCAGGTAGAGTCTAGTTTAGTTCCCGAAATCAACGAAAGGTTGATTGATCAAATATTTACAGCAGTTGTTGCTCATTGGTAAATTGTAAAAATGAATAATCAAATTTTAAATCTTTTTCATAATCCCCTTTCGATTTCTTCCCAAGATTTATTTCAAATTGAGGATGAAATAGAGAAATATCCTTATTTCCAAGCTTTACATTTGCTTAAGGCTAAAGCTGTTTCTAATTCTGATGAAGAAACATTGACGTCAGTATTAAATAAGACAGCTACCTTTTGTTCCCATCGAAGTATTTTATTTGAATACATTCACACCGAATTACAAGAGAGAGTTTTAGAAGACGATAAGTTAGAGAAGAAAATTGAAGTAGATGATAAAACTTACGTAGATCAAGATACCGAACTAGACGAAAACATACAAGATGCCATTAAACAGAAAAATCAGGAAGAAACTCCAAGTTCTAGTACAGGCGTAGATAATAAGCAAGAAGAAATTGAAAATTTAATTCATACCCACGAGAAAATTTCTCCGAAGATGGATGAAGTTGAGAATGAAAAGATTTCTTCTATTGAAGATAAAAAGCAAGAAAAATCAACTTCAGAAAGTTTACAATCTAATTTATCTTTTAACCAATGGTTAAAAAGCAGTCAGCGCAACCCAGAGGAAGTGCAGGATACTACAGAAGAAACGGATGCAGTAAATGAAAAATTTAAGGTAATAGAAGAGTTTTTGGATAAAAATCCAAAAATTACACCTTCTAAGGAATACAAGCCGAGCATTGAAATCCAAAGTAATACTAAAGAGAATTTATCCCATTTAATGACGGAAACTTTAGCAAAAATCTATGTTGAGCAAAATAAATTTGATAAAGCAATCAAAGCTTATACAATTTTACGTTTGAAATATCCAGAAAAAAGTGGTTACTTTGCAGACCAAATTAAAGAAATACAAGAATTAAAGCATAAATAAAATATGGTAACTGGTACATTTATATTTTTAATGATAGTGTTGATGGCAATTTGCTTGATCTTAACACTAGTTATATTATCTCAGAATCCTAAAGGTGGAGGTTTATCTTCTACATTTGGAGGTGGCGGAAGTCAAATGTTTGGTGTTCAAAGAACCAACGACTTTTTAGACAAAGCAACGTGGACCTTGGCTGCCATCATTGCTGCAGTTGTTATCTTAGCTAACGTAATGTTACCAAGAACAGGAGGGCAAAATTTAGTACCAGATATTCCAGTTTTAGAAAACACTTTGCCACAAGCTACGCCAGGAGATGATGCTAATGCTCCTGCTCAACCATTGGTTCCAGTTGAACCAACTGAGACCGCTGAATAAGTTGAAGTTTTATTACAATATTAAAAAAACGACCGATTGTATAAATCTGTCGTTTTTTTTTGTGAATTATTCTTTGACATTAACATAATTTATGTTGACTTTAGGATGCTAAAGCAGGAATAATTTAATATTTTTACAATTCTGTATAAAAAAGAACTTTTAATACATCATTTAATTAATTTTATGAAAACACGTTTATTCATGCTTTGCTTGATTATGAGTGGTAGTATTTTCGCCCAGAACTTCTGGTCGTCTACTTCTATTGATCAAAAAGAGCTTAAGGACAACAAAGTAGTTGTTCAAGACCAAAAACTTTATGCAATTGATCTTGCAGCTCTAATGACGCACCTAGAAGGTGTTCCAGAAAGAGTAAATTATGCTATCGAATCTAATCACACATTAGAGTTCCCAAATATTGAAGGGAAGTTTGAGAAGTTTTATATAGCAGAAGCCTCTAACTTCGCCCCTGGATTACAAGCTCAGTATCCCAACATTAAATCTTATAGAGGTGTGAGTACAACAAATCCAGGTTTATCGATTGCCTTTAGTGTTTCTCCCTTAGGAGTTCAAACTATGCGCTTAGAAGCTGGTAGTTACACTACTTTCACAGAAACAATTACAACTGATAACTCGGTTTACATTGTAAAAAGAAAGAGTGATAAATCTCCTGAGTGGGCTTGTACTACAACGCCAGACGAAGAGATGGAGAGCGAGTTATTAGATAGATATCATAATGCTCCAGAAGGTTTAGACGCAGATGATCAAACCATGCGCGACTTCAGATTAGCTTTATCTTGTACGGGTGAATATGCACAATACTTTGGTGGTACTGTAGAAGGTGCTTTAGCAGGTATGAATGCTACGATGACAAGAGTAAATAGCATCTTAGAAAGAGATGTAACCATCCATTTGACAATTATTGACAATAATGCTGATGTTATTTATACCAATGCAGCAACCGATCCATACTCTCCTGCTTCTGGTATGAGCGCTTGGAACAATCAATTACAAGCAACTCTAACTTCTGTTATTGGTGATGCTAACTACGATATCGGTCACTTATTTGGTGCTACTGGTGGTGGTGGAAACGCTGGATGTATAGGTTGTGTTTGTGGACCTAGAAAAGGTAGTGCATTTACTTCTCCATACGATGGTCAACCAGAGGGAGACAGATTCGATGTTGACTTTGTAGTTCACGAAATCGGTCACCAATTAGGTGCAAACCATACTTTTAGTAGATTTGAAGGAACAGGTGTTAACTACGAGCCAGGTAGTGGTTCTACCATTATGGGATATGCTGGTATTACCTATCCACATACCAACGTTCAA
Source organism: Weeksellaceae bacterium (assembly GCA_048268105.1). Classification (GTDB taxonomy): domain Bacteria; phylum Bacteroidota; class Bacteroidia; order Flavobacteriales; family Weeksellaceae; genus Profundicola. The sequence goes on from JBLWWH010000002.1 coordinate 155,432, forward strand.
ATGTTTAGTGATGATTATTTCCATACAGGAAGTATTCAACAAATTACATTAAATGTAAAAAACAAAACTTGTCCTACAGAGACAATTATTGCCAACCAAACACCTACTGTAGATGCGGGTGGTGGCTATACAATTCCAGTAGGAACGCCATTTATTTTAAGTGGTTCGGGTGCTGATGCAGATGGTGATGAAATTACATTTACATGGGAACAAGTAGACTCTAGTAGTTCTGCTTTTAACGACTTTAGAATTGGAGATCCAAACAGATCTAATGGTCCATTAATTAGAAGTTTAGCACCAAGCACAAATCCTGTTCGTTTTATTCCATCGTTTGATAAAGTGAAACAAGGTATCCTTACTACTCCATTCGAATCTGTTTCTAATGTGGCTCGTAGTATGAACTTCGCTTTACAAGTTAGAGATAACAACCCTGCAGGTGGACAAACTATCTCTGAAAGAATTAGAGTGGGTGTAACCGCTAACGGAGGTGCCTTTAGAGTAAATACTCCAAATTCAAGTTCAAGCGTTCCTACAGGTTCTGAGCTAGCAGTTACTTGGGATGTTGCACAAACTACGCAAGCTCCTGTTAATACAGGTTTAGTAGATATTTACTTGTCTACTGATGATGGTGAAACATTTACTTTAGTTGCAGATAATGTAGAAAATAATGGATCATATGCTATTGATATTGCGGATGACGCTATGTCTGAAAACGCTTATATTATGGTTAAAGCAGTAGATAACATATTCTATGCATTAAGTCAAAAATTCTTAATTGGATACGATGTTAGCGTTACTTGTCATGACTTCGATGCTATTGGCTTACCGCTTGATATCGCCGATGGAACTGGATCTGGTTACGGTGGCTACGCAGTAGGTACAGTACCAGTTACAGATGTTGGACCGGTAGAAGAAATTCGTGTTTCTGTAGATATTACACACACTTCTGTCGGTGATTTACAAATTGCATTTAACTCTCCTTCTCCATCTAACTTAAACTTTATTTGGAACAGACAATGTGCTTCAGCTGACAACTTAAACTTAACATTTGCAGATGGTGAACCAGCTGTAAACTGTTCAGAAACTACGTCAGGAACAGTTGCTCCAAACGTTCCATTTAGCTCATATCAAGGTTTCCAAACACAAGGAAACTGGTTGGTAGGAGTTAGAGATGGTGGATCTGGTGATACAGGTACATTTAATGCAGCAACTATTTCATTCTGTAAAACAACTACTTCTCCAATGGGAGTAAATGATGTAAATAAAGATAACATGATGGTTCATGTATATCCTAACCCATCAAAAGGTGAGTTTAACGTGAAAATGGATCTTGCTACTAAAGGTGTTTCTTTAGGTGTTTATGATGTAACAGGAAAACAAATCCTTACTTATAAAGACAAAGAAGCTACTGGTACATTCAACCACGTATTGAATTTAGATTCAGTTGCACAAGGTGTTTACATCTTACAAATTCAAACTGGAAACGAAATAATCAGCAAAAAACTTATTGTTAAATAAGCAAAGAATTATTTCTGAATAAATATAGTATGCCAAGCTGACTGACAGCTTGGCATACTTTTTTTAACTAAAACTGACATCATATTATACTTCAGTTATTAAGATTATTATTTTAAAAAACACAAGTCTCTAAAATTCAACACATTACCCTTTTATGATGAAAAAATAAGGTTTCACTTGGCATGGAATGTGACTTAATAGCTTGCAATTAATTTAAAAATAAAAAACATAAAATACTATGAGTGATTTAAACATTAAACCGTTAGCAGACAGAGTGGTTGTTGAGCCATCTCCAGCTGAGACAAAAACCGCTTCTGGAATTATTATTCCTGATACCGCAAAGGAGAAACCACAAGAAGGTGTTATTGTTGCTGCTGGACCTGGTAAAAAAGATGAGCCAGTTACAGTTAAGGTTGGTGATAAAGTTTTGTATGGTAAATATGCTGGTACTGAACTTAAATTAAATGGCAAAGACTATCTAATCATGAGAGAGTCTGACATTTTCGCAATTGTTTAAACTAAACTTATTTAAAATAATAATTAAAAATTAGAACATATTATGGCAAAAGATATAAAATTCAATGTTGAATCAAGAGATGCATTAAAACGAGGAGTTGACCGTTTGGCTGATGCAGTGAAAGTTACATTAGGACCAAAAGGTAGAAACGTAGTTTTAGGAAAAGCATTTGGTGCTCCTAACGTAACGAAAGATGGGGTTTCTGTAGCACGTGAAATCGAGCTAGAGGATCCCATCGAAAATATGGGTGCGCAAATGGTTAAAGAAGTTGCCTCTCGCGCAAATGATTTAGCTGGTGACGGTACTACTACTGCAACAGTTTTAGCTCAAGCGATTGTTCGCGAAGGTTTGAAAAACGTTGCTGCTGGTGCCAATCCAATGGATTTAAAAAGAGGAATCGACAAAGCTGTTGAGGCTGTAGTTGCATTCTTAAAAACAATTTCTACAGAAGTTGGTGATAGCTCTGAAATGATTAAGCAAGTTGCTTCTATTTCATCTAACAACGACGATGTAATCGGTTCATTAATCGCTGATGCATTCTCTAGAGTTGGAAAAGAAGGTGTTATCACTGTTGAAGAAGCAAAAGGTACTGATACCTACGTTGATGTGGTAGAAGGAATGCAGTTTGATAGAGGATATCAATCTCCTTATTTCGTTACAAACTCTGAGAAAATGACAACTGAGTTGGAAAATCCAATGATCTTGTTATATGACAAAAAGATTTCTAACATGAAGGATCTTTTACCCATCTTAGAGCCAGTAGCACAACAAGGTAAATCTCTTTTAATTATTTCTGAAGAAGTTGAAGGTGAAGCTTTAGCTACTTTAGTTGTTAACAAATTGAGAGGATCCCTTAAGATTGCTGCTGTTAAAGCTCCAGGATTTGGTGATAGAAGAAAAGCTATGTTAGAGGACATCGCCATCTTGACAGGCGGTACTGTAATCTCCGAAGAAAGAGGTTTCTCTTTAGAAAACGCTACTTTAGATATGCTTGGTACGGCAGAGAAAGTTTCTATCGACAAGGATAATACTACAGTTGTTAATGGTGCTGGTAAAGAGCAAGCTATCAAAGACAGAGTAAACCAAATCAAATCTCAGTTAGAGAATACAACTTCTGACTACGACAAAGAGAAATTACAAGAAAGATTGGCTAAATTAGCTGGTGGAGTAGCTGTGATGTATGTTGGAGCGGCTTCTGAAGTTGAAATGAAAGAGAAGAAAGATAGAGTTGACGATGCTTTACACGCAACTAGAGCTGCTGTAGAAGAAGGTATCGTTGCTGGTGGTGGTGTTGCTTTAGTGAGAGCTATTGAGGCATTATCTAGTTTAGAAGCAGAAAATGCTGACGAGAAAACTGGAATCAATATCATTAAAAAAGCTATCGAAGAGCCATTACGTCAAATCGTAGCTAACGCAGGAGGAGAAGGATCTGTTGTAGTTGCTAAAATTAAAGGCGAAACAGGAGATTACGGATATAATGCTAAAACTGAGCAGTATGTAAATATGCTTGAAGATGGTATTATCGACCCTACTAAAGTAACAAGAGTAGCTTTAGAAAACGCTGCATCTGTTGCAGGAATGTTGGTTACAACAGAAGCTGTTGTTTATGAAATCCCATCTGAAAATGATGGTGGTGGAATGCCAGCAGGAATGCCAGGAATGGGCGGAATGGGTGGAATGATGTAATCAACTCCCAATAATATTTTTCAAAGACTGTCTTTATAGGCAGTCTTTTTGGTTTTTAATAATTCTAATACTTTATGCTCTACTCTAGCGTCTTTGCTAATTAATTCTCATGAAACACCTAGTCCTCCATTTTTACTTGGCGTAATAGTAGTATAGACAGCAAAAAGAAAATCCCTAATGATAAAGCTGAATATTGCATACTGCCAGTCAAATATAAAACCTGTGCAAAAATGAAACTCCCTAGAATCAATGCTACTTTCTCAACAATGTCATAAAAGCTAAAATAAATCGTGTTATCAGTTGTTTTAGGTAACAATTTCGAATAAGTAGAACGTGTCAGTGCTTGTACACCTCCCAAAACCAATCCTACAGTAGCCCCTAAGGCATAGAATTCATATTCTACGTATTTGTCTGTGCTATGCATTAAAAAGGCTCCAAGGCAGATTAAAGCCCAAATAAGTAATCCTATGGTAAGAGATTTTAAGTTTCCCAATTTCTTGGATAATCTAGAAAATATATATGATCCTGCTACAGCAACAAATTGTATTAACAGAATAGTAATAATTAGCTTGTTAGTATTTAATCCTAATTCATCTTTTCCAAATATGGTTGCCATGTAGTTAATGGTTTGAATTCCTACACTTAAAAGAAAAAATGCAAGAAGATAAAATTTAAGATTTCGTTCTTGAAACAATTGTCTGCCAACTTGAATTAACTCTCTGTGACTATGAAATAATATCTGTTTGGATCTTATTTTATTGGGTTTCGTGTAACTTTTTGGTAATTTGAGAAAAGTATATTGAGCAAAACCAATCCACCATAATGCAACAAGAATAAATGAATATCTTGTCAAGGCTTCATCTACAAGGGTTATGAAGATTAAACAAACTATCAATAAAATCGCCGAACCTAAGTATCCATAAATAAAACCTCTTGCACTCAATTGATCCTGTTGTTCTTTATCGGCAATTTCTGGTAAATAAGCATTATAAAATACCAAGCTTCCCCAATAGCCTACGCTGGCCAGGATACTGCCTAGAACACCAATCCATAATGTGTTGTAATCTCTAAAGAAAAACAATGAAAAACATCCCATTGCTCCCATCCAAGAGAATATCTTGAGGAATAATTTTTTATTACCTATTTGATCAGCTATGGCAGATAAGATTGGTGATATTAAAACTACTATTATAAAAGAAGCCGTAATCGAATAAGAATATAAAATTCCTTTGTCTGAAAAGGGAATTCCAAAGACTACAACTTCCTTAAAGTTATCTAAAACTGAACTGAAATATATAGGAAATATAGCGGTAGTAATCACCAATGAATAAACCGAATTGGCCCAATCATAAAACGCCCATGCAAACTGTTGTGATTTTCTTTCCTTTGTAATTACATTCATAAATGCAATAAATTAAATGCATAGCAATTTATGCTTTTCAAAACTAAAATAGCTTAAACTAAGCTTCTAATAGATAATTAAACCTACTTATCAGATACTCTTCCGGAATTTTTGAATCGTATTCAATATGATCAAATAAGTATTGAGACAAACTAGGTGCGTTTAGTGATCCTCTTGTACCCATCCCATTAAGTATATACATATTTTGATAGCTAGGATGTTCTCCGATAATGCTTCGTCTATCCTCTACCGTAGGCCTTAAAGCTGCTCTATGTTCTACTATTTTATAGTCACCTTTGTAGTAAGCCGATAGTTTCTCTAATAATAATTCTTTGTTTGCTTCTGAGGGTTCCGGTGAATCATAATCGATATCATAGGTGGCACCTACATAGTATTTATTACCACCTAAAGGCATAAGAAAGTTTTTAGATTTAAAAATAATATCTGGGAGCTCTTGATTAATTTCTAATTCAAGAATTTCTCCTTTATTTTTAATAATTGGAACATAACTGAAGAAAGGATTATTTTCAAGTCCTACTCCCTCCGAAAAAACAACATGTTTAGCCTGAATTTCTCCATACTTATTCGTTTCGGTATTCAAAGCTGTATAATCGAATCTTTCATTGATTATATGCTCCTTAAATTGTGTTATAAAAGAATTTATCAATAAACTCATATCTACCCAGCCACAATGCATAACCTCGCCAAAGCCAAATGGCGCATGGATTGCTTCAAAAGTATTAGGAATGATTTCTGGGTTTAAGAATTTTTGAAGAATTGGTTTCTTAGAGATTTTCTTTACCCAAATTTCGGTTTCATGTTGGTTGGCAAAAATTCTATAAATCTTCTTGGGGTGAATGATTTTTTGATTTAATAAATTCTCAAATCCACCAAAGGTTTTAACCAACTCATCCATCTGCTCTACAGCTCTATGAATCGTAGTAAAACGGAATAGTATAATAGGATTGTACATCCCAGCTGCCACATGAGAAGCTTGTGCTTTGTTATCAGCAACAATTTTAAAGGTTTTATTGTTGTCTAAACATTGTTTTGCAAAACAAACACCGGCTATTCCCAATCCTACGATGAGATAATCTACTTTTTGTGGCATAAAATATTTTAGAGGATTTAAATAAGAAGTACAAAGTTACTGAAAATGAATTTCGATCGCTATAAATCCTAAATGATAGATTCTATTGAAAGTAAAAAAGCCTTTTCAAAATTGAAAAGGCTTTTTTTATTATTATGAAAACTCAGATTAGTAATTCCACATATCGTTTTCTCTTTCTAAGATAGTACCACGAATTTTATGTGATTCTTCTAGCTGTGCTTGAGCATCTTTCGGAAGATAGTCTTCTATACTTCTGTTACCCAAAGCATCGCTTGATTTATAAATAATCGCATTAAATCTACGTGCATTCAACATATCATCGAAAGTAACTTTAGATGCTGAGTTCTGCGGGTTGAAGATGGTGTACTTATGAAGTACTTTACGTGCATCTGGATAAAAAACCCAGAATAAATCTACATAATCATCTGCTCCGTCGAATCCTCTACCAATTGATTGAGCATCTGGCCCCATCATGGCTAAACCTAAAATTCTGTAACGCATTTCCGATAACCTCTTGTCAATGTACCACATGCCTTTAACCTTCACCATTTTGATCTTATCTGATTCAATAACATAGTTATCTAAACCAGGGTCAGCAACTTGACTCATGTCTAGACCTTGCTCTTTCTGCTCCCAATACCAATCGGTAGTATCGCTTCTAGATAAAGCAGACATGGCAGCATCATTGTCAATTTTATATTGGAAATACTCGTCGTCGAAAACTTCTGTGATTTCTCCACTTTCAATACCATGCTTCAACGCATCGAATAAAGACAAAGTTTGATAAACAGTACCATCTGATGAATTATAGTAAGGCTGATTAATTCTTTCATTTAAATCAATCACTTCCCATACTACCTTAGAATATAGTACATCATCTTCATTGATGAAGCCATAATCCATAGGCGTAACGTCCTTTTCTATCGTGTCACCTTTAGCTGTAACCGTTAAGTTTTGTTCACGCATTTGCCTTAATTCTTCAGGCGATTTAGCGTTCAGGATGCTCTGTGCATAAGTTGCGCTGAATCCTAACAATACTAAAATTATACTTAAAAACTTACTATTCATTTTGTGTTCTTTGTTTCTATTCTGTTCTGAAATAACGTTGAAATTAGTATTTCATTGTGCAAAAATACGTAATCTTATTGTACATCAATTACAACTGGTGCAATATTAGGAATTCTAGTGTTACCTAAACCACTCGCTGTAGCTTCAATATCAAAGATATTAACGGCATCACCAGCTTTTACTTGATCTAAGATTCTTCCTACTCCATTTAAGTTACTTCCATTTACAGAAACTGTTTTCTGTCCAGGTACTTTAACTTTAAAGCTAGTAACTGTGAATGATACTGGGAATTCGAAATCTGGAATTGCAGCTTCAACCTGTAATCTGCTTAATGAGCTCTTAGCTACAGTTAAAGCATTCTTACCACGGATTTGTCCTTGTGGTGCAGGAATTGGCTTAATTCTAAATTCTTTCTTCTCAGTTACTGTTTTACCTGAAGATGTTTTTGCTGAAGCAGTGAATGTTACACTGTTTCCACCAGAAACCACATAGTTATAGCTACCGTTAGATCCACTTAACGAACCTGTAGATGCAGACATACTGATGGGTCCATCAGCACCATTGATTGTTGCAGTAATTGGGTTGGTTACACCACGATATACAACATTCATCTTATCCGCAGAAATTGAACCTCCCGAAGGTGCAGTTTCTAATGTCTCAGATACTACAGAGTAAGAGTGAGAGAATTCTTCTTCTTCCTCAGTTCCATTTGGTAATTTATATTTCACTTTACCAGCAAAAGTATGGTTACCTTTTGCAGAGCTTAATGGAATAGTTGCCTTACCTGCATTCAATGGATAATCTTTACCATTTAATGTAATTGTACCTCCTACTTCGTCATTATATGCACCAATTGCTAAGAAAGCTTCTTTTTGCGTTCCTTCTTTAATTACATCTGGAACATCAACTAATAAAGTAGTCTTTGTAAATTCGATTTTCTCCTCTAATTTACTAGATAACATTTGGCGTATTGCGTTACCCTCCTCAGTTCTAGCATCTGCTTGAATCTTTGTTAGGTTAGTTAATGCTGCAATCATTGGCTGCTCATAAAATTTATCGCTAACCCATGATTTACTTTGTCTTTTAGACATTGTTTCCGTGTTGAAAACAGAATTTAATCTTTTTTCATCCACACCTGCATTTTTCAACTTTGCTTTAATCTCTTGGATTTTCTTAACAAAGTTCTGCGCCTCTGTATTTCCTTCTACTACGTTTCCTTTTCCTTCTTCTTTAAAGAATAATTGAACGATAGCCTCTGTACTTTGTAGTGCGTTATAGTTAGTTTCTACTTCCTCATTTGGATCAGCAGGAGCTATCTCTTCTGGTTTTAATTGTGCTTTTAAACCTTCGATATAATTAACGAAACCGTCCACATCAGATTTCAAGGATTTTGCTTTGGCTACTGTGCCTGCATAATCTGGATCCTCTTCAGCTTTCATTTCCATATTCTTATAGAAAGTTGAGTTATTTTCTTCCGTTAAAGCAATTGATTGCTCGAATGATTTATTTACGTCTTCAAAAGATCTCAACACTTCTCTATCTACTTGCATTGCCATCATAGCAATAAAGATTAGATACATCAGGTTGATCATCTTCTGCCGTGGTGTTACTTTTCCCTTGGCCATTTTTTAGTAATTTGTAGAATTAATATTCATTTAATAAGTCTTAGTGAAAAGCTAGGATTATGCTCCAGGATTTCTCATAGCTGTTAACATACCTCCATAAACTTTGTTCAAGTTGTTTACGTTTGTAGTTAACTTGTTCATTTCTTGCATGAACTGCTCAGAACCTGATGCAGATTTCTCCATTTCTGAAATGAATTTCTTATTTAATTCTACTTGCTTTTTGCCGTTGTCTAATTGTACTTGGTATAATGCGTTTAAACCTTCCATATGGTTAGCTGCTAAAGCTAATTGATCACCATAAGCTTGTGTTGCTGAAGATGCGTCCACTGATTTGTTGATGTCTGCTACTGCATGACTGAAGTTGTCGATACCATCTCTTAAACGACTCATTAATGAAGCGTCTAATTTAGCATCAGCTAACATTTTATCTAATTTGTTAGATAAAGATACTTCTGCGTCTCCTGTTGCAACTAATGCATTTTTCTTATTTGATTTAACTGCTGTTGAACCATCCAATAATTCAGGATAAGCTCTTTCCCACTCGTACTCTCCTTTTGGTGGATCGAATGCGAAAATAATGAAAATAAGAGCCTCGGTGACAAGACCGATTGCCAAAACTGCTGAACCATCTAAAGGACCAACTGCCCAGTGGTTAATCTTAAATAAAGCTCCTAAAATTACAACTGATGCTCCTAAGGAATACACCATGTTTAAGATTACATCTTTTTTGCTTGATTTTACTGCCATTGTTGAATAATATTAATTAATGATTTTTGATTTTTTGATTTTTGAAGTGCCAGTCTTTTCTATCTGGCAGTTATTTTTGAAGTTTTAATTTTATTGTCTCGTTCTCTTATATCTAACGTTTGCTCCCTCTGGAATGTTTTGAACCGTTCTGAATCCAATATAAGATCTTGCTGAATCTTTGTGCTCCCAATCTCTAGCACCAACCATCAACATATATCCTACGTCTTTCCAAGAACCACCTTTTACAGTTTTAGAAGGAATCTCTCTACCTGCTCCTAAGTAAGGGTTTAAAGTAGATGTATATTCTCCAGACGCTGTACTATATGGTGATTGTGTCCACTCAGAAACGTTACCTGACATATCGTATAATCCGTAATCATTCGGGAAGAATGTCTTAACCGGTGCTGTATACATAAATCCAGCATCTTGATTCTTAGCACAACAATCCTCGATATAGTCACCACGCTTAGGTTTGAAGTTAGCTAAATAACACCCTCTACTGTCTGCTAAGTAAGGTCCACCCCAAGGATATGGAGCATCTTGCTTACCACCGCGAGCTGCATATTCCCATTCTACCTCAGTTGGTAATCTATAGTCAATAATGTCTTCTCTATTTTTAGCTTTTAGAGATTGGTTATAAGCTTTGTGCTTTTGTGTTCTATAAGCTGCAAACGCTCTAGCTTGATCCCAGGTAACACCAACTACAGGATAATCGGTATAAGCCTCATTCCAAAAATAGTCATTATGTAATGGATCATTATATGCATAGTTAAAGTCACGAACCCAAACCGTTGTATCTGGATAAACATTTACAGTATCCGTAATTACGAAATCACTTCTTTTAGCGTTATCGTCTAAATGTGCTCTCGCTGCTTTGGTTTTATCGATTTCGGTGAAGATGTAATTTAACTTTCTAACGTCGATCAATCTTTCGCCATTAAATCTTTCTTCTGGTGGATAGTGCATTTCTTCCATCACCTCAACATAATCTCTATCTGGGTATTCATATTTGTCCCAAATTAAATCTATGTCCCAGTTAAGTTGACGCTCGGATTCGTATCCGCTTCTTCCATCTGACATTTCGTTAATGTACTCTTGATACGCAGATTGAGTTCCAGATCCATCGCTCATATCTTTGAAAGCATAAGCCTCTAATCCAGTTGCCCCAGAAGAAGTTGTTCCATCAAAGCCCATCTCATAAGCTCTTTCTGCTAATTTCTGACGAACAATAGAATCACGAACAAAATCAACAAACACCTTATACTCTGCGTTTGTAATCTCTGTGTCATCAATGTAAAAACCGCTTACGGTTACCGTTTTAGGCGTAGCGTTTTGCTGTTGAGCGAAGTCGTAATCTGTATTACCCATTACAAAAGATCCCGCAGGCACAGGAACCATTCCAATAGGTCTAGTTGGAGCAAAGCTCTTCGACTTTTGACTTGGAATAATCATACCTCGGTCATTTTTGCTCTTCTTTTTTCCACTTCCTCCACAGGAAAAGAAAAAGGAGGCCATAAGAAATACTACCAATATTTTTCTCATTATCACTCTTATTTTGCGAGTTTGTAAAACTATTACTTTTTAATTAATCGCCAAAAATTATTTTGACTGTCAAACAATAACGTTTGCTATTTATAATTATTATACGTTATCAATAAAATTTTTTGTAAAACTTTAACCAATTATGAGGTATCTCTCCTCTCATAGAATCTAAATAATCTGATTCATTACATGGTATCAAGCTTCTTCCTTCCTCTACTTCAACTTCAATCCACCAACGGTCTGAACTCTGCGAATATATAAAAACTATCTCTCCCTCTGTCGACTGCACACGATAAGTTTCTGTGGCTTCATCCGATTTTAAGTTATTTTTTGCTTCAATAAAATACCACAGCATTTCTGTCAACAACATTTTGTTTGGCGAATGCATAGATAAGTTAAAATTTGAAATATGCAAAACGTTCATGCTAGGACTTAATCCAGCATACCTCATCAATCCGCAAATTTCTCTTTCAGTAAGACCGTTTGGAGATGGAACACTTACATTCTGAAAACTCGAATATTGCATTACATTCATATCTACAGACAATAAATCTAAATCTCTAAGCAAAGGTTCCGACTTTTTAATATCCTCTACCAATTTACCTAAACGCATGTCCTCGAAGTTTAATTGCTCTAGAATATCTAATTCTTCTTTTGCCACATAAACCGATTGACTTCCCATGTTTTTAAACTCTAACAACCTATGTGTTTGATCTAAAATCATTTTAGTAATATGATTGTTCGCTGTTAAATCTTCTGCCTGACCTTCTATATCTAATTTAATATCTATAGTTCCAACCTTCAACAAGTCGCGTTGTAGACTTTTATATATAATATAATTAAAGGCTTGACTTCCTCCTAAAACAACTATGGTTGCGCCGGTTTCGTATATTTGACTAACTACTTGATGTAAGGCAAAGCACGTATCTTCGAAGGTGGCACCTTTTGGCAAAGTTCCAATATCATAAATAGGGCGCTTCCAATTACTGACAGATAGACTATAAAAATGATCTCGCAATTCAGAAAAACCATTTTCTTCTCCGTCTAAATTTATCTCATCATCGTCGATACATAGTAAAACGATCGCATTAGCATCTAATTCATCATCCAACTCAAATCTCACTCGTTGAAAAACCGAAAAAGCCGAGTATTCCTTATATCTCAGTTCGTAAGGAACTGGCATTAAAAATTCAGAAAAATCCATCATGTATTATTTCTTCTTTTTAGGTGCCGCTTTTTTCTTTGCGGTGGTTTTTTTGGTAGTTGTCTTTTTCTTGGTGGCTGTCTTTTTCTTAGCAGCAGGCTTTTTCTTTTTGGTTGCCCCCTCTATAATCTTAGCAGCCTCCTCTACGGTCATCTTTTCGACTTCAGTTTCCTTAGGTACCTCAACCTTGGTTTTACCTTTAATAATATTAAACCGACCCCATCTAGCCTTTTCGATTCGAATCCCTTCTTCCTCAAAAACCTGAATCACTTTTTCCTTCTCTTTTTTCTTCTTAGCTTCAATCAACTCCTTAATATCTGCAGAAGATAGATTATCGAAGTCATATTTTTTATTCACATTAATGAATAAATCATTCCACTTAATAAATGGACCAAACCTTCCTTTTCCTTTGGTAACATCTAGACCATCATACTGTGCAATCGGAGCATCAGCTTTTTGCTTTAATTTAATTAATTCAATAGCTCTCTCCTTGGTTACATCGTGTGGATCTTCTCCTTTATCTAAAGAAATAAAGGTTTTACCAAATCTAACATATGGACCATATCTACCCACATTTACAGAAACTTCTTCACCTTCGTATACTCCTAGGTCTTTAGGCAAATCAAAGAGTTTAATCGCCTCTTCGAAGGTAATTGTCATGATGTTTTGGTCTGGATTTAAACTCGCAAACTTAGGCTTTTCCTCGTCTTCTACTTCACCAATTTGAATCATTGGACCATAACGACCAATTCGTGCATACATATTTTTACCAGACTCGGGGTCAATACCCAACAATCTCTCTCCCGTAGCACGATCTGCGTTCTCTTGAACATCCTCTACCGTTTCGTGGAAAGGCTTATAAAAATCCTTAAGAACTTTTGTCCAGTTTTCTTTTCCTTCAGCAATTTGGTCAAAATCCTCCTCCACTTTTGCTGTGAATTGATAATCCATAATGGTCTTGAAGTAGTCCACTAAGAAATCATTCACAACAATTCCAACATCAGTTGGTTTTAATTTTTTCTTATCGGCACCGAAAGTTTCAGTTTCTTTCTTCTCCTCTATATTAGACTGCGAGAGCTCTAGTACACGTATATCTCTTTGTTCTCCATCTAGGTTAACTATCTCTACATATTCCCTTCGTTGAATCGTTGAAATGGTAGGTGCATAAGTAGATGGTCGTCCAATACCAAGATCTTCTAATTTTCTAACCAAGGATGCCTCTGTATATCTTGGTGCATGACGCGTAAACTTTTCAGTTCCTTTAATAGAAATTGCATCTAATTTCTCGCCTTCTTTAACCTTGGGTAAAATAGATAATCCAGTTTCTGCTGGTTCGTCGTCATCACTTCCCTCTTGGTAAACCTTAAGAAAACCATCAAAAAGAATTACCTCACCCTTTCCTTTGTATATAAATTCTGTTTCTTTATCATTTTCAACCGAAATCGTTGTTCTCTCTAGTTTAGCCTCAGCCATTTGACTAGCTACCGTACGTTTCCAGATTAAGTCATATAATCGCGACATGGATGGGTCTCCATTGAATTTAGATAATTCAAAATTGGTAGGTCGAATCGCTTCGTGAGCTTCTTGTGCACCTTTTGCCTTGCTTTTATATTTTCTTGTTTGAGCATACTTTTTACCAAATTCTTTGAGGATCATTTGGTGCGAAGCCGCCAAAGCATCATCGGATAAGTTTACACTATCCGTTCTCATATATGTAATTAAACCTTGCTCATATAATTGCTGTGCTACACGCATGGTACGGGCTACTGGATAACCTAGTTTGCGAGAAGCCTCTTGTTGCAGCGTCGAAGTGGTGAAAGGAGCTGCAGGATTTCTCTTCCCAGGACGTGTATCTACATTAGAAACCTTAAAATTAGCTCCATTACATTTCTGTATATGCGATTTGGCCTCTTCATAGGTTTCGAATTCATGATCTAAGGTAGCTTGGAAAGTCTTCCCGTCTGTTGTACTAAATATAGCAACAAACTTGAAGCTGTTTTGTGGCTCGAAGCCCATGATTTCCATTTCACGCTCAACAATTAGCCTAACAGCTACCGATTGCACTCGACCCGCCGATAAACCTGGTCTAACTTTTTTCCAAAGAACCGGCGACATTTCAAAACCAACCAAACGGTCTAAAATTCGTCGTGCTTGTTGAGCATTCACCAAATCTTGATCGATTTCTCGTGGATTCTCAATTGCCTTTTGAATGGCTTTTTTTGTAATTTCATTAAATACAATCCTACGCGTATTATCTTTTGTAAGACCTAATTCATGATATAAATGCCAAGCAATAGCCTCCCCTTCGCGATCCTCATCCGAAGCCAACCAAACCATATCTACTTTAGAGGAAATATTTTTTAGTTTTTTAACGACTTCTTTTTTATCAGGAGAAATAACATATTGTGGCTGAAAGTTATTATCTAAATCGATACCCATATTTTTCTTAGGGAGATCGGCAATGTGCCCAAAACTGGACTCCACCTGGAAATCATTTCCTAAGTATTTTTGTATGGTTTTTGCTTTTGCTGGTGACTCAACAATAACGAGATTCTTTGGCATAAAATTCTTGAAATTTGGTGCAAAAGTAATCAAAATACTTAATCTTGGTAGTGTTTAACTTTTTTCAAGTACTTATATGTTAGTTTTTAAGAAGTTATTTTTATTAGTGTACTAAGTACAATTCACTTATTACCACTGAGGTTACATACAAGACTTAAGAATTATGTTAATTTTCTTTTAATTCATGCTTATAATTTTCCGAATTGGCTAATTGACTGTAAGATGTAATTTAAAGTATATGCTAAAGTTTTCTATTTTTGTCTTTTAGATAAGTATGCCCAGAACGACCATCATCATCATTTTCCTTGCCCTTTATATCTTAGGTATTATTGGGGTAGGAATTTGGAATCGAAAAAGCTCAAATAGTGAAGATTATTTCTTGGCATCACGTAATTTACCGGCGTGGTTACTAGCCATTACGTTCGTGGCGTCTTGGTAGGGAGGCGGTTCTGCCATAGACTTGGTGGATCATGCGCACAGAAATGGCTTGAGTTCATTTTGGATATATGGCGTGCCAGTGCTTATCGCTACTGCACTTATGTTTGTTTTTGCACGGGGTATTAGAAATATTGGAACCATATCTCAACCCCAGCTCATGGAAGAGCGCTACAATAGCAAAGTTGCCTTACTACTTACTATTTTTATTATCATTTTTATGGTAATCGCCGCCTCGGTACAAGTGATTGTTATCGGAAGGTTTTTTCATGCTTTTTTTGACATGTCTTATGAAATTGGAGCCCTTACGGGAACCTTGATTGTACTCACCTATTCCCTATTTGGAGGTTTTAGAGGTGTCGTATTAACAGATTTTCTACAGTTTATATTCTTCTTGTTCACTGCGATATTTTTGTTCTTTTTAACTTATAATCAATCTGGTGGCTTAGAGATGGTAAAAGAAACCGCAGTTTTAAATGATAAACCTGGCTATACTTCGTTTTTTCATGATGTAGGAGATAATTTAGCTTATGTCATCACTTTTGGAACCTCGTGGATGATTCAAGCGAACATTTGGCAACGTATTTCTGCTGCTAAAAAATCATCGGACGCTAGAAAAATGATGGCGCTAAGTTTTCTTGCTTTTATACCACTTTATTTGATGGTCACCTATACAGGAATGTTTTCAACCTTAATATATGAAAGCGTACCCAAAGCAGGGATTATTCCAGATTTAATTAGCAACCTACCTAATCCTATTTTAAGCTCCATTCTTTTTGTAGGTCTTTGTGCTGCCATCATGTCGACTATGGATTCATTGGTTAATACAGGTGCACTTTCCCTAACTGTAGATGTATATCAAAAATACATCAATCCAAAAGTTAGCTCTCTACATTCTGTTTTGGTGGGTAGACTTGCAACGCTTTTAATGTGTGGTCTTGCTTTACTAATTGCATTGAAAATCCAATCTGTTTTAACCATATCCTGGATTGGATCCGATTTTTTAACCAGTGGAGCATTTATACCGTTGGTATTCGGTTTTCTTTGGGTTCATGGATCCTCAAAAGCTGCCTTTACCTCCATGCTTTTCGGCTTAATTTTTTCTAGCTATAATTTAATGGTGGCTCTCGGTCTAGACTTACCAATTGCATGGGAAATTGCTTCTGTAACACAAGCGTTAATTGGCATCTCCGCCTCCCTAATTATCTACGTTACTATTAGTTTGTTATCCAAAAATGACACAGATAAAGCTAAAGCCTTCATTAAAAAAGCCAATATTCTAAATAAGAAAGTTTAATCAAAATATACCAATTTATATTTCAGTTCTAAAATTAACACCTTCATGGTTTGAAGCATAAGATTAAGAAGAGTCAAAAACCTTGTTTAGTTTAGATTAAAATAATTGTAAACAGAAATTGTTCACCTTTTCATTTTATTTCGATATAAAAGTACAAATGCTTAATATCTATATCATGAAAAACTCAATTTCATTTTTAGTAATTATTTTTATGTCAGGCCTATTATTATCTTGTGACAAAGTGCACACTTTGGACACAGAGATTGAAAATTCAGCCGCTTTAATACATGACGAGAATTCTCAATTAGAAAATTCAAATTTTGCAGAGGACCATATTGTTGAAGAGGATAGAGCCAGCTCGCTATTGATAGAAAAAGATTCTTTGAAATATTTTAATTTATTTGATCCCAATTTTAATCTTATACGATCGCGATTAGCTTTTCCTACTAATTGGAAACAACATGATACCGGAAAATATTCGTTCACAGGACCAAACGGAATAAAAATCTATCCTGAGTATATAGATATTTTCGAGTTTTCAAATGATCACCAAACCAACTTGCGAAATCAACAACTCGGATTACCGGTTAGATACCCAATGACTTTTGACGAAATAATAGAAGCCGTATTTATGGAGGATGCACGAAGAATGAACTTAGAACTCGTTAAGAAATATCCTATTCCTCAACTCTCGGCATGGGAATCAAGGTTTGATGCACAAAAATTTAGAGGTCTCCCAGCAAATACTTCATTTGAATCTTATGGAATAGAGTGGAAAGGCCCAAATGGACTATCGTATCTGACCATTTTGCATCATTTTGTTTCTTTGGACAATTATGGTGGATATTGGGGATTTAGACGAAGTAATTTAGAAGCTGAGAACCATATATTCGATCAAGCCAAAAAAGATTTCATCGCTGGTTTAATCAATCAACAAATCAACCCAAAATGGCTACAAGCTTATAATCAATTCCATTATAAAAAAGCGCTTGAGAGTTATGCCGGGCATCAAAAAGAGCTAGCGCTGATAAAGTCAGCAGGACAAAAAAGCACTGCGCTACACAATGAGCGAATGGCAGCTATGGATCGCAATATGAAAAAATGGAAAAACAATCAAAAGTCTAATGATGATATGCACAATAAAACGATTCGAACAATTCATGAAACAAGCGTTGTTAGCAATCCCAACTCCAAGGTTTCTTATAATGTAGATGCCGGAGCAAATCAATATTGGATAAACCAAGAAGGCGAATATATTATGAGCAATAACGCATTGTATAACCCAAACTTAGAAGCTGGTACAAACAACCAAACTTGGGTGGAATATCAAGAATAAACGTAATTTTAATTAAGTTCCTTATCCCAAAAATGCAATAATGTAACTCATGTTACTAATTATCCTTTAGGAAACTGATATGTTTGGCTTTTCTGAAATTAAAAATGTTTCAATTTAGTTCTACATATAGAAAATATTTAATCGTTATTTTAACGATGCTTTTCTTTGTTCCTTGTACTATTAAGCGCGACTTAAAGCAACATTTTGCGCAAGAAATTTTTCAGAAAAGCCAACAAACACATGCGAAAACAATAAGCAGCGAGACCTGCTCGATTCAGCAAACAAATTTAAATCTTGAAAAGCATGTTGAGTCTCAAAAACATGATTTAACTTCTTCTAAAGTTAGCTTCTCTTTTATCCCTAAATCCCATCTATTCACAGAGAACATTTTTAGGGATGAATTCACACATCATAAAGAGAAAATACCCACGCATATTAGGCTTCAGCTCTATTTGATTTGATATTCAAACTCCTATTTCGTCTATCTGACGAACAGCTTAGTTTATATATCAAATTTAAATAAAGTAAATAATGAATCAAGATATAAAAGTATCAGGACTTTCTGTTCTTTTACTCAGAATCGCTTTAAGCGGAATTTTCATTTCCGCTGGCATCACACATCTTAGCCACCCCGACAAAGTCGCAGGACGCATAGATAACGCAACTTATCATGAGTTTGCCTATTTATTTGGTGATCCTTACACGCTTGGAATCCTTACGGGATACATTTTGCTCATAGCTGGAATTATGTTTATGCTAGGTGTATTCACGCGTTGGTCTGCTTTTGTACTCTTTATTGTTCTCGTACCGATCAGCATAACAATTCAAATGGGAAATGGCCTGAATCATGGTCCACTTTGGAAAAACATAGCTCTTTTTGGAGGCTTACTATTTTTTATTCTAAACAATCCAAAAACATATAATCTTTTTAATAAAACGATAAAATTTTAAAATATGAAAAATCAAATTTTAGCCATCCTATTTTTAGTAATAGGATCATTTTTAAGTACAAATCAACTTTCTGCTCAGTCCTTGAGTCTAACTGATGTAGAGAATTCGGTAAAGGCCGATGGCAAATATGCCATACTTGTTAGTAATGCTAGACATCTGCAAGCAGCCGTAATGACAGGAGAAGAATTAAAGAATCAACATCCTAATATTGATTTTCAAGTAGTTTTAATCGGTCCAGTCGTAAAAGATTTGGCGGAAGATAAATCATTAGAACCAACTATTCTTAATAGTCAAAAACTTGGATTACGCATTGTAGTTTGTGAGTTTGCCATGCAGCACTTAGGCGTGAAAAAGTCACAATATCATCCTTATATAGAAACAACGCCCAATGGATTCACATATATTTTTGGTCTACAAGAAAATGGATTTAAAACAATTACCCTTTAAATAAATATTGATGAATAAAATATTCTTAATACTTTTAAGTATTATCACCTTGACAGCGTTCAAGAAAAATGATCCCAAAATGAATCAAAAAGTTGAAGTCATAAGTATTTTACAAACTGCCGATATTCACGCCTATCTCAATCCCCATACAGAGCTTTTCCTCAATAATGGTGAAATTGAATACCGCGAAGCTGGTGGTTTAGCACACATAAAAACCTTAGTAGAGAAGGTTAGAAAAAACAATCCAGACGGCACCATTTTCTTGGATGGTGGTGATTTGATTCAAGGAAGTGGCGAGAGCATGCTATCCCAAGGACATATATTTCCTTCTTTGATTCGTGCTATGAATTATGATTTATTAATCCCCGGAAACTGGGAGGTTATCTATGGCAAAAAACATATGATGGAGGTTATGAAAGGTTATAATACCAATGTAATAGTAGCTAACATGTTCCACGAAGAAAACAATGAAAGAATTTTTCCTCCTTATTGGGTAACGGAGAAGAAGGGACTAAAAATGGGCTTTATTTCATACAATGATCCAGAAGTTCCGGTTCGTCAAAACCCTGGTTTTAGCGAGGGATTAAAGTTTTCTCAAATCGAAAGTAATTTAAAAGATTTAATCAAAGAATTAAAAGAAGAGCAAGAAGTAGATGTTTTATTTTTGGTTTCCCACATTGGAATCTCCAAACAATTACTTTTAGCCGATAATCCAGCCATTGAAGGGGTAGATTTTATCTTAGGAAATGATACCCACGAAAGAATTAGAAAACCTATACAAGGTAAATATGCTAAGGTGGTAGAACCAGGTGCATTTGGTTCTTTTGTTGGCAGATTAGATTTAAAAGTTGAAAATGGTAAAATGACGGGCTATGATTATGAATTAATTGAGGTTGACCCTAATAAATTTCCAGCACATCCAAAAGTTCAGCAATTAGTAGACGAAGCCAAAGCGCCTTATGTCGAAGAATTGCAAAGAGTTTTAGGTTATACCACCAAGCCTATTCATAGATATTTGGTGGTAGAAAACCCAATGGACAATATGATTACCGACGCTCTTCTTTGGAAATCTGGAGCAGACTTCGCAACTTCAAATGGATTTCGTTTTGGTGTACCTATCGTTCCCGATCCTAGCACAGGCCGAAAAGAAATCACCAAAGAGGATCTGTGGAGGATGCTACCCGTAGATGAAAACATGAAAATTGGCGAGGTTAGCGGTCAGCAAGTTAAAGACTGGTTGGAGAAAGAAATCAACAACGTATTCGCCAAAAACCCAGCAGATCGTTTCGGAGGCTGGTTGGTTCGTTTTTCTGGCTTAACCTTAAAATTTGATAGCTCCAAAGATTTTGGAAATCGTGTTATCGAAATCAAAATTCAAGGTGAACCTTTAGACTTAAAAAAGAAATATAGAATGGCTTCTTGCAATCGTACAGGCGAACCAATCTCAACACTTTGCCGAATGAAAGACGCCAATAATGTCGAAATCATGGACTATACCCTGCATGATGCTGTGGAGCAATATCTAGCAGAAAAAGGTGAAGTTAGCCCTGTTTTAGATGGTCGCGCTCAAGCTGTAGACCTAGGACCAAATGCATATTCTCAAGTTCCAGGAACTGATTATGAGTTTAGATAAAAAAGAATTAAAAGATTAATTCAACATAAAATCGCTTGTCTTTTTATAAGGCAAGCGATTTTTATTTTGTCTAACTCCTATCCTATTAAACATAATGATTTATAGATTTTTAATAAGCATTCCGTTGGCTCTTTTTACACAAAGTGCTATATTTATATTAGAAACAACCCTATATTGAATAGTTTTGATTTTAAAGGCAATCAAATTGTTATTATTTAATTTTTAAAAGGGATTTTTACGATTAATATAACCAGCCTATCTTCAGCTAGTTGATCCGTAAAATAAGTTTCTAAAACGAACAGATTAAAAAATAAGTTTCTAAAACGAGCAGATTAATAAACGTACTTTATGAGATATCAAGACTTTTACAACGACAGCATTCAAAATCCAGAAGAATTCTGGTTAGATAAAGCCAGTGAATTAAAATGGTTCAAGCAACCTAAAACCGCAGTTGAACAAGACGAAGAAGGCATTTATCATTGGTTTCCAGATGGTGAGACCAACTTGTGCTATTTGGCTATAGATCGTCATATAGAAGAAGGTCATGGCGATGAGGTTGCTATGATTTATGATTCTGCGGTAAGACATCACAATATTCCTTATACCTACAACGAAATGAAGGAAAACGTGGAGAAAATCGCAGGCGGACTAAAGAAACTTGGCGTCGAAAAAGGAGATACGGTTGTAATCTACATGCCTATGATTCCTCATGCTGTTTTTAGCATGTTAGCTTGTACTAGAATTGGAGCCATTCATTCTGTTGTTTTCGGTGGATTTGCGCCTCATGAATTAGCAGTTAGAATTGAAGACGCAGAACCCAAAGTCTTAATTACGGCAACTTCTGGAATTGAAGTCGATAGAATTATTCCATACAAACCTATGGTAGATGAGGCCATAGAGCAATCATCGCATAAACCCGAAAAAGTAATTGTTTATAATCGTGAACTTGGAGCTGATAAACCTGAAAAGGATTATGACATCGACTACGAAGAATTAATAAAAGATGTGACACCCGCTGATTGCGTTCCGGTTCCATCCTATCACCCATCTTACTTTTTATATACTTCTGGAACCACAGGAAAACCAAAAGGAGTTTTACGTGACACAGGTGGATATGCTACGGCGCTTAAGTTTTCCATGAAATACATTTATGGAATGAACGAAGGTGACACTTTTTGGGCTGCTTCGGATGTTGGTTGGGTAGTAGGTCATTCTTTCATTTGCTATGGTCCTTTGATCAACCGTTGTACGACCATTTTGTTTGAAGGAAAACCGGTTAAAACGCCAGATGCTTCGGCTTTTTGGCGTGTGATTGAAGAGCACAATGTCAATGGTATGTTTACGGCACCTACTGCAATTAGAGCAATTAAAAGAGAAGATGCAGAGGGTGATTTAATTAAAAACCACGACATCTCATCTTTAAAATATTTATTCCTGGCAGGTGAGCGATGCGACGAAGCCACCCTAACATGGACGAAAGAAAATTTACAAATTCCCGTTATCGATCATTGGTGGCAAACAGAATCAGGCTGGCCGATGGTAGCTAATTTAATGGGAGTTGATCCATTTGAAATTAAAATTGGCTCCTCTGGTAAACCTGTTCCGGGTTATCAAATACAAATTTTAACCGAAGAAGGTTATGCTGCCGAAACTAATGAAGAAGGTTTTGTTGCCATTAAACTTCCGATGCCTCCGGGGTTTATGCCTACACTTTGGCGTAATAACGAAAGATACAAAGCTGGATACTTACAACGCTTCCCGGGATATTACTTCTCTGGAGATGGTGGATATATAGACGAAGATGGTTACGTATTTATCACAGGACGCGTGGATGATGTCATAAATGTGGCAGGGCATCGACTTTCTACCTCAACCATGGAAGAAGTGGTCGCCAAGCATCCTGCTGTCGCAGAATGCGCTGTGATTGGTGTTGATGATAATTTAAGAGGACAAGTTCCGCATGCTTTAATTGTTTTAAAAATTGGACAAGAAGACTACGAGCATTTCAAATTGCAAACTGAACTTGTGCAAATGGTTCGCCAGCAAGTTGGGCCAGTTGCGGTATTAAAAACCATTTCGGTGGTGAAACGTTTGCCAAAAACAAGATCAGGAAAGATTCTACGTAAGACCATGCGCGCCATGATCGATGGAAAAGACTATACAGTTCCTTCCACCATAGAAGATCCTTTTGTTTTAGATGAATTAATTGAGCAATTTAGAAGTGAAAAAATTGGAGCTTTTGCAAAGGCCGAAAAAGATATTACTAGTTCCTTAAAAGTCTTAGCAGATAGTTATTACAACATTGATTCACTAGAGAAATACATCGATGTTTATCGAATTTCTAAACAAGACCCAGAAGATTTTTGGAGTACGATTGCTACCAATAATTTCCATTGGAGAAAAACTTGGGACAAGGTTTTGGAATGGGATAAAAAAGAAAGTAAAGTAGAGTGGTTTAAAAATGCGAAACTAAACATTACCGAAAACTGTATCGATCGACATCTTAGAACACGAGGAGACAAAACTGCAATTATTTTTGAACCTAATGACCCAAAGGAAAAAGCGCAGCATATTTCTTATAATGAATTAGCGCAACATGTGAACCGCATGGCTAATGTGCTTAAAAACAATGGAGTCGATAAAGGAGATAAAGTTTGTATTTATTTACCCATGATTCCTGCATTAGCTTATACCATGTTAGCTTGTGCAAGAATTGGCGCTATTCACTCAATAGTATTTGCTGGATTTTCTTCAAAAGCACTTTCTTCTCGAATCAACGATGCGGATTGTAAATTAATCGTCACAGCAGATGGCTCTTATCGTGGATCAAAAACAGTAGATTTAAAGAAAATTGTAGATGAAGCATTAATAGACACGCCTAACTTAAAAACTTGTTTAGTTGCCAAGAGAATTCATGACAAGGTGGAATGGGTAGAAGGACGAGATAAATGGCTTCATGAAGAATTGATGCATGCCTCCTCTGAATGTGAAGCAGAAGAAATGGATGCAGAGGATCCTTTATTCATCTTGTATACATCGGGTTCTACTGGAACTCCGAAAGGAATGGTTCACACAACCGCAGGGTATATGGTCTTTACGGCATTTACGTTTAAAAATGTTTTCCAATATAAAAACGACGATGTTTATTGGTGTACAGCAGATATTGGTTGGATTACAGGACATAGCTATATCGTTTATGGACCACTAGCCAATGGAGCCACAACAGTGATGTTTGAAGGCGTTCCTTCTTATCCTGATTATGGTAGATTTTGGGATGTAGTAGATAAACATAAAGTAAATCAATTTTACACGGCCCCGACTGCCATTCGTGCGTTAGCAAAACAAAATTTAAGTTTTGTGAATGATCATGACTTATCGAGCTTAAAAGTGCTTGGATCCGTTGGAGAACCTATTAACGAGGAAGCTTGGCATTGGTATAATGACCACATTGGTAAGAAAAAATGCCCGATTGTAGATACTTGGTGGCAAACCGAAACAGGCGGAATTATGATTTCCCCGATTCCATTTATAACACCCACTAAACCCACCTATGCAACGCTCCCTATTCCAGGAATCCAGCCCATCTTAATGGAAGCTAATGGTGTTGAAATTAAAGGAAACCAAGTAGATGGAAAACTTTGTATTGCTTATCCATGGCCAGGAATGGCAAGAACGGTGTACAACAACCACGAACGTTACAAAGAAACCTATTTCTCGACATTCCCAGGTTTGTATTTTACAGGCGACGGAGCTTTGAGAGATGAAGTTGGTTATTACCGAATCACTGGTCGCGTAGACGACGTGGTGATTGTTTCTGGACATAACCTTGGAACTGCCCCTATTGAAGACGCCATCAACGAACACCCGGCTATTGCTGAATCTGCGATTGTAGGCTTTCCACATGAGATTAAAGGAAATGCATTGTATGGTTATATTTCCCTGAAAGATGAAGGAAGCCAACGGGACCAAGACAATTTACGCAACGAAATAAATCAGTTAATTACGGCTAAAATTGGTCCTATTGCAAAGCTTGATAAAATTCAGTTTGTAAATAGCTTACCTAAAACAAGAAGTGGAAAAATCATGCGTAGAATATTACGCAAAATTGCCAGTAGAGATACCTCTAATATGGGCGACACTTCTACCCTTCTGAATCCCGATGTTGTCGAAGAAATCAACAAAAACGTGTTGTAAGTAGTTTTTTCATAATTACTATACGTAATGGCGTCTATTTGGACGCCATTTTTTATTAACTTTAAACAAATTATAAGCATGACTCCATTTGAATTATTCAATTTTAAAAATTCTGACAATCTATGTTCTTGGGAAATTACTGATGATGTAGTGATGGGCGGAAAGTCTAACAGTCGTATTAGCCTCAACGAAAATCATAATGGAGTTTTCGAAGGTCGTGTTTCCACAGAAAATAATGGAGGATTTTCATCCGTTCGCTATCGATTCAAGCCTATTGAAATCGAGGGTTTTTCTAAGCTTAGGATTAAAATAAAAAGCGATAATCACAGATTTCAATTGAGGTTGAAAGAAAAGCAAAATGACAAATATTCTTATATTCAATATTTTGAAACTAATGGAGAATGGCAGGATATTGAAATTCAACTCAAGGATTTATATCCAACTTTTCGTGGAAATAAACTTGAAATGCCCAATTTTAAAGGAGATTATATCGAGGAAATTGGCTTTTTAATTGGAAACAACAAGCATGAAGATTTCCGTTTCGAAATCGAAAGTATATATTTAATTTAAAACTTAAATCTATGATTAAAACGAGCCAAGGCAGCCAAGCAGATATTCCAGGAATCGTGGAACTACAGGAAAAGAATTTATTCAGAAACCTGAGTCAAGAAGAACTTAAAAAAGGCTTTGTAACAACTCCCTTCACCATTGATCAGCTTCAAGAGTTAATTGGTTTGAGTGGTGTTTTCATCGCAAAAAATGAAAAAGAGAAAGTAATCGCTTACGCTTTTGCTGGCAACTGGAAGTATTTTGAACAATGGGAAATCTTCAATTACATGGTTTCTAGATTTCCGCTGATGTTATTTAAAGGTCAAGAAATAACAACAGAAAACAGTTTTCAATATGGCCCTATTTGCATTGACGAAAAATATCGTGGACGAGGAATCATCAATCAAATTTTTGAAGAGATGAGGCTGGAATTAGTGAAGAGATATCCAATTTCAGTTACTTTTATCAACCAAGTGAATGTGATTTCTAAAGAGGCACACACCAAAAAGCTTGGGTGGGAAATCATAGATGAATTCGAGTTTAATACTAATAAATATATCAGTTTGGGGCTTGATATGACTAAATCCGTTTTATAAATTTTAAACTATTTCTCAGTAAGATAACGCCAATATCGCTTGGGCACATGCTGTAAATGCAACTTGGTGTTTTTTCGAGATTTAATATTGGTAGATTTAAAATAATTCTTCCAAAGTTTTTGATATTCTAATTCTGCTGAATCCCACTCTACTTCTAACACCGCGGGCGTATTTTGAGTCTCTTCCATTATAATTTCTAAGGTTGAAACTTGATTTAAATCGTAATAAATACCATAATTTCTTTTCAGGTCGAAAATCAACCACTTTTGATCGGCATAACGATTTTTGAAATGTTTACTTATCAATGGAAGAACATCGAAGTCGGGCTCTATGGTAGCGTAAAAAATTTGATCCTTCCCTAACTCAAAACGCACAAAAGCATTCATTCTATGCCTTTCTCTATTTAAACTTTTGAGAATTTGCTGTAATCTTAAAACATCTGGATGTCCATAATTTTTTAAAATATTTTTCTTCTCCAAGAAAGTGTATTGTACTAATTTCAATATCAAATTATCAACCTCTGGCAATTCGCTCAAAGTAGCTTTCCAAAGCGAATTAAACCCAGACTTTCCTAAATATTCAATTAGCTTTTCGCTTACTCTCTTAAATTGTTTCTCACAGAAATCAACCTCAATTTTTCGTGCAAATAAATCTGGAACTTCATGTTTCTTATGCATCAATTTAACATGTGATAGCTTCTGATCATATACATCAAAAACGGCAGATATTAATCCTTCAAAACTTCCATCATACACCAAATAAACCATTCGATTTCTTTATTAAAACAGTGAAAGTTGAGGACTAAATTTATTTTTATATTTACTTTTTCCTGATTGAATAATCAGATTTCTAAGCGTTAAACTATCCCAATCATTGGCATTAAAATAATTTTTAGAAGAAATAAAATATTGCGCTCGATTCATTGCAATGCCCAACTTTTTTAGCTGCTCTTGTCCTAACTTCCCAAACCTGCGCGCTGAAACTATTTTCTTTGCCGATTTTACACCAATTCCAGGAATTCTAAGAATCATATGATAATCCGCCGTATTCACATCGACCGGAAAAAGATGTCGGTTACGCAAAGCCCAAGATAATTTAGGATCAATTTCTAGATCTAAATGTGGGTAGGTTTCATTCACAACTTCTGAAGGATCAAATTGATAAAATCTAAAGAGCCAATCGGTTTGGTACAACCTATTTTCCCTGACTATAGGAACTGGCGTTCCTAGATCAGGTAGTTTATCATCTTTTAAAACAGGTACATAGCCAGAATAATAAACTCGTTTAAGATTGAAATTTTTGTATAAAAAAGTAAAAGTTTTAACGATATCCAAATCTGTTTCATTGGTCGCGCCAATAATCATTTGACTACTTTGACCTGCGGGCGTAAATTGAGGAGTTGATTTTATGATTTTCTTATCAGATTTATTTTCGATGATAGCGTTGCTAATAGTTTTCATCGGTTTAATGAAGTCCTCATGTCTTTTATCTGGTGCCAATAAGGCCAAACCACTTTTGGTAGGAAGCTCTATATTTACGCTTAATCTATCTGCCCAAAGCCCTGCTTCTTGCATTAATTCATCACTTGCTCCTGGAATGGTTTTCAAGTGTATGTACCCATTGAATTTATGTTCTGTTCTGAGTTTTTTTGCAACTCTCACCAATCTTTCCATGGTGAAGTCAGAGTTTTTAAAAATTCCAGAGGAGAGGAATAAACCTTCTATATAATTCCTTCGATAGAAATTAATCGTTAATTCAACCACTTCATCCACTGTGAAAGCTGCACGTTTGATGTCATTACTCTTTCTAGAAACGCAATACAAACAATCATAAATACAATGATTGGTCAATAATATTTTCAACAAAGAGACACATCGACCATCTTCGGTGTAAGTGTGACAAATTCCCATGCCACTACTATCGCCCAAACCATTATTGGTGTTCTTGCGATTACTTCCACTCGAGGAACAAGAAACATCATATTTCGCTGCATCTGCTAAAATTCCCAATTTTTCTTGCAATCTCTCCCAATTCATATTCAAAGATTTAGAGCACAAATATCAGGACAGCTTGGAAATTCACCAAATTAAAAATCATAAATTATGGATAAATTCCATGAAGGTGTTACTAAATTATATTCAAGCGTATTTTACTCATTAATTCACTAATTTTGCAGCTATGTCAAATGCTTTCCAAAAGGCCGAAAAAACCATTATCCAAAGTGTCTTGGGTAATATTCTAATGGCTGGACTGAAAATTACTGGAGGGATTTTTGGAAATTCATTTGCTCTAATCGCCGATGGAATTGAATCTTTGACTGATGTTCTTTCATCGTTTCTAGTTTGGATTGGTATCAGGTACGCCAACCGTCCCGCAGATGAGGATCATCCGTATGGCCATGGAAAAGCTGAGCCTTTAATCACTTTTGTGGTGGTCTTGTTTTTGGTATTTGCTGCGATTGGTATCGCCTACCAAGCAATTGTGAATATTCAATCACCTAGAACAGCCCCTGAATCTTTTACACTTTGGATTTTAGCTGGCATCATCATATCTAAAGAGATAATGTACCGTATAGTTTCTAGAACTGGTAAGGAAACTAGAAGTACCGCTATTTCTGCTGATGCATGGCACCACCGATCAGACGCAATCACTTCTCTCATGGCATTCTTAGGAGTTTCAATCGCACTAATCATGGGCGAAGGTTGGGAATCAGCAGATGATTGGGCCGCCTTATTCGCCAGTGGAATAATTGTATTTAATGCATATTTAATCTTTCGACCAGCCTTGGGAGAAATTATGGATGAACATATTTATGATGATTTCATTGAAGTCATTAAAACTACAGCCGAAAAAGTTGAAGGTGTTATATCTACCGAAAAATGCTATGTGCGCAAACATGGAATGCAATACAATGTTGACTTACATTTAATTGTTTCGGGTAAAATAACTGTGCAAGAAGGCCATAAAATAGCACATTTAACCAAAAATGCTTTGGTGGAAAAATTTCCTGAAATTCTAGATGTTTTAATTCACGTAGAGCCGGATATCTGCGAAATTGATTTTTAAATGATCTTCTCTTTGGCACGAAAGTAGAAATAGTTTAGATATGAAGAAATTAATCCTAAGCTTGTCTATTCTCACAACTGGCGTTTTATCTGCTCAGAGCTCAAGCATAAATGTTGAGATACACAATATTAAAAATTCTATAGGTCATATCGCCTTGGCACTTTATGATAGTGAGAAAAATTTCACTAAAAAGGAATTAAAATCCACCAAAGTGAATGCTAAAAAAGGAAAAGTCTTTGTTAGATTTGATAATTTACCCGAGGGAAATTATGCTATTGCCATATTACATGACGAAAATAGCAACGAAAAAATGGATTTTAATATGTTTGGAATCCCCAAAGAGGATTATGGCTTTTCTAATAACGTCAAAGGTGTACTTGCTCCACCTAAATTTAAGGATGCTTCATTTAAGTTAAAAGCTAATGAAACCAAAAAAGTTAAGATTAGTCTTTAATTAAGATTTACTTTTAACCTTAAAAGTCCACAAAAACCAAAATTCGGAAACCATATCTCCGGCTTCGTCATAACCTCTTGAAGTCAATTTTAGGGTTTGCCCCTCCTTGGTATCTATGGCCTTCTGAATTACATTTTTAATTTTATCACCTTCGTCGCACACAAAAGTGATTCGGCCAACTGCTTTTTTGGTAAACTTTCCGTTTTGCTCTAGAACAAGCATGGAAATCTTTTCCCCTGATTTCTGAACTTGATCCATGCACATGAATCCGGTTGTGAACTCAGCTGCCATTCCCTGAACCGCCCAAAACATACTTCTGAAGGGATTTTGAGAAAATTTAGATAATTTGACTTTAATCTCACATTTCTGATTAGAAAATGATTTTAACCTAAGGCCTGCAATCCAAGCTATTGGGATTTTAAAAAAAAGTATTTTCCTAAATTGCTGTGCGTTCATAGTAAATTTTTCCCAAATATAACTTAAATCATAGTTTAAATCTCATTTAACTAAAGCTTATTATTATATTTGCATATCAAAATAGTTTTATTCGAATGATTTATATTTTAATCTTTTTTGCGGCACATTGGTATTTATCTTTGTTTACGCAAACTTTTTTCCACCACAGATATGCGTCACATGGAATGTTTACCATGTCAAGATTTTGGGAAAAATTCTTTCACGTTTTTTCATTCTTCGCACAAGGCTCTAGTTATTTAAGCCCTTATGCTTATGGCGTTATGCATAGATTGCATCATGCTTATGCTGATACAGAAAAAGATCCTCACTCTCCAAAATATGATAAGAATTTATTCACTATGATGTGGAGAACCAGAGGTATTTATAAAGCTATCGACACAGGACAAGCTAAAATTGAGGATAAATTCACTAAAAACGTACCTGCGTGGAGAGAATTCGACAGATTTGCAGAAAACAATTTGGTAAGATTCCTTTGGGTTGTATTTTATGTAGTTCTTTATTATTTCTTTGCAGATCATTGGTGGTTATACTTATTAATCCCTATCCATGCGGTAATGGGGCCATTCCACGGAGTTATTATTAACTGGTTTGCTCATAAATATGGATATAGAAACTTTGAGGTAAAAGATACTTCAATGAATCTAATGCCAGTAGATATTTTCATGCTAGGAGAAGGATTCCACAACAATCACCATAAATATGGTGGTAGACCTAACTTTGGGAATAAATGGTGGGAAATTGACCCAGTATATCCATTTATCTGGTTATTTGATAAGTTAAATATTATTCAACTTAAACATAAGGATCCGGAGGACTATATGGGTTAAGATGCTTGTAAGAAGCATATAGTTCATCTAATATCTCTGCACCTTTTGGAGTAACCAATCCATACATAATAATTTTTGCAGACATAATTCTTAGCTTCTCAAAGCTATAAGCATTTTCTTTGGGCATAACCATGGTTCGGTTTCCATTGTAGACCATACTAAAAAATCGTCCCACATATTCAGGGTTATGCTCAGGTTTATAATATCCCTCTCCTACGCCACGTTCATAATTTCTTTGAAGAAGGCGCTGAATCAATCCTAACAAAGCTTCCTTGTAGCGCACAAGGATTTCTGGATAATAACTCTCTAGCTCCTCTAGATTCTTTTTGTCTTGCTCAGTACCAATATAAGCATAGAAACCATTCATAAAACTTATGACTGATTCTATAGCATTCGGGCTATTCTCTTCGGCAATCTGAGCTAGCTCCTCCACATTGTTAAGATTATTCTGTAAAACTCTCCATATTATATCTTTCTTATTATCAAAGTAGATATAAAGCGTTTTTTTTGAAATATTTAATCTCGCTGCTATATCATCTACCCGTAAGTTCCAGTAACCTACTTCTAGAAATAATGGAGTAATTCGTTTAATGAGTTCTTCTGACTTATCCATTTTATTTAATTCTTAGGCTATATTCTTTATAATTAGCATCATTAGCAGTATTCTAATGATTCATAAGAACTTAACCGCTTACAAGATAAAAAAATTATTGTTAAAATTAGAAAAGTTTTTTGTTTTTTAGTTTTTAAGCTTGCCGATATAATAATTTGAATCCACCTCGATTTTCGTTAACTTTGCACCCTTAAATTACAAGAAAAATATTATGTCAGAAGATGTATTAAAGAAAGTGATTTCACACGCCAAGGAATATGGCTTTGTTTTCCAATCAAGTGAAATATATGATGGTTTATCTGCTACTTATGATTACGGTCAAAATGGCGTTGAGTTAAAAAATAATATCAAGCAATATTGGTGGAAATCTATGG
Source organism: Weeksellaceae bacterium (assembly GCA_048268105.1). GTDB lineage: Bacteria > Bacteroidota > Bacteroidia > Flavobacteriales > Weeksellaceae > Profundicola. The sequence continues at coordinate 187,663 of JBLWWH010000002.1, forward strand.
TGCAACTACACGACAACATCGTCGGGGTAGATGCAGCAATCTTTATGCATCCAACTACATGGAAAGCTTCTGGACACGTTGATGCGTTTAATGATCCTTTAATCGATAACAAGGACAGCAAGAAACGATATAGAGCAGATGTTTTAGTAGAGGATTACTGCGCTAAGATTGAAGCTAAAATTGAAAAGGAAGTTACAAAAGCTAAGAAGCGATTTGGTGATGATTTCGATGAGGCCATGTACTTGAAAACAAATCCTCGTGTTGTTCGATATCAGGAAGAAATTGACACCGCTCTTACGCGTTTAGGAGAATCATTAACCAAAGGAGATTTAGCTGATGTAAAAGCTTTAATCGAAGAATTAGAGATTGCTGATCCGGTTTCAGGTTCTAGAAACTGGACAGAAGTAAGACAATTTAACTTAATGTTCGGGACCAAGTTGGGAGCTTCTGCTGACAGCTCTACAGATTTATACTTAAGACCAGAAACGGCACAAGGTATTTTCGTCAACTTCTTAAACGTACAAAGAAGTGGAAGAATGAAAATTCCTTTTGGAATTGCTCAAATTGGTAAAGCATTTAGAAATGAGATTATCGCAAGACAATTCATCTTTAGAATGCGAGAATTCGAACAAATGGAAATGCAATTTTTCGTTGCGCCAAACACAGAGATGGAAGCTTACGAGAAATGGAAACAAATGAGAATGAAATGGCACTTGACCCTTGGTTTGGGCGAAGAGAATTATCGTTTTCATGACCATGAGAATTTAGCGCATTATGCAAATGCCGCAACGGATATTGAATTTAATTTCCCGTTTGGATTTAAAGAGTTAGAAGGAATTCACTCTCGAACTGATTTTGATTTACAACAACATCAAGAGTTTTCTAATAAAAAATTACAGTACTTCGATCCAGAATTAAAAGAAAGCTATGTGCCTTATGTTGTTGAAACTTCGATTGGATTGGATAGATTGTTTTTAGCCATTATTTCAAACTCATTAAAAGAAGAGAAATTAGAAGATGGTAGCGAGAGAGTAGTCATGAAGTTACCTCCTGCTCTAGCCCCTGTAAAAGCGGCTATTTTGCCTTTAATGAAAAAAGATGGAATGCCAGAAGTTGCGGAGAGAATTGTTAATGAATTAAAATTCGATTTCAATGTTGAATACGATGATAAAGATTCCATCGGAAAACGCTACCGTCGTCATGATGCGATTGGTACGCCTTTCTGTATCACAATTGATCATGACACTTTTAAAGACGATACTGTAACCATCCGCGAAAGAGATAGTATGGAACAAGGTCGTGTGAAGATTTCTGAGTTAAATGACATTATGAAAAATGAAGTAAGCATGAATGCTTTGCTTAAGAAATTAATCTAAATTCTAGAAATTATACAAAATTAAAAGGCTGCTTATTTAACTTTAAGCAGCCTTTTTCTTTTCAATAATTAAGATAAATACGCCGCACAGGCATCTGCACATTTTCTACATGCTTCTGCACAATCCTTACAATGTTGATGATCGTGTTGCTCACATTCTTGCGCACATTTCTCGCAAGCCTCTTTACATATTTCCACCATCTTTCGAGCCATATCAGAATCCATAGCCAGCAGCTTTGCAGTGGTGGCACAGATCTCGGCACAAACTATATCCGAATGAATACAGTCAGCCATCATTTTCACGTTATCCTCTTTTAAACAAGCTCCCGCACAGTAATTACAATGTGCGATGCAATTATTTAATGCTTCAATTAAATTTTTGTTTGTCATCATTTGAAAGTTTTTTTTTGATTATCAAGGTACTAGCCTCGAAAATCGTGCCGCGCTAGGGTATCAATCAAATTAAAACATTGATTTTATTAAGTTTAAAGAAATCTAAGTTCAACAAATAAGTGTAACTCAAATTAAATCATTGGGGGCTAGCCCCCAATGATTAGCCAAGTGCTAAATTTGAATTGTGAAAAATAAATATA
>JBLWWH010000003.1:0-179951 GCA_048268105.1 Weeksellaceae bacterium
TTAGCACTTGGCTAATCATTGGGGGCTAGCCCCCAATGATTTAATTTGAGTTGCACTTATTTGTTGAACTTAGATTTAAAAATGCTAACAATGAAAAAAATATATATAAGTCTATTTGCCACGGTTTTATTATTCACATATTCTTGTGAGAGTGAGACCATGGACAAAATAAAAGACGTGAAAAGTAAAGTAAATACAGCCTCTACAATGGTAGGGAATATTTCGAATATTGAAAAGAATGCAAAGGACATCGAAACCCGAATGGAGTCACTTAAAGACTTGACTCCAATTACGAGCGATGATTTTAAAAATTGGATGCCCGAGAATTTAGGGGACTTAGAAAGAAAATCCTATAAGTTTAATACAACCATGGGCTCTACAGGAATTTTATCGTTTCAAAATGATGAAAGCGAACTAGAGATTTCTATCATGGATGGTGCTGGTGAAACTGGAGCAGCTATATTTGCTTCACAAGGAATGCTTGGGGCTCTATATGGTAATTTTGAATCAGAATCGGATACTGAGAAGCAAGAGATTGTAGACCGAAACGGGACAAAATCCGTCGAAACCTATTATAAAGAAAAGAATGATTCAGCCATTAGAATAACCGTTGATGATCGATATATGGTAAACGCAAATGGAAAAAATATGACAACAGATGAATTATATGCATATATCGATAAACTAAATATTTCTAGTCTAAATTGATTAAAATTACTCAATGAAAAAGATAAATAGGTAGTATATCATAAACTGTGTAAGTTAAAAAGTTATTCTGAAAAGTTTTGAGTCATTGAAAGCTCAAAAAACTTTTCGGAAATAACTTTTTATTAATTATAAACCAGATACAGATTATGATTAAAAGAAAGAATTATTAAACGACAAGGAATTTTACAAATCCTTTAAGAATGGAGAAGATTTAACGAGCTTCTTTAAACAAATCAAGTTGAATGGTTTGAGATAAGCATCCTTTGCCTACAAGCAACACACAATCAGATAATTGCCTGCTAATATTCTTTAAATAATGAATATCATGAGCTGAAGCCGGAGATAAATCTAAACTTTGAAAAACACCCGAAATAAAACAAACTGCATGTAATTTGTATCCGTAAAAATATAGGTTTTGCGATGCACAAAATCCTTTGTTGGGAAATGCATAATCCACTTCTTTACAGATTTTACTTTGAGAGGAACGAGCGATTTTACATACTTATAAAAGCATACTGTCAACCATAAAATGGTTTTCAAATTCGTTCAACTTTTCTACCATTTTCATTCTAATTTCTTCTATAAAAGGAAAGAGTTTTCGCTTCCTTCGGTTGTAAACGCTTCTTTCAATTTTAGATGCTATTTCTAGTTCTTTTATCTCTCTAAAAAGCTGATGTTCTGAGTCCCTAGATTTAAGTTCTACCAAAATAATTAAATTAAACAGATATAAATCAGATAATTGATGTTTAATTGATTTAAAATATAGATTTTCTTTCTCAGAAATTTCACGTAGTACTTTCAAAATTAATTTGCACCTTGACTCAAGGTTACTCATTGTTGTATTTGATTGTAAATCAATATAATATACTAATTTGTAGTGCTTTGGGCAACCCTTTTTATTATGCACCACGGGTCTTTAATTATAATTTAGTTATGAATAAAAACTCAAAAATGAAGCTTATAGGGTTCAAAGGGATATATAATTAATAGTTATACTATTTTGCTAAATTTATAAGGTTTGGTTATAAAGATTTGTTTTTTCAGAATTAATCAAAAATGATTTAAGAAATATCATATTTTACTTCTATCGGGTTAAATTGTGTAAAGATTTGAAAATTTGGATCAAAAACCAATGTTAAGCTAGAAATTCCCTAATGAAACCGAGTTTAGGAACTGTTAAACACTAGATCCTCTAAGGAACATTGAATAATTTACAATATCTTTGTTTTTGATGTTTAAAATAAATTAAAAATATGAGAAAAAATTACTTCTTATTTCTACTAGCATTCTTTGCTAGCGCAACATTGTTTAATGCTCAGCAAACTACAATCTCGTTTGAAGCTGAAGAAGGTTATGAGTTGGGTGACATTAATCAACAACAAGGGTGGACAACAACTACTATTGGTCAGGGTGTTTTTACGGATTTACAAATTATTTCAGATGAAAGGGCAAAGACTGGCGCAAGATCATTAAGAATTATAAATGATCCAAATATTATGGCTCAACCATTTCCTGTAATGGGAGCGTTTTATTTATTAGATAACCCTTTAGATAAATCAAATTTTACATTAAGCTATAGCATTAGCATTGATAGTTTCCCTGGTGGGAATTCATCTATTTTTGCTTTAGAATGTGGTAGTAATATTGACGAGAAGTTAGTATTAGAGATTTACTTTTCCTACGATGGAATAATTAAGATTTTAGAAAATAATGACCTAGACTTTACTGAAACGGTTGTTGGAAATTGGGAAAGAAATACATGGTACGACGTTCAGATTGTTGGTAATGAAGATGTTGTTGAATATTACTTAAATGGTGATTTAGTTCATACGGGTGCGTTGTTATATAATATTGATGAGATAAGATTTGCTCATGATAATTATGCTGGAGCTGCATTTATTGATGATGTAAACATTAGTTATGAGACTCTAGCCGTTAAAGATATAACCTTAAATTCTTGGTCAATTTATCCAAACCCAGTGAAAGATGTTATTAATGTTCAAGGATTAGATAACGTTAAAAGCCTTGTTATTTTTGATGCTGTGGGTAAAAAGGTTGGTCAATACAACAATGTTAGCAATCAAATCAATGTTAGTAACCTAAACAAAGGTGTTTATGTACTACAAATAAATACTGATAAAGGTAAGATTTCTAAAAAGTTTATCAAAAATTAACTAGTTTGAAATAAAATAAAAAGTGGGACTTCTTAATAGATTTCCCACTTTTTTTGATTAACGGTAGTATATCATAAACTGTGTAAGTTAAAAAGTTATTCTGAAAAGTTTTGAGTCATTGAAAGCTAAAAAAACTTTTCGGAAATAACTTTTTATTAATTTTAAACCAAATACAGATTATGTTTAAAAGAAAGAATTATTAAATGACAAGGAATTTGACAATTCCTTTAAGAATGGAGAAGATTTAACGAGCTTCTTTAAACAAATACACAAACGCGCAGTTGAACATATGCTTAATGCAGATCGGCTTTTACCCACGATATGAAACTCATTTATACAGCTCCGACAAAGCAAGCTGCAGAGGCCGCTTTAGAAGACTTCGCCAATAAATGGGAATCCAAATATGGCAACGCTATTTAGTCATGAGAATGACAATAAAACCGGGATGAATTCACTGTCTTCTTTGACTTTCCTATTGAAATTAGAAAGTTTATTTACACTACAAATCTTATTGAAAATCTCAATGGAAAAACTCAATTGAAAAATTAGAAAATACAACAAAAACAAAATGTCATTCCCTACGGATGGGGCAGTTACAAAATCAGTCTATTTAGCGTTAAGAGAAGCAACTAAAAAATGGACTATTCCCGTTAGAAATTGGGGCGTGATTTTAAACCAATTTATGCTTATATTTGATGATAGGTTCAGATTATTAATCCAAGCCTATGTTATTTAACTTACTCACTTTATGGGATAGTGTCGTTATTCACCAATCAAGGCTATGCGGAGAACTAAAAGCCTTTTTTTTTATTTTATAATATTTTCATTCTCTGCAATATATTATTCTTTACCAAGCTCTACAGCTCGATCAAATGCAGCATAAGCAGCATCGTGAATTAATTCTCGAATATTATTGTCTTCCATCGAATCAAGCGCCGCCCTCGTTGTTCCCCCTTTAGAAGCTACACGATCCATCCATTTTTTTGGTGATAAATCACTTTGATTGAATAACTCAACAGCTCCTTCGAAGGTTTGGGAAACTAAAATCTTAGATACTTTTTCAGTAAATCCCATATCTTGTGCAGCTTGCATCATAGATTCCATAAAATAGAACACATAAGCAGGGCCGCTTCCCGAAATTCCGGTAGAGGCATCAATAAATTTTTCATTTTTTACTTTCACAGAGATACCTGTAGTGTCCAATAGAGATTTCACAAGTTTAGCTTCTAATTTAGAAACATGTTTTGAAACTGTAAAGGAAGTTACACCCTTTCCCACTTGAGCAGGTAGATTAGGCATGGTTCTAACAATCTTTTTTGCATTGAGGCCCTTTGATAAAGTTTTGATGTTTACCCCCGCCATAAGTGAGACAAACATTTGCCCTGGTTTCACTAACTCATTAATCTCATCGAAAATATCTTCTTTGTGATAAGGCTTAACGGCCAAGAATATAATATCAGCTTCTGGTAAAGCTTTTCGCAAGTCTTCTTCGAAAATAAATCTATCATCCTTTAATATTTTATCCCTCACTTCTGGAGATTTATCATGAACTCGGATGGGATTTCCACTAAGCAGAGATGAGGTCAACATACCCTCGGCATAGGTTAAGCCCATATTTCCAGCACCTATTAGTAATAATTTCATATGATTGTTTTTTTACAATTTATTGCAACAATAATGCAAGAGTTTTAAAGTTCAATATTTCATCCTAATTTAGAAACTTTTAGAGATTAATTAGTAAACAATTATATCAATAGAAGTGCTTAAATAAAATAAAATATTTGCACTTAATAAAGGATTTATGACCTTTTATACAATATTTCTAGCACTTTATACATTTTTTACTGTAGGTAATGTATAATTGTTTGATATTTGTCTTATGAGAATTCAATTTACTCTTTTATCTACCACGATAATGTAATGAATTTGTGAAAACATTCTGCTCAAATTATTGTGGTAGATTTAAAGAATTTAATTGTTATCTCATACATAATAAAGGCAATTATTTGCGTAAAAGTATTTTTTATATTATTTAATTTTTTTGGAGTGTCGAGAAATCGACACTTTTTTTATGAAGCCGAAGCAATAAATTCTGATTATTCTATCGGTTAATAATTCATTCTACCCCAAAAGTCTTAGCTCCAGACTTTCGTGAAATACCGTTAATCAATAAATTCCTGCACTTTATACATTTTTTATAACCTTTTATACATTTTCTTAACTAAGTGAATAATAGAATGCTGACCTTTACATAACATAAATCTCTTACTTATAGATATGAATTAATTGAACTACCTACCTAAGCCCTATTATGTTATGAAAACTCTACTCTTTACTCTTATTTGTTTATTATTTATCACATCTTGTCACACATCAGCTTTTGAAAGCGATAAACAAACAGATGATTTTTCTAATTATTATAATCAGTATCAAGTTGATACTGAAAGGGCAAATGTCTTTGTCGAAAAACAGATCAATGATTCCTTATTAGCTCAGCCACAGGTTTCGCTGATAAATGAAAAGGACTAGATAATTACTCTCGAATACTCAATCATGTGAACGAATTGGGATGCAAATAGTGACCTTAGTGCCAGTGGCATTATTGTTCTCATCTTTGAGGTCAGTAAACATTAAAGTGGTGTCATCATTCTTAATATTAAAATGATTGCTGAGTCGTTTTCTTGAAATAGCAACACCTAAAGACTTATAACCTTTCTCCTTATCAGAACTCTTGGAGTTTTTTCTACCGACACCATTATCGATGATATTGATGCAGACAGTGTTTTTAGATTCCTTAAATATTTCTAAGCGTATAATTTTCTCGCCTTTTTTTGGGGCGAGTCCATGCCATAATGCATTCTCTATAAAAGGTTGTAGAAGCAATGGAGGTATTTCTATATTGGCGGGATCTACATCATTAATCTCTAATTGATATTCGATAGGATCGTTAAAACGTAGTCGCTCTATACTTAGATAGGATTCAACAGTTTCTAACTCCTCCTCCAAAGAAACCACTTTTTTCTCACTGGAATACAATACACCTCTTATGAGTTTTGCAAATTTGTTAAGGTATTTTACAGCTTCTTCAGTATCCTGTGAAATGATATAGGTTTTAATTGAGTTCAACGCATTAAAGGTGAAATGAGGATTCATCTGAGCGCGGAGAACCTTTTGTTCTAACTCTAGTAGTTGTTTTTCCTTTCTTAATTTATCTCTTTGATAAAATAGCATCCCTAATAAAGCAAGTACAGCTAATAATAAAATTAAAAATAAAATAGTCCTTTGCTTTTTACTTGCTTCTTCTATTATCTGGCTTTTTTCCTTTTTAAGATTTAAAATTTGATTGGCTTTTAGCTCAGTTTCGTAAGAAATCTCAAGATTATTTTTAATTCTTAGATTATTTTCATTTAAGTAATCAGCCTCAACTTCCTTACTTTTTCTTGCATATTTTAAAGCCTCTTGATAGTCCCCAATACGTTCGTAGTAGGTTGCAAATGCATTATAAGTCTCAGAAAGGTTTGATTTTAAATTATGTTTTGTACTGAGTTCAACACTTTTGCTCAAGTAACTTTTGGAATCTTTTTTACGGTCAAGGTTTAATAATGTTAATCCTTTTAGGTAATAAATAGTGGCAGTGTAAAAGCTATCACCAGTTTCTTCGGCAATAACTTCAGCTCGATTTAAAAAATCTAGGGCTTCATGATAATTTTCTTTGAGCAAATAAATCCGACCAATACTATTATAACATATCATTTTACCGATATCGTTATTGATAATGTTGTTTTCTTTTAATGAGTTGAAGTAATTTAATTGTGCACTATCTAATTGGTTTAACTTCTCGAAGGAATAGCCAATGTTTTGATAATTAATAGCTAAGCCTAAGTGGTTGTTTATAGACTTTTCAATTTCAAATGATCTCCTAAATTGATTCTTGGCGCTCTCATATTCTTGAAGTATCAAATAAGAGTTACCGATTCCATTTACGGCAATGGCCGTATTACGTATGCTGAAGTCATTTTTTTCCTCAAGTTCTTCAGCAATTTCTAAAGCTTTAAAATGATATTTCAAGCCTTTTTGAACATCATCCATACGTCTATAAACAACTCCCAACATATTATTGGAGTAGAGAATTCCATCGGTTAACTTTTTGTCTTGTGCTAAATTTAGCGCTTCATTGTGTAAGTCAACAGATTTAAAATATTGCGCTTGATCTCTATAATATGTTCCTAATAAATTTAAAGCGATAATCTCACCAATGGCATAATTATTATCTTTTGATAATTGCAATAATTCTTGAAACCTAAGCGTATCTTTCTCGTAATATAATGGAGCAAAAACCGTATTGAAGTCATTTGTTTTTTGTTCTACGTGCCATTTAATATCAAAATCTTCTCTTTCGTTTGCTTGGCTATATCCGCAAAACGATATAAAAAGAAAGACATATGAAATTAAAATTCGCACAAAAACTTATGTGTTAAGATTCACTCAAATATATAGTTTTTTTAGGAATTTTTAACAATAAACACTTACACATGATAAAAATAGACAAGTGAATTCTGTATTCTTTAAATATACTCTAAAATACTATGATAATCGATTTAAGTATCTTTGATAAAACTTCCACATAATAATTCCAGAGCAAACACTAACATTGAGTGAATGTTTGGTGCCAGATTGTGGGATTTCTAAGGCAATTTCACACATATCGATCAATTCTTGTTGAACGCCCTCAACTTCATTACCTAAGATAATTACATATTTTTTGTCGCTTTCAACTGCATAGCTTTCTAATGAAACACTCTTGTCTACTTGCTCAATAGCGATAGGAGTATAACCTTCTGCCATTAAGGCTTTTAGGATTTCTGTCGCATTTTTATGATACTCCCAAATAACACTTTCTGTGGAACCTAGTGCTGTTTTTCTAATTTCTTTATGAGGTGGGCGTGCGGTGATGCCACATAAATATATCTTTTCTATGCTAAAAGCATCTGCAGTTCTGAAGATAGAACCAACATTGTGCATGCTTCTAATGTTATCACATAAAATCACAACTGGTATTTTATTTTGCTGTTGATAGGTTTCAACATCAACTCTTCCTAGTTCCTCAAGTTTTAATTTTCTCATAATTACAAATAAAAAAAGGTGCTAATTTAGCACCTTTAAATTTTTTAATAAACAAAAGCTTATTTTTTCAATACCACAAAAGTGTTTGCATTATTTGTGAAATCAGCTAAAGTATACCATCTTACCTCATTGTTAGATCTGAAATCTAAATGGAAAGTATATTGGTCTCTGTTCCCGTCTGTAATCGTAATGTTATTTCCGTGGATCAAGTAATTATCATTTCCTAGGTATTCCCAAGAACCATAAGTTTGAGTATCCTCTAAACAATCCTCTGAATTTTCTCCTGTAAATGTTTTTAACGTATAGCTTCCGTTGTTCGTAAATCTGTACTCTAATTTCTCATCACATAAGTCAGATCCTTCTACAAAAGTTCCATTGACCACTTTGTAGTCAGTCTCCCATGTTCCGTAGATGCTATTGTTTACTGTGTCAGATGGTCCATCGTCATCGTTTGAACAGCTAATAAAGCTCATTGATAAGAATGTTAATGCACCGAATAATAACAATAATTTTCTCATAAGTATTTTTCTTTAATTTAGTTAACGCAAAGATAAGGGATTTTATTATTAAAAGAAGATTGTATTTTTGTAAAATGGCGAAGAAGGATAAAAAGGAAACTCCATTAATGAAGCAATACAATAAAATCAAGGCTAAATACCCTGATGCGATGCTATTGTTCAGAATTGGTGATTTTTATGAGACTTTTGGTGAGGACGCGATTAAAGCTGCCAAAATTTTGGACATTGTTCTCACCCGAAGAGCAAATGGAGCTGCGGCTTATATTGAGTTAGCGGGTTTTCCTCATCATTCTCTAGATACTTATTTGCCTAAATTGGTTCGCGCAGGTCTACGTGTGGCGATTTGTGATCAATTAGAAGATGCAAGTGCCACGAAAACTATTGTTAAACGCGGTGTCACCGAACTTGTAACGCCTGGAGTTGCTTTAAACGACCAAGTCTTAGGTTCTTCTTCCAATAATTTCTTGATGTCAATTCACAGAGAGAAAAATAATTTTGGAGCTGCTTTATTGGATATTTCTACTGGAGAGTTTTTTCTGCAAGAAGGTGATCAAGAAACCGTACAGAAGATGATACAGAACTTTTCGCCAAAAGAAATTATCTTCCAAAAAAGAGATTTCCCTGAATTTATCACGTCAAATATTAGTCGTTTTGGTTTAGACGATTGGGCTTTTCAATATGACTTTGCCTATGACAAAATGAAACGTCACTTTCAGACAAAATCACTTAAAGGATTTGGTGTTGAAAACATGCACTTAGGAATTACAGCAGCAGGAGCTGTTTTTGCTTATTTAGATGAAACCCATCATTTTGATTTAAATCACATCAATAATATTCACAGAATTGTAAATGAAAATTTTGTTTGGCTAGACGCGTTTACTGTTCGAAATTTAGAATTATTTCATGCGCCACACCAAGATTCGGTGACGCTTTTCTCCATCCTAAACCATACGCTTACACCCATGGGAGCTAGATTGTTGAGAAGGTGGATGGCGCTGCCTTTAGGACAAATTGATCCAATTCAGAAGAGGCAAAATACAGTTCAATTTTTATTGCAAAACACAGAAGTTTCTATTGCTTTAAGGGAACAGTTACGCAACATGGCAGATTTAGAGCGACTCTGTTCTAAAATTGCCACAGGAAAAATTACACCTAAGCAATTAACTACCTTAACAGAAAGCATCGCTTCTATTCAAGAAATTAACCAAATACTTAAAGAATATAATCCAGTGCAGATAAAGGGAATAAACTTTAAGTTCAACAATTTTAATAGTTTATTTAGTCAATTAAAAGAAACTTTAACCGAAAATCCACCTCATTTTCTACATAAAGGGAATGTTATCGCAGAAGGAGTTTCGCAGGATTTAGATCAATTGAGAAACATTCTTCATGGAGGGAAGGAGTTTTTAGAGCAAATGCGCCTCCGAGAAAGTGATAAAACAGGAATTCCTAGCATTAAGGTAGATTTCAACAAGGTTTTTGGTTATTATATCGAAATCAGAAATACGCACAGAGATAAGGTTCCAACCGACTGGACGAGAAAGCAAACTTTAGTTAATTCTGAACGATATATTACAGAGGAGCTAAAAGAATATGAAGAGCAAATTCTTGGAGCTGAAGATAAAATTTTAAGAATAGAAACGGATTTATTCTTAGAATTAATACAAAATATTGGTCCTTACATCCCCGAAATTCAAAAAACAGCGCATGCGCTAGCAAGTTTAGATTGCTTACTAAATTTTGCGGGTTTGGCAGAGAAGAATCATTATGTGAAACCAGAAATAAATGACTCTAAATCATTGCATATTGAAGATGGACGACATCCAGTGATAGAGCAACAGTTGCCAGCAAGTTCACCTTATATCGCCAATAGCTTGTATTTAGATGACAACGACCAACAAATCATTATGATTACAGGTCCCAACATGTCGGGTAAATCGGCTTTGTTGAGACAAACGGCTCTAATCGTATTGATGGCGCAAATGGGAAGTTATGTTCCCGCAAAAGCTGCTCAGATTGGCTATGTTGACAAGATTTTCACCAGAGTAGGTGCAAGCGATAATTTATCTCAAGGTGAATCTACTTTTATGGTGGAAATGAATGAAACAGCTCAAATTCTTAACAATTTAACGGACAGAAGCCTAATTATTTTAGATGAGATTGGTCGCGGAACAAGTACTTACGACGGAATTTCTATTGCTTGGTCGATTACAGAATTTATTCATGAAAATAAAGGAAAGCCTAAAACGCTTTTTGCCACACATTACCATGAATTAAATGAAATGGCGAAATCTTTTGAACGAATTAAGAATTATCATGTTAGTATAAAAGAAACCAAGGATACCATTTTATTCCTGAGAAAATTACAGCCAGGAGGTAGCGAGCATAGTTTTGGTATTCATGTGGCAAAAATGGCTGGAATGCCTAGTAAAGTGGTGCGTAGAGCAGAAGATGTCCTTAAGCAATTAGAGAAATCTCACGCCAATGAGAACCTAACCAATACTACCTCAAAAATCACTCAAGAAAACATGCAACTGTCTTTCTTTCAATTAGATGATCCCATCTTAGAAGCTATACGTGATGATTTAGAAGGTTTGGATATCAATACATTAACGCCAGTAGAAGCGCTAATGAAGTTGAATGAAATTAAAAGTAGAATTAGATAAAATTTAATTATTCACACCATACATCTACTTCGCTCAACTGAATGATAGTAGTAGCGGGTTTAGACTTTTTGCCACCTTTTTGGCTGTCGTAGATGAAACTTATATGATATGGTTGTTGAATTTTAGGTAATGGAATCCAAGGCGTGCTTTCCTCATTATTATCATATTTAGTTTCATTATTTACCAAGGACTCCCAATCCTTAGGATTGAGGTTTTTTAAAGGTTTTTTCTCAGCATTAGTGAGTGAAACATATAAAGGTTGTCCGATTTTATAAGCATCGGCAAATGAAAACTTCAATTTACATTCTTTGTCGGAGATATCTAATAAGGGAGTATGTAGACTTGCTTTAACTCTATAACCTGGTTTACCTCGACCACCAAAAGCTGACATTTGCATATAATTAAAGTCCCTAAAGTTTTTAAACATCCAATTTCTTTGAGAATTAGTTGTCTCTACTGTCCAATCCTCTGGTAATCCATCGCTAAAATTTTCCGATAATAAAACTTCTTGTGATAAACAAAGCGAACTTGTGAATAATAAAATAATTAAGAGTCTCATAGTTATGGTTTTAGATTTATAAATATACGAAATCATTTAATTCAAATGGGCTGGTTTAGCTTTTATGCTGCGGTGGAATTAATTGAATTATCTTACTTTTAAAGCTTAAAATAAAGATATATGCCTTATCAAGAAGTATTTATTGAATTCTGGAAAAAAGTTGAAGAAAGTATTCAGGAAGGGAATTTTGCAAAACTAACCATGGCCAAGACTATTGGTAAGCAAGAGTTGAAGAATATTTTTGTGCGACCAATGTCTTTAGATAGTGGTGCTAAGCTATTAGTAAAGCATAGATATCGATCTCGAGATGTTGAAGATAAAGAACTGGAATTAAGCCTTGCTGAAATAAGAAAAGTTATTGAAGAGCATTTATTGAACCCATTTTTTTCGGTCGTTTTATTTACAACCGAAAAAGACATCATGTTCAAAATCAATAAAAAGAAAGCGGGAAGTATCGTAGAAAATCAACCTACTTTTACAACGGTTATCTTTCTGGATAAGCACGAGAATTAAAATTTCATTTAATATAACAAAATTTGTTATACATAAAACATAATGGTATATTAGTTTTCTAATATTAATTTTAAAATAAAAAAAACATGAAAAACTTTTACTTTATTTTATTGGTTATTTTTATTAACCTGCCGCAATTAAGTATTGCGCAAGGTATTTGGGCTCGGACATTCTCTGGAGCTAAAGATGCTATTGTTCACAGTTTTGTCGATGAACAAACTGGTGATGTATATATTATAGGTAGTAATGGTTATGACAATGTGCCAGTAACCTCTGCAGAAGATTCTCATCTTCCTATTCATTTTGTCGATACGACCACTGGTATTGGACAATTTGTAGCCAAATTCGACAAACTTGGAAACATGCAATGGTATCGTATAATGGGTGCTGGAATGGGTGTTCCAAATGGAAAAGTGATGCTGACAGAGGACAATCGATTAGTAGTTTTATTAAACAATCATTTTCATGTATTGAACGCCACGAATGGAAGGTTCATCAATTCCATGAATTATCCACATGCCAAATACAAGGACTTTGACTTGATTAAAGATGAATCAACCCAAAAACAATATATAGTTGGTTTTCATTTAGAAGTAAATTCGAATGATATATTCTCTTTGATTGGAATTTATAATATTGGCACTTTTGCCGAATTAGCCACTGCGAATGTTGCTGGAGGTAATCTTAAAATTAATTATCAGAATGGGACTGCATTTAAGCTACATGCTATGGGAAATTCGGATTTTATTTTGGGAATAAATATTATGCCCACTACTACTTCTCCAATCCCTGATTTATATATTCAACATACAACCGTAGCTCAAATACCAGTTCCATCACAAAGGTACTTTTTAATGAAGTTTAATGTTGATTTTAATAATAATTTTGAAATATCATTCGAAAATGAAATAGGTCAAAATTATGGTATATATGATTATGATATCACTACAGTTGGAGGTGAATATAAAATTTTTGCACCAGCTTCCAACTCAACTATTAGAAAAATAAAAGAAAATTTAACGCATGAAAGTTCAGTTAATACGACCTTTTCTCAAATGTACAAATATTGTGTAACATCCTCAGGTCATCTTTTCTCTACGAAATCTTCAGATCCAAGATTGGTGAAGTTAGGATTTAATGGTATTATGGACTGGGATTTGCAAACAAGAACTTTTGAAACGCATCACATTACAAGTAGTGATAATTATGATATTACTGTTTCAGGTTGGTACACCGAGGAAGTGACTCTTGGTGACAATTTATTGCCTTCCTATGGCGGAAATAATTGGTATAAATCAGCCATTTTGAAGGTGAAGGATGCAGGAAACAGTGGTATTTATTTAAAAGAGGAGGAGTTACAATATAGTGTTTATCCTAATCCAGCTTCTGAATTTTTACAAATCACATCTAATTCTCTTGAGGAGTATAAAGTTTTGATTTCAAATAATGTTGGACGTTTAGTTTATGAATCAAAAGGAATGGTAAATCTTAAAGATTATACAATTAATATTGCCAATCAAAAACCTGGAATGTATTATATCTTTGTTACTGATGGCAAGAATAGTAAAAAGATACCTTTGATGATAAAATAATATCACTATGAAAAAATACATATCCATCCTTATTTTTCATTTAATTATTTTTACCCTCCATGCTCAGGAAATTGTGACGTTTGAAAACATTGAATTTAAAAATTGTTTATTGGCAAATCCTGCCATTAATTTAAATGGTGATAATGAAATTCAATTGAGTGAGGCTTTACAATACACAGGCGGAATTTCATGCTATTCTTATTTTATAAATGATGCTACAGGATTAGAGGCTTTTGAAAACATCACCTCATTAAGATTGGGTGAAAACTTAACCTCTATTGATTTAAGCAATAATAGTTATTTAGAATATCTTAGTTTAGGAAGCAATAAGATTACGACTATAGATTTAAGTAATTTGAGCAATCTTACTTTTTTAAATTTAGATTCTAATGAAATTACGAGTATTGATTTATCTAATAATACGGAATTGATCGATGTCAATTTAGCAGGTAATTATTTACAATCGATAATTATAGGTGAAAATTCGAATTTAGAGACTTTAAATTTAGGGGCTAATCTTTATATCAGCGAAATTGACTTATCCCAAGTTACAAATTTAAGGGATTTAAATTTAACGAATAACCAATTGGTAGATATTAACTTGACAACTCTATTCAATTTAGAAAGATTGGGGCTTAGTATGAATTTAATAGAGGAGCTAGATTTATCTCAAAATTCTAATTTAAGTTTTGTAATGCTTGATTGGAGTCCAAACTTAATTTTTGTAAATGCTCAAAATGGAAATAATTATAATATGGATTTTGTAGCAGATTGGGAATGCCCCAATCTTGTATGTGTGCAAATAGATGAAGGATTTGAGCCTTGCTATATGTGTCCAGATTTTGATTGGCGTTTAGGAGAACATACCCAATATTCCACAGATTGTAGTGAGCTTTTGGGAACCAGTGAAATTAGCTTAGCAGAACATGTCAAAATTTATCCCAATCCAGTCAAAGATATTCTCACGATAAAAACGGAGTTGGAGATAAAAGAAGTGAGGGTGTATGATATGCAGGCAAAATTGGTGAAACGAGAAAAAACGGATGTTCTCAATATATCTTTCTTATTAGCAGGTACTTATATCATTCAAGTAGAAACGGAGAAAGGGATATATTCAGACAAGATTATTAAGAAATAGAATTATATGATTTTATGTGCCGTATTAAGGGTTCGCTGATAATTAATATTCATAAAAATTAAACTTTGTCAAAGTATAGAGATTCTTTATAACTTTGGCAAAGTTTTTTTTATTTAATTTTTTCTATTAATTAATGCAATTAATCGATGTCCAAATACTTATTGTTATATCGCTAAGTCAGGTTTATTACTAAATTTTTCTTTAGCAGTTTCAGTCATTCCATATACATCTTTTCTACTAATTATTATTTTTTAACAAATCAATAAATAGAGAATTCACATCCTCAGTAATGTTTTCACTTACTTTAAATATCTCTCAAAACCTCATCATCCACCAAATTCGGAATCGTCACTTTCAAATCGGGTCTGCGCTCCATTTCGCGTTTAATGGCAAATAAAGCTTCGTCATTTCTTGCCCAAGCTCTTCTTGCAATACCATTGTTTACATCATAAAATAGCATCGCTTTTAATCTTCTATCAGCATTTTCGGAACCGTCTAATAACATTCCAAATCCTCCATTGATAACTTCGCCCCAACCAACGCCACCACCATTGTGAATGCTTACCCAAGTGGCACCTCTAAAACTGTCGCCAATCACATTGTGAATCGCCATATCCGCCGTAAAGCGAGAGCCATCATAAATATTACTGGTTTCTCTGTAAGGCGAATCCGTTCCGCTTACATCATGGTGATCTCGTCCTAACACCACCGGTGCTGAAATCTCACTAGACTTAATCGCGTTATTGAATGCTTCGGCAATTTTAGACCTTCCTTCTGCATCGGCATATAGAATTCTCGCTTGTGATCCCACAACTAATTTATTTTGAAGTGCTTCTTCAATCCACTTCATATTATCGGCCATTTGCTGTTGAATTTCTTCTGGAGCTGTCGCCTTAATCTCACTCATAACAGCATGGGCAATTTCATCGGTTTTCTTTAAATCTTCTGGATTTCCTGAGGTACAAACCCATCTGAACGGTCCAAAACCATAATCAAAACACATCGGGCCTAAAATATCTTGCACATAGCTTGGAAATTTAAATTCCTTGCCATCTTGTCCTTTAACGTCTGCTCCTGCGCGAGAGGCTTCTAATAAAAACGCATTTCCATAATCAAAGAAATAAGTTCCTTTTTCTGCATGCTTATTAATAGATGCTGCTTGTCTTCTCAGTGATTCTTGAACCAATTCTTTGAATTTTTCTGGTTCTTCTGCGATTAATCTATTCGCCTCATCAAAAGAAACCCCCACTGGATAATATCCACCACTCCAAGGATTGTGTAGTGAAGTTTGGTCTGAACCCACATGAACAAATATTTCTTCCTCTAAGAATTTTTCCCAAACATCTACAACGTTTCCAATAAACGCAATGGAAACTACTTCTTGTTTTTCTTGCGCTTCACGAACTCGTTTGACAAGCTCATCTATGTCATCCATCAAAACATCGACCCAGCCTTGCTCGTGACGTTTTGTTGCCGCCGCAGAATTCACTTCAGCACAAACTGTAATGCACTCCGCAATGTTTCCTGCTTTAGGTTGAGCTCCAGACATTCCCCCAAGACCAGCAGTTAAAAAGATTTTCCCATTAGGGGATTCAGCTTTTTTCAACATTTTTCTAAATGCATTCATCACGGTAATGGTCGTTCCGTGCACAATTCCTTGAGGCCCAATGTACATGTAAGAACCTGCTGTCATTTGGCCATATTGAGTAACACCTAATGCATTAAACTTCTCCCAATCGTCTGGAGCTGAATAATTAGGGATCATCATTCCATTGGTAACAACCACTCTTGGTGCGTCTTTATGAGACGGAAATAAGCCCATCGGATGACCTGAATACATGTGTAATGTTTGATCTTCAGTCATTTCTGCCAAATATTTCATGGTCAATAAATATTGAGCCCAGTTTTGAAATACAGCTCCATTTCCGCCATAGGTAATCAGTTCATCTGGATGCTGTGCAACAGCAGGATCCAAGTTATTTTGAATCATTAGCATGATGGACTTTGCTTGTTCAGAATTCCCAGGATACTCAGAAATAGGTCGAGCATACATATCATATGCTGGGCGGAATCGATACATATAAATTCTTCCGTATTTATCTAATTCTTCTGCAAATTCTGGCGCTAAAGTAGCATGCCAATCCTTAGGAAAATATCGCAAAGCATTTTCTATAGCCAATTTGCGTTCAGCTGTATTTAATATTTTTTTGCGAACTGGAGCATGTGGAACCTTTTCGTTTCTTTGTTGTGGTTGAGGTAATTCTGTAGGAATTCCTTGTAATATTTGGTCTTTGAAAGTCATTTTAAATTAATTTTTAAAAAGGAAAAATTATTTTCTTTTATTATAAATCTGCCCGTTAATTAAGCTTTTTCCAGCAAATAGTTGGTCTATTGTCACCAAGTGATAGCCTTTTTTCTTCAATGCCGAAATCACTTTAGGCATTGCTTCTACAGTTGATTTATGAATGTCGTGTGCCAGAACGATTACATTTGGCTTTGCTTCACTCATTCTTTGGGCAACTAATGTAGCATCACGATCTTTCCAATCTAATGGATCGAGATCCCATAAAATAATGGGCATTTTGGCAATCTCTTTTACTGAATTATTATAAGAACCATATGGCGGACGAAATACGTTGGGTGCCTTACCTGTTATGTTTTTAATGGTTTGATTTGTTTCATTTATTTGTTGCTCGATATCTGCTTTAGATAGTTTTTTTAAATCTTTATGATCCCAACTATGATTTCCGATTTGGTGTCCTTCGTGAAAAGTTCTCAAAACTGTATTTTTTTGAACCTTAGCCGATTTACCTAATACAAAAAATGTTGCTTTCGCATCATTTTCTTTTAAAATATCCAACAGTTGATTCGTATAAACCGAAGGGCCATCATCGAATGTTAATGCCACACAAGGAACTTCACCGCAGTTTATATCGCTCTCTTCAGGTGTAGTTTGCGTTAAGTTATCCGCTGCTGCTGGAGTAGATTCATCTACTTTAATGTGAAACAATTCTTGATACTTATCAGAAACGAAATTCTTGTATTCCTGTGGTTTTAGTGTAACTTCAATATTTTTAAAATTGCCTGAAGCCACTTGGTATTTATCAAAGTAAATGGTCAGGTTTCCAGATTCATCCCATGCATAGGCATGAAAATTTTTCTCTTCAGCTGTCGTCCCTTGCTCAATTTGTTGTTGCATATTCGACCACATAGCTTTACGATCCTCTTCTGTAAGACCTTCCATGGAATCAAGTTTATCTTTTAAAACTATTTCGGTTTTATCTCGAATAACTTTTACCACCTTTTTAAACTCACTTTCCGAAGAAAATAAGTCAGAAAATTTAATTAATTGCCTTGATTCAAGATCGTAGATATGTGTAAAGTATTGAACATCATAGTTGTTGCCATAGGATGTGTAGCGCTCTATCAAAAAGCCTAAAAAGTGATTGCTCTGTTCAATTACTTCGAAGTGTTGTCCAAAACTAACTTTCGAAACTGCTTCCTCACCATGATTTTTAGAAACTTCTTTGAATTTATCATAATAAGTTTGAATAAATTTTTCTTCCTCCTTATTGATAAAATCATAAACCGTATTTGGGTAAGATCCATGAAATCGATTCTTGATTTCATCTCCTTCAGAACCAACTTGTATCGTTTTTACCTGAATACTATCGGTTAAATCCTCAGATGATTGAATTACCGAAGTTTCTTCAACTTCATTTTGATTTTCCTGCTGATTATTAGCGTTTTTACAGCCAATAATAGAGCCGATTAATAATAGCGTGAACAGTGTTTTTTTCATGTAATTATGAAAGTATTAATGATATTTAATTCTAATTAATGAAGTGCGCTTTCGCCCTTCACATAAACAGCCGAAGGAGTAAGGCGACCTTGCTGATAAGTGATTTCTTGATAATTATATGTATCAAAAATGGCAAAATTAGCTTCAAATCCTGTATCTAATTGTCCGATTTTTTCCTCCCTTAATGCATAAGCCGCTCTGGTTGTAATTCCAGCAAATACCTCGGCGTTGCTTAGCTTTTGAAAAGTAGCAATAATCGATGCTTGTGACAATAGATTTCCTTGAGGTCCAGAACCTGGATTCCAGTCTGAGGCAATAGAAACACAGGCTCCTGCATCTAATAAAGCTCTAGCTGGCGTAAACGCACATCCAAGACCTAATGTAGCTCCTGGTAATGCGGTGGCTACAGTATCAGAATTGGCTAACATTTCAACTTCTTTCTGTGTACTCGCTTCTAAATGATCTGCACTTACAGCACCAATTTTAATAGCCACTTCAGAACCTCCAGTAGAGAATTGATCCGCATGAACCGTAATGTCAAATCCCATTTCTTTTGCTTTCTGGAAATAAGGAATTGTCACAGCTTCATCAAATGCTTCTTCTTCAATAAAAGCATCCATTCTTTTCGCTAAATTTTCTTCAATTAAAATGGGAAATAATTCTTCCTGCATTAATTTTAAATATTCAGCATGATTTCCATCAAAATCTTTCGGTAAAGTATGGGCTGCTAAGCAAGTTGGAATTAAAGTTTGCTTGGTTTTTTTGCTAGCTTCTTTAATAGCTCTTAGCATTTTCAATTCTTCGTCTACCGTAAGTCCATATCCACTTTTCACCTCAACAGTTGTGATGCCAAGTGCCAATAATTCATTCGCTCTCTCTACAATTCCTTGAGTTAATTCTTCTTGGGTGGCTTTTCTAGTTTGAACTACTGTACTCCAAATACCACCACCTTCTCGGGCAATATCCATATAAGACTTTCCTGCGTTTCGCATGGCAAAGTCCATAGCACGAGTTCCGCCAAAGCAGATGTGGGTGTGTGTGTCAATTAAACCTGGTATGACAACTTTATTTCCTACTAGTTTTTCAAGTTGGGCATCCGGAAAATCTTGAATTAATTGATCGTAGTCACCAACTTGCTCAATATTTCCGTCGGCATTAATACAGATTCCTGCATTTTTAAGAATTTCTAATTGCTCGTCTTGCAAACTTCCTTTTAGAGGCAAGTTTTGCATGCTCAATAATTGTGTGAATGGGCCTACTATCTTCATTTATTTAATTCTAAATTCTTTTAATTCGTCTTTCTTAATGATTTTAATCGCTTTATTAATCGCTTCAGAGAAAATCTCATCTTGTGTATAGTGAGGAATACTTTCTCTCACCTTACTATGAACTTTTTCTAGTGTTTCAGATGTTTTAAGAGGTCTAGCAAAGTCTAATGCTTGACACGCCGTGATTAATTCTATAGCTTGAATCTTCTCAAGATTATCTAAGATTTGATTTAATTTTCTACCTGAAATACTTCCCATACTAACGTGGTCTTCTTGTCCCATACTCGTTGGTACAGAATCCCCTGACGGCGGGAATAATAATGATTTATTCTCCGTTACCAAAGCTGCAGTTGTATATTGAAGGATCATAAAACCTGAATTTAATCCGGTTTCTTTTAATAATAATTTTGGTAAGCTCACCTTCTCACCTTCTAAACTTAAATAAACTCTCCTGTCTGAGATATTTCCTAATTCTGCCACAGCGATTGAAGCATAATCCAACACCATGGCAAGCGGTTGACCATGGAAGTTTCCTCCAGAAATCGCATCACCATCGAGGGTAATAATGGGATTATCGGTAACTGAGTTTAATTCTATCTCCGTTAATTGTTTTAGATGTTTCCAAGCATTGCGGCTAGCCCCATGCACTTGTGGCATACATCTCAACGAATAGGGATCTTGAACCCTGTCACAATCTGCATGTGATGCTGGAATTTCAGAACCTTTTAAGTATTTTCTAATATTCTTAGCAACAGTTTTGGTGCCTTTGAAGGGGCGAATACTATGCAATTCTTTTCTGAATGGACTCACAGATCCTTTTAAAGCATCTAGCATCAAAGATCCGATTAAGTCAGCATTGTCCAATGCATTTTTCATTCTATAGACAGCCAAAACAGCATGTGCAAGAATGAATTGAGTTCCATTGATTAAGGCTAGACCTTCTTTAGCACCTAAATCGATGGGTTTTAAATTTAACTCTTTATATACGTCTTCAGTAGTTCGGGTTTCTCCTTTGTGCTTAACCTGACCTAAACCAATTAAAGGTAGAAATAAATGAGACAATGGAGCTAAATCTCCTGAAGCGCCAACAGAACCTTGCTCTGGTACCAGGGGTAAAATGTCATTTTCGAAAAGAAATTTAATTCTTTCTATAGTTGCCAGTTGAATTCCCGAGTATCCACGAGATAAAGCATGCATCTTGGTTAGAAGCATCAATCGCACCAAATCATCAGAAAGTGGATTTCCAACGCCTACCGCATGACTCTTTAGAATGTTTTCTTGAAGCTTCCTAGTTTCTTCAGCAGAAATCTTAACTGTACATAAAGGTCCAAAACCTGTGTTTACACCATAAACAGTTTGATTTGAGGAAACAATTTTGTTAACGCGCTCTGTAGAAGCTTCTATATTTTTAATCGCTTTTTTGGATAAGCTAACTTTTGTTTTATTTTGAATGATAGACATGCATTTGCCCACCGTTAATTTAGATTCGCCTAAGAGAAATTCTGATGTCATATGTTCTTATTTGATTAAGTCTTGAAAGATACAATTTTGATTAGATTTATTAAAATTGAATATTTTTGATGTAGTTTTGTTAATATGGAAAAACATACCGAGAATCAGCAAGTTAATGAAGGCGGTCATGAGCATAATCATGGTGGGTTTTTAGGTGAAAACACTGAATTGTATTTTGCGATTGCTGCAGGTGTATTCTATTTTGCAGGAATAATCTTTGAGCATTTACTTGATCTAAATGATTGGTTTGAAAAAGGAAGTTATATAATCTCATTAATTTTTGGTGGATTTTATACTGCTAAAGAAGCCATTGAGAAAACAAGTAAAGCTGAGTTCGAGATTGATTTTCTGATGCTAGCCGCTGCTGTTGGAGCTGTCTATATAGATAGATGGGGAGAGGCTGCTTTGTTATTATTCTTATTTAGTTTAGGGCATGCGCTAGAGCATTATGCCATGAATAAAGCTAGAAAAAACATTAAATCATTAGGAGAATTAAGTCCGAAAGTAGCTTTTCTAAAGTTAAATGGTGAACTGGTAGAAACTCCTATTGAAGAATTGAAAATTGGCGATGTTATTTTAGTTAAGCCAAACTCAAAAATTGCTGCTGATGGGGTTGTGATAGAGGGATCTTCGAGTGTTAATCAGGCCAATATTACAGGCGAAAGTATGCCGGTGGACAAGGAAGCTTTTACAGGAAATATTTCTAATCAGAAATTTGAGGATTTTGATAGTTTAAACAGGGTTTACACAGGAAGTATCAACGGAGACCGAGCACTTGAGATTCAAGTTTTAAAATTAAGTACTGATAGTGCGATTGCTAGAATGATCTCCCTAGTGAGCGAAGTCGAAGGGAACAAATCTCCAACGCAATTATTGACAAAGAAATTTGAGAAATGGTATGTCCCTTCAGTCATTGTTTTCATCTTTTTATTATGTTTTGCTTTTTTAGTTTTAAATGAAACTTATGAAGAAAGTTTATATAGAGCTATTACAGTGTTGGTTGCTTCAAGTCCCTGTGCATTGGCTATTTCTACTCCAAGTGCGGTGTTGAGCGGAGTGGCAAGGGCTGCTAGAGGTGGAGTTTTAATTAAAGGTGGAAGAGCCTTAGAGAATTTAGGAAACTTAAGAACAATTGCCTTCGATAAAACCGGAACTCTAACTGAAGGTAAACCAAAATTAACTTCTATTGTTGCTTTAAATAATTTTGATTTAACAGAGCTAAAGCAAATGGTTTTAGGTGTAGAAGGATTGAGTAATCATCCTTTGGCAAAGGCAATAGCTAAAGCATTGGAAGAGGGTCATAACATTAAAATTGAAAAAAGCGTAGCGGATTTAGAATCTGTGCAAGGGATGGGGATTACTGCTGAATATGATAATCGAACCGTGTTTATTGGTAATGAAAGATTGATGCAAGCAAACCGAATAATGGTTTCGGCTCAAATCAAAGATAAAATGCAAGAACTCCTTTCTAATGGAGAAACAGCTATGTTGGTAGCCTATAATAACCTTTTAGTAGGGTTGATTAGTGTCATGGACTTACCAAGGGATACAGCTAAATCAACTTTACAAGAGTTAAAGAAAATAGGTATCGAAAACATGGTGATGCTTACAGGAGATCATCAAAATGTGGGAGATAATATTGCAAAACAGATTGGTTTAACAGAGGCTAAAGGTGGATTAATGCCAGAGGATAAAGTTAAAGCGATTAAAGAGTTAATGGCAAAATATGAAAAAGTTGCCATGATTGGTGATGGTGTAAACGATGCGCCTGCAATGGCTACTGCTACAGTGGGTGTAGCTATGGGTGCTGCTGGTAGTGATGTAGCTTTAGAAACTGCAGATGTTGCTTTGATGTCTGATAAAATTGAACGTCTACCTTTCTTAATAGGTTTGAGTAGAGCATCAAAACGAATTATTCATCAAAATATTTGGATTAGTATGGGAATGGTGGCGATTCTTGTTCCATTAACTTTATTTGGAATTGCATCTATTGGTCCAGCGGTTATTCTGCATGAAGGCTCTACGCTTTTGGTGGTGTTGAATGCATTAAGATTATTAGCCTATAAAGAGAAATAAAATTGAATTATCTGATTCGATTATGAAAAAAAATCCCGAAACATTAAATTTCGGGATTTATATTTTGTGTTAATTTCTGTTTTAGAAATTCTGTTTGACAGCATATTTATCGTAGAAGGCTTTAATGTGACCAACTGCGTCTTCAGCTGTATCTACCAATCTAAATAACTTTAAGTCTTCTTCCTTTATTTTTCCTTCTTCCAGTAAAGTTGCTTTCATCCAATCGATAAGTCCACCCCAATATTCAGTTCCTACCAAAACAATTGGGAAACGACCAATTTTGTCTGTTTGAATTAAGGTTAAAGCCTCAAATAATTCATCTAAAGTTCCGAATCCACCTGGTAAAGCGATAAATCCTTGAGCATACTTTACTAACATTACTTTTCTAACGAAAAAATAATCGAAAGTGTGACTTAAGTTAAAGTCGATATAATCATTATTTCCGGCCTCAAAAGGTAGGGTGATTCCTAGACCAACCGATTTTCCGCCACCACGATTGGCTCCTTTATTAGCGGCTTCCATGATGCCTGGACCTCCTCCTGTAATAACACCGAAACCAACTTTGGTGATTCCGTAGGCAATTTCTTCGGCTAATTCGTAATATTTATGGCTTGACTGAGTTCTAGCAGAGCCAAATATGGAAACGCAAGGACCTAATCTCGCCATACTTTCAAAACCAGCAACGAATTCGCTCATGATTTTGAAAACGGCCCAAGAATCATTTATCTTAACTTCATTCCAATCTTTTTGTTGAAATTTTTCTACTAATCTAGGATCTTGTTTATTCATTTCTTAGGTAATTTTATAGGTTCATTTTTAGAAAAAGGAATCACGTGTATAAAGTGATGAAACTGGAGAAAGGTTTTCAAAAGTACATCGTGTCGTCCATTAGATTTTAGGTCGACTCTAATGTTCTCCCGAATTTCGTCATTTTCTATTTGATTATAGAAGGTGTAATATCCGTATCCAACTATTTTTTCATCTATAATTTCAATAAAAGACTTTTCATTCTTCTCTCTTCCTTTGTCAATTAAGATTAAGTTCTTATGCTTTAGCTTAATTTCTTCTTTAATCTTTTTAAGCTGTTCTTTTAAAGGAGTTTCACTAGATATTTTAAGCTTTTTATAAAGCTGTTCAATCGTTTTGAATCCTTTTCTTTTGTTATTAAACAAAAGCAGAGCTTTGTCTTTAGTTACACGAGTTGGTAAAATCTGCAATTCATTCTTTTCTAAATCTGCATATAAACCATAGCTCATATGTTTAGGCTTAGGTTTTAATGAATTCTTTAGCCCGTCACTTTCGTTATATTCCTTAAATAAAGCGATTAAGAAATTTCCGGTTAATTCAAAATTCACATATTCTACCATCGTTTGAATTCTCTTTTCCGTCTTTTTGGTAGATGTAAATACTTCGTTTACATCTTGCTTTATGTTTTTAGATGCAGCGAGGTGAATAATATTTTTGTTTTCGTCTAAACAATAATAAACTCCCGTTTTAGCTGGTAACTGCTCTTCTAATTTAATCAATTTAGAAATTTGTTGGCGCGTCTGGGTGTTGTGAATTGCAAAAGAATTAATGATGTTTTTATCCTTATCTTTTTCCAATAGAAGTTTAAACAAATCTAAGGTAGCTCGTGTATCACCTTCTGCTGTATGTCTAGAAAGCATTGGAATTCCGAGCGCTTTGCAAAGTTTTCCCAAAGAATGAGATTCCATTTCGGGAAGAAGTTTTTGACTTAAATCTAAACTATCTAAGGTCTTTCTTTGATAATCATATCCAAGCTCTTTAAACTCCTGTCTGAGCATTCTATAATCGAAATCAACACCATGTCCCACAAGAACACAATCTTCTGTGATTTCAATAATTCGTTTAGCTAACTCATGAAATTTCGGAGCTGATCTGACCATCTTTTCTGTAATACCAGTTAGTTTTTGAACGTAGAAATCTATGGACCTTTGAGGATTAACCATAGATCCAAATTGGTCCTCTACTTCAACTCCATTAAATCTATAAATATATATATCTATGATTTTTTCTGTTCCTACTTGTCCACCGGTGGCTTCTATGTCGAGTATAGCGTATTCCACTATCTTTTTCGAGTTTTTTTAACACCTAAAACACCTAAAATACTTCTAGATATTTCTCGGGTTAATGTTCTTCCCATGTCTCTAGCAAAAGGGCTGTTGATAACAGACTCAAAGAAACCTTCCTCGTCTTTTTTACTACGCCTTGTCGGCTTTGGTTTATTTTCTTCTTCGGCTTTTAAATCTGCCGATCTTTCAATTTTTTCTGTTAGTAACTCATAGGCAGACTCTCGGTTGATGTCTTTTTCATATTTGGTCACTAAGTCAGAATCTCTAAGTAATTGATCAATTTCTGCTTGAGACAAGACATCCATTCTAGATTGTGGAGCAACCAAATGTGTATAAACTAAAGGAGTCGGAATGCCTTTTTCATTAAGGGCCGTAATAAAAGCTTCTCCAATACCCAGTTGGGTGATTAACTGATCCGCATCATAGAATTTGGTGATAGGGTAGTTTTCTACTGCTTTTTTAATTTCTTTTCTGTCTTTGGCAGTGAATCCACGCAATGCATGTTGGATCTTTAAACCTAACTGACTTAAAATCGACTCTGGTACATCACCTGGAATTTGCGTAATAAAATACACACCAACGCCTTTGGATCGGATTAGTTTAACAACGGTTTCAATTTGGTTTAACAATGTTTTTGATGCTTCTTGGAAAACAAGATGAGCCTCGTCTATAAATAGACATAATTTAGGTTTTCCTGCATCTCCTTCCTCTGGAAGGCTAGCATAAATCTCAGCTAACAAGCTTAGCATAAAGGTGGAGAATAAGGCAGGCTTATCTTGAATATCCACCAAACGTACAATATTAATAATTCCTTTTCCGTCTTTGGTACGTAATAAATCTTCAACATCAAAAGAGGGCTCTCCAAAGAACCTCTCAGCCCCTTGTTGTTCTAAGGCAACGATTTTTCTGAGAATTGCTCCTACAGAAGCACTCGATACACTTCCGTATTCTTTTTTGAAGGTTTCTTTCCCCTCGTCGTGGTCTTTTATGTAGGATAAAACTTTCTTAAGATCGTCTAGGTCTACCAAAGGCAAGGCATGGTCATCGCAGAATTTAAAAATTACAGAAATTACACTTTCTTGCGTGTCGTTCAGGGATAAAATTTTACTTAATAAAATAGGTCCAAACTCTGTAACAGTAGCTCTTAATCGAACACCTTTTTCCTCACTTAAACTCATTAATTCAACTGGGAATCCAGTAGCTTGGTAAGGAATGTCAAGCATATTCATCCTTTCGATGATGTGTTTACTACTTGGGTCGCCTGGTTTGGCAATGCCACTCAAATCACCTTTTACGTCCATTACTAAAGATGGAATTCCGTGATTAGATAGTTGCTCACAAAAGATCTGTAAAGTTTTGGTTTTACCTGTACCTGTAGCACCTGCAATCAAGCCATGTCGGTTTAAGGTTTTGAGCGGTATATTGACAGCGGCTTCTGGTTGAACTTCATTGTTGAATTTACCTTTGCCTAACGTGATATATTCCCCTTTTGGAGTGTAACCTTCGTTTATTGTGTTTACAAATTCTTGTGAATCTATCATGAATGTATAAGGTTTAAAAATTAAAGTGTATTGCTTGATTTATGATTAAAAATCAAGTAGATAATAATTAATTTTATTTAAAATGTAAATTTACTAAAATCTCATCAACCAAAAGAATGTATTTAGCTAGAGCTGATTCTTTGTCTTAAATTTTTGATTCTAAGGAATTTGAATCTCAACAATCACAGGGTAGTGATCGGAATATGGCACAGGTTCGATTCTATGAGATTTAATTTTAAACTCCTCTGGAACAAATACAAAATCTAGTCTCAAAGGGACACCAAAACTCGGAAAGGTGGTTCCAAGACCTTTGTCGCCAAATAAGAAAGCATCTTTTTTACCTCTTTTCAATGCATAATATTCATAAGAGGATGGAACAGCATTCATGTCACCCGCTAAAATTACAGGATAAGGCGAGCTTTTTATGTTTTCTCTAATGGCATCGATTTGTTTCTGGTGAATTTTTGCTGTTTTTAAAACTTTACTAGACAAAGTTTTAATGTTATTTTTTATCCTTTCTGAATCGACATTGGGATCCTTAATTTCTTCTTGGTCGATATGTAAGGATTCTAAATAAAAAGTAATAAAACGTACTGTATCGTTTGGTAACGCAATGTCAGCATAGGCATAGGTAGTGGGGTAAGGTTCTAATCTGAATTTTTTTGTTTCAATAACTGGATACTTGCTGGCAATACCCAAAAGATTATGATCTTCGTAATAATGTGGTGTGTCTTTAAAGATATTGGCCATTAAGGTCTTGGAGCCTGGTCCGAGCTCCTGAAGTAAAATAATATCTGGATTTTCTGCGATTAATAAGTTTTTTAGACCTTCTGCATCCTTTTTATAATAATGCACATTATAGGTAATAAGCTTTAAATTACTTTCTGTAGTTTCTGGTGCACCATAAATATGGAATATCTTATTAAGCGGAATAGCTAAACATAATGATAATAGGGTAAATACAAAGGCAATTTTCCAGCGATAAAACCACCAAAAAACCAATAAAATTAAATTTAGAACCATTAACACAGGAAAGCCTAGAGATAGTAAGTTAAAGTAAGGGAAAATACTAGGTTGAATCCATTGGTTTAGCACCACAGCATAGGCTGCAGCCAAAAGTCCAAGGTGTAATAATATAAGAATGGATTTCATTGTGCTATTAAGGATTGCAAAACTAAGTTAAATTATTTTAAATCCAGATTCAGAAGACTCAAATTGATGTAGAAGTCGTATCTTTGCCTACAAGTTTTAGACATTTAAAAACTAAAAAATGAAACTTATATTTATTACAATAGCTTTATTATTATTAGCATTCGCAGGAATTGCTATAAAATTATGGGCTAAAAAAGACGGTAAATTCGCAGGTACATGTGCAAGTCAGAATCCTCATCTAAACAAAGAAGGAGAGTCTTGTGGCTACTGTGGGAAAATGCCGGAATTTTGTGAAAGCAATACACCTGAAGTTGAAAAAGCCTGAGTTATTAGAACTTATTGAAGAGGCTAAAAAAGGAAGGCAGTTTGAACAAACGACTTTGATGAATCTTTTCTGGGATAAAATCTATTATTTTATTCTATCAAAAATTCATGATAAAACCGATGCCGAGGATATTACTATTCTTACTTTTACCAAGGCATTTAGAAAATTAAAATTATATAATGAAGATTTTGATTTTGGGACATGGATACGTGCTATTGCCTATAATACGATGATAGATCATATTAGGGCCAAGCCCGAATTGAACGTTTCGTTGGATAATGAAATTACACACTTAGATTTAGAGGCTATGATGCCCTCGCCCGAACAACATCTTATTATAAAACAAGATAATAAGAAGTTGATGAAAGCCATTGAAAATCTTCCAGAGATTTATCAAAAGGTAATTAAATTAAGATTTTGGGAGGAGAAGACTTATAAAGATATTGCTATGGAGCTCAACCTTACTATGAGCAATGTTAAAGTTCGAATTTTGAGAGCAAGGAATCTTCTCGAAATTGAAATGAACAAGGACTAGTTTTAAGTGGCAATATTTAGTCGAATTTACTATGATTAAAAACATTTCTTAGTTGAACTCATAGTTTGGTTTTTTCCCTATATATGGAAAGAACAAATTATCTAGTTACATATTTTCCAATTAGGACACCAAAACCTATCTTTACACTTTAATCTACATGCATGAAGTATTTAAATCAATATGTTGAGACTTTTCAGGAAGCACTGAAACAGAATGAATTTAAAGATGAGCCAAAAGAGCTATATGAACCAATCAATTACATCCTAACATTAGGCGGTAAGAGACTGCGTCCCATTATTACCTTGATGGCGACTGATTTGTTTGGGGGTGACATGAGCCAAGCTATTAAACCGAGTCTGGCCATTGAATATTTCCATAACTTCACTTTAATGCATGATGATATCATGGACAAAGCTCCTTTGAGACGAGGAAAAACTACGGTTCATGAAAAATATAATGTTGATAGAGCCATTCTTTCAGGTGATGCTTTATTAATTAGAGCTTATCAATACTTTGAGGATCTTCCAGATAATAAATTCAAGGAAATCGTGACTTTATTTTCTAAAACAGGTCAGGAATTATGCGAAGGTCAACAGTATGATATGAACTTCGAAACTCAATTGAAGGTGACCGAGGAAGAGTATATGAAAATGATATACTACAAAACCGGGGTTCTAACGGCGACTTCATTTAAAATTGGTGCTATTATCGCTGATGCTAGTCCAGAGGATGCTAATCATATTTTTGATTTTGGTAAACACTTAGGAATTGCATTTCAATTGAAAGATGATTTGTTAGATGTATATGGAGATTCATCGAAAGTTGGTAAAATGCACGCAGGAGATATCTTCGAGAATAAAAAGACTATTTTGTTCATTAAGGCCTTAGAGAAAGCAAGCGAAGAGCAAGCAACTGAGCTGAAATATTGGTATAAGCTGAACACAGAAAACATAGATAAGGTTTACAGCGTCGAAAATATTTTTAAGCAATTACGTGTTGATCACATGGTGGAGCACGAAATTCTTGGGCATACCAAGTTGGCTAAACAATATTTAGAGAAAATTGAAGGAATCGAAAACAAGAAAGTCTTAAAAGATTTCTGTGATGATTTGATTGGAAGAAGTTTCTAAAAAATGAATCTTTACTCTCAAGTTCCTATCGAAAAACCTGGTTTTGATATTCAATATCAAGATGGTATTTTTTGTTTAGGTTCTTGTTTTGTGGCTGAAATTGGCGATAGATTAAAACAAGCTAAGTTTCAGACACTTATCAATCCATTTGGCACACAGTTTCATCCTTTGGCAATGGAAAATGTGCTATCCAGGGTTTATACCAGAAGTTACTATACAGAAAAAGAAATTTACAATTACCAAGGTCTGTTTTTTAGTTGGGATCATAGTCATTTGTTTTCGAGGCCCAAACTAAAACAAGTCTTAGACTTGGTGAACGAAAGTATAGAAGATGCGAATGACTTCTTAACCAGAACTTCAGTTTTTGTATTTACGCTTGGCACTGCCTGGGCTTATTTCCTAAATGGTGGTTTTTCGGTAAGTAATTGCCATAAAGTACCTCAAAAGAATTTTAACAAATTGTTGCTTTCAGAGAAAGAAGTATTTGATGCTCTACGCAATATGGTTCTTATGGTGCAGGATGTGAAGCCTAATGCTAAAATTATTTTCACGGTAAGTCCGGTGCGTCATGTGCGTGATGGATACAGAGAAAACCATGTGAGCAAAGGGGTGTTGCATAGAGCGCTTCATGTTTTGTTGAGAGAATATCAAGATGTTACGTATTTTCCATCTTATGAAATTGTGCTAGATGAATTACGCGATTATCGTTTTTATGATAAAGATTTGGTTCATCTTAATGAATTGGGTGTTGACTATATCTGGGATAAGTTTAAATCAACTTATTTTTCGGGACAAACTCAAGAAATGATGCAAGAAGTAGACAAAATGTTGATGGCTTTAGCTCATAAACCCATCAATCCAGAGGGTGTAGAACATAGAAAGTTTTTATTTGATACGATGAAAAAACTAGAAAGACTTGCTATGCAGATGCCCCAGAATAGTTTGAATGAAGAGATAAACGAACTTAAAAGTAGAATTCATGTATATTGATACGCACAACCATATATATTCAGAGCTTTTTGACGAAGATAGGGTAGAGGCGATTCAGCGTGCTATAGAAGCTGGCGTTAGCGAATTTTATTTACCTGCGATTGATAGCTCCTATACCGATGCAATGTTGGCGGTAGAAGCAAAGCATCCAAAAATGATGCATTTAATGATGGGGTTGCATCCTACCTCTGTGAAGGAAGAGACTTATCAAGAGGAATTAGCTAAAGTTAAAACATGGATTGATCAGCGGGATTTTGCTGCCATAGGAGAAATAGGTATTGATTTGCACTGGGATAAAACGCATTTAAAAGAACAACAAGAAGCATTCGCTACACAAATTGGTTGGGCCAAGGAAAAAGGTTGGCCGATAGTGATTCACACTCGAGATAGTTTTCCTGAGACTTTTGAGTTGGTAGAAGATAATAGATCGCCGGAATTATTTGGCATATTTCATTGTTTTACGGGCACATTAGAAGACGCTCAGAGAGCTATAGATTTAGGTTTTAAATTAGGAATTGGAGGTGTAGTAACTTTCAAAAATGGCAAGATCGATAAATTTTTGCATGAAATCGATTTGAAACATATCGTTTTAGAAACAGATGCGCCTTATTTAGCACCGGTCCCTCACAGAGGTAAGCGAAATGAACCTAGTTATATTCCGTTGGTGGTAGAAAAGCTTTGTGATATTTATAACGCCACTCCACAAGAGATTGCGACGATTACGAGTGAGAATGCTCGGGAGGTTTTTAAGCCAAGGAAATAGTCGTTTTTAATTTGGATTCTACTTAATACATCGGATTTACAATTTCCCCAACATAAGACTTATAAATCAAAATCTTGTCTGGATATTTATCTAAATAATATTGACTGATTACATAGACTTCTTTTCCTTCTAAACCTTTGAAAAATTCTATAAATTCTGATGTAGAGAAGGATGAGATCATTTTTGATGTTATCCATTTCTTCTGAATTGTTTCTAAATAATTCTTTTCTTTAATTATAATTGGGTTAATTATATTGCCATTTCCTTTTCTGTATGAAGATCCAATAAATACTTTATAGGTATATCCATCTTCACTCATATTAGATATAAATAAAGCAAAACCAATACCCTCTAATAGCTTTTCAGAGGTATAGGTGTCTTCGTAAAGATGTTCCACAGGCGTTCCAGTAACATAAATAAATACGGAGTCGTTTTCTTGACCCAAGCAAGATATTGATAATGTGAAGAATATCAGAAATATATATTTTCTCATCTTTAATTATTTAAATTTAATGCATGATTTGGAAATAAAAGTGGAATAACATTGAATTTTTGTCAAAGATTATTTTTTCGAATTTCGAATCTCCTTGAAAGATAATATTTTCATTCATTATTTTTGTTTAATTAAGGAAAGTCAAAATGATTATTAGCATTTCCTAAGGTTTGACCATTATTAGGATTAATTCTATTATGCGATTTCACCTCCTCCCAAGCATACATATTGTCTTTTATCAATATACAAAGACCAATTCTCGTATCCCATAGAAGATGTATAAAATTCAATTTTAATATTTTCTTCAAAAATAAAAAAAGAGTCTCCTGACTTCACATCTCTCTTAATTTGAATAAGAGAAATGTTCTTTAAAAGTATATTTAGTTCATAAACTAAATCTAAAGGTTTTTTTAGTCCAAACTTTTCTTTATGATCTATGGATATATAAAAGGGTTTATTTGCTTTAAGTAATCGCCAAAAGCAGAAAGTACTAAACGCTATTTTATCTTCAAATACGAATTGCCAATAATTTGTATTAGTGCAAGTTAAACTAATAAGTTTTGCTTTTCCTTCATATAATGTTTTTAGTTGTTTTTCCATAATTTACTGAAATACAAAATGAGTATTATTGTTTGACCCTGGATTGGTATTTACTTGAGGATTATTCATGGGTTGACCATAACTATTGTAAAACCTAACGTAACCTTTAGGGTAAAACACTCCTCCAGAAACTCCTGGTTGCATTACTCTTATAAGATTAGCATTTGGATACATGGGATTAATTGGTGTATTTGGTCTAAAGTTAATTCCATTTCCATTATTGGTAATAGAAGGCACATAATCATCAGGTATATAAATTGAAACGGAAACACCTTGATTATTTGTAACCACTTTGCCTTGAAACATATCATTGCGCATGGTGCGCATAGATGTCCGCCATTGATTGTTGGTAAGAGAAGACCCAACTGTAGTATTTGGTGGTAGAGCCGTAATAGCATGTCCAAAACTTACAATAGCATATGCCCACCATTCTGGCGAATGAATGGCATCATTCCACATGGTACTTAACCCTTCTGAATAATCACCAGATGCATAGGCTATTTGTCCGGCACTTGGAATCCCATTCATATAAAACCAATTCGCAGACAATTTATAGAAATTAATATTATCAATAAAATTTTGTAATCCATCAGGTCTAATGATATATTCAATACCTACATTTTCACTATATCTAATTGCCGTATAATACTTCACAACACCATTTAATTTATGAGGTGTTAAAGTATACTCACTCACATTAAATTGTTCTGATGTAAAAGCTTGGACAGAATTAATATTTAATAATTGATTGTTTTTATATTTTGCAATTAAATAAAACTCTATTGGATTACCATTCATTGGGTTTGCCAGGTTTTCAATTATATGCAATGTTTTAACTTGTTCTAAATTTATCTCATTATTAAAATAACTTTGGATATATTCATCTTCAAAACTCCAATTCCCAATCCCAAAAGCAGCATCCATTTCTTGGGTAATTTGATTAAGGGCATCAACATCATCTTGGTTTCCCGTGCCACCGTCACCAATAACAAATCCTGTATGACCAACTGATGAGCCATCACTTCCATTGGGACCACTATAAGTTCCGCCAGGAGAGCCAGGACCTGGGGGTGTATGTCCAACTGGAGGAGAAGAAGGTCCGCTAGGAGGAGGAGTACCACTACTATCGCTGCCTCCACCTCCGCCAGTACAATCCAATGAAATGAGCTCCACAATTCTGATAGGATGAGTACAGCCACCCGGCGCATGCGTTTCATGGCATTCACAAGGCTCTGTGTCGACAACACGGAATTCTATTAAACAAGGATTCTCATAGCCTGGATTATCTTTGGAAGTAATTTCAACTTGATCATTGTTTAAAGGATATAAAAAAGCATTAGTTGTTGTATCAATGATTTCACCATTCATAATTTGCTGTAATTCATCGTCCGCTAAATTATATTCAATTAAACTCGTTGTGATGTTTTGTCCATCATCGTTGATTAAAATATTCATGTTAGATGGTTGACCATTTTCTATTACAGGGAAAGTATAAGAATTCATCGTTCCATCGGTAACAAATAACACTTCGTTCATGCTAACAAAAAAACTTTCATCTTGATTCTTTCCATATAGATTTTGATTTAAATCAGATATTTTCTCGAATATAGGAGAAAGTTGACGAATATCTTCAATGGATAAGTGTTTACTGCTAATTTGTTTTAAATTGTCTGGCTTTTGACCTTTATCAACATAATCATCAGATTCAAGACAGGCGTTAAGTGTGAACAATATACTAATAAATGTCAATAAAAATAGGGGGGGAAGTTGGTAAATAGTCTTTTCATTTCTTTGAAGTTATGATTTATATCATAAAAATAGGGAGGATTTAAATTAAAAAAAAATGTTTTCCATGAAATTATAGTTTAATTAAAACACCATCATCCTTTAAATAACCTCCAACACTTTTTCCAACGCCATTCCTCTTGAGCCCTTGATTAAGATACGATCTGTTTCTATCTTATGTTGCTTCATATGTTCCATAAATACATCTCTGCTTGAGAATTGATGAATATTGGGATGAACTAATTTCACTTGTTGAAATTCATGACCAATTAAAATAATAGTATCAAACTTTAATTCTGTTGCCAATTTTGCGATTTGATGATGTTCCTGGGCAGAGATGTCCCCCAACTCAAACATATCACCTAATAAAACCGCCTTAGAACCGTCTAAAGTAGCAAAGTTACGCAAAGCAGCTTCCATAGAAGTTGGGTTGGCATTGTATGCATCTAATAAGATTTTTCGTCCATCTTTTTCAATTTCCTGTGAGCGATTCAAATTAGGATGATAAGATGTCAATGCTTTCTGAATTTCAATAGCCGAAACACCAAAATGCAAAGCTATACTGGCGGCAGCAGCAATATTGGGTTCGTTATAATTCCCGCTTAAATGAGTTTGTAAGGAGGAGTCTTTATATTGAATGGCTGCCAAACCGTTTTCAGAAATTCTATTAAAATTGTAAGTAGCATTTTGTTCAAAACCAAACCTAATGGTTTTTAAATCTGTAGATTTTTCTAGTTGAATCGGATCATCCACATTTATAAACGCAGTGCCATTGGTTTTTCCTAAAAATTGATACAACTC
Source organism: Weeksellaceae bacterium (assembly GCA_048268105.1). Lineage (GTDB taxonomy): Bacteria > Bacteroidota > Bacteroidia > Flavobacteriales > Weeksellaceae > Profundicola. The sequence continues at coordinate 35,859 of JBLWWH010000003.1, forward strand.
AGATTTAGCCTTGATCACTCCTTCCTTACTTCCAAAGCCTTCTATGTGTGCTTTTCCAAAATTGGTGATATAGCCAAAATCAGGTTGAGCAATTTCGCACAAATCAGCAATTTCCCCCATATGATTAGCACCCATTTCTATGACTGCGATCTCATGGGAAGCATCTATGGATAATATAGTAAGAGGAACACCAATATGATTGTTTAAGTTTCCTTGGGTGTAGGCTACTTTATACTTAGGTTCTAAACAAGTAGCAATTAGCTCCTTGGTGGTGGTTTTTCCATTGCTGCCCGTTAATCCAATAAAGGGAATGTCTAATTGTAAACGATGATATTGTGCTAAGTTTTGTAAAAAATTCAATCCATCCTCAACCAAATAAATATTTTCTTCTGGTTTAGCAAATTCTGCTTCATCAACTATAGCTGCCATGGCGTCTCCTTTTAAAGCTTGACTAGCGTATTCATTACCATTAAAGTTATCACCTTTTAAAGCGATAAATACATTCCCTTTTTCAACTTTTCTAGTATCGGTGCACACACCTGTTGACTTAAGAAATAGTGGATAAAATTCTTTTACATTCATGATATAAAGATAAAATAAAAGCATAAAAAAAGAGAGCGATTAAGCTCTCTTTTTTTATATATAAATGTTGTTGGATTATTTAACGCCTCTCTTGCTGCGCTTTCCTCCCATTTCTTCGCTTCCTGTATAGTCTTGTGCTACACGGAATCCTACCCATGCAGCTGCAGAACCTTCGTTAAGGTATCTTCTCTGACCTGGATCTAACCAATAGATGTCATCTTTCCAAGAACCACCTTTAACAACTCTAAGCGACTTGCTTATATCAGTGAATCTTTGGTTTCCATCTTTCTCCATGATAACTCTACCATCATCAGCAACTACGAAGTTTCTTACAGGCGAATTATACATGGCATCGTTGGTTGCATCTGGATCGATATCCTCACCAGCGAGCTCTAGAGAAGATCTGTAGTCACCATCACGGTAATCTCTAGCATCTTCGATAACTTCTTTTTTGTAATGTCCTGGTAAACCTCTTGCCAATAACTGACCATTGTCTAAAGTGTCATATTGAACTTCACCTTCTTGGTAAGTTTCGTAACCTCCATCTGGATTTTCAATTCTTCTTGTATAGATATTACCACGGAAGTAGTTGAAGTCATTTGCTTCGTCGTCAATGATTGGACGATATACATCCGCAGTCCACTCAGCAACGTTACCTAGCATACCGTGTAATCCAAATGGATTTGCTTTAAATTTCTTAACATCATTGGTAATGGCAGAACCATCATTACCCCAACCTCCAATACCGGAGTAGTCACCACGACCTTGTTTGAAGTTTTCGATGAAGTCACCACGTTTTCTACCGCGCTCCTCTCTTAATGAGTATCCAGCAATGTTTTTACCTTTATATTCGTTATAAACGCGATCAGCAGGTAAAGCTAAAGCTGCATATTCCCATTCAGCTTCTGTTGGAAGTCTAAATTGAGAAACCAAGTTTGAATTCATGGTTGCACGATAGTTAATTCTTGAGTTAGGAGTTTTTACTTTCACTTCTTTCAAGATTCTAGCCGTATCGATTACATTATCCCCCTCAAATACTTGATCAGGACTTTGTTGGAATTTATCTGTGTTAAAGTGATTAGAACCTAAGTTAACCTCTTCATTTAAGTATAAATCCTTGTCGATATATCCTTTCTCCATCATCGCTTTTTCGTTAGCTCTGTCTGTTAACCACTCACAGTATCTTTCTGCCTGTAGCCAAGAAACACCAACAACTGGATAATAGTCGAAAGAAGGATTTCTTAAATATTCATTAACAAATAATTCGTTGCGAGATAATTTATTACCCCAAACCAATGTATCAGGTAGAATACCTTGATTAATTAATTTGTTATTTGGGTCGCTTGATGGGAATACATAAGCCATCCATGCCATATACTCACGATACTCGTAGTTTGTAACCTCTGCATCTCCTAAATAAAAAGAACGAACTTGCATACGTCTCGGCGTATTGTTCCAATCGCGCATCACATCGGTTTTAACTTGACCCATGGTATAAGAACCACCTTCAATATAAACCATTCCGACCCACGCTTTCTCTTTGTTCTTTTTCCCGGTAAACATCCAACCTTTTTGGTCATTAGGTTTCCATCCAGAACGACTGGTAAAATTCTTAGTCCCACCACCTTTGCTGCCTCCGCCGCCTCCACAGCTTAGGAATACAAGAGATGTCATCAGGGTAAGAACTAAAATGAACTTACTTTTATTCATTTGATTTATTTGTTTTCAACTTTTATATATCTTGCAAAGAAAAAAATTTACAACGAATATTGCAATTTTACTTTGCTCTTTCATAACGATTACTTAAATTTTTTATTGTAATCGAAATAAAAATTTCTATTAAACGTTTAGATTTGAAATGAAATACTATTTATATATCCTCCTCTTCTTTTCGCTGAATTCACTCGCTGCACAGAGCTTTCAATTAACTTGGAAAGCCAAGTCAGAAATAAATTCGTTTGGCGAAAATACGGTTTTTGTTCCAAGTATCCAATCAACTGGAAATTATTTAGATTCAAAAAATATAGCCCACTTTTATTATCAGGAAGTAGCAAGTGGTCTCGATAATTTTGAAATCCAAAATATTCAGTCCAAAGAAATATCAAGAAAAGAATTGGGAGATGTGCAGTTTATCGACCTTCCCAAAGAGCCAGGATTTTGGATTAAAACCATGAAAGGTGCCAAAGCTATTCATAAAGCTTTAGATATTACAGGACTTTATCGTGACGAAAATAGAGCCTATCAGATTACAAGTTTTGAAGTAGTTAATATAAACCGTACTATTACTACCAACTCTACTACGAACCGTACGCCACCGCCTGCCGTTTTAAATGCTAACAATGGAAGGTTCTATAAAATCAGCGTTGATACCACGGGTATATATAAAATAGATAAGGCTTTTTTAAGGCAAAATGGAATACCAACAGATTTTAACCCCAGTAAATTTAAAATTTATGGTAATGGAGGAATGATGCTTCCAGAGAATCCAGGGGATTTTAGATACAATGGACTCCAAGAGAATGCGATTTATGCCGAAGGTTTAGAAGATGGTAGCTTCGACGAGTCAGATTATTTCTTGTTTTATGCACAGGGACCTAATGGAATCGATAGGTTTTCTAATTCAATTTACCCAAGACATTCTAAGCACTTGTATGAGGATAAAGCATATTACTTTATTAATTTCGAAAGTCCAGGAAATGGTAAAAGAGTTCGGCTTGAAAATATTCAAGAAAACGCAGTTGCTAGCAAAGGAGATTTCGATCAAGTATTATTTTACGAAAAAGATAATATCAATATATATAATGTAGGTCGACAATGGTTTGGACAAAATTTAGCGAGTGAAAATAATTTTAATATCAACTTTAACCATACAGGAAATATGGTGGGGACTGGCCGAATAGAATACCGCTATGTTGGGGTTAACGCAGGAAATACCAGTGTAGATGTAAATCTAAATGGAGCGACTGTTGGAACAACTAGTTTTGCTGGTGGAGCCAATGCGCTTTTTGAGGTGAGAATGGGAAATAATGAATTCACAGGTAACCTTCCGTTTAATTTAAATTTAAACTTAAATAATTCCTCTAATCCAGCAGCAAATGTTTACCTAGATTATATAAGATTGAGTTTTAAACAAAGTTTGACATTTAATAATGAGCAATTAGGTTTTAGATGGTTAGAAGACTTGAATGAAAATACGGTTTACGATTTTAATTTAATTGGTTCACCTCAAATGGTTTGGGATGTTTCGGATAAAGTAAACGCTAAAATGCTAGTTTCAGAAGGAGGTACTTATAAGTTTAGAACAACAAGCTCCAATTATAAAAATGAGTTTATTGCTTTTAATAAAGAACAAGCTTTTATGCCACAATTCGTTCAACAGATAGATAATCAAGCCATCAGCACGATTTCAAATGTAGATTATGTTATTGTTACCTATCCTGAATATAAAGCTGAGGCCGAAAGATTAGCAAACGCACATCAATTGTATAGCGGAGTAAACACTGCCGTAGTTACTACCGAGCAGGTTTATAATGAATTTGGTTCGGGGTCGCAGGATATTAGTGCGATTAGAGATTTCTTTAAAATGCTATACGAACATGGGAATCTTAAATATGCTTTACTTTTTGGGGATGGATCTTATGATTTTAAAGAGAGAATTCCGAATAATACCAATATGGTTCCGACTTATCAATCAGAGGCGAGTAGAGGACTGGGGACAACCTATGTTTCTGATGATTTTTATGGAATGTTAGACGATACCGATGTAGGTTTACATCCGCTTCAAATCGATATTGCTATTGGGAGATTACCCGCAGCCACACGTGCTGAAGCCAAAGTGTTGGTCGATAAGACTTTGAGTTATTTTAGTCCAGATAGCAATTTAGGAAGTCCTTTCGGTGATTGGCGATCTAAAATTATGTTTGTGGTCGATGATGATAACCCTGGCCCAAACAACGCTTTCCATCATACAGTTGATGAAGATGCTGCCCAGTTTTTAGAACAAAATGAGCCAGCTTATACTTTAAGGAAATTATACATAGATGCTTTTTTACAAGAAGGTAGCTCAGGTGGATTACGTTATCCAGCAGTTACCGATGCTATTGTAAACGGAATCGAAACCGGGACTCTTTTGGTAAACTACTTCGGTCATGGTGGTGTAAATGGTTGGGCACAGGAAAGGGTATTTACACCAAATGAAATTAGAGAACTCACCAACTTTCAGCAGCAATATAGTCGTTTGCCTGTTTTTGTTACGGTTACTTGTGATTTTACAGTTTGGGATATTCCACAAATTGATTCTGGTGGAGAAATGTTGATTAAAAACCCAAACGGTGGTTCGGTAGCTATGCTGACAACCAGTAGAGAAATTGCGGTTGTCTATGGATTGGGTATTAATGACAAAATTATTCGGAGATTATTTCAAGAAGATGGCGATAAATTCTTGCCAATCGGAGAAGCCTTGCGTTTAGCCAAGCTTGATTATAATCTAGGAGATGAAGGTTTGAGTATTAATTTAATTGGTGATCCACTCATCTCACTTGCTCGTCCGCCAAGAGAAATCACGATTGATAAAATTAATGGAGAGCCTGCAGATGCGTTTACAGGAACTCTGCGCGCCTTAGATTTTGTAAGTTTTGAAGGAAAAGTTTTAAACACCAGCAATTCTGGGGTGGATGCTAACTTTAATGGAGAAATCACTGGAACTTTATTCGATAAGGCAGTAGAGAGAACAACTTTAAACAACGATGGAAATATCGATGTATTAGAATTCACCGAACAAGTAGATGCCATATATAGAGGTAGCACTTCTGTGGAAAACGGTAACTATAAACTAGAATTCTATGTGCCAAAAGACATTAATTTCGATGTAGGTGAAGGAAAGATTTCATTGTATGCGCATAATAACGAAGTAGACGGCATTACGTATAAGAATGATATCTTGGTAGGAGACATTAACCCAGATGGAGTAAATGATGACGAAGGGCCGGTGGTTGGTTTATATATGAACAACTTAAACTTCGCCAACGGTGGAATTACAGATAGAAGCCCCTATTTATTGGCATGTGTTGTGGATAGTACAGGAATTAATGCAACAGGAGCCGGAATCGGACATGATATAACTTATTTACTAGATGGAAAGATTAGTACTACCACCGTGTTGAACGAATATTTTGAGGGAGGAGATGCTTCCCCTTGTATCAATCCAAATGTTAGAGATTTCCAAAAAGGACGTGTATTATATAAATTGAGTGATTTAGAATTAGGCGAGCATACCGTTACTTTTAGAGTTTGGGATATTAACAATAATTCCACAACCGAAACGTTAGATTTTATAGTTATGGACAACGGCGACCAACAATTGCATATGAATCGATTGATGAATTGGCCGAATCCATTTACAAATCATACATATTTCCATTTTGAGCATAATTGCCCAGAAGCCCTAGAAGTTCAAGTTCAAATATTCAGTATTGCGGGCAAATTAGTGAAAACGATTCGCCAACAAGTATCATCGGCGCCGTTTAGAGAAGGATATAGAACCGATAAGTTCGGAATCCCTTGGGATGGTTTAGACGATTTTGGCAATAAAATCGGAAAAGGCGTCTATATATATAAGACAATTATAAAAGGAGTCAACCCCGAAAGTTGTAAAGGCACAGCTTCCGAAACAGAGAAGCTTGTAATATTAAAATAAATCTTAATTTTGAATCTTTAAAAATGAAAATACATTATATTCCGAAACCTATGAAAAATAAATTAAGCTTGATCCTGTTGGTTGTATTAACAGGATGTATTTGGGCTCAAGAAGCCAACAGACCGGTTCTAACAGGTGCACCTTTTTTAAGAATTTCTCCAGATGCCCGTGCGGGTGGTTTAGGTGATATGGGAGCTGCAACTTCTCCAGATGCCTTTTCACAATATTGGAACCCTGCAAAATATGTTTTCGCCAAAAACTATTCAGGAGTTGGTATTTCATATACACCTTATTTAAATGAAATTACAGACGATGTATTCTTGTTAAACGGTACTTTCTACACTTATTTAGGTGAAGAAGAAAGAAGTACAGTAGCAGCAAGTATTTATTACTTCAACTTAGGACAGGTGGATTTAACAGAGTTGGTTGGAGGTGAAATCACTAGCTTGGGTCAGGCAAAACCAAACGAGTTTTCAATTGACGTTTCTTATGGTTTGAAACTAAGTGACTATTATGGTATGGCGGTTGCCGCAAGATATATTCGCTCAGATTTATTTAACAATGACCAAGACGCATTGACCAAAGCGGGAAGCTCTTTCGCGGTGGACGTAGCAGGTTATTTCCAAACGGAGAGAATGAACTTCAATAGCTTCGACGGTAGAATTAGAGGTGGTTTCAACATCAGTAATATTGGACCAAAAATTAGCTATACAGACGATCAAGAAACTGGGTCTTTTTTGCCAACGAATATGCGTTTGGGAGGGGCGTTTGATTTCTTATTAGATGATTACAACAAAGTAACAGCAGGAGTAGAGGTGAACAAATTATTGGTTCCTACGCCAAGTGTTCCTGTAGACGTTAACAACGATGGAAATGTTGATTATTGGGAGATTCCAAACGATGGAGTTGTATCTGGGATTTTTAACTCATTTAGCGATGCTCCAGGCGGCTTCTCAGAAGAATTAAAAGAGTTTACTTGGGCTGTTTCAGCTGAATATGTTTACAACAATGCATTCGCATTCAGAACAGGTTATTTCCACGAAAGCATGGAAAAAGGAGCTAGACAATACGCTACTTTAGGTGCTGGAATGAGATTTAACGCATTCGGATTAGATTTCTCTTATTTGATTCCGACTAACAACGTAAACAACGCTTTAGAAAACACATTAAGATTTGGATTAACATGGGATTTCGGTGGCGAAACTTACAATAGTTACGATTACTAAAACTCAGTTAACATAAAATATAAAAGAGGTCTATAGGGCCTCTTTTTTTTGTTTTAATAATTAGTTCATAAGTGTGAGATTAAGTTTTATTTGGGCGGCTTAACTGGCTTTTTGTTCCAATCTTTCTCTGCCAACAAGACAATTTATCTCGCCAAAAGAGCTTCCGTTGGTCGCTCTTTGGCTTCGCAAATTGTAGCTTGCCGGCAAAGAAAGGATTTCCACGACAATCCAGGCCGCGCTCCGAATCAACTATCTCGTGTTGAAATTAATAAGTAAGATTCACCTTAAACAAAATGAAAAGCCCCGACTTGATTTAAGTATTCAAGCTGGGGCTTTTTTAATGCTTTTAAATGGAATGTTTAAACTACCACTTTAAGGAAAATATTAAGGTCGATCCAAAGTTCTCGGACGGGTATCCATCAATTCCTCCACATTCTTTTTCTCTGGTGCTTCTGTAGAATTTTCATTAGGCGAACCCAACACCCAAGTTTCCTCAATGTCCCAATACGCACGAACCGTTACATTTTCTTGATAAATATAAATTGGCTCTGGTTGTTTTTGCTCATACCAATCTCCTGTATCATATCGCTCATTAGCGTTTTCATCTACCAAGAGTTTAAAATAATATTCTCCTGGTTTTAGATATTTAAACTCATGCTTTGCCTTTGTGCCATAGACTGAAGTAACTTCTCTATCCTGTGCATTCATCAACTTTAGCCAAAAAGAAGCTTCAGGTTTGTTCTGAATGTTCAAGATGAGGTTACCGAAGTCTCTTGATTCTTTTACTCCAAAACTTAGGTTTAAAGTATCATTGGTTCGTTGCATATAATCTTTAGCGGCTTCTGGTAAAACTGCGATTTTATACTTAGAATCAAATTCAATCGGAAAGTCTAAACCAAATTTATTAGGTTTCAATCGTTTTACCTCAAAGTCTAAATCTACAGAATCTTTAACGACAGAAATATATGATTTATCCAGGGTATCTAGCGGATAATTTGCCTCAATCTCATACATCTTCCCTGAAACATAATCCAAGTTTCTTCCATAAACCTTAAGTGGTGTGTATTTTTCTGTTTGATAAATCACAGGTGGTAAAGAATCAATTTTATCCATGTGATTCACAGCAAAACGCATACGAACGCGCTTTTCAGTCAATGAATCTATGCTTGGATTAAAATATAAGGTTGCAGTATCTGAATAAGCTTTATGATAAATTTTAGAAGTCTTGAAAGTAGGTTCCAATGCTTGAATGTCCACTTTTTCAGGTTTTCCTTCAAAGTAAAATTCTAATTTACCATAATCTACTTGAGCAACTTCTTTGGCTCTGTAAGGCTGATTTAACTTAAATAAATTTAAATCATAATTAGCACTATTCCCAGCTTCTACAATTTCTGGATAAAAAGCAAATTTCTCCTTGGTGGGATCTAATTTAGTATTTGCAACTTCATCATTAAATGCTACCAATCTATAAGACCCAGAACGCAAATATTTAAGAGAAAACTGGTTCGCTGAATCTAATTTAGCAACATAATAAGGTTTTTGTCTATATATTAAACTGTCATGATAAGTTGAATCAATGCGGTATAAAGCTGCAATCACATTTTCTGGCAGCTTTCTTTCTCCCATATTATTCACTTTTCCATTTACCTCAAGCGAGTCAATTTTATCACCTGTTGAGAAAATATACGAAAAGTAGGAGAGTGGATTTCCCTCGTTATTATCTTGAATACTTTGGCCAAAATTGATCGTGTAAGTGGTTTCTGGTTGTAATTCTCCAGAAAACTCAACAGTAACTTTCTTAGCTGCCATTCCTGTTGGCGTAAAAATAGGCTGAGGGTCAACTGGTGGAGAAATAATTACATTTTTCATGTAATCTTTCAATGTCACATATTCATCAAAATTTAGTTCAATCTTTTTGATTTTGGTATCTACATTCGTGCTAAATGTATCTGGAGTCGATTGCAACAAAACTGGTGGCGTAATATCCTTTGGCCCACCATCGGGTCTTCCTTTTCTGGCGCAAGACCAAGAAAAAAGGAGATATACTAATGCCATTGCAAAAATGTAATGCTTATTCACCAAAAACTTCATTAAATGTGAATGTTTCATCAATTCTAACACCTCTTTCGGTGCGTTTTAGGGTGGCTAACTGATTATGTGCATCGTGCTCGAAAGCTAAAATCCAATCTTCATCAACTGCCTTTTCTAAGAAAATCTCCTTTTCTTTAATGGTTAACAAAGGTCTAGTATCGTATCCCATAACATAAACCAATGGAACATGCCCGGCTGTAGCAATTAAATCTGCTGTGTAAACAATCGTTTTGTCTTTGTATTGAATTTTTGGAAGCATTTGTTTGTCGGTATGACCATCCACAAAAATCAAATCAAATCCTAGGGGAGTCGTTCCATTGAAATTATCATGAGGTACATCAATGAAATTTAATTGTCCACTTTCTTTAATCGGCTGAATATTTTCTGTTAAAAACGATGCCTTTTCTCTTGGATTTGGCTCTACAGCCCACTGCCAATGGTCTTTGTTTGACCAGAATTTAGAATTTTTGAAAGCTGGCTCGTAGCCAGTTCTGTCTTTATTCCATTGAATAGCTCCACCACAGTGATCAAAATGTAAATGGGTTAAAAACACATCGGTAACATCGTCACGTGTAAATCCATATTTAGCCAAAGAGCTATCGATATTGTGATTTCCCCATAAATAATAGTATCCAAAGAATTTATCTGACTGCTTGTTGCCCATTCCTGTGTCGATTAAAATCAAACGATCGCCATCTTCAATCAATAAGGAGCGCGTAGCTATATCAATCATGTTTTGGTCGTCAGCAGGATTGGTTTTTGTCCAAATAGTCTTAGGAACTACGCCAAACATAGCACCACCGTCTAACTTAAGGTTTCCGCATTCTATTGGATATATTTTCATTGGATTTATTTTTAAGTTATAAATTAATAAGAACTAATAAGAGTTGAAAAATAATTTAACTCTATCGCACACGCTTTTAAATAAGTTCTTCTTTTACAAATATAAAAGAATTAGCAGCAGTAATAAAATGATTGTGAATAAGCTTTTAATCAGATATGTTAAAAGATTATTTTAAGAAAAAATTGATTCTTTTTCTTCTCCGCGCATTCTAATTTTATAGCCAATGGCAGCAATCAATAAAGTCATAAAAGGACTTAAATAATTAAAAATAGCATAAGGAATGAACGACATATTTCCTGCTTCGCCCAATAAAACTTTGGAATGATATGCGCCACACGTATTCCAAGGTACAAGTACAGAAGTAACTGTGGCAGAGTCTTCTAAAGTCCGACTCAAATTTTCGGGCGCTAATTTTTTGTCTTTATAAGCCTCTTGAAACATTTTACCTGTTACTACAATAGATAAATATTGGTCAGATGCAGTTACGTTCAGCGCAAGTGCTGTCGCAACCGTACTGGCGAATAATCCAAAAACTGTGTGGAATAGTCTTAAGAAAAACTCCGAAATCTTTTTTAATGCACCAATAGCTTCCAATGCGCCGCCAAACGCCATGGCACAAATAATCAACCAAACGGTACCCAACATTCCAGCCATACCACCTTGTTCGAATAAGCCACTCAAATTCAATGATTTGCCATTTTCTAAGGTTACCGCTTCTACAGGAATAATCGTATCTATGGTTATACTGTTCATTACAATGCGGTACATTTCCACGGTTGTCAAGGATTGATCGCCCGCCATAGTTTGCAATAAATCTTGTTGAAAAATAATTGCCGATAATCCACCCAAGATGGTTCCAATGAGTAATGCCATGAGCGGCGGAGCTTTGAATACAATCAATAAAATCACAATCAAAGGCACCGTAAACAACCATGGACTAATATTAAAATTGGCAGCAATTAAATTTTGTACAATTTCCTTATCCACAGTTCCATGCGCCGTCACCGTGAAACCAAGAATGAGAAACACAATCAATGTGATCGTAATGGTGGGAACAGTGGTAATGGTCATGTATTTAATGTGGGTGTTCAAATCGGTTCCTGCAATGGCGGGTGCCAAATTGGTAGTGTCGGACAAAGGCGACATTTTATCACCAAAATAAGCTCCCGAAAGAACGGCTCCGGCGGTCATGGCAGAATCTAATCCCAAACCATTTCCGATACCAATCAGAGCGATACCAATGGTGGCACTCGTGGTCCAAGAGCTTCCAGTCGCCATGGACACTACAATGCTAATGAGAACACAAGCAACGAAAAAAATGGTTGGTGTGAGAATGTTCAAACCATAATAAATCATGGCAGGAACAATGCCACTCAATAGCCAAGTACCTGCTAGCGAACCCACAAAAAGTAAAATTAAAATGGCAGGCGTTGTGGCTTGGAGATTATGAGAAATCCGTTCCATGATTTGCGTAAAAGTAACGCCATTATAAAATCCAATCACGGCCGCCACAGCAGCAGAGACAAGTAGCGCAAACTGATTTGAGCCATAGGTTGCATCGGATTCGAAGACATATACATTCAATCCCAAAAGTATAACTAACACAACAATTGGAATCAGGGCTTGACCTAGGCTTACATTTTTCATAAAAACTTGTGGTTTCGAAGCCTTGAATATACCTAAAAATAATTTATATTTTAAGAATTTTTAATATGATATTTGTAAAAAAAATAAAAATGAAATTAATCTGTATAGCAGTTTTAGTAATCTTCCCAATCTTATTTTCGGCGCAAATCAATATTTCTTTTGAGAACGAAGAGGGATTTACTTTAGGAAATATAAACAATCAAGTAGGTTGGAGCACTTTTAATGCTCCAGACTACGAACCCATTCTAGAGCCCATAGATCAGCAAGATGTTACAAATATTCGACCTTCTCACGGCATTAATTCTTTGAAAATTACGTCTCTAGAAACTTTTCCAGAAGATTATGATGGTTTTTTTGGTGTGGTAAAGGATTTTGGTTCCAATATTAACTTTGTAAATGGCACAGAAATAAGCTTTGATGTTTATTTTGATACCATCGATGCTTCCGATTATATTGTAACTTTAATGAATTCAAATTCCTTTGATGAGCTTATGGGACTTGGTGGAATTGAATTCTTTTATAATGGTGAAATATTATTGCCACTTTTGGTGGATGGGGAATACGAGTACACAGAAACCCCTTATTCTTGGGCTCCCGACTTATGGATGAATTGTAAAATTAAAGTTGAAGATGATATCATTAAATATTTCGTCAACAATCAAATGATCGGTACAAGTGATATTATTCATAATAGCTTTAATGAAATGTATATTTTGACAGATAATTATGGCGGACATATGTTTATTGATAACATACGAATTGTTGCAGAAGGACTTGGGACGTCAGAGGTGGATGCGAATCAAAATTTAAGATTGGTAAAGGACGGTGAAATGATGAAATTGATCGGATATTCAAAAGATGAAAATTTCAACATCAAGGTATTTAATTCAAATGGTAGATTAATTTATGATTTTAAATGGACAACAGAATTTCCGATTGAAAATTTACCTAAAGGCGTTTATTTTGTGAATGTTATAAATGAAAATAACAACGTATTTCAGCTTAAATTTTTAAAATAATCATCTGAATAGGTTTAAATTTTGTTTATTTTTTAAATTAAAAATCATATCCTATTCATTAAGGATTCTGTAATTGAATGCTTATATTTGTGGGAAACGAAAAATTAAAACCATGAGTAGAAAATTTCCTGCCGGTGTTGCTACCGGAAAATTAGTTTCTGAAATCTTTGCAGACGCTAAAGAGAACAAGTATGCATTGCCTGCAGTAAACGTAATTGGTAGTAATACAATGAACGCCGTAATGGAAACAGCTGCTGCTGTAAATGCACCCGTAATTATTCAGTTTTCTAACGGAGGAGCAGCCTTTAATGCTGGTAAAGGATTGTCTAACGACGGTCAGAAAGCAGCTATACTAGGTGCGGTATCGGGCGCGAAACATGTTCATGAAATGGCCAAAGCTTATGGAGCTACTGTCATTATGCATACAGACCATTGCGCAAAAAAATTATTGCCTTGGTTTGATGGTTTAATGGAAGCCAACGAAGCGTACTATAAAGAGCATGGACATTCATTGTATAGTTCTCACATGCTAGATTTATCTGAAGAACCGATTGAGGAAAACATCGAAACTTCTGTGAAGTATTTCAAGAGAATGGCGAAGATGGGAATGACCTTAGAAATCGAATTGGGTATTACTGGAGGTGAAGAAGACGGTGTGGATAACACAGATGTAGATACTTCTAAATTATATACACAGCCAGAAGAGGTTTTATACGCGTATGATAGATTAAAAGAAGTTTCTGATGATTTCACCATCGCTGCAGCTTTTGGTAATGTTCATGGGGTTTATAAGCCAGGAAATGTTGTTTTAACGCCTAAAATCTTAAAGAATTCTCAAGAGCATATTCAAAAAGAAAGAGGAACAGGTGAGAAGCCAGTGAACTTTGTATTCCACGGAGGTTCAGGTTCTTCTGAGGCTGAAATTCAAGAGGCTATTGGATATGGTGTAATTAAAATGAACATCGATACAGATCAGCAATATGCATTCATGAGCGGTGTTAGAGATTATTATGCAGATAAAAATGGCTACCTACAATCTCAAATTGGAAACCCAGACGGAGAAGATCTTCCGAATAAAAAATATTATGATCCAAGAGTATGGTTGAGAGAAGGAGAAAAAGCATTCAACGAAAGATTGAAGAAAGCTTTCCAAGACTTAAACAATATCGATAGATTGTAATCAACTCTTAGAAATTTAAAATTTAAGCTGATTTTTCACTTTTGAAAAATCAGCTTATTTTATCTGCTTTAAATATTATTTGTACTTTTACCCTATAGAAATTGATATATGGCTTGGTTTAGAAGAAAAAAGAAAAATATTCAGACCTCAACAGAAGAGAAAAAAGATACTCCAAAAGGATTGTGGTATAAAACTCCAACTGGTAAAATCATTGACACAGAGGATCTTGCTAAGAATTTTTATGTGAGTCCAGAAGATGATTTTCACGTAAGAATTGGCTCTGAGGAATATTTTAAAATGTTGTTTGATGATGGCAAGTTTAAGGAGCATGATGCTAAAGTTGAAAGTCGTGACCCATTGAACTGGACCGATACACAAGCTTATGAGGATCGTTTAAAGAATACGCAAAAGAAAACGGGTTTAAAAGATTCTATTCGTAATGCCTCTGGTAAAATGAATGGGAAAGAAGTGATGATCAGTTGTATGGACTTCGATTTTATCGGTGGATCATTAGGGTCGGCGATGGGAGAGAAAATTGTACGTGCTATTGATTATGCGATTAAGCATAAATTGCCTTATATCTTGATTTGTAAATCAGGTGGAGCGCGTATGATGGAAGCTGCTCTTTCTTTAATGCAAATGGTAAAAGTAGAAGCTAAGTTAATTCAGCTATCTGAGGCTAAATTACCTTATTTAACCTTGCTTACGGACCCAACTTTCGGTGGAATTACAGCATCTTTTGGTATGATGGGTGATGTTACTTTTGCTGAACCAGGTGCTTTAATTGGTTTTGCAGGACCTCGCGTAATTAAAGAAACAATAGGTAAAGATTTACCAGAAGGATTCCAAACAGCAGAGTTCTTACAAGAAAAAGGATTTGTGGATGTTATCGTTCATCGCAAAAACTTGAAGAACCAACTTTCTCAAATGATTGACTTCATTATCGAAGAAAAGAAATAAATGGATTGTTATTTGATTTAACTCAAAGAATAAATCTATAAAAACATTGATTATGAGAAAACTTGCCTTAATATGTATGATTCCCTTCATATTTGTGATTAATGGTTGTGCTGAACTGCAAACCATTGTTGATAATATGCCCGAAATGGGAGGAACGAATCTAGAAGTAGCCAGTGGCTTGAAACAAGCGCTAGAATTTGGTGTTGTTGAAGGCGTAGATATTCTAGGAGAAAAAGACGGTTTTTTCAGAGATCAAGCGGTTAAGATATTATTACCAAATGAGCTTCAAAAAGTTGATCAAACTTTGCGTCAGATTGGGCTAGGAGCTTTAGCTGATGAAGGTTTAAAAGTATTGAACCGTGCAGCTGAAGATGCTGTGGTAGAGGCAAAGCCTATTTTTGTGTCTGCTATCACAGGTTTAACTTTTCAGGATGCTATGGGAATTTTAACTGGAAATGATCACGCCGCTACATTTTACTTGAAAAATAAAACTACGTCTCAATTAACTTCAGCGTTTCAACCAAAGATTCAAAATTCATTGGATAAAGTTGGAGCCAATGAGATTTGGTCACAGATCATTCAAAAGTATAATTCAGTGCCTTTGGTACAGCCAGTTAATCCAAACTTAACTGAGTATGTTACTCAAAAAACGATAGATGGATTGTTTGTGAAGGTAGGAAATAAAGAAAAAGAGATTAGAACTAATCTGGGAGCAAGAACAACCCCTTTATTACAAAGAGTGTTTGCAATGCAAGATTAATTTAATCTTCTAAATAAATATAAGAATCCTGTTCCGCTGATAAATGTTGGAGCAGGATTTTCTTTTTTGGTTTTCTATTGAACTCCTTGTATGCTTTAAGATAAATATTCCTACCGATTTCATTATTAGCTAAATCCATAGTCTCGGCTTCTGGTCTATTTTTGAAGCACTCTTCGTGCATATCAGTTATTCTTTTTGTTCTAAGCAATGCCTTTTCTGGAGAACTGTAAAACACCTGAATATGATAGGCAATCAAGATATTCCAAAGTGCATGTTTATAGGCATTAGATTTGGTATCTAGGCTATGATCGTCAAACTTCTTATCAGATATATGCATAGTTTCCAAGGTCGCAAACGCGATAAATGGAATGAGATGAGGTCTTGAAAATAACAGAAAGAGCATCTGTGAACATAGGTTCAAAGAGATGCTCTTAAATGTTTTCCAATGTCGTTTTAAATCACTTGTTTTCACCAAAAGAAATCAGCGAGTCTAATCTATGTTTAACTTCTTCTTTACCCAATAAAGACATGATAACTGGAATGTCAGGTCCGTGTAAGCCACCTACCAGAGCAAGACGCAATGGCATCATAATTTTACCAAAACCAATTTCATTGTCCTTAACAAACTCCTTTACTTTGGCTTGAATTTCCTCGGCATTGTCATAATTCGGAATGTCAAAAGACAAGAATTTGTTTAAAATATCTTTTGTGTCCTCTTTCCAAACCTTTTTGAAGCTCTTTTCGTCATACTCCTTCGGTGCGCTATAGAAAAATTCTCCTTCCGTCCACATATCCGAAACAAAGTTCGCTCGCTCTTTTAATAAACTCACAATCTTTTGATCGAATTCGGTATGGGGTTCAACCCCTTTTTCTTTTAATATAGCTTGAAAAGATTCGGTTAAATCTTCATCACTCTTTTGTTGTAGATATTGATGATTGAACCAAGTTGTTTTGTCTGGGTTAAATCTAGCTCCAGAGTTATTAACTTTGTTCAAATCAAATGCTTGTGATAATTCTTCTAAGCTAAATATTTCTTGCTCCGTGCCCGGATTCCAGCCTAATAGAGCTAACATATTGATGAAAGCATCTGGAAAGTAACCATCTTCTCGGTAACCCTTAGCTACACCGTCTTCGGTTTTCCATTCTAAAGGGAAAACAGGAAATCCGTGTTTATCTCCATCTCTTTTACTTAATTTCCCTTTACCTTCTGACTTCAAGATTAACGGTAGGTGAGCAAATTGAGGTGGCGTCCAATCAAAGGCGTCATACATCAACAAGTGTAATGGTAAACTTGGTAACCATTCCTCTCCACGTATTACATGTGTGATTGCCATCTCATGATCATCAACAATATTTGCTAAGTGATAAGTTGGCATGCCGTCATTTTTCATCAAGATTTTATCATCTAATGTAGATGTGTCAACACTTATATTACCTCTGATGATATCATGTAATCTAAAGGTTTCTCCTGCGTGAATTTTAAAACGAATTACATGAGGAGTATCAGAGTCCAATAGAGCTTTTGTCTCTTCTGCACTTAACTTAAGCGAGTTTCTAAGATGCAGCCTATTGGTGTAATTATAAATAAAAGTTCTACCTTCAGCTTCAGCTTCGCTTCTTAATTTATCTAATTCTTCTTGTGTATCGAAAGCATAATATGCGTTGCCAGTATTAATTAATTCTTGAACATACTTCTGATAGATTTCTTTTCTATCCGACTGGCGATAGGGAGCATAATCACCACCATATCCCGGACCTTCATCTGGAATAAGTCCACACCACTCTAATGCTTCTTTTATGTACTCTTCTGCGCCTTCAACATACCTATTTTGATCGGTGTCCTCTATCCTTAAGATAAAACTTCCTTTATGCTTTTTAGCAAATAAATAATTAAATAAAGCAGTTCTAACGCCACCCATATGCAGCGGTCCTGTAGGACTTGGTGCAAACCTTACACGTACAGACATATAATATTTTTATGAAAAGATAATTATTAATTTAATCTAATGATTCTTAGTTCTTTGTTGATTTTAGCTTCGCCATTCTCAACTTTGTCGTATCCAAATTTAGAAGACAAACGCGTTTCTGATCTCTTTGCATCAAAGGCAGAGATTTTACCGCTCCTGTCCATTCTATCTACCACATCATAAACGATATCATATCCGATAGACATATATTTATTTGGAACAGAACAATATTTATCTTGGAAATTAGCAATAATTTGCTTCTCATTCTCCCCAAAAGTATTTACTAATCGAGTAGCGGTATAAGCAAAGCCCATTTCTTTTAAGGCTTTAATGTTATCTACATTGCCACCATCGAAGACATCTAAGGCTGGAACGAAATAAAGACTATACCCATTGATAGACGCTGCGTCCTGTTCTGTGATTACTTTCACGAACTGATCTCCTAATTTATTATTGTCAGCTGCTAATACAGCTAAAGTTGGTTCGTAGGTAATGTTCTCAACATCGTTTCCTTCTGAATCTTTAGAAATAGTTTTATGTTCAACTAAATTTAAGTCATTTGGATTTTTAGTAATCGTAACCTTAGCATCTCGAAATCTCTTTGTAAATTTAGCTTTAACATAATTAGCGATTTCCTCGTTTTTTGAATTAGTCAAGATTTTAACCTCTTGCTTTC
This sequence comes from Weeksellaceae bacterium, assembly GCA_048268105.1. Classification (GTDB taxonomy): domain Bacteria; phylum Bacteroidota; class Bacteroidia; order Flavobacteriales; family Weeksellaceae; genus Profundicola. The sequence continues at coordinate 54,506 of JBLWWH010000003.1, forward strand.
CGTTGTAAGCATTAGCCATTTCCTCAACAATCAAATCAGCAGCAAATTCATCTCTTGGAGTAGCTAAGTAAACATTCTTATATGCCTCTAAACTTTTTGAATTAATTAAAGGTGAAAAAATAGGAACATCTGTTTTTTCTAATTTTACAGCCACATGTGCCACCATCTCTTCAAAGAATGGACCTACAATCGCATCATATTTATTGAAATCTGGATTTTCAAGAAATTTATCTAATGCTTCTTTATCTCTTTGTATATCGATTACCTCCACGTTTACTTTTTTACCAGATTTAATCAATTGTTCTAAAGCTACTTGTGCACCCATGTAGAAATCTTGGGCTACTTGCCTTTCGCCAGCGTTTGAATTAGGTGTGTCTAAAAAGAATGGCATCATCCAAACAATGTTGATTTCATTGTCAGAAAAGTTAGCGCCTGAAGATTCAACCAACTTAGGTGCTTGTTCTAATTTAGCTCCTTTTTTTAATGGAACTTTAAGCGTCATTCCTTTCTGTAAACCATTTTCTAAGTCAGGATTCAAAGCGATTAACTCGTCTAGACTTACATCATATCTGCGCAATAAAGAAAATACCGTCTCATCTTTTACAACTTCGTGCTCAAAATAAGTTTTGCCTTCTGGTATTGATACTGATTTCTTAGTAGGAATTTTAATAAATTCTCCTTTTTTTAAACCTTCTGTTTGTAGATTTCTATTCGCAGCATAAATATCAGACATCTCCAAGTTGTAAACTTGAGAAATAGAATAAACAGTTTCTCCTGCTTTTACCAAATGCATTCCTTCTGGAACTTGAACTTCTTGTTCTGCTTGCTCAGTCTGGGCTTGCTTTTTTGGGATTCTTACGACATCTTTATATTGTAAACCTCTTTCTTTAATAAAAGGATTTAAACTTTTAATCGTCTCTTGAGAAACTCCATATTCCTTAGAAAGTGAATATAATGTTTGCTTGGGTTGAATCACGCGATAATAAAACTCTTTGTCCTCGTAGTCAGCCACAGTGCCTTCCGGTAAACTACCTTCTTGTTCGGCTTGTTGTCCAGGAATGGTTAATACATCTCCAACTTGCAATCCTCTTTCATTTAAAAAGGGATTCGCATTCTTTAGTTGTTCTTGACTAATGCCGTATTGCGTTGAAATACCGTATACTGTTTCTTGAGCCTCTACCGTATGCTTTGTAACTTGTGCATAGGCTAAAAAGGTCATAAACAAGCTTATGGAAACGAATATTTTTTTCATGCGATGTCTAGATTTTTGACAAAAATACAATTATTTTTTCGCTATACTATCCAAAATTACAATATTGAAGCTTGAATCGAAGGCATCTAAGCCCTCATGTATTTTCGAAAATAGATCTTGTCCGTTATTTATGTAAAATTCGCTGAAGTTGATAATACGTTCTTGCCAATTATTTCTTGGGAAGAAATAATCATAAACTTCATCGATTTTCTTAATTTCTGCTTCAAAGCGCTTTTTCTCGGCTTTCAATAATCGCTTGTGCATATTGTTATAGCCTTTTAATTGCTTCTTCTTTTGGGCCTCAACCATCGAGCCAAATGATGAGGTTGTTTTTTCTGCTAAATGCTCTAAACTTTCAAAATTCTTTTCCAAACTTATTTTTAAATCATCTAATTCTTCAAATAAATCTGATTGTTGCTCGGTGAATTTATTCTTAAAATTAGAAGCGGTTTCAAACATTTTTTCTGAAAGCAAATCATATTTCTCTGCTTTGTGTTTGTAGGCATTTGGCACTAATAACATGGAATTTCTAACCACCAACATCGGAAATAAAATTCCATAATTCTCAAACGCGGATTTTAATTGAAGCCAATAAGCAATTTCTCCTCCGCCACCAATATAAGCGACATTGGGTAAAATTACTTCTTGATACATAGGTCTTAAAATCACATTAGGACTGAATTTCTCAGGATGTGAATGTAATTCTTGTCTAAATTCTTCTGGACTAAATTCCTTTAGCGAATCAACCAAAGTAAACCCATGAACTGTTTTTTCGATGCGCTCGCGTTGATTATTTTCTAAATAGAAGAGATTGATTTCTCTCGCGTAGGCTTGATTTTTATAAGAACTTAAAGCTTCATTGGTCTGTTGAACAAAGTTTTGAGCTTCATTATTAAATAATTCCTTCTCAAAATAAGGAATCATACATTTTTTAAGTTCAGCGTCATTAGCATCTAAAATCAAGATTCCATAATCGCCTAATAGCTCATGTACCAAAATTCTTGTTGCTGTCGCTAAGTCGTACTGTTGGAAATAAGCTGTTTGAATGATTTCCTTTAAGTTATTTTCAAAAGCTGAATCTCCAAATGAATCAATAAATTGCTGTAAACTTTTTTCTGTGCTTTTGGTTGAAATATCGCCTACGAAACCACCATCTTCTGTATTGTATTCTACTCTACCACGATAATTATAAAAATGATTGATTTCATCAAAGTCATGATCTTCTGTCGCCATCCAATATATGGGAACATAATTAGTTTCAGCATCTTTTTGACTTAATTCCTCACAAATCTTAACAACATGTAAAATTTTATAAATAAAGTATAAAGGCCCGGTGAGTAAATTTAACTGATGCCCAGTGGTTACAGTTGCTGTATTGCTGTTCTTGAGTAATGCTAAATTTTCTTGTTGTTTGTCACTTAATTCAAGTCTGTCCATTTGTTGACTTAAAACTGAATGAAGCACATCTCTATGTTCATATTCTTTCAGTTTTTTGTGGGCTTGAATAGCATAGTTTTCTTCCGTTGGAAACATGGAATAAAAAGGTTTTAAAACCTCTTTTTGCTTTAAATAATCCTTAATTAAAGCTGAAACTCCCGTATGTTCGAAATCTATTTTTGTCATAAAATTACTTCAAGGCTTTGTAAGCATGCAACGGACGATCGGTGGCGATAATTTGAATTCCCATATCTGACCATTCTTTATATAAATGCTCTTTATTAGCTGCGGCTCTTCCGTCTAAGTTACCTAAGGTTCCCAAGATAGCAGGAATTTTTAATTCATTTAATTTCTTATATAAAGCTGGCGGAGAAAGTTTAGTACCAGTAAAGGCAATCATTTTGTCCGTCGGTATTTCAGTTTCTAATATCCAATTTAACTCTTTTTCGTTTCTCGCCGAAACCGAAATCATCATTTCTGGAGCTAATCGATGTTGTTTCTTCGCTTGTCCAGTGCTGTAGCTAATCAACACACACTGATCTTGCATATCCATTTCTCGTACTAAATCAATGACATCTTCATATTTGGCGCTATCTTTAAAATCAAGCATTAAATATGCGTTTTTCCCCTTTGCCCAAGCTAAAACATCTTTTAAATAAGGAATTTTATAGGAAGTTTCATTCCCAAAATCATCTACTAAATTTAATTTTAATAAATCTGATGCAGATTTTCCTTTCAAAGAACCGTTTCCGGTTGTTGTTCTTTCCAAGTGATTATCATGAAATAACATAATCTCTCTATCTGAGGTTTGAAATAAATCAATTTCAAAAATAGTTATGCCTTGCTGGTAAAGATGTTGAATGGTTTCTAAAGCGTTTTCAGGATAGTTTTCAATACCACTTCCACCACGGTGCGCTGAAACCAATGTTTCAGTAGTGGTGTGAAAATAATCTTCTTGAGCTGTTTGTGTATTAGTCTCTAAGTAATTTTCTGGAGCATTTTTACATGAAAACAATACGAAAATCAATAGTAAGAGATGGAAAGCTTTAAAATTCATATCATTTTGACTTAGCAAACAAAGATAGAATATTAAATTTTTAAATCTAAATAATCAGAATTTGCTTTGTTGTAAATTAATTATGCTCATTTTAGTAGAAATACCTTTATTCTAGAATCAGATGTAAAAAATAACGAAGGTTAAATCTCTATTTCAATTATAATTCTTGCAATCTGTGAATTTAAATTAAATTTGCAACTCAATTAAGATTATGCAGTACGCCGAAAATATATTAGAAACCATTGGAAACACGCCTTTGGTGAAATTAAATAAGATAACTAAAGATTTACCAAGTCTATGTCTTGCTAAGGTTGAAACCTTTAATCCAGGAAATTCTGTAAAAGATAGAATGGCCGTTAAAATGATTGAAGATGCTGAAGCGCAAGGCTTATTAAAACCAGGCGGTACCATTATAGAAGGCACATCGGGAAATACCGGAATGGGTTTGGCATTGGCTGCGATTGTGAAAGGTTATAAATTAATTTGTGTTATCGCCGACAAGCAGTCGCAAGAAAAAATTGATATTTTGAGAGCTGTTGGCGCAGAAGTCGTCGTTTGTCCGACTGCGGTTGAGCCAGAAGATCCACGTTCTTATTATTCGGTTTCTAAACGTTTATCAGAGGAAACACCGAATGCATGGTATGTAAATCAATATGATAATCCTTCGAATGCGAAAGCGCATTACGAAAGTACAGGACCAGAAATTTGGGAACAAACCGATGGAAAGATTACTCATTTTGTGGTAGGTGTTGGAACGGGTGGAACAATTTCAGGGGTAGGAAAATATTTAAAAGAGCAAAATCCTAATATCAAAATTTGGGGAATTGATACTTATGGGTCGGTTTTCAAGAAATATCACGAAACGGGTATTTTCGATGAAAACGAAATTTATCCTTATATTACAGAAGGAATTGGCGAGGATATCTTACCTAAAAATGTAGATTTCGATGTGATTGACGGATTCGAAAAAGTGACCGATAAAGATGCCGCAATATATACTAGAAAATTAGCCATTGAAGAAGGTCTTTTTATGGGGAATTCCGCTGGTGCTGCTATTAAAGGTTTATTACAATTAAAAGATGAATTTGGACCAGATGATGTTGTTGTGGTTTTATTTCATGATTCTGGTACAAGATATGTAGGAAAGTTTTTTAATGATAAATGGATGGCACAACAAGGATTTGTTGTAGAATAAATCAGCTTTTTTTAAGTTTATTATTAAAGATAAATAGCAAATAAAACGCAAAGAATGTCGCAAGAAAAACTGACCCTAAGAGGTGAGAACCTGGTTAAAATGTATGGAAAGAAGCGTGTGGTAAAAGACGTTTCTATTGAGGTAGAGCAAGGTCAGATTATAGGGCTTCTCGGGCCCAACGGTGCTGGGAAAACGACGACATTCTATATGATTGTAGGTTTGGTAAAACCAACAGTTGGTAAGGTTTATCTCGACAAAGATGATATTACCAAAAACGCGATGTACAAACGTGCGCAAAAAGGAATTGGCTATCTGGCGCAAGAAGCTTCGATTTTTAGAAAATTATCTGTGGAGGATAATATTATGGCGGTGCTGGAAATGACCAAATTATCTAAAAAAGAACGTAGGATTCGTAGAGACTCTCTTATAGAAGAATTTAGTTTAGAGCATGTAAGAACCAACCGAGGTGACTTGCTCTCGGGTGGAGAAAGACGTAGGACCGAAATTGCGAGGGCTTTAGCCGTTGATCCAAAATTCATTTTGCTAGATGAGCCTTTTGCAGGAGTTGATCCGATTGCTGTAGAAGATATTCAGAAAATTGTTCGTTCTCTTGTAAAAAGAAATATTGGAATTTTAATCACCGACCACAACGTTCAGCAGACTTTGGCGATTACGGATAAAACCTATATTATGTTCGAAGGCAAGATCCTAAAAGAAGGTACGCCAGAAGAATTAGCAGATGACCCAGTGGTTCGTCAGGTTTATTTAGGAGAGAATTTTAGGTTCGAGAAATATTAAAATAACAAATGATTACGCCAATCACCATAGAGGATTATATCCAATCTCATGCTTATTTAGAGGAGGAACTTACGCAGCTACATCACATTCTTTTATCTTATGGTCTAAAGGGTGATATGGAATATGGAGAACCGGTTTATAGCATAAATGATATTCAAATTCTGGGTTTTAGAGCTTATAAGGATATGTTTTCAGTTTGGTTCAAAAATGACTTAAATGAGAATGAATTTTTAAAATTTCCAAAAGAAACCAAGGGCTTTCATCAACTTAGGTTTAGAAAAGAGGATGTACTAGATTCAGATTTCATATTTAATCATATTTCTGCGGCTGTAGAAAGATTGAACACCGAATAAATATCCAAATAAATAGAAGCTAAATTTTAGGCGAATTAGATTCAATTAACTAATTTTAAACTTTAACAGACTAGATACTTAGATTCAAGTCTAAATCTATACTATCCTAAATTTGAATATTTATGAAAATATATACTAAAACTGGAGACAAAGGTTCTACTTCTTTATACGGTGGAGTGAAGGTTTCAAAAGCACATATTCGCATCGACGCTTATGGTACTACCGATGAATTAAACTCGAATATCGGTGTCATTGCTTCGCATAACTCCAATGAACAAGTCAAAGAGCAATTGCTTAAAATTCAAGAGAATATATTTGTTTTAGGTTCAGAATTAGCTACACCTAAAGAGAAATTATATTTAGCGAATGGCAAGTCGAGAATTGGTCAAATGATTCAGGAAGCTGATATTGAGACCTTAGAAAGCTGGATTGATGAATGGGAGAAAGAATTAGATCCCCTAACTCATTTTATTCTTCCAGGTGGAGGTAAAGCTTCAGCTTCGGCGCACTTGGCGAGAACCGTTTGTAGAAGAGCAGAGCGTATTGTTGTTGCATTAGCCGAAAATGAAGAAATACGCCAAGAATTACAAAAATATTTGAATCGTTTGTCTGATTACTTTTTTGTTTTGGCAAGAGTATTGGCGAAAATAGACAATGAGCCAGAGGTTTTATGGCTTCCAAGTAAAGATTAATAATGAAAGCACTTTTAATTATTAATGGGCAGCCACCTCAAGAATTACCAGATATTTCGAATTACGAAAAGATATATTGTACCGATGGTGCTTATGCTTTTTTATTAGGAAAGCAAATCAGGCCAGATTATGTCATTGGTGACTTTGATTCCGTTTCCATCGATGATATTTCTCCATTTGTTGAGGTGTTAGAAAGACCTGATCAGGATTTAACCGATTTCGAGAAAAGTTTACAAATCATAGAAGAGCACGGATATGATTCGGTAGATGTCTATGGCTCAACAGGACAAGAGAGCGATCACTTTTTAGGTAATTTATCTACAGCGCTTTATTTTAAAAAAAGATTGGATATTACTTTTTATGATGATTACTCTATTTTCTTTTTCGCAGATAAGAGTATTGAATTAGAAGGCGTTAAAAATAGGATTATCTCCTTAGTGCCTTTTCACAAAGCCAAAAAAGTAAACTCCAAAGGTCTTAAATTTACTTTGAATGATTTAGATTTAAGATTGGGTAAAAGAATAGGAACACGCAACTACGCGAGTGAGGATATAGTAGAAATTACCTATGAATCAGGTGAGTTGATTGTTTTTCTGTCTAATTATGAGCGCGAGGATGATTTTTAAACTAAAAAAACCAGTAGATATCTAATGAGGATATTGGCTTTTAATTAATCTTTTGCATCTTCACTTAACTGCATTTCATACAACTCTTTGTATTCACCACCTTGTTCTAATAAACTCTCGTGGGTGCCTTCTTGAGCAATTCTACCTTCGCGTAACACAATAATTTTATCAGCGTGCTTAGCAGATGAAACTCTGTGGGTAATAATCACAATCGTTTTCTGTTTAGCAACCTCCTGAATGTTTTGAAGAATATTTTCTTCGGTTTCTGTATCCACTGCAGATAAACTATCATCAAAAATCAAAATTCTTGGATCTTTGATCAAGGCACGAGCAATAGAAATTCTTTGTTTCTGGCCACCAGATAGAGTTACGCCACGTTCGCCAACTTTAGTATCATATCCTTCTTGGAATTCGATAATGTTATGATGAACATCGGCTTTTTTGGCAAACTTAATAATGTCTTGTCGAGATGCATCTTCTGCTGCAAAAGCAATATTAGAGGCCAAAGTTTCAGAGAATAAAAAGGCCTCCTGAGGCACGAAACCAATTTGAGTTCTTAAATCATTCAAATTTAACTCAGGCAAAGGTTTTTCATCCATTAAGACGACACCTTCTGTCGGGTCATACAATCTGGCAATTAATTCAGCAATGGTCGTTTTTCCAGAACCCGTTTTTCCCAAAATAGCTAAAGTCTTGCCCGCAGCTAGGTCGAATGTAATATGGCTTAATGCTTTGATACCCGTATTTTCATAGATAAAGCTCACATCCCTAAAGCTGATAGCGCCTTCAATCGGCGTATGTTCGCTAACGGTATTAACCACACTAGGCGTAGCTTGCAAGAATTCATTGATTCTTTTCATAGAAGCTTCGGCTCTTTGAACCACCATAGAAATCCAACCTAATGAAGCAAAAGGCCAAATCAACATGTTTAAGTACATAAAGAATTGAGCAACCGTACCAATTTCTTCAATTTCGCCGTTAATATAAGCGGCACCTCCTGCATATAAAATTAAAATCTGACTAATTCCAATGACCAACAGCATCATCGGAAAGAAAAAAGCCTGGATATTGGCTAATGAAATCGATTTACGTTTATAATTATTGGCATTTTGAGCGTAAGCACTCTTTATCTGCCCTTCCTTATTAAATGATTTAATCACTCGAATTCCAGAGAATATATCTTGCACATAAGAAGATAAATTAGACTGTTCCTCTTGAACCTCTCTACTTTTTCTATTAATAATACTACTTATAAAGTAAATTAAAACAGAAAGAATAGGCAAAGGAGCTAAGGTGTATAAGGTCAGTGTTTTGTTGATAAATAACATTTCAACAATCAAAATAATTGCCAAAGAAATCAAATTAATAGGATACATAATCCCAGGACCTAAATACATACGGACATATCCAACATCCTCGCTAATACGATTCATTAAATCTCCCGTTCTGTTCTTCTTATAAAAAGAAGTATCTAGATCTTGATAGTGCTTGAAAATAACATTTTTAAGATCAAACTCAATATGGCGAGACGCTACAATAATCGTTTGTCTTTGAAAGAAAGTTAAAATACCACTGATAATCGGTAAAATTATAATGATAGAACCGTAAATTAATAATTGCTCAACACTCGCAGGTTCACCTGTTTTAGAAAAAGCATCGTCAATAAGATTAATGGCTTTACCAATATAACGTACGGCATAAACTGAGATGATATTAGTAGCAATAACGAATATAGCACCCCAGAAAAGCAGCCATTTATATTTAAAGATTAATTTATTAAGACTGAATAATTCTTTCATAAGGAATGCAAAAATACAGCTATTAAATAGAAATGCGCAAAGATTTTATTTTTTAAATCTTTGCGCAATCTGTTGCATTAAACCTATAATTTGGAAAAATTTAATTCACGAATTTTTTTTCAATCTACTATTTTGTGAATATTTCAATACGATTGGGTTTTTGGTCTTTTATAATGTTTGTAGATTTTATATTTCTTGGATCCAACTCCAACATTCTTTCCTTAGATATTCTTTTTCCATCTAAAAATATTTCTGTTGCTACGCCATTAAAATTATCTTGATAATTACCTTTACCATCGTGATAGACTTGAACTTCATCTCCATCTTTTGAGGTGATTTTAATAGATTTAGCCGTTGGGCTTCTATATTTCTTTTGCTGTGTTGGCGGTGGTGGAGGATTATTTGTAAAAATATCGATTCTAGATTTTTTCTTTTTGCTTTCCGAATTCTGATCTTTATCAATCACTACATTTTTAATTAACTTTAGATCTAAGTCATTCATTTCATTTTCAGTAATTTGTTTTCCATCCAAGTAAATTTCAATCTTACTTTTATCAACATTATTATTTTCTAACTCAATAGATTTTGAATTCAGCTTTGTGTCTTTTTTTGGCGCTGATGGAGGTGGCGGAGGCGGAGCAATTGGAGTTGGCGGTGGCGGTGGTGGAGGTAATATGCCACCAATCGATTGGTTTAAAACAATTATCTTCTGATCAATGGTTTTATTTATTTCAGCAATCTCATCTAAATTTGCTTTAATTTTATTAAGATCTAATTTTTCATCAGGCTTTTTCAATAAATTATCTAAAACTCTTTGTTTATTTTCAGCTTGTTTCGATAATATTTCAATTTCTTCTTGTTGAACTTCAATTTCCTCACTATGTTTTGTTAAAGTTCGTTTCTTTTCTTGTAATGCTTTTTGATTTAAATCTAAAGCTTTTTTACGTTCCAATAATTGTTGTTTAATCGAATCATTCTCAGGTATAACTTGTTGCTGAATGAAGTCTTCGATATTTCTATTTTCAATTTTTATCTCCTCATTTTTAGCCTGTACTATATACATAAAGCAAAGCATGAAAAGTAGGGGTAATGCCCAAACTCTTCGAGCATAACTATAACTTGTTGTGTGGTTTTTGGTGATCATGTCTAATCTTTTTTTAATGTGTGAGGTGAAAAATGGACTCGTTCCAGGAATGGTTGCAGCAGAGAAATGTTGCCCCAAAAGCATGGCTGCAAATGCTTTCGAATCTTTATTTTCTATCGCCTTTTGATCCGCTAAATACTCATGGATCAACATGACTTCTTTGTGAATCAAATAATACATAGGATTAAACCAAAAAATAGATTTAATGCATGTTAAAAATAATCTATCAATTGTATGATGTTGTGTAATATGTGCCAACTCGTGTAGGAATATTTTTTCGCCACTTTGGGTATTCACATCAATCGATGTATTCCAGAATAAATTCCTTAAAAATGTAAATGGGGCAGAAGGTAAATCTGTATATATCATCGTATAATTTTCATGCTTTTCCGTAGGATAATGCGATTTAATATTTCTAATTTTAAAAATTCCGTAAAGCATTCTTAAAGTATAAAATATCGAAATCAGACCGATGAAAAGGACCAAATAGAAAGTCCATGGATTATTAAAATCTCCCGATGTACGCTCAATAGCATCACCATTCATGTATTGAATAAGTAAATAAAGATGTTGGTTATTAGGTTGAATGGTAAACCAACTTACTTTAATAAATGGTAAAATCAAGCTCAAAATGACTGAAATTAGCAAGTAAAACCGATTATAATGATGAAATTCTTTACCTTCTAAAAACAGTTTGTAATATCCCCAAAATACAAGGGAGATAAAAATACTTTTTGCGAAATAAATGAAAATAGGTTCCATTTTATTTATTTTTAAGTTCGTTCAATAACAACTCTAAATCGTGAATAGAAAGTTGATCTTTCTCCACCAAAAACGAAACTGTCTCCTTGTAAGATCCATCAAAATAATCTGTCACCAAGTTTTTAAGCGATCCTTTGCTGTATTCATCTTTCATTACCACTGGAAAATACCTGTGTTGCCTACCAAAAACCTCATAGTTTGCAAAACCTTTTTGAACCAAGATTTTTAATATGGTGGCAATTGTATTATTGTGCGGCTTAGGTTCAGGGATTTCTGAAATAATATCTTTCAAAAAACCTTGTTCAATTTCCCATAAAACGTGCATAATCTGTTCTTCAGCTTGGGTGAGTGTTTTCATAACTATTTCTTTAGTTATTCAAATGTATAACTAAATTTTTAATTATACAACTAAAACGTTAGTTTAATTAGGGATTTAATAAATTTACGTTAGAAAAGATGGGAAACTAATTAGCTTTTCAATGCTTTATTCCTCCTTTTTCATGGTCTAAAGTTTTTGATATCCTATGGATATAAGAAGAGGCCCAATCAATCTTTGATCTAATTTTGTAATTTAATAGATTCCCTAGAATATGAATTTAAATTAAAGTTTCTTGAATTAAGTATTAATAACACAAAATCAAGTTGCAGTATGTAATTTCTTCTATTCTATATAACTTGGTGTTAATGATGCAATTCATAGTATTCTTAAAATAATTTAACCAACTTTGTATTAATAATTAAAAAGATGGCAGATTCAAGAAGGTCAGCAGAAAGAGTGATAAATCGGATGCAACGGGTGGTAGATGCTCAAAAAAGAATTATACTTTTTTTGTTGAGTATCATTGGTGCTTTCCTATTAACTTATTTTGTAACGATCCAAGAGGACCAATTTAGCGTCATTCAGCAATATGTATTTTTCATATTAATTTTTGCTGTCACACTCTGGGTAACGGAGGCAATCCCACCTTTTGCAGTCGGAATCCTCATTGTAGGTCTCCTTATTTTTCTCATTGGCCAAGCAGAAACCAATATTCCTGGGCAGCCAGGTTATATCGATGTCACCACCTTTATACAGACTTGGTCTAATTCGGTAATTTGGTTAATGCTTGGTGGATTCTTTTTGGCACTTGCGCTGCGGAAAACAGGTTTAGATGCGGATTTATTTGCTTTAACCATGTCTAAGGTCGGTACCCAGCCATCTCAAATACTTTTTGGAATGATGCTCGCCACGGCTGTCGCATCTATGGTTATGTCCAATACAGCCACCACAGCTATGATGGTTGCATCAATTTTACCATTTATAAATAAACTCGGCAAAGAGCATGGTTTGTCCAAAGCCTTATTGCTAGGAATTCCTTCGGCAGCTGCCATCGGTGGAATGGGAACTATTATTGGTTCTCCACCAAATGCGATTGCAGTAGAAGCTATTAATTCTATGTCAAAAGCCAAAAGCGGAGGTATTCAAATTGGCTTCCTAGAATGGATGGTATTAGGCGTTCCAGTGGCGATGATTTTAGTACTTATATTTTGGGTTCTACTAAAGCGTAAGTTTAAACTAAGTGAAATGAATGTGGAGAGTGTCGTTGAAATCAAAAACGAACCAAGCAATCTAGAAGAGCGTTTTCAAAAGAGAATTGTATTAGCCGTATTGGCAGTTACAGTTTTATTATGGCTAACGGGGCGCTGGCATGGGATCCCATCTGCTGCAGTTTCAGGTATTCCAATTATTTTCTTTCCTATGATTGGAATTATAACAGGGGAGGATGTGCGAGAGATTCCGTGGGATACCCTAATGTTGGTGGCAGGTGGTTTGTCACTTGGTTTAGCCATTCAAGAAAGTGGATTGGCCGAATTCTTTGTAGCTAAGTTATCTAACTTCACCTTCAACGAATATGCTATGATGACGATTTTTGCTTTTGCCACTGTTCTTTTCTCGAATATTATGAGTAACACGGCTACGGCTACTATCTTGATACCTGTCGCGAGTATATTGCCTGGTGTAAACCCAGCTTATATGGCAATGGTAATTGGTGTGAGCGCATCTTGTGCTTTATTCCTGCCAGTTTCCACTCCTCCCAATGCAATTGCATATAGTACAGGATTATTGAAGCAATCTGATTTTAGATTTGGTGGATTAACCATTGGCTTATTGGGTCCTATCTTAGTAATTATTTGGGTAGTATTCTTGTATATGATGGGCTACTTCTAGAAAGCTCCTGATAAGACTTAAAATAACTCATTTTAAAAGGCGTGTTGAATCAATCAATGCGCATTTTTTTTTGTCTTAAAAATTTAAAATAGATAGGAGTAGAAGCTATTCTAAACAAGAAAAATTGATTCAATAAAAAAAGCATCTACAGTCTCTGTAAATGCTTTTTTGTTGTGGGATCAGAGGGATTCGAACCCCCGACCCTCTGCTTGTAAGGCAGATGCTCTGAACCAACTGAGCTATGATCCCTTTTGTAATTCGATTGCAAATATACATTCAATTTTCAAATCTCAAAACAAAATTCAAATTATTTTCAAATTATTTTTCTACTTAAATTGTAACTATCTATTTTGGCGATAATTAATGATGAGATTTTTTCTAATAATTTTCTATGATTAGTTTCATTAAATGGATTGCACGGCGTAAAAGCGAGTCAAAAGTTCGTATTAAACAAAGCTAAGAAAAATAAATACTGTAGATTCTATTGGAAGGCTCTTCTGAAATATAGAATAATCGTGATAAATCCAAATACAATATTAGACAGCCACACAGCTAAAAGGGGAGTAAGATTACCCACATTAGATAAAACCTTGCTAGCCTCATTCCCGAAAATGTAAATAAACGCCATCGTAATTCCAATCGCTAAGTTGAGCCCAATTCCACCTCTTCGTTTCTGGGAGGACAAGGAAAGTGCTAATAGGCTTAGAATAATCGATGAAAAAGGCAAACTACTTCGTTGATAAAGCTCATTTAAGTAAACGCTAATGCTCGCCGAACCTTTGAATTTCTCTCGATCAATGAATTTCCTTAATTCAATCGAGTTCATCGTTTCTGCTACATAACCTTCTGGCAAAAGCTCATCCGGAGTAACGCTAAATTTTCTTTCGGTTCTATTTCCACTGGTCAAGGAGTCCGTTCCATCGGTTTGTACTTGACGTTCATAAAAGTGATTCAAAGCATAGATAGAATCTTTTTGATTCCAAATTAAATCATTCGCACGCAGGGAATAAACCAATTCATTACCATCAAATTTCTGATAAATAAATCCACTTCCGTTTAAAGTTCTACGATTATAGTTATGCAAGAAAATATATTCATCAGGGGAAATCTGCGCCGAAATTGGCCGCCCTTTGTAATAATCCTGTTCCTTAGATGTAGGTTGCAGATAAGTGTAATAATAATCGTTTTTATAAACGTTAGCCTTCGGTAATAAAAAGTGATTCACCGCAAATGATAAAGCGCCAATTCCAAAAGCAACAATCAAATAGGGGCGAGTTAGTCTAAAATAACTCATTCCACCCGAAGTCATCGCAACTATTTCGGTATTATTGGTCAACCTTGACGTGAAATAGATAGCCGCAATAAAAACACCAATAGGTAAGAAGGTATTCACAATCCAAAGAACAAAAAACGGATAATAATCAATCAAAGCAGCTCCAATCGTAGAGCCATTATCCTGAATTTTACCTACTTTCTGGCTCAAGTCAATCACCAAAACAATCAAGGCCAATAGCGTAGTCATAAACACAAATGTGCCTATGAAATTCTTCATGATATACCGATCGAGTAATTTTATCAAAGTCGTTGCTTTAATTTAGGAACCGTTTGTTCTTTCCATTGATTGAAATCTCCAGCCAAAATATGCTCTCTGGCTACGCGCACTAAGTCCAAATAAAACGCCAAATTGTGAATAGACGCAATTTGTTTTCCTAAATATTCTTTTGCAACAAACAAATGACGCACATACGCTTTGGAATATGCCGAATCTACATAAGATGTTCCCGACTCATCCAAAGGAGAAAAATCATCCTTCCACTTCGCGTTTTTCATGTTCATTACCCCATTCCACGTAAATAACATTCCATTTCTTGCATTTCGCGTCGGCATCACACAATCAAACATGTCAACACCCAAAGCAATATTCTCCAAAATATTCCACGGCGTACCAACTCCCATCAAATATCTCGGTTTATCTTTTGGCAAAATCTCACAAACCAAACCAGCAATATTGTACATCACATCCTCTGGCTCTCCAACACTCAATCCACCAATAGCATTCCCTTCTGCGCCAAAATCCGCAACATATTTCGCCGATTCAATTCTTAGGTCTTCAAAAGAATTTCCTTGTACAATCGGAAACAAAGTCTGATGATAACCATATAGCGGAGGATTCTCGCTCAACCAAGTTCTACAGCGCTCCAGCCATCTATGTGTCACGTGCATCGCCTTTTTGGCTTCTCTATACGTCGCTGGGATTCCAGTTAATTCATCAAAAGCCATAATAATGTCAGCCCCAATTTTTCGTTGAATTTCCATTGAATATTCTGGCGAAAACATATGATAAGAACCATCTATATGCGATTGAAAACGCACACCTTCCTCAGATACCTTTCTAATATCCGACAAAGAATACACCTGAAAACCGCCACTATCCGTCAGAATGGGTCTATCCCAATTCATAAACTTGTGCAGTCCACCAGCTTTTTCTAATATTTCTGTTCCCGGACGCAAATATAAATGATAGGTATTCCCTAAAATTATTTGGGCTTTAATATCCTCCTTTAGCTCATGTTGGTGCACCGCTTTCACGCTAGCCACCGTGCCTACAGGCATAAAAATAGGCGTTTGCACCTCGCCATGCGCCGTTGTAAAAGTGCCCGCTCGTGCAGAGGAGGCCGTATCTGTGGTTTGAATTTCGAATTTCATTGGCTGCAAATATAAACAGAATTTTAGATAGAAGTACTAGGGCGGCATTTGCGGCTTTCTGCAGTAGTACGCAGTGCTAGCTAGACAAAAAATCTTGTAAAAAGAGCTTCTATGGTCGCTTTTTCACTTCGTTTTTTGTTGCTAGCTCGCCCTTTGCGCGCTACTGCTGCCAATCCGCGCCGCGCTCCGAACCTTAATTCATAACATGCTAAAGTAACACCTTCATTCTATTTTAAACCTTAAATAATATGCTCGATAGACCTATACCCTAATTATTAATGTTCCAAAAAGATGCAAAAACCAAGTTGTGGTAATTCTATCCCGAAGGATTTTCGTTAGAAATTGAGAGTTTAAAAAGTTCACTTCCTTCAAATTTTGGCTAAATTCAATAAAATCTTCAGCAAAAAAGTGCTTAAGATGACCTAAAATAACACAGTTTCAAAATTTTACCCCAAAAAACTTGACAAAGCCTGTTTGCAAGTCGTATATTTGCAGGCCTTTAAAAGAAGCTGCATATGAAAATGAAAACATCTGATTTCGATTTTAAGTTACCTGAAAAACTTTTGGCTGAACGTCCTGCGGATTATCGCGACGAAGCTCGTTTAATGGTATTGGATCGAAAAGCTGGAACAATTGAACACAAAACTTTCAAAGATCTTATCGATTATTTCGATGAAGATGATGTGTTGATCATGAATAATACGAAGGTTTTTCCAGCAAGGCTTTTCGGAAATAAAGAAAAAACCGGAGCTAAAATCGAGGTTTTCTTGTTAAGAGAATTAGATCCAGAGACACGTCTTTGGGATGTTCTAGTAGATCCAGCTAGAAAAATTAGAATTGGTAACAAGTTGTTTTTTGGTGACGATGATGATTTGGTAGCAGAGGTAGTAGATAATACGACATCTCGTGGTAGAACTTTACGTTTTCTATATGACGGGCCATACGAGGAGTTCCGCACTAAGTTAACAGCTTTAGGAACTACACCTTTGCCTAAGTATATTAAAAGAGAAGTAGAGGAAAGCGATGCCGAAAGATATCAAACAATTTATGCAAAAGAAGAGGGAGCTGTGGCTGCACCTACTGCTGGATTGCACTTTTCTAAACATCTTATGAAACGTTTAGAAATTAAAGGTATTGACTTTGCTGAGGTTACTTTGCATGTTGGTTTGGGAACTTTTGCGCCAGTGGAAGTAGAAGACTTAACCAAACATAAAATGGAATCTGAACGTGCGAATGTTCCGCAGTCAACTGCAGATCGCGTAAATAGAGCTATAGACGACAAAAAAAGAATTTGTGCCGTGGGTACAACTTCTATGCGCGCCATAGAAACAGCAGTTTCGGCCAATGGATATTTAAATGCATATGACGGATGGACCAACAAATATATCCATCCACCTTATGACTTTAGTATTGCGAATACAATGATTACGAACTTCCATACACCAAGATCAACCTTGATGATGATGGTATCAGCATTCGCAGGACACGAATTAGTGAAAAAAGCTTATAAAGAGGCCGTTAAAGAAGAATATAAATTCTTCTCCTACGGTGATGCAATGTTGATTATTTAATCAGATTGTAATATTGCGAGACAAATTGAATAAAGATCACAAAGCAATCTGTTGAAGTATCACAGATTGCTTTTTTAATTTTAAAAATATACCCAAGATTAAAACACCTAAAGACATACGAACCCAGACTTTGCAGCAATTAATCGAATTTATGCCCAGCATAGATGAGAAAGAATTTCGTGCTAAGCAGATTTATGAGTGGCTTTGGACAAAAAACGCACATTCTTTTGACGAAATGACAAGTTTATCTAAAGAACTTCGCGAGAAATTGTCAGAGCATTTCGTGATTCAACCTATCGCGATTGAAGAGTATCAAAAGAGTATGGACGGAACTATTAAAAACGCTGTTAAACTCTTTGATGGTAATGTGGTGGAGTCTGTTTTAATCCCAACTGAATCTAGAACTACGGCATGTGTTTCGTCCCAAGTTGGTTGTAGTTTGGATTGTACATTTTGTGCAACGGCTAGGCTGAAACGAATGCGAAATCTTACCGCAGCAGAAATAGTAGATCAAGTGGCCTTAATAGACCAACAAAGTCGTGAGGATTTTGGTCATCCATTGAGCAATATAGTTTTTATGGGAATGGGAGAGCCTTTGTTGAACTTTAATAATGTGGTAGATGCGATTAGGAAAATTTCTACACCACATCCGCATGGATTGGGTATGTCACCTAAAAGAATTACCGTATCCACTTCTGGTTTGCCAAAAATGATTGAAAAACTAGCCGACGAAGATTTGAGAATTGGTTTGGCGCTTTCTCTACACTCTGCTATAGAGGAGAAAAGAAATCAAATCATGCCTTTTAGTAATAAGTTTCCTTTGGAGGACCTATTAGCTAGTCTGAAGTATTGGTATGATAAAACTAGAAGTAGAATTACCTTGGAATATATTATTTGGAAAGGGATAAATGATAGAAAAGAAGATATAGATGCCTTGGTAAAGTTCTGTATGCAAGTTCCCGTTAAGGTTAATTTGATTGAATACAATTCCATAGACGACGGAATATATCAGCAGGCGCATGAATCTGCCACTAACAAATATATTGCAGCCTTAGAAAATGCTGGAATAGTAGTTAATGTGAGAAGAAGTAGAGGTAAAGATATCGATGCAGCTTGTGGTCAATTAGCTAATAAAAATAAATTAGCAGAATAAATTACACCTAATCCACACAACTAAAATAGAAGTTTTTCTAAATTTAAAAATAGAAATTTATAGGCATTCTGTCTACAATATTTTTGAATGATACTATTCTTTTCCTTCTATAATACGCCATTGAGTATAACCAATGACAAAAAATCCTAAGCCTGTTACAATGGGTGGAAGTAGGATTTTATCAGCAGCCAGTAGGCCTAATAAAATCATTCCTAGCCCGAGAATATATAATATAAGTATAAGTGTTTTGGTCATGATAAGCTAATTAGTTAATAATGTCGCTGCAATTCTTATACCTAATCTACTTATTTAGACAATCTATCCTCGATTTTAATCAACTTATAAGAACTCATTCTTAAATGCCTTGAACTACCGTAAATTTGATTATTTTTGTACTTCTCAAAGAAATATGAAAACAAAAAATCTTATTTATTCCATTCTAGGTTTGGTTTTACTCACTTCTTGTGAACCAGCTTTTCTACTGAAAGAACAATCTAGAAAACTATCCGATTATTCTTATATTACTCATGATTTACCAAATAAATTAGAAGAAATATCTGGATTAGAAAAGATCGGCGATGAATTTTATGGTTTTAATGATAGTGGTGGCGCTGCCGAAATATATAAATTCACATCAAAGAATCCCATTGAAATAACTCAAACTATTAAGTTAAACAATGCTAGCAATATAGACTGGGAAGAAATGGCGATCAGTGATAAGCATTTATTTGTTGGGGATTTTGGTAACAACCTAGGAGTGAGACGTGACCTTAAGGTTTATTATTTTCCTAGAAAAAGTATAAATACAAGTTTAAAAGAACAAAGTGTTGTTGTCGATACGATAGAATTCTTTTATCCGGAACAAGAAGATTACTCCAAGCAAGTTTATAATCATAATTTCGATTTAGAAAGTATGGTTTACTTTAATGAGAAATTACATTTGTTTACCAAAGAATGGGGTAGTTTTAAAACAAAACATTACACCATTGATTTAGTAAAAGGTAAACAGCCTGCTTGGTTAGTGGAGGATTATGATTTAAAGTTTTTGGCAACGGGAACTGATGTGATTGAACTAAATGACTCATATGCGCGTTTGGGAATGGTAGGTTATACAACCGATGGTGATGTTTATATGATGTTAACGGACTTTAAAAGTTCGGCAAAAGAATGGTTGAACAATCCCAAAACCATTATTCATTTAGGTAAAGCGGGTGATGTTGGTCAGGTAGAGGGAATCGCTTTTGTCGACCAAAATAATGTATGTTATTCTGCAGAAGCGATCACTTTGGAGGATAAATTTAGAAAGCAAAACTTAACTTGTATATCTCTAAAATAAGATCTTGGCAAAAATTGTAAACCAAATCAAAGCACCTATATCCGAAGAAATGAAAATCTTCGAGAGCAAGTTCTATGGAGCCATGAAAACCAATGTTTCATTGCTCGATAGAATCATGCAATACATCGTTCGCAGAAAAGGGAAGCAGATGCGTCCCATGTTTGTGTTTTTAACGGCAAAACTTGTAGGGGAAACTACTGAAAGAACTTATCGGGGAGCTTCTATGATTGAATTGATTCATACGGCGTCTTTGGTGCATGATGATGTGGTAGATGATAGTGATTTGCGCAGAGGCTTTTTCTCTATTAATGCCCTATGGCAAAATAAAATTGCGGTTTTGGTGGGCGATTACTTACTTTCTAAAAGTGTTTTGCTGGCGACTGAGAATAAGGACTTTGATTTATTGACTGTTGTTTCAACAGCTATTCGCGAAATGAGTGAGGGAGAACTTTTGCAAATCGAAAAGGCTAGAAATTTAGATATTACAGAAGAAATTTATTTTGAGATTATTCGTCAAAAAACAGCTACGTTAATTGCCGCTTGTTGCGAAGCAGGTGCAAGATCAGTGGGTTGTACGGAGGAAATGGCAGCCAAAATGAACCGCTTTGGCGAATTAGTGGGAATTGCTTTCCAAATTAAAGATGATTTATTCGATTATACGAGTACCAATTTAATAGGTAAACCAATTGGTATTGATATCAAAGAGCAAAAAATGACCTTGCCTTTGATTTATAGCATCAATACTGCCAATAAATCAGAAAAGCGTTGGTTGATTCGTTCGGTCAAGAAGCACAATCACAACAAAAAACGTGTCAATGAAGTAATTGAATACGTTAAAACTCACGGCGGACTGAATTATGCACGTCAGGCCATGTACGACTACCGCGATAAGGCGCTAAGAATTCTTGATGAGTTCCCGGATTCCGAAGCCAAAACTTCACTTAGCACACTCTTGAATTATGTGGTAGAAAGAAAGCATTAATTTAGGACTTAAGGCTCAATTTTGATGAAAGCCTTATTTATTTTTTTAAAAAGAAATAGTCAAGATTTTAGGTTAATTAAGGTTTAATACATACGCTATCGACCTAAATTAAATAAAACATGTCGGCTGACTACTTATCAGGAGTCGATTTTTGTTTAATCTAACATCAGTATACTAATTGGAAAATATCTACTTTTTGCTTCAGGTGTTTTCTCGTATTTTTGCAAAAGTCATGTATTATATTAGACAGGATACATTGACTTTAATTCTATTAATTTTCTATTATGATCACCCGAAATACCATTGACAAAATTTTCCAAACTGCTCGCGTCGAGGAGGTGATTGGTGATTTTGTGAACCTT
Organism: Weeksellaceae bacterium; assembly: GCA_048268105.1. GTDB lineage: Bacteria > Bacteroidota > Bacteroidia > Flavobacteriales > Weeksellaceae > Profundicola. The sequence continues at coordinate 75,940 of JBLWWH010000003.1, forward strand.
AAAAAGTCGGGGAGTAACTACAAAGGTCTTTCGCCATTCTCTCAGGAGAAATCTCCATCCTTCATGGTTTCACCCGCCAAACAAATCTGGAAAGATTTTTCGAGTGGCAAAGGAGGAAGTGTAGTTTCATTTTTAATGGAACATGAACAATTCACCTATCCCGAGGCTTTGAGGTGGTTGGCCAAGCGATATAATATTGAGGTAGAAGAAGATCGGGAGCGAAGCGATGAGCAAATTGCCGAAGCTAAGGAGAGAGAAAATCAATTTACTCTCACTGAGTTCGCCAATAAGTGGTTCCAAGCACAACTATGGGAAACCAAAGAAGGAAAGCAAATCGGGTATTCATATTTTAAAGAAAGAGGTTTCACTAAAGAAACCATGGAGAAGTTCCATCTGGGGTATTCTCCAAAGGAATGGAGTGCGTTTACGCAATATGCTTTAGATAAAGGATATACATTTGATGCGTTGCAGGCCGTTGGCCTAACGGTAGGAAACAAAGATCGTCCTGTAGATAGATTTAGGGAAAGGGTGATTTTTCCAATTCAAAGCTTCTCTGGTCGAACATTAGGTTTTGGAGGTAGGATTTTAGGGAATAATAAGAAAACGGCTAAATATCTAAACTCACCAGAAAACGAAATTTATCATAAGAGTAAAATTTTATATGGTATTTTTCAAGCCAAACAAGCGATTCTTCGTGAGGATGAATGTATTTTGGTTGAAGGATATACCGATGTTATTTCTCTTCATCAAGCAGGTGTGGAAAATGTGGTCTCAAGTTCTGGAACAGCATTATCGCCAGAACAAATTCGTTTAGTTAAAAGACTAACCAACAACCTTACTTTGGTTTATGATGGGGATGCGGCAGGAATTAAAGCTTCTTTTCGTGGTATTGATTTGATTCTAGAACAGGAATTGAACGTTAGAATTGTGGTGTTGGCGGAAGGAGAAGATCCTGATTCTTTTGCAAGAGCTCACAAAGAGGAGGAAATTCAGGAATACTTTAAAACCAGAGCTACAGACTTTATTCGCTTCAAAGTTGGGATCCTAAAAGAAGATGCGGGAGATGACCCGTTGAGAAATGCGAATATGATTCAATCGGTGGTGGATAGTATCGCTTTGATTCCTAACTTAATTCAAAGAGAATTATATATTCGCGATGCCTCTTCTATATTGGGTATTGGCGAAGAGGTTCTTTTCAGGCAATTACAAATAAAGCTGGTTGAAAAGGATAAAGAAATTAAGCGTAAAGCTCGCCCAGCAGAACAAAGTCCGCTCAAAGTTGCCACGAGACCAAAGGATGAAATTCAGGTCAACCAATTTGCGTTGATAGAAGAAGATATGATTCAATTGATGATTCGCTATGGTGAAGTTGAAATAGAATTACCTATTAACGAATCGGATGATGAGTTCTACACCTCTACAGTGACAAAAGAAATACTTTCTCAGTTAGAGGAGGACGAAATCAGTTTTACAACGCCGCACTACCAAGAAATGTACGCGGAAATAAAAAAAGAGCTCATCGAAAATGAAAATCTGAGTTTAAGCGATCATTTTGTTCGTCATGAAAACGAAGATTTAAGTAAACTAGCTTCGGGAATGATTTTCGACAAATATCAACTCTCTGATTGGGAGAAACATGGCGTTCCTGTTCCTGGGGCCGATGCCAACTTAGGGAAGCGTGTTCAAGAGATGGTTTTGAACTACAAACGTAAGGTGTTACTTCAAATGATTAAAAATCAGCACAATAAAACCCAACATCCTGAATTGGATTTAGAAGAAAGAGCAGAGGTGCTGAAAGAAATAATGCGATTAACACAAATCAAGAATTCATTAGACAAATTGCTGAATAGAGCTGTTTAGCAAGCATCATTTAGGCCAAATAGAAAGTATAAAAAAAAACAAAATACAACTGGTATTTTGTCTTTTTTTTATTTGTTAATGCTGAACTTACTTCGCCTTACGACACCAAACTCTCCATTGTACTAAGAAAGCTCCCGGGTATTGACGTTTAACCGACGCCAAATCCATTCCTGCTGATCTTTTGGTGAAATAGTCACCCACCATCACACGATAATCAGGTCGTGTATATACCATTTCAGGAACTAAACTCGGAAAGTTTTTAGCAAAATCTGCTTGAGCTCTATTGGCTGCATTTCTATCTTTGGTATACATGATTTGAATTTTATACCCCATTACTTTAGGGTTTTGAGCACATGGATCAAAGTTTTCTCTTTCCTCATTGGACTCAACTTGCACCACAGGCTTATAGCATTTTGCTTTCACTGTTTTCTGGACCAAGGAATCTATTGCAGCGTTTGCATTCAAATTATAACTTCCCCCAGATAGGCTATCTTGTACACTAATTTGCCCTAATACGAAGGTTAATCCAAAAACAAATAGGAATAGAAAAAATAGATGTCTCATTCAATAATATTTTTGCAAATATAAACTAGATTCGTGAATTCAGTCAAATAAATCAATTAATATGTTTTTTTAACGCTTTCGCGAGAAATGTTAAAAAATTTATAAGATGATTGATTGTAGAGACTTACACACATTGCTAATTTAGAACTGATTTAAATTAAGGGATTAACCAAAGTTCATGTGTTACTTTTTAGGTTTAATTTAACAGACTATTTTATTTTTGTTCGATATATAAATAGCATATCAGAATATCAACATAAAGGAGATATGGTGAATTGGGAAAAAATTAAATTGAAACATTATGCGGCGTTATTCTTCATCGTCGCATTTTCATGGATGAACGCGCAAGACGCTCCAGCTGATGCTGTGAGCGGAGATGCAGCTAATGGAGAGGCTTTATTTAATCAACACTGTGCGGCTTGTCATAAGTTGGATACGCAGTTGATTGGGCCAGCGTTGGGAGGTATGGCCGAAAGGTTGCAAGACGAACAAGGGCTTGGTGTCGATTGGTTACGTAAGTGGATTAAGAACAACGAAGAGCTTAGGGCTAGTGGTGATGAATATGCGAATCAAGTATTTGAGGAGTATAATGAAGTTATCATGTTGCCTTTTGAGCAGTTGAGTGATCAAGAGATTGATGACATCATCTACTATACTTCTAATCCGCCTGCTCCTAAAGAGGAAAAGAAAGCTGCTGCACCAGTTGCTGCAAGTGACAACTCATTGCCTTTGGGCGCTTTGTTGATCGGTTTTGCAGTGTTAGCAAGTTTATTGGTCTGGATATTATTCAGAGTAAATACCTTAGTTAACTTAACTAAGCAAGAGGGTGGAGCGCTAGATGCAGAGGAAGCAGAGAGCTTTGCCGAAATCTTCGAGAAGTACAAAAACGTAGCATACGCTGGAATGGGATTGATCACATTGTTGGTATTATTCGGTGCATGGCAATTCATGATAGGTATTGGAGTTGATAAAGGTTATCAGCCTGAGCAGCCAATCTATTTCTCTCACAAGATTCACGCTGGTGAACAAGGAATCGATTGTCAGTACTGTCACAGTAGTGCAAAATATGGTAAGGTATCAGGTATTCCTTCCACCAACGTTTGTATGAACTGTCACTACCAAATTCAGGAGTATGCTGGAGATTATATCGAAGAAGGTAAATCTGCAGAGTTCTATACAGAAGAGATTCAGAAAATCTACGCATCTGCTGGGTTCGATCCTAGTAACTTGACTTATTCAGGTGAAGAAGATCCAATCGAGTGGGTTAGGATTCACAATATGCCAGATTTTGTTTACTTTAACCACGCGCAACACGTTGTAGCAGGAGGAGAAGCGATTAAAGCAGCTAAGGGTGTTGACCAAGTATGTTTTGCTTGTCACGGTCAAGTTGATGAAATGGACGAAGTGAAAATGGCGAATGATTTCACTATGGGATGGTGTATTGAATGTCACCGTGAGACCAAGGTGGATATGGAGAACGAGTATAATAAAGAATACTACGCACAATTACACGAGAAACTTAAGAAACAATATGGTTCAGAAGCTGAAATTACAGTAGATGCTATCGGTGGTCTTGAGTGTGCAAAATGTCACTATTAATTAAGTTTAAATAAATAAAAGAAGTTAAATGGCTTCGAAGAAAAGATATTGGAGAAGTATTGAAGAATTGCAAGACAGTTCGTTGACCGAGGAATTGGCCAAAAACGAATTTGCAGAAGAATTGCCAGTGGAAGGATTTCTTGGGAAATCTGAAGCTTTAGAATCTTCTAAAACGTCTCGCCGTGATTTCCTTAAATTTTTAGGATTCAGTACTGCAGCAGCAACCCTTGCGGCTTGTGAGGCACCTATTGTTAAATCTGTGCCCTATGTAGTTAAACCTGACGAAATTACACCTGGTGTACCTACGTATTATGCATCTACAATGTATGATGGGTATGATTATGCTAGTGTAATCGTGAAAACGAGAGAGGGTAGACCTATCAAGATTGAGCCTAATAAAGGAGCAAACAACTTTGGAACTACAAATGCTAGAGTTCAAGCGTCTGTATTATCATTATATGATAGCAACAGAATTGCTAAGCCTAGAATAAGTGGTGCTGATAGTACTTGGGATGCAGTTGACACTGTTGTTCTAAAACAATTAGCCAATCTAGGCGGGAAGAAAGCAGTTGTAATTACACCTTCTTTACCTAGTCCATCAACAAAAAGTTTAATTCAGAGCTTCCAATCTAAATATGGGAATGTAGATCATGTCGTATTTGATGCAGTTGATTCTACGCCAGCTTTAGATGCTGCAGAAGAAGCATTCGGACAAAGAGTGATTCCTCATGTAGATTTAACCAATACAGAGTTGGTGGTTGGGTTTAATGCTGACTTCTTAAACGATTATCATGGCTTAAGTCTTGAAAAATCTTATGCTACGGCTAAGAAACCAGGAGAGAAAATGCTTAGACATATTCAAGTTGAGTCTAACTTAAGTATGACAGGTGCTAACTCTGATTCAAGGTTTCCATTAAAACCATCTATGACCTATAAGGTTTTAGCAGATGTTTATAATGCTTTAAATGGGGGGAGTGCTTCAACTGATGTTGGTGCAGCTATCGCTTCTGAGCTAAAAGCAAAAGGTAGTAAAGCAGTTGTTTTAGCTGATGGAAATAAAGATGCTTATGCTTTGGCCTACGCAATTAACCAAAAATTAGGTTCTTCTGCCATTACAGGTAAGTCTGTTTTATTAAAAGAAAGTAACCACGCTAATTTTAAGTCTTTCTTAAATGATGCGAATGCTGGAAATGTTGGATTATTATTGATATTTAATTCAAATCCAATTGAACATTCTTATTATGCTGAGAACTTTAAAGAAATCCTTAAAAAGGTTCCTGTTTCAGTTGCATTAACTGATCAAAACAATGAAACAGCTAAGAATGTAAATGTTGTAGCTCCAACGCCACACTGGTTAGAGTCTTGGGGTGATTTCAATCCAATGACAGGGGTTTATGCTTTACAGCAACCTACGATTCAACCTATTTTTGATACAAGACAGTTTCAAGATAGCTTAATCAAATGGACCAAAGCTGATGGATCTGACCTAGGAGAAACTGATACTGCAGAAGGTGCAGTTGCAGCAACTGCTGCGGCGGTTGTAGATTCTGCAACAGCGGCTGTTCAAAAAGTTGCAGCATCTGTAAGTATAGGTGAAGCAGATTCTTATTACAATTATATAAAGAAATATTGGGAAAGCAATGTGTTAGGAGGTACTTCCTTCAACCAAGCTTTATACGATGGAGTTATTGAAAAAGATTCAGAAACTGGTTTAATAGCTAATGCTGGCGGAGCTGCAAGTGCTGCATCAGCTTTATCTAATCTACCAAACGCTGATTGGGAAATTCAATTATACACTAAAGTAGGTATGGGTGATGGTAGAAATGCTACGAACCCATGGTTGCAAGAGTTCCCAGACCCTGTTTCAAGAACAGTGTGGGATAATTACTTTACCATGAACCCTCAAGATGCTGACGCATTAGATATTTCTATGTGGAATAGTGGTCCAGAAAGAAATGGTAGAATGCAGTTTAATGGTCCTTACTATACAGCTACTGTTAACGGTCAGAAAGTAACAGCTCCTGTGTTTGTTCAGCCAGGACAAGCAAAAGGAACATTAGGTTTAGCTCTAGGTTATGGTGTTAAAGGTAGAATTGCGGAGGCCAACAACTTAGAACAAATTGGAGTAAATGCTTATCCAATCTATAAAGATGGAGTTAAGACGGCAACTATCGAAAGTTTAGAAGCAGCAGGTGGAAGCCATGAATTTGCGAATATTCAGATGATGAATACCTTAATGGGTAGATATGAAATTGCAAAAGAAGCTTACAACGAAGATTTCTTAACTAAACCTGCAGATGAGTGGAATAAACAGCCTACCATGGATACATTCCAAGGTAAAGGTACTCCAGTTAAGGAAGTAGATTTATGGAGAAGTTTCGATCGTACAGACGGACCTCACTTCAAGTTATCTATCGATTTAAACTCATGTACTGGTTGTGGAGCTTGTGTTATTGCATGTCATGCAGAGAATAACGTGGCAGTAGTAGGTAAAGACGAAGTTCGTAGATCACGTGATATGCACTGGTTACGAATTGATAGATACTACTCAGACCATATGCAAGAGAAGCATCCAGAGCGTTATCCTTATACGCAAACAGAAGCTTTAAAAGATGAAGAATATATAGAGCCAACACAATATAAAATCTTGGTTAGACCAAACGAGACTAATCCAGATGTTATATTCCAGCCAATGATGTGTCAGCACTGTAACCACGCTCCATGTGAGGCAGTTTGTCCAGTAGCAGCTACATCACACGGTAAACAAGGTCAGAACCAAATGGCTTATAACAGATGTGTTGGAACAAGATATTGTGCAAATAACTGTCCTTATAAAGTACGTAGATTCAACTGGTTCAACTATGCTCAGAATGAGAAGTTTGATTACCACATGAACAACGACTTAGGTAGAATGGTATTGAACCCAGACGTAGTAGTTCGTCAACGTGGTGTGATGGAGAAATGCTCTATGTGTATCCAAATGACTCAAGCTGCTATCTTGGAAGCTAAGAAAGAGGGTAGAAGAGTGAAGGATGAAGAATTCTCTACAGCTTGTGTGAATGCTTGTACTACTGGTGCTATGGCATTTGGTGATATCAATGATCCAAGTTCTAAAGTAACAGAATTAGATAAGGATAAGAGAAAGTATATCGTGTTAGAAGATGTAGGTACACAACCGAATGTGTTCTACCACGTGAAAATTAGAAATAGAAAAAATTAAATAAACGGTTTAAAGAATATTTATGTCAGGTCACTACGAATCACCAATTAGGGAACCGCTTATTTTAGGTCATAAGACCTATCATGACATCACAGTAGATGTAGCGCGCCCAGTGGAAAGCAAAGCTGGAAAGCTTTGGTGGATAGCATTTAGTTTTGCAATGCTCGCCTTTATATATGGATTTGGTTGTATCGCTTATACCATTGGAACAGGTATTGGAGTTTGGGGTATGAATAAGACAATCAACTGGGCTTGGGATATTACCAATTTCGTATGGTGGGTAGGTATCGGTCACGCAGGAACCTTGATTTCTGCAGTACTTTTACTATTCCGTCAGAAGTGGAGAATGTCCATTAACAGATCAGCGGAGGCAATGACGATCTTCGCAGTAGTTCAAGCAGCTATCTTCCCTTTAATTCACATGGGTCGTCCATGGCTTTCGTATTGGGTATTCCCAGTTCCAAACAACTTTGGATCACTTTGGGTTAACTTCAACTCACCTTTATTATGGGACGTGTTTGCAATTTCAACTTATTTCTCTGTATCGGTAGTATTCTGGTATATGGGACTTATTCCTGACTTTGCGATGATACGTGATAGAGCTACTAAACCGGTAACGAAAAGAATTTATAGTATCCTAGCATTTGGTTGGGGTGGAAATGCCAAACATTGGCAAAGATTTGAGGAGCTTACTTTGGTATTAGCTGGATTGGCAACACCATTAGTATTCTCGGTACACACGACCGTATCTTTTGACTTCGCAACATCGATTGTGAAAGGATGGCACTCGACAATTTATCCGCCTTATTTCGTTGCAGGTGCAATTTTCTCTGGATTCGCAATGGTACAAACACTATTGATTGTAATGAGAAAAGTAAATGGTTTTGAAGACTATATTACTAGAAAGCATATAGAATACATGAACATCGTAATCCTTGTAACAGGAGGTATGGTGACCGTAGCTTATTTAACGGAGTTCTTTATTGCTTGGTATTCAGGAAGTAGATTCGAAGACTTTACCTATTTTACCGTAGGTGCTGCAACGGGTCCTTATTGGTGGGCATTCTGGTTACTAATTATTTGTAACGTACTTGTCCCAATGACCTTATGGGTTAGACCATGGAGACGTAACTTCTTGTGGACATTTATTGTATCTATTGTAATTAATATAGGAATGTGGTTTGAGCGTTTCGACATTATTGTTGTGAACTTAAGCCGTGATTACCTACCATCTTCATGGTCGATGTTTATGCCGACCTTTGTGGATGTAGGAATATTTTTGGGAACAATGGGATTCTTCTCAGTATTGTTTTTATTATATGCAAGAACTTTCCCAGTACTTGCACAGGCAGAGTTGAAGTCCATTTTGAAATCATCTGGCGAAAGCTATAAGTTAGATCATAAAGAACACGAGCACGACGAAAATGAGCACTAAAATATTTGGATTATACGGAGACGACGACATTTTAATGAATGCCGTGAAGTCATTACAAAAGAAAGGAGTTAAAATAAATGAAGTTTATACGCCTTTTCCAGTTCATGGATTGGATAAAGCATTAGGACTGAAGAAAACTCGAATCTCTGATTTAGCTTTTGTCTATGGAGCTTATGGTTTAATATTAATGTCTATTGTGACATGGTATATGATGATCTATGATTGGCCTCAAGATATTGGTGGTAAACCAAGTTTCACATGGGGAGAAAACGTAACAGCTTTTGCTGTACCTATGTTCGAGATGACGGTTTTCTTTGCTGCTCACTTTATGTGTATCACTTATTTATTAAGAAGTGGTTTATACCCTGGAGCACCAACTAAGAACCCAGATCCAAGAACCACAGATGATAAGTTCCTTGTGGAAATTGTATCTGAGGATGTAGAGAGATTAAAAGAAATGTTTATTGATACAGGTGCTGAAGAAGTTACTGTAAAAAGAGCTTAAATTAGGAAGAATGATGAAACATATATTAACATTAATAGTAATAGCTGGCTTATTTGCTTCTTGCGATGGACCACAAAGAACTCCGGCCATGGTTTTCATGCCTGATATGTACTATGCTGTTCCATATGAACCATACGAGAAAGCTACATTTGGATATCCTAGTTATAGTGATGAATCGACTGTGCCTTTATTCACTGAAGAGTACAATATGACAGCATTAAAACCTGTTGAAGGAACAGTTCCTCACAACGAAATCGGAACTTTACCCTATTTATTGCCAGATACAAATGATGGATATAATGCCTCTATGTCAGTTGAATCTCCTTTAGATCCAGCGAACAGCGAAAAGAATTTAGCAAGAGGCGAAATGTTATATAACCAAGTTTGTGCGACGTGTCATGGTGGTACAGGAGATGGACAAGGACCTATTGTAATTACAGGTGCTTATGTCGGGGTTCCAAACTATGCTGATAGAGCGATAACTGTTGGTTCAGTTTATCATGTTATCATGCATGGTAGAAACGCTATGGGATCTTATGCTTCTCAATTAAATGAAGGAGATAGATGGAGAGTCGCTGAATATGTGATGAAGTTAAAGAATAATTAATTAAAGGAAAAAGAAGAAATAATATGTATACTTTTTCACCTAAATTGAAGATGGCAGCCATAGCTTTTATGGTAGTAGGTTTAATACTATTTGCAGTAGGAGCCTTTATGAATGCCGGAAATGGGATTGATTTTGTAAAGGATCAAATAGCAACTAATGCAATCGATCATTATGCACCAAACGCGGCTAATGCAGCAGATGCAGCCTCGGCTGAATTGGCTGCAGAAGAGCATGCTGAGCATTTATTGCACTTATATCATAATAAACCTTGGTCAGCTTTAATGATTGCTGCGTTTTTATTCACTGGGGTAGCTTTAGCTTCTATGTTCTTCTTAGCAATACAACACGCTGCACAAGCAGGATGGTCTGTGGTTGTTTCGAGGGTAATGGAAGGAATGACTGTGTTCTTACCATATGGTGGAGCTCTATTATTAATCGTTTTAGTTGGTTCTGTTTTAGGATATAACCATTTATTCCACTGGATGGTAAAGGATTTAAGAGACTTCGGTAGCGAAAACTTCGACCACTTCCTTAAGACTAAAGAGCCTTGGTTAAACGAACCATTCTGGTTAATTAGATCGGTTATTTACATTGCTGGATGGACCTTATTTGCTTGGATTTTGAGAAAGAAATCTAAGACATTAGATCAAGTGAGTAATCACAAAAACTACTGGTCATTATACAAATGGAGTATTTTGGCTATCATATTCTTTTCATTGACTTCTATGTCATCTAGTTGGGATTGGGTAATGTCTATCGACCCACACTGGTACTCATCTTTATTTGGATGGTATGTAATGGTAAGTTATTTGGTGACAGCAATTGCGATAATGATATTAGTTTCAATTCACTTGAAAAATCAAGGAGTATTCCCTGAATTTAATGATAACCACTTACACGATTTAACTAAATACTTATTTGGATTTAGTTTATTATGGGGGTACTTATGGTTGTGTCAATTCGAGCTAATTTGGTATGCGAACATTCCAGAGGAAGCGGTTTATTTCCAACAAAGAGAAGATGTTTATAATCTTACTTATTATAAAATGTTAATCCCTAACGTTGTAATTCCTTTCCTTATGTTAATTTCAAGTTCCATCAAGAGAAATTATACGGTAGTATCTATAGCCGCAGTAATTATCATCTTAGGTCACTGGTTAGATATCTTCAACCAAATGATGCCTGGTACAGTTGGCCCATGGTGGCAATTCGGTTTGCTTGAATTTGGTGCATTATTCTTTGTAGGAGGTTTATTCTTATTTATTACAATGAATGCAATGACTAAGTTGAAACTTCAAGCGAAAGGAAATCCACTTTACCACGAAAGTAAAATTTACGAATATCCTTTCTAAGAAAGTTTATTATTAAAATTAAATAAGAAGATACAAAGCTCATTATTTTTGAATTTTGTATCTTTCTTTTTATAACAAGATTATGGACAATACGAAAAAACCAATCATTGCGATTTCTCTTGGAGATCCTAATGGAATCGGTCCCGAAATAATATTTAAATCACTTCAGCGAAAGGATATCCAAAGCATGGCGACTTATGTTGTTTTTGTGCCTGCAAATCTTTGGAGCTTTTATAGAAAAAAGTTTGATAGTAAATTAGCAAGTAACCAAATTGACAACTTAAAAAACATACAGTCGAATAAATTGAATGTTTATAATTTTAATACAGATCAATTTAATGTTGAGTTTGGCAAATCTTCTCCAGAGGCTGGAAACTTAGCTTTCCAATCTTTAACTTTGGCAACAAATGCTGTGAAAGATGGTTTTTGTGATTTATTAGTTACAGCACCTATCAACAAAGCCAATATACAATCAAAGAATTTTAACTTCCCAGGACATACCGAGTTTTTAGAAAATGCATGGGGTGGAGAGAACCTTATGTTTATGGTGCATGAAAACATCAAGGTTGGATTAGTAACTCAGCATATACCTTTAAAAGATGTAAGCGCTACTTTAACAGGTAAGGCTATATCTAAAAAGTTAGATTCCATCTATACAAGTCTTAAATTAGATTTCGGAATTAGAGATCCTAAAGTTGCAGTGCTTGGTTTAAATCCGCATGCGGGCGATAATGGTTTATTAGGAAAAGAAGAAATAGATGTCATCATTCCTACCTTACAAAATAAGTTAGAAAAAGGAATGAAAGTTTTTGGTCCATATGCTTCAGATAGTTTCTTTACATTTGATAAACTTTCAAACTTTGATGCCGTGTTGGCCATGTATCATGACCAAGGTTTAATACCCTTTAAAACCCTAGCGGGAATGGAAGGTGTTAACTATACTGCTGGCCTAGCACATGTTAGAACCAGCCCAGATCATGGCGTAGCATATGATATAGCCCAAGAGCATAAAGCAGATGAGACCTCTATGGTAGAGGCTATATATGCCGGAATCGAAATTTTTAGCATGCGAAAAATGAATACAGACTTAGAAGATAATGCGTTAAAGGTTTCTTTAAACCAAAGAAGACGATAAATGATTGTAAATATAATTGTTATATTAAATAATAATTGTAAATTTGCCCTCCCATTATTATGGATAAGATAAAAGATTACAATGTATCTTTTTCGGGATTACCTCTCGGAAAACATATATTTAGGTTTGAAATCTCACAAGAGTTCTTTGATTTATTTGATTTTGATCAAGATTTTCAGGATCCTGAAGTAGCAGTAGAATTAGAGTTAGAAAAGCGTACTACGTTTTTAGAATTAAAATTTGATACCAAAGGAAGTGTAATTGTTGATTGTGACCTTACCGACCAGGCATATACTCAACCCATAGAAGGGACAATGGATATGGTGGTAAAGTTCGGACACGAGTTTGATGATTCAGATGACGAGGTTTGGATAATACCAGAAGGAGAACACGAAATTAATGTAGCCCAATTAATATATGAAATGATATTATTGAGTATTCCGTTAAAAAGAGTGAACCCTGATTCGGATTCGGAAAAGGTGCAAGAAGCATTAGAATTATTGGACAAATATGCTCCAAAAGAATCCATTGAAGATGATACATCAGAAGATAAATCGATAGACCCAAGGTGGGATTCGTTAAAAGAATTGTTTAAGAAAAAATAAAAAACACAAGGAGATGGCACATCCTAAACGACGTCAGTCAAGTACAAGAAGAGACAAGAGAAGAACGCACTACAAAGCTGCGACTCCAACTCTAACCACAGATCCAACAACTGGTGAAATGCATGTGAGACACAATGCACACTGGAGTGAAGGAAAACTATACTATAAAGGTAAAGTGGTTCTAGAAAAAGAAACAGAAGAATTTATCGAGGAATAAGAAACCTTGTTTTAAAAAATCTAAAAGTTGCATTCCATCCTATGGATGCGACTTTTTTTGTTTAAATTTATTACATTTGAAATTCTAAAGACACTTTTATGAATAATAAAGAAATCCAAAATCTTATAAAATTTGTTGCAAAGTCTGGAGTAGCTGAAGTTAAGCTTAAATCGGGCGAGTTCGCTATTTCTATAAAAAATATTCCAGAACAAATTGTTTCATCTGCGCCAGCTCCAGTTGCTCAGCAACCCGTAGTAGCTCAAGCGCCTCAATCAGCGCCCGCTACAGCTACAGAAGCTAAGGTAGAAGAAGCACCAAAAGAGGCTGCAGAAGATGCAAACTACATCACCATTAAGTCTCCAATGATTGGAACTTTCTACCGCAGACCTAGCCCAGACAAAGATTTATTTGTAAATGTAGGGGACAGTGTTCAACAAGGTGACGTTGTTTGTATTATCGAAGCTATGAAATTATTTAACGAAATAGAATCAGAAGTGTCTGGTAAAATCGTTAAAGTTTTGGTAGATGATGCAACTCCAGTAGAGTACGATCAACCATTATTCTTGGTAGATCCAGCTTAATCTATATAAATAGAAACAAACTTTATGTTTAAGAAAATACTTATTGCCAATAGAGGAGAAATCGCGATGCGTATTATTCGTACGGCAAGAGAGATGGGAATCAAAACTGTAGTAGTTCACTCAACTGCAGACAGCACTAGTTTGCCAGTACGTTTTGCAGATGAAGCCGTATGTATTGGTCCAGCAGCTTCAAAGGATTCTTATCTTAAGATTTCAAATATTATTGCCGCAGCAGAAATTACCAATGCAGACGCTATTCACCCAGGATATGGATTTTTATCTGAGAATGCTCATTTTTCTAGAACTTGCCAAAAACATGGTTTTAAGTTTATTGGAGCTTTGCCAGAGCATATCGAAAAAATGGGAGATAAAGCAAGTGCCAAAGCTACCATGATTGCAGCTGGAGTACCCGTAGTTCCGGGTTCAGAAGGAATTTTAGAATCAGCCGAGCAAGCTTTGGAATTAGCTGATGAAATGGGATTCCCTGTTATGTTAAAAGCTACTGCCGGTGGGGGTGGTAAAGGTATGCGTGCAGTTTGGAATAGAGACGAATTAATTAGTGCATACGAATCTGCTGTTCACGAAGCTCAATCAGCATTTGGGAATGGTGGAATGTACTTAGAGAAACTTATCCAAGAGCCTCGTCATATTGAAATTCAAATTGCAGGAGATCAATATGGAAAAGCTTGTCACTTATCTGAAAGAGATTGTTCTATCCAACGTAGACACCAGAAATTGATGGAGGAAACTCCTTCTCCTTTCATGACAGATGAGCTGCGCGAAAGAATGGGAGATGCTGCCGTTAAAGCTGCTGAATATATTGGATACGAAGGAGTAGGTACGGTGGAATTCTTAGTAGATAAGGATAGAAACTTCTACTTTATGGAGATGAATACTCGTATTCAAGTAGAACATCCTATTACTGAGCAAGTTATTGACTATGATCTAATTAGAGAGCAAATAAAACTAGCTTCTGGAGAAAAACTTTCCGGGGTTAATTATTATCCTAAAATGCATAGTATCGAGTGTAGAATTAATGCCGAAGATCCATACAATAATTTTAGACCTAGTCCAGGTAAGATTACCAATCTGAATATTCCTGGTGGTCACGGAATACGTGTAGATACGCATATCTATTCAGGTTATCAGATTCCACCTAATTATGATTCCATGGTGGCTAAGCTGATTGTTACAGCACAAACTAGAGAAGAAGCAATCAACAAAATGCGTAGAGCATTAGATGAATTCTATATAGAGGGTGTTAAAACTACAGTTCCATTCCATCGTCAATTGATGGATGATCCTGATTTTATTGCAGGAAATTATACCACTAAATTCATGGAGTCATTTGAATTAGATGAAAGTTATGTGATCGATGAAGATGAGGATTAAGCGTCTTTAATACTATAAATTATATCAAGCCATTTAGGAAACTGAATGGCTTTTTTAATGCTTTAAATCTTACTGCTTTCATACAAATCCTAAAATACCAACTACATTTTAATAAGAAAGTCTTATTTTTGCACCAAATAAGTTCTGAATGTTAGGAAGAAGACAGCTTCGAGCAAAGGCAATGCAAGCATTGTACGCCTATTATAGGGGAAATGAAGATATGAGATGGGTTGAGAAAAACATGGTCAATGGGATCAATGATATCCAAAAACTTTATTATGCCCTACTTACTTTAACGCTTGCTGTTAGAGACGAAGCACAAAAGAAAATAGAAATAGGTTTATCAAAGAATTTCCCTACTGAAGAAGAAAAAAATCCGAATAGAAAATTCGTTGAAAATCAAATTTTCAACATTCTAGAAGAGAATGAAACCCTACAAGATTTTACGAGCAAAAATCAACAACTTAATTGGGCCGTTGAGGATATATATCCCAATAAGATTTTCAAAGAGTTTATTGAAGATCCTAAGTATTTAGCTTACTTAAATTCGGAAACATCTAGTTTTGACACAGATAAAGATATTTTGCTTTATCTATTTGCGAACTACATTGCGCCTAATGAAGATGTATTGAACTTTGTGGGAGATTTAAACTTAAGTTGGTCAGATGATTTGCACATTGCTAATACTATGGTAATGAACACAATCAAGTCATTTAAGCCTAAAGAACATAAATTGTTCACGCTATTGCTGGATCCAGAGCATTTAGATTTCACCAAAGAACTAATCAGAGTTAGTGTTCGATACGAAGATGAGTTGAACCTTATCATCGAAGAGAAAGCTCAAAACTGGGACTTCGAACGAATCGCCCTAATAGATCGTTTGATAATTCAAATGGCTTTAGCCGAATTTTTATATTTCCCTAGCATTCCACCAAAAGTTACTTTGAACGAATATGTAGAAATGGCAAAGAACTATTCTACGCCAAAAAGTAAAACATTTGTTAACGGAATTTTAGATAAATCGTTAAAAGATCTAAAAGAAGCCGGGAAAATTAGAAAGAGTGCAAGAGGTATGATGTAATTTATTAACTTTGTAACTTATCATAATTCAAAAAAATGAAAACAATTAAAATCACACTACTTTCGTTAGCGACTTTATTAGTTATTTCTTGTAACAAAGAATCAGCTGATACTACAGAAGCAACTACCGATAATGTTGAAAATGCAGAAACACTAGCATCAAATGATGGTGTTGAAACTGCAACTGCTGTTTTAGATGAAACAACTGACCCAAGTGCGGCGCCAGTTCTTTCTTTAGAGTCAGATACTTATGACTTTGGTGATGTACAAGCAAATTCAACTACAGAAAGAGTTGTTGAATTTACAAATACTGGTGAAGGTCCATTAATTATTAAGAGTGCAAAAGCTTCTTGTGGATGTACTGTTCCTGAGTATTCAGAAACTCCAATTGCTCCAGGTGAAAAAGGTAGCTTAAAAGTTTCTTTCAAAGCTCCTGGTAATAATGGTAAACAAACAAAAACAGTTACTTTAACTACCAATACACCAAAGAGCATTGAGACATTTAAAATTCAAGCAAACGTTGTTGGAGGTAGCACAAGAGCACCGCAACCACAAACAATGCCACAGCCTCAACCATTACCTGCGCCTGCTTTAGGTCAGTAAATAGAATTTAAAATTAATTAATATACAATTATATGTTTGGAGGTGAAGGAGCGATGAGCTTTGTGTTTATAGGTTTGATGTTCGTAATCATGTATTTTTTTATGATTCGTCCACAAATGCAACGTCAGAAAAAAGAAAAAGCATTTCAAGATGCAATGAAAGTTGGAGAAAGAGTCGTTACTACTTCTGGAATCCATGGTAAAGTTACCGAGGTTACAGATGATGTAGTTACCGTAGAAACAAATGCGGGTAAAATTAGATTCGAGAAAACTGCTATCTCTCAAGAATTGACTGCTGCTAGATATGGCAAAGCTGAGTAAGTAAAAGCTCCCTGAAAATACAAAATCCCGAATTATTCGGGATTTTTTCGTTTTAAATATTTTGGAACCTTAACCTAATGATCATAAGCATTGGGATGATGTAGCCTAACATCTGCAATATCTTCCTCAACCTTCTCTGTCAAGTCCTGAATATACTCTTGCATACGCTCTTGAATGGTTTCATCAAAACTGGCAATGATTCTTCCCGCTAGCAATCCAGCATTTTTAGCGCCATCTAAAGCAACAGTAGCCACAGGAATTCCGCCCGGCATTTGTAATATGCTCAACACACTATCCCAACCATCTATAGAATTCCTAGAATGAATAGGAACGCCAATCACAGGCAAAGTCGTCATTGAGGCTATCATTCCAGGTAAGTGAGCAGCGCCCCCAGCGCCGGCAATGATTACTTTTATTCCTCTTGATTGTGCTTTCTTGGCAAAGTCAAACATTCTATCGGGTGTTCTATGAGCCGATACCAATGTTAGCTCATAGGGAATACCTAATCTTTGAAGTATATCTTCAGCTTCTTTCATAATAGGTAAATCGCTCTTGCTCCCCATTACAATGCTTACTTGTGGATTTTCGATGTGCATAATATTCTAATTTGAACCCTAAATTACGAAATAGAAATTTACCTAGGAACTTCTATACTCGAATGTTTGAAGAAATCACTAAATTTGCAAACTCAAAAGCAGAAAATATGAAATGTGGAATTGTAGGATTACCGAATGTAGGTAAATCAACTTTATTTAATAGTTTGTCGAGTGCAAAAGCACAATCGGCTAATTACCCGTTCTGTACGATAGAACCTAACCTAGGAACTGTTCAAGTTCCAGACCCACGTTTAGAAGTATTAGAAAAATATGTTCAGCCAGAGCGCGTTCAAGCTGCTGTGGTAGAAATCGTTGATATTGCAGGACTTGTAAAAGGTGCAAGTAAAGGAGAAGGTCTAGGAAATCAATTCTTAGCCAATATCCGTGAGTGTCAGGCGGTTATTCATGTTTTGAGATGTTTTGATAATGATAATATTTCACACGTCGAGGGCAGTATCAACCCCATTCGTGATAAAGAAATTATCGATACCGAGCTTCAATTAAAAGATTTAGATACAGTAGAAAAACGCTTTGAGAAAGTAAAGCGTGCTGCAAAAACCGGTGATAAAGCCATGCAGTTGGCAGTTGCAGTGTACGAAAAAACAATTGCACACTTAGAAGAAGGTAAAAATACGCGAGCCCTAGATTGGAGTGAATCTGAGAAAGAAGTTTTTGATGAACTTCAATTATTAACTGCTAAGCCTGTTTTATATGTTTGTAATGTAGACGAAGCTTCTGTTAAAACAGGAAATGAGCATGTTACAGCTGTTAAAGAGGCTATCAAGGACGAAGATGCCATGGTTATTGTATTAGCTGCTCAGGTAGAGGCGGATATTATGGAGCTAGAAACTTATGAAGAGCGCCAGATGTTCTTAGATGAGTTAGGGTTAACAGAGCCTGGTGTAAATCGTTTGATTAGAACCGCTTATGAATTATTAGATTTACAAACTTACTTTACAGCCGGTGTTAAAGAAGTTCGTGCATGGACCATTAAAAAAGGAGATACAGCTCCACAAGCAGCGGGTGTAATTCACACAGATTTCGAAAAAGGATTTATTCGTGCGGAGGTTATACACTTCGATGATTACGAAAAATATGGCTCAGAAGCTAAAGCTAGAGAAGCAGGTAAATTAAGCGTTGAAGGAAAAGAATATGTTGTGCAAGACGGAGATGTTATGCACTTCAGATTTAATGTCTAAACGCGCTTAGGTCGCTACAAGAGTCAGCACAGTTAACTCATGTAGTTTTTTAGTATTTTCTGGATGGAGTAACTCATATAGCTTGTTGGATTTTGAAATCTGAATATTTTGCGCTATATTATGATGTTAATTAAATTATGCTTCAATGCAGTTTAAGATTGGTCCTTAGCATCGAATTTTAATTTAATTAGAACATTAAAACTAGATTTTAATCGGTTGTAAATGTTCAAAAATCGTTAGAAAAAAGTCTCTAAAGCCCTATAAAGCAAAGAGATTATTTCGTATTATGCATAATGGTTGTACGGGATGATTTGCATCTCTATTTAAATCCAAAATCTTTAAAGATTAAATGAGTACTCAATACACAGAAGATAATATTAAAACGCTAGATTGGCGTGAGCATATTCGTATGCGTCCGGGGATGTACATCGGAAAACTTGGCGATGGTTCATCTCAAGACGATGGAATATACATTCTATTAAAAGAAATTTTAGACAACTCTATCGATGAGTTTGTCATGGGAAGCGGAAAGACCATAGAGGTGGTCGTTCGTGATAAAGAAGTTACGGTGCGTGACTATGGACGTGGTATTCCATTAGGAAAAATGGTGGATGCTGTTTCAAAAATGAATACGGGTGGTAAGTATGATACCAGAGCTTTTAAGAAGTCAGTAGGATTAAACGGAGTAGGTACCAAGGCGGTTAATGCGCTTTCTAGTTATTTTAGAGTTCAATCGATTCGAGATGGTAGAACCCGAGAGGCTGAATTCTCCAAGGGTGAACTTCAAAATGAACACGACGAAAAGGATACCACCATTAGAAAAGGAACAAGGATTTCCTTCGTTCCAGATGAAAGCATTTTTAATAAATACATTTTTAGAAATGAATACATCGCCAAGATGCTTAAAAACTATGTTTACCTAAATCCGGGTTTACGTATTTTATTCAATGGCGAAGAGTTCTATTCAGAAAATGGTTTAAAGGATTTGCTTCAAGATACCATAGAGGAGCAAACTATATATCCTATCATTCATCTGAAAGAAGATGACATAGAAATTGCTTTAACGCATAGTTCAACTTCCTATTCAGAAACGTATTATTCATTTGTGAATGGACAGAATACAACCCAAGGTGGTACGCATCTAAGTGCTTATAAGGAAGCTATCGTAAGAACGGTGAGAGATTTTTATGGTAAAAATTTCGATTCTACAGATGTAAGAAAATCTATTATTACGGCTATTGCCATTAAAGTGATGGAGCCTGTTTTCGAGTCTCAAACCAAAACAAAGCTGGGGTCTACCGATATGGGAGGTGACTTGCCAACTGTAAGAACTTTTATCAATGATTTTGTAAAGCGAAATTTAGATAATTATTTACATAAGAATCCAGAAACAGCTGATTTACTTTTAAAGAAAATTACGCAGTCAGAAAGAGAGCGTAAAGAACTTTCGGGAATTAGAAAATTAGCACGAGATCGAGCGAAGAAAGTTAGCCTACACAATAAGAAGCTTAAAGATTGTAAACAGCATTATAACAATCAGAAGAACCTTAGAAAATTAGAAACTACCATTTTTATTACCGAGGGTGATTCGGCGAGTGGTTCGATTACGAGTAGTAGAGATGTGGAAACTCAAGCCGTATTCAGTTTGCGTGGTAAACCCTTGAACAGTTATGGTTTAACAAAGAAAATTGTTTATGAAAACGAGGAGTTCAACTTGTTACAAGCTGCTTTGAATATTGAAGACAGTTTAGAGGATTTGAGATATAACAATGTAGTGATTGCTACCGATGCCGATGTGGATGGTATGCATATTCGTTTATTAATTATTACATTTTTTCTTCAGTTTTTCCCAGAATTAATTCGCGAGGGACATTTATATATTTTGCAGACGCCCCTCTTCAGGGTTCGTAATAAAAAGGAAACAAGATATTGCTACACAGACGAAGAGAGGGTTAGAGCGATTAGAGAGCTTGGTAAAAATCCAGAGATCACGCGATTCAAAGGATTGGGTGAGATTTCTCCAGGAGAGTTTAAGAACTTTATCGGGAAAGATATTCGCTTAGAGCCTGTGATGATGGACAAAAATACGACCATCAACGAGCTTCTAGAGTTTTATATGGGAAGAAATACCCCCGACAGACAAGAGTTTATTATAGAAAACTTGGTCGTAGAGAGCGACGAAGACTTAGAAGTTTTAGCAGAACCCGTTCCAATAGATGAATAATTTATCCTACCCATTACAGCTCAAATTCCATATCGCAACTTTGTCTAATGATTTCACGGCCCAGGATGCGAATGGGAACGTGATTGCCTACACCAGACAAAAGAAATGGCGATTAAAAGAGCATGTTGAAATCTATGAAAATAGCAAACGAAAGAAGGTTCTTTTTGAAATTAAGGCGAGTAATTGGTTAGATTTTAATACATCTTATGCTATCTCCGAAAAGAATGGAAGAGATTTAGGTAAAGTCAGTAGAAAGGGGATTCACTCTTTATGGAAAGCTAGATATCATGTAATCGATGCCGATAAAAATGATAACTACATTATCACAGAGGAGAATCCTTTTATTAAGTTTATTGACGAAACCTTGGGTGAGATTCCATTCATCGGTTTTTTTACGGGCTATTTTTTCAACCCAAGTTATATAGCAAAAGATAATAATGGAAAAATAATCTTAAGATTGAAGAAGAATCCATCTTTTTTTGGACGAAAATTCAGTTTAGATAAGATAAATGAAATTTCTCCTGAAGACGAAGCTCTCCTAGTCATGTCTTTTATGATGATGATTTTATTAGAAAGAAATAGAGGTTAATTCCTAAATTTGGAGAAGTTTAATTAAAAATTAAAGAAATAAAGTTGAACTAGGAAATAAGACAAATCTTATTCAATTTTTAAAATATAAATGGCAGAACTTACACCAGACAAACACGAAGGCGAAGAATTAAAGAAAGTATCAGAAATGTATGAGGATTGGTTTCTGGATTATGCTTCTTATGTAATCTTAGAACGTGCCATTCCCGCAATCGAAGACGGGTTGAAACCTGTGCAACGTCGTATCATGCACTCTATGAGGGAAATGGAGGATGGTAGATACAACAAAGTGGCCAATATTGTTGGTAATACGATGAAGTATCACCCGCATGGTGATGCTGCAATCTCTGATGCCTTGGTTCAGCTAGGGCAAAAAAACTTGTTGATCGATACCCAAGGTAACTGGGGTAATATCTTCACCGGTGATGGTTCGGCGGCGGCTAGGTATATTGAGGCAAGGCTTACTAAATTTGGACAAGAAGTAGTATTTAATCCAAAAACTACCTATTGGCAACCTTCTTATGACGGTAGAAATAGAGAACCTATCAATCTTCCGGTTAAGTTTCCATTATTGTTAGCTCAAGGAGTAGAAGGTATTGCGGTTGGTTTGTCTACCAAAATCCTTCCGCACAACTTCAACGAGTTGATCGATGCTTCGATTGCTTATTTAAGAAATAAGAAATTTATTTTATATCCTGACTTCCAGACGGGAGGCTTAATCGATATTACAGATTATAACGATGGCGAGCGTGGCGGACGTGTTAGGATTAGAGCTAAAATTAGCCAAATTGATAAAAATACGCTTCAAATTACTGAAATTCCATTTGGAACCAATACCAGTAGTTTGATCGATAGTATCATTAAAGCCAATGACAAAGGTAAAATTAAGGTAAAACATATTGAGGATAATACCGCTCAACATGTGGAAATTAATATTGATTTACATGCAAATGTTTCTCCTGATAAAACAATTGATGCACTTTATGCCTTTACACAATGTGAGATTTCGGCATCACCTAATGCCTGTGTAATTGTAAACAACAAGCCTGAGTTCTTAAATGTAACTGATATTCTTAAAATCAATACCGACAACACGGTAGCTTTGCTTAAGCGTGAATTGGAAATTGAGTTAGATGAACTCGAGAATCAATGGCACTATTCATCTTTAGAGAGAATTTTCATTGAAAATAGAATTTATCGTGACATAGAGGAAGAAGAAACTTGGGAAGGTGTTATCAAGGCGATTGATGAAGGTTTAAAACCGCATATTTCTCATCTTAAACGTCCTGTTGTAGAGGAAGATATTGTTCGCCTAACCGAAATTAGAATCAAACGTATTTCTAAATTTGACTTAGATAAAGCACAACAATACATAGCGTCTTTAGAAGAAAAAATTGAAAAAGTAAAAGCTAATTTAGCTGAGCTAATTCCTTTTGCGATCAATTATTATAAAAAATTAAAAGAAAAATACGGAAAAGATAAACCTCGTCTAACAGAAATTAGAAGGTTCGAAAACATTGATGCAGCTAAGGTGGCAGCAGCCAACGTTAAGTTTTATGGAAACTTAAAAGAAGGTTTCATCGGAACATCGCTTCGAAAAGATGAATTCTTATTCGAGTGTTCGGATATAGATGATATCATAATCTTTAGGAAAGACGGTGTCATGATGGTGACCAAGGTAGATGATAAAACCTTTGTGGGTAAAAACATTATCCATTGCGCTGTTTGGAAGAAAAAAGATAAACGCACTATCTATAATTTGATTTATCGCTTTGGTAAAACAGGTCCGTATTATCAAAAGAGATTTAATGTAACCAGTGTAATTCGAGATAAGGAATATAGCGTAACCAAGGATGCAAAGAATTCCGAGATTTTCTATTTTTCTGCCAATCCAAATGGTGAAGCAGAGGTGGTTCAAGTTTTATTAAAGGCAAATTCAAGAATTAAGAAATTAAGATTTGATATTGATTTCGCCGAATTGGATGTAAAAGGACGATCAGCGAAAGGTAATTTAGTGACCAAGAACCATGTGAAGAAAATCGAAATGAAGGAGGAAGGTGTTTCTACACTAGCTCCGCGCAAGATTTGGTTTGACAGCACTATTCGTAGACTGAACGCAGAAGAACGTGGAGAGTTATTAGGAACTTTCAAAGGAGGTGATAAGATTTTAACGATCAACACCAAGGGTGAGGCCGAATTACATGCTCCGGATTTGAGTATACGCTTCGATGATGAATATTTGGTGATTGAGAAATGGCAACCCAAAAAGCCAGTTTCTTGTATTTATTATCATGCTGAAAGAGATCGATATTATGTCAAGCGATTCACATTAGAAGATGTGGCAAGCGCTCAGGTTTTCTATGATTTAGAAGATTCTAGTTCGTTTATAGAAATGGTTTCTACAGATTATCTTCCTGTGGTAGAAATTATTTTTAAGAAAGTTAAAGGACAACAACGCGATCCAGAGACCATTGAGCTAGAGCAGTTTATTTCGGTGAAAGGAATTGGTGCAATGGGGAATCAATTGACAACTTATCCGGTGAAGGAAATCAATATTTTAGAGTCTTTGCCTTATGAAGAAGAACAGCCAGATTTCGACGACTATGATCATGAGTTTTTTGAGCGAGAAGCAAAACAACCCTCTCTTTTTGGAGATGATGAAGAGGAATAATTAAAACTAGAATTCAATCGAGTTCTTAAACATTAAAAAAGGATAAAAATAACTGAATGGGTGGAATGAATATAACAATGCTGGTAATCATCGGATTAACAGTCTTAGTGAGTTGGCAAGGATGGCAAAATCGTGAATTATTCGATAGATTAAAATTCCAGATGGATGCCATTTTAGATGGCAAACAATACGACCGAATGATTACCTCTGCATTTTTGCATGCAGATACCATGCACTTGATATTCAACATGTTTGCGTTTTATATTTTTGCACCCGTTGTCTTATCTATGTTCTCATCATTGAGTTTTGTGCTCATTTATTTAATTTCTATTCTAGTTGGAAGCTTATTTACCATCTTGTTTCATGGAAAAGAAAAGTGGTACACGGCTGTAGGTGCTTCGGGAGGTGTTTCGGGAGTGGTTTTTTCAGCGATTATGATTTATCCTGATATGCCTTTGCGTCTTATCTTTTTCCCATTTTTTGACTTTCCAGCTTGGGCGTTTGCATTAGCCTACCTAGGATATTCCATGTTTGGAATGAAATCACGCCACGATAATGTTGGGCATGCGGCTCACTTGGGAGGAAGCGTTGCCGGAATTGCAGTTACGCTAGGAATGATGCCAGAGTTAATTAATAAGCTTATTAACTTATTCTAGAATTTTTAATCCTAGTATTAATGTCTAAAACTACCACAGATTGGTTTAAAAATTTGTTAAGATACGGTAGTTTGGCTATTTGTTTATACCAAAAAAGACTTCAGATCGTTCAGTAAATCATGATAGTTAATAACTTTTGTTATTTTCTTGATAAATCATGTTAAAGTTAGAGCTTTAAATATGGCAATACGTGATATAACTCGTATTTTTGTGCCTTCTGATTTATTAATAAAACACGCTATAAAGATTTAATGGGATTATTTAATTTCTTCACCAAAGATATTGCGATTGACTTAGGGACAGCGAACACCCTAATTATACATAACAACAAGGTTGTAATCGATGAACCATCGATTGTGGCTATTAATAGGCAAACTGGAAAGCTGATTGCAGTCGGAAAGGAAGCTAAAAGCATGCAGGGTAAAACGCATGATGATATTAAAACAATTCGTCCGTTGAAAGATGGTGTAATTGCTGATTTCGAAGCTTCTGAAAAGATGATTCGCAAATTTATTTCCTTAGTTCCTGGCCTAAAAGGTGGAATGTTTGCTCCAGCTTTAAGAATGGTGATTTGTATTCCTTCGGGAATTACAGAGGTTGAGAAACGTGCGGTGAAAGATTCTGCTGCACATATTAACGCAAAGGATATTCGCTTAATATACGAACCTATGGCGGCAGCTATTGGGGTTGGTATCGATATCCAACAACCAAAAGGTAATATGATCATCGATATAGGGGGTGGTACTACCGAAATCGCTGTTATTGCTTTGGGTGGTATCGTGTGTGATAAATCAGTTAAAATTGCGGGTGATGTGTTTACGAATGATATCGCTTATCATTTACGTACGCATCATAACTTATATATTGGTGAAAGAACTGCCGAAAGAATTAAAATCGAAATCGGTTCTGCTATCGAGGAATTAGAGCATCCACCAGAGGATTTAGCGGTTCAAGGTAGAGATTTGATTACAGGTAAGCCAAAAGAAATTATTGTTAATTACAAAGAGGTTTCTCGTGCTTTAGATAAATCGATCTCTAGAATAGAAGATGCGGTAATGGAAACATTATCTCAAACTCCTCCAGAGTTGGCGGCCGATATTTATAATACAGGTGTTTACCTTGCCGGAGGTGGTTCTATGCTACGTGGTCTAGACCAACGTGTGTCTAAGAAAACAGGATTACCTGTGTTCTTGGCAGATGATCCATTGCGTGCAGTGGTAAGAGGTACAGGTATTGCCTTGAAAAACATAGAAAAGTTTAATTTCTTAATGAGATAGTAATACATGCAATTTCTAACGAACCTAATTTCAAAAATTGGGCTTTTTGTATTTTTTATATTGCTAGAAATTGTGGCGGTCTATTTTATGGCGACCAAAAGTGATTTCCATAAAAATGCTATTGGTGTTAAGACCATGGCAGTGAACGCTTATATATCGACCAAGGCTTCGAACATTATTAATTTCATCAACCTTCCAGAGGAAAATAGAAATTTGATAGAAGAAAATGCTGAGCTTAAGCAAAAATTGGCGAAACATCCATTGTTTGCTGTTCAAGATGATAGCTTGCGAACTAAAATAGATTCAGCTTACCATCAAAAATACGCCTACCTTACAGCAGAGATTGTAGATTATAATCTTAGACGTAAGGATAATTATTTCTTAATTAATAAAGGTAAAAAAGATGGAGTATCAGAAAATATGGCCGTCTTATCTCCGCACGGAGTCGTAGGAGCGGTGCTGAATTCTTCTGATAATTACTCTTCTGTGCTTTCGGTTCTGCATTCTAGAACCAATATTAAAGCGAGGATTAAAGGAAGTGATCGCTTCGGAATTATTGTTTGGCCAGGCTTAGACCATAGAGAATTATCCCTGACCGAAATTCCAAAATATCTCAATGTTAAAGTAGGAGATACCGTTATGACTGCAGGAGCTTCTGCTATTTACCCAGAAGGGGAATTGATTGGACGTGTTAAGACATTAGAACCTAATGACGATACAGGTGATTATGAAATCATTGTAGAAACCTTCGACGATTTATCGAAAGTGAGAAATGTATATGTAGTGGAGAATTTAGATAAATTAGATATCGAAAAAGCAAAATCAAGGGAGCATGTTATTACTGAATAATCTTAAATATGTTCTGTGGATTGTGCTCTTGGTGGTAATTCAGGTGGCACTTTTCAATAATATCAACTTCTGGGGATATTCAAATCCATTTTTTTATGTGATTTTTATCCTTTTATATCCCTTGGACAAAAATAGATATATCTTCTTATTCTTAGCATTTATCTTAGGGTTAAGCGTTGATTTGCTGGAACATACAGGTGGTGTAAACGCGTTTGCTTCTGTTTTTGTTGCCTATATTAGATACTATGTAGCTCAAGTCATTCAGGCAGGAAAAGCCTATGAATCAGAGGAGATAAAACTAGGGAATTTTAGTTTTGTTCAATGGGTCATTTACTTGGTGGTACTCATTTTTATGCACCATTTCTTGGTAGATTTTACCGAGAGTTTCAAACTAGAAATGATTGGCGCTATTGCAAAAAAATCACTCATTGGTTCGGGTTTAACCCTTATCATGGTGACTGCCTTTTTAATGTTTTTTCCCATAGTGGAAAGAAGCGAATATTAAATCATGAACAAGTCCTATATTTTTTATTGGATAGTGGGCGTTGTGGCGCTTATCTTTATTGGTCGTTTGGCTTATTTACAACTAATGACCGATAAATATATTTTGAATGCATTTAATACTTCCATTAAAAAAGAGGTTGTTTATCCCAAAAGAGGAGATATTCTAGATAGAGATGGTAGATTGTTGGTAACCAATAGCTACGATTACGAAATTCAAATTACCCCTGTACTTTTAGAACAAGGTTTTGATACGCTTAGGTTTACCCAAATTCTTGGAATCACAGTGAAAGATTTCAATGAAAAAATGGAAGAAATCAAAAGCATGAAGGGATATTCTAAAGTTGGAACTTTCCCTTTTTTGCAAGGTATCAACCGCGATGATTTTACAAGGTTTCAAGAACAGATGTACAATTATCCCGCTGTGGATATTGTAAAACGTCCAAAACGTGAATATCGTGTTAATTCTGCGGGTAATGTTTTGGGTTATATTCAAGAGGTAAACAACGCTTATATCGCTACCGACTCTGTGTATTATATGCCAGGAGATTTGGCGGGTATGGCAGGTGTGGAGAAGTCTTATGAACATCAACTTCGTGGTGAAAAAGGTTTTAATTATCTTAAAAAAGATATTCGTCAGCGTACCATTGGTGCATATAAAAATGGTGCTAACGATATTCCGGTTAAGAATGGCAAAACATTAACCTTAAGTCTTGATTATAAAGTTCAACGACTAGCGGAGGATATGTTAGTCAACAAACGTGGAGGAATTGTGGCTATTGAACCTAAAACTGGAGAAATTTTAGTTTTAGCTTCGAGTCCAGTTATAGATCCCAATCGTTTTAATGTTCCCGGCGAAATCTATCGTATGACCAAGGATTCTGTTTCTAGAATTATGTATGATAGGGCTTTGCAGGCTGAGTATCCTCCCGGATCGCCTTATAAGGTTTTAACCGGACTAACTGCCTTCCAAATGGGTGTTACTGATTCTACTACGGTATATACTTGTCAGCATGGGTTTAGATACGGAAGAGCTCGAATGGCTTGTCACTGTGGAAGACCATCGCATAAGATTAAATCTGCTATCGAAAGATCTTGTAATACCTATTTCTCTAAAGCTTGGTTAGCCATGTTGAGAAAGGACTCCATGAATATTGAGAAAAGCATCAATGAGTGGAGTGCGATTATGAAAAGCTTTGGATTAGGACAATATTTAGGAACTGATTTGCCGGTAGGAAGTAAAGGAAATATACCAGACGCTGAATACTATAACTATTATTTAGGAAAAGGTAAATGGAATCCCTTTTCAGTGGTTTCTGTGGGAATTGGTCAGGGAGAGATTTTAACCACACCTTTGCAAATGGCGAATTATACGGCAGCCATTGCTAATCAAGGTTGGTTCTATACACCACATGTGGTGAAAGAAATCGATGGGAATTCAATCAAGGATTCCACTTACACAACCAAACATACAACCTTGGTTGATAGAAAGCATTTCCCGATTATGATTCAGGGAATGAAGGATGTAATTACCAACGGAACCGGACGTGGAATTCTAACTAAATCCTTTACGCAAGCAGGAAAGACCGGAACAGCACAAAATCCACATGGTCAAGATCACTCAATATTTGTACTATTTGCTCCAGTAGAAGATCCACAGATTGCTATTGCCGTAACGATTGAAAATGGTTATTGGGGATCGAGGTGGGCTGCACCGATGGCTTCGCTGATTGCGGAACAATATTTATTAGATACCATTGAGCGAAAACATGTTTTAGATCGCATGATCAAGGGTGATTTGCGTTCTGAATATCGCAAACAAGAGATTACAAGATTAAAGAAAAGAGGCTGGTACACCAAGCCAACACAATATACAGTTGATAGTTTAACGGGAGATACCATATATGTACACAACTTCGCGCTATAAAAAAGGGATTGATTGGCCTATAGTCATCATGGTAATGATTATCATGGTTTTTGGCGTGTTCAATATTTATAGTGTTGATCCCGAATATGGCGTAAAGCAGGTAGTTAGGATTGGTTTAGGTTTTGGAATGATTGCTGTTTTTGCGGTAATAACTTCCATTAGCCGAAATTTCTTCGATTTATATGCTTTTGTGTTTTATATCGTTGGGGTCGCCGCGTTGATTGGGGTTTTATTTTTTGGTCGAGAAATTAATGGGGCAAAAGCTTGGTATTCCATTGGTGGCGTAGGGATTCAGCCTGTTGAGTTAATGAAAATAGCCACAGGTTTAATGATTGCTCACGTGCTCAACATTCCAGGGAATGACTTGAATCGTCCACCGGTATTGCTCACCTGTCTTGGGCTTATTGCTATTCCTTCGGTCTTGATTTTACTTCAGCCCGATGTTGGATCTCTGTTCGTGTTTGGGGCATTTTTAATGGCGATGTACCGCGAAGGAATGAACCCAATTATTATTGTAATTCCGATTGTATTAGCTGTCGTGTTCTTGTTAAGTGTGCTTTGGGATGCACCCTTATTTATTCTTGGTTTTGGAATGATCTTGTGGTTGGTTATTACTCTAATTCTATTCTTATTTGGTCAACGGAATTTCTCTATGCAAAACATGTATTCCACGATGGGATTATACATTGGCTTGGGAATATTCTTCTTTGCCATTATGGTATTAGCGAAACCTTCTGGTTTTTCATTTAGCATCAACGAAGTATTTAGTTTAAAGGATGAAATCTTTATTAGTATTACTTCGGCGGCCATGGCACTGATTTCATTTCTAACGGCTGGAGTGATTTATTTGTCTAATTTAGAGAACTACAGTTCATTCAGGAATTTCTCTAAACTTAAAGCCAGTAATTCTAGGGAATTATTATCCAGTGCAAGTATTGTAGTGATTCTTATGTCGATTGTGTTAGCAGTGAGTTATAATGCTAATTCTTTATTAGAAAAATTACCTAAGCACCAGAGAGAACGTATCATGGTATTGTTCGAAGGGGAAGCAAAATATAGAGATACTTCGGGTTATAACTTATTGTATTCTAAAACAGCAATTGGATCGGGAAGATTCTGGGGAACCGGTTGGGATAAAGGAACTGTGACCGATGGAAGATTTGTGCCTGAACAATGGACAGATTATATTTTCTGTACGGTAGGAGAAGAGTGGGGATTCGTAGGAAGTACGCTTTTGGTTATTTTATACGCTGCGCTTATTATGCGTTTATTTTATATCGCAGAGCAACAACGTAAGGTGTTTGCTCGATATTTCACTTATACAGCAGCATCTATTTTATTCTTACATTTCTTAATCAACATAGGAATGGTGATTGGTGTCTTCCCGACAGTAGGAATTCCATTACCTTTCCTAAGCTATGGAGGTAGTTCGCTATGGGGCTTTATGTTCATGATCTTTATTGTGCTGAAGCTTAACTACGAAAAAGAACAATCATTTATCTAATAGCTGAGTTTTTTATTCTTTATTAATACTTAAGTGTAAGGCCTGTCAATGTAATTTGACTTGGTCCTTAATAGGTTTATCTATATGATCTAAGCAATTTATCCGCATCTTCTAGCTCCATCATCAAGTGTTTATGAAAAACGCTCTTGTACTTTTTGGAAAAAGCTCTTGTGCTTTTTAGAAAAAGCTCTTGAGCTTTTTTGGAAAAGCTTTTGAGCTTTTTTCTTCATCATCCGCATAAAAAAGAAAAACCCTCTAGATCTTTAAATCCAGAGGGCTTTATATTAAGTTTTAATTGTTTATAAAAACTCAGAAACTCTACTTCCGATTTTTACAACCTTATTATCTTTATCTAATAAAATCATGGTTGGCGTTCCGGTAATACCATAAGACTTAACGTATGGACTCTGCCACTTCATTAAATCTGAATAGTTTATCCATTCAGTACCTTCTAGCGCACGCTCATATGGTACTCTGTCCATATCCAATGCTATCGCAACAATTTCTCCACCTTTCTTTTGGAAGTCTTTATAAAACTCTTTCAAATGTGGAAGTTCATTAATACAATGTGGACACCAAGAAGCCCAGAAAACAACTAGTTTCTGATCTGCCTTAACATCATATAAAGATTTAGCTTTCTTGATTTTCTTATCAAACACTATATTAGGAGCTACTTTTCCAATTTCAATATTGCCTTTACCATCAATAATGGCTTGTAAGTCGGGCGTGATTTCGCAAGTCAATGATTCTGCTTGGCTTAAGTATTTTTGAGACATTTCATTAAATCCATTGCCTTCTAACATGGGGATAATATTGGTTAAAATCGCCTGACCTCTCGAAGTATCAGTTTGCACCAATTCTAATAAATCATCCAAAGCATACTCAATGTTCTTAGCAGCATCTTGCTTGCTTCTAGCATCGCCAATAGAGTAGGAGATATAGGTGCTTAAGAAATCTTGTAACAAACCAAAGTTCTCTAGGTTCATGTTATCCATGACCAAGTGTTTCTTTGCTTTATCTAGAATTTGTGCAGCATTGTATTTATTCGCATTATATTCACCTAACTCATTTTTAGCATCAATATAATATTGAATCGCCTCATTGTCGATAGGTTTTGCTTCTAAGTTATCAATACGTCTGATTTCTGTCTGCAAGGCTTGGTAGAAAGCATCTTGTGGTTGGTAAAGCTTCACCAGCTCCGCCAGTGTAAAATCTCTCAAAGATTTCTTATTATCCAACTCAAACACATCTTGAATTTGTTGGTTAATACCACCCTCAAAATGAACTTTGTGCAAAGAATCATTTACATCTGTTGTAAGTGAAATATTCTCATTGGCACTAATCACCTCAAATCCACCTTGACTAAGTTCAAAGGTGATTTTACCGATATAAGCCGTTGGGAAATTTAATTTAAAATTACCTTGTTTGTCTGTTTCAACACGTTTTACCAAACGCTCCGAACCATTCTCATAAATTTTAACCAATACAGGTTTGTTTTCATAGCCTTTTATTTTAGCGTTGAGGTCAAATTGAGCGTTAAGCGCACTTGTCACAGCTAAAAAGGAAACAGCGATAAGTTTCTTCATGAATTAATTTTTGTCTTAATTAGCAAATTCTGAACCAAAGATAAAACAAAAAAGCCCCATCCAATAGGACAGGGCTTGTATTTATCTACTTAAAATAGATTAAGCTTGTTGTGCTTGTCTACTTCTGTATACAAAGTAAGCAATCAATAATACTGCAATTCCTAACAATAAGAATTGGTAATTGTCAATAGGGACACCAGGGCCACCAGGGTTAAGTGCATTTTCCTCTGGTCCACCAGGAAATCCTGACTGGTTATCAAACTGCCCTTCGCTTTCTCGCGTCGGTCTTGTTCGCTGGTTTTGAGCAAAAGCAATGAGAGGTGACACCACCAAAAGGGTTGATAAAATTAATTTATTCATAGTAAATCGATATAAAGGTTGAATTATTTAGAGATTATTTTTTGGGTCATAACATTTCCATTGTCGCCAACAGCCTTGATGATATAAGCAGCTGCTTGACCTCGCAAAGGAAGTACATAATCAGAAGAAGTATTCACTTGCTTAGCAGAATGAACCAATTGCCCCATCAAATTGTAAACATAAACATCCGCTCTGTTCCAATCCTCTGCGAATCTCACTTTAAATAAATCAGCATCTTTATAAACAACAGATTCTGCGATTAAATTCATATCCTTCACTGACAATTGTTCTGGAATACCATTCCAATACATTCTAAACCTATTAGAATCAGATTGTGTTACACTGAAAGTATAAGCGAAATCTTCATTGATTTCAAATATTTCTTCAGTTTCGGTATCTTCAAAATAGAATTTATTTCCTGATTCCAGTAAGGCTGTTGTATGTTCTGCTTTCAAAGTGAAAGTTCCACCTTGAGGTGCTTGAAGTGCCAATTGAATGGGTAAAGCAACGTAATCAGTTGCATTCACACCATTGATGAATGCCTTTGCATGAGCAAACTCAGAAGCAATACTTCCATCTGCATTTTCTTGTAAGCTATAGAAACCTGAGTCTGAATTCGTCATCCAGTTGTTGAAAGTTTCAATGCCTTCACCTGTTTTGGCTGGTTGATAAGCATCTGATGCTACCACATAAAATCTATTACCAGTTTTGTCATCATTTTCATCGTATAAGAACATTCCAATTTGATAAAATGGCGTGTTCATCATTCTAGAAGTTTGACCCAAATCAGGAGAAGCTGCTCCACTTGCTGCTCCATCAAAAGTTTTCACTGCTTCTGTAAATAAATTATGTCCTAAAATAGGACCATCTGCCTTCAAGCCAATCACATGATGAGGTCTTAAAGTATAAACTCCGAGATTTTGATCACCAGTACCATCTACTGTATGTATTAGATATCCATTGACATGAGCTTCTACATTAATATCATATGAAGTATTCATTTCTCGGAAAATGGTAGTAACATTAGATGGTAAATTACCTAATAAATTAACAGCCGAAGTATATGGATTTCCAAAATAATACACATGGTGACCATAACCATCTGTGTTGGGGACATTGGCTGTTCTCCAACTCACTGGTTCATCCACTTCAGGATCAAAAGCCACTGTCCAATATTGTTCTCCTACAATGTTTCTTGATCTACTATTAGCGTAACTAATACCATTGGCTGTAATCATTTCACTTACAGATGTATTATTTGGAGTGCCAATAAAATCATAAACCGCATTAACATCAAGCTGCCCAATATTTGTGTTTACAGCATTGATGGAATAAGCTTGGTTAGGTACTAAAGTATCATCAAAATGAACATCTCTTGCATACAAATTATCATTGTCTTGATGAAATACAGGGTTACGGTAACGATTATTATCAAAAGCTGCTCCTGGCTCAGGGCTTGCATGATTTCTCCAATTCGCCAGACTTAAGCCCCCATTATTTGCTGCATCCTGTCCTGTATATTCGACAAATGGAAATGCAATCTGAAAATATGCAAAATTATCACTTAACATGTATTCAGAAACAATTTTTCCTAAAACAGGTTGATCGTTCTTAATAATAAGCTGGCCATACTCTAAAGAGTTGGTAAAGACATTTCTGAACTCACCATTTGTTTCAACTTCAAAAGACGAACGAACATTTACGTTTCCTTCGTTTAAGCTGTTTCCATCACTTACGACGTAGTCGCCCGTGATATAATGGAGGGTATTCGGCTTCACTACCACCGTGCCTCCAGTTTGCCACCACTGAGCTGATACCGATAAAAGTGGTATCACCAAAGCGGCGATTAATAAATTTTTTTTCATACCAATTAGTTTTAAGTTAAACTTAACGTTGTTTTTTACACTAAACTTTATGCTACAAAAATAGGGAATAGTTTGATATTCCCTATACTTGATGTTAAAAATCAATAACTTAACTATTTGATGATTATGATGCTTTTCTTATTTCTAAAAGATACTTTTGATTAAGGATTTCTTCAACTTTTGGTCTATCTAGTGTGAACTCTGTATCTATTTCGTCAATGTCATACATCAGTTCTGTGAACACTTTTTCGGTTAATGCTCTCAATCCTCTTGCTCCTAAAGATAATTCCATTGTTTTTTCCACAAAATAATCTAATGCTTCGTCGGTAATCTCTAAATCTACATTGTCTAAAGCAAAAAGTTTCTTGAATTGCTTGATGATAGCATTCTTTGGTTCGGTTAAAATACTTCTCAAAGTCGTTGCGTCTAATGGATCTAGGTGAGAAACTAATGGTAATCTACCTAATAACTCTGGAATAAGACCAAAACTTCTTAAATCTTGTGCGTTGATATACTGCAACATACCTTTGTCGTCAAACTTTTGGGCCATTTCGCCTTTAAATCCAATCGCATTGGTATTTAATCTCTTAGCGATATCTTTTTCAATGCCAGCAAATGCTCCACCGGCAATAAATAAAATATTCTTAGTATCTACTTGAATGTATTTTTGATCCGGATGTTTTCTGCCTCCTTGTGGTGGGACGTTCACCACCGAACCTTCTAGGATTTTTAATAAAGCTTGTTGCACACCTTCACCAGAAACATCTCTAGTAATCGATGGATTGTCTCCTTTACGTGCTACTTTGTCGATCTCGTCAATAAATACAATACCACGCTCAGCCTTGGCTACATCATAATCTGCAGCTTGCAATAGCCTACTCAAGATACTTTCTACATCTTCCCCTACATAACCTGCCTCGGTTAATACCGTTGCATCTACAATCGTAAAGGGAACATTAAGTTTTTTAGCAATGGTTTTTGCAAGCAAGGTCTTACCAGTACCAGTTTCTCCCACCATCAATACATTCGACTTTTCGATTTCAACTTCGTCGTCGCTAATAGATTGTAGGATTCTTTTGTAATGATTGTATACCGCAACCGAAAGAACTTTCTTAGCGGATTCCTGTCCAATCACATATTCATCCAAGAAAGATTTGATCTCCTTAGGGTTTTTAAGATCTAATTCTAGATTTTTTGGTTTTTTATCAGAAAATGCCCCTTCTTGTACTACGATATCATATGCCTGACTCACACAGGTATTACAAATATGTCCGTGTAGTCCAGCAATTAATAATGCAGATTCCTCTTCTGTTCTTCCACAAAAAGAACATGTTTTTTTCTCTTTAGCCATTTATTATTTCAATTTTATAAGCGTAGTCAAATTTTTCACTCTTCAGTTCTATGAAGAAATAAGAATGCAAAATTACAAATTTTTATAGGAAGTTTAAGTGCAATGCACGTACCAAGCTTTTGTCTTAAGTCTTATTTGGGTTTTTAAGCACAAAAAAACAGCCTTTTGAAAGTGAATCACAAACAAAAGGCTGTTGGTTTGTTATTTGAAATCTATTAAGCTCTGTCTTTAGAGTTCAATAAAACCTCATCGATCATTCCGTTTTCTTTGGCTTCAGACGAAGTCATCCAATAATCACGGTCAGAGCTTGTCTCTACCCATTCATATGGCTTTCCAGAATGCTCTGCAATAATCTTATATAATTCGTCTTTTAATTTCAACATCTCGCGTAAGTTGATTTCCATATCAGATGCAACACCTCTAGCGCCACCCGATGGTTGGTGAATCATTACACGCGAATGCTTAAGTGCCGAACGTTTACCTTTCTCACCTGCTACTAATAATACAGCACCCATAGAAGCTGCCATACCGGTACAGATAGTTGCTACATCTGGCTTAACGATTTGCATCGTGTCGTAGATTCCCAATCCAGCATATACACTTCCTCCCGGAGAGTTGATATATATCTGAATATCTTTGCTAGCGTCTACAGACTCCAAGAAAAGTAACTGAGCTGTAATAATATTAGCAACTTGATCGTCGACTCCTGTTCCCAAAAAGATAATTCTATCCATCATTAGACGAGAGAATACATCCATTTGAGCCACATTCATCTTACGTTCCTCTATAATATAGGGTGTAACGTTCTTTATGAAATCGTGTAAAGTTTGGCCTCCAATATTTTGGTCTTTAATCGCAAACTTTTCGAACTCTTTTCCGTAATCCATTATGCTTCTGCTTTTTCGTTTTGTTTCTTAACTTCTTCTACAAACTCATCAAAACTAAGAGTTTTCTCAACTAGTTTCACTTTATCTTTAACAACCGCCAACATTTTTTCTGCAAAAACTTGATCCGCTAAACGCTTGTACTCGTTTTCGTTTTGTAAGCTGCTCATGGCGATTTGCTTCAATTGGTTGTCATCCATTTCTGGGTTGCTGATACCATACATCTGCATTTGTTGCTTGATCATTTTAACCGCTTGGTCTAAGATATCATCTTGTTTAACCTCGATTTCAAACTTATCAGCAATCTTTCCTTCGATCAATTGGTAACGCATACCTTTTTTGGCATCTTTGTAGATTTTCTCTACTTCTTCGTCGGTTTTAGGTTCTTCTGAGTTGAATTTTAACCATTTTTTCAAGAACTCATCTGGTAAGTCAAAGCTAGAGTTTTCTACTAAGTCCATTAAAACTGCACTTAACATCACTCTATCCGCTTCGCCTTCGTACATTTTCTCAGCCTCTTCTTTCACTTTCGCACGGAAAGCTTCTTCAGAATCAACTTCACCTTCACCATAAACTTTATCAAAAAGCTCTTGGTCAATCGCTGCTTTTTCTTGATTTACAATTTCATTGATTTTGAACTGTAAAGTCTTATCGAAATCACCTGCATCTTCTAAACCAAGTGTTTCAGCTAATAAATTCTCATCTTCGTATAAATCTTTAGAAGCAACTGTAATTTTATCTTCTACTTTCTTACCTTCAAAAGCATCTTTAGCTTTTAGGTCATCAAAACGTAAAGTAGAGTGGTAGTGTTCTCCACCTTCTGCTACTTTTCCGTCTTCACCAACTTCGTGGAAAACACCTTTTAAGACAGCCCCTTCTTTCACTTCGTCAGCAGCAGACATTTTACCATATCTTAAAGCAAAATTATCAGCGTATTTATCTACGTCTTCTTCGCTAACTTCGATTTTGTGGTAAGGAATTTCAACTTTTTCTAAATCAACCTCAAAGTCTGGAGCTAAACCTAAGTCGAAGCTAAAGTTTAATTCTTCTGCTTCCCAGCTAAAGTTTTCATCAGCTTTTGGAAGTGGCTGACCCAAAATGTCGATTTTATTTTCTCTCAAATAATTCTCTACTCCTGATTGCAATAGTTTATTTACCTCTTCATAAATTAAAGGCATTTCATATTGCTTTTTAATCATGCTCATTGGCACCTGTCCTTTTCTGAATCCAGGAACGTTAGCGTTTTTGCGGTAATTCTTTAAGTCAGCAGCAACTTTATCTGCATAATCTGCTTTTTCAACAGTAACCGTAAGCACGGCATTCAAATCATCTATCTGAGATTGTGTAAAATTCATCTATTGTAATTTAGGTTGGCAAAGGTAAGGACTTTTATGGAAATTTACTACTTAGTGATTGGTAAATAGTCATTGACAGTTTGTTAAAGAAAGTAGAAGGTAGAAAGTAGAAAGAAGAAAGTATAGATAGAAAAGAGAAAAGAGGAAAGAGGAAAGAAGAAGGTAGAAAGAATAAAGAGAAGAATGAAGATATTTATTTAGATTAAATCTGGGTCTGAAGCTACAGATTACAGACCCATAAATAGAAAATAATTAAATATCTCAATCTAAGCGTCGTAGGTGCGGCACCAACTACTTGAATGGAAATACCGTGAATTCCAAACTGCGAACTGAGAACTCCAAACGGTGAACCGAGAACAGAGAACCGATTAGCTTAGTTCATCATAATCAATCCCTTGTTTTTTAAGGATCTGCCCACCACGAACTGCATAGAATGCCAAGTAAGCAAAACAAGCAACTCCCACAAAATAACTATAATTAATATTGATGTAATCGGCCACAAAACCTTGTGTAAGTGGAATAAAGGCACCACCCATAATCATCATAATCAATAAGCTACTTCCTGTGTTGGTATGTTTACCCAAACCTGCAATAGCAATGGTGAAAATACATGGCCATAATGTACTACAGAATAAACCTACGCTTGTAAATGCATACACACTCACCATGCCTTCGCTAAAGATTCCTATTAGTAAGGATAGAATCCCCATCAACGAGAAAATAAGTAGCATTCGTATTGGATTTCCTTTACTGGCCATATCTGCTAAGATGAGTACAACGATTAAAGCAGCGTATAAATAGAAAGGTGATAAATCATGATTCATGATAGCATTTATAGCTAAGAAAACTCCAAAAGCTAGATATGGCGCAAGGAATTTTAAGAATTGAAGTATGTTTTTCTTTGGATTAAAGGCCTCAATCGCTCCAGACCAACGCCCAATCATTAAACTCGCCCAATACAAGGATATATAAGGCGCAATATCTTTGGTTTCGAAACCAAGCACTTTTTCCATATATTCAGGCAAGTTACTCGCCGTTGAAACCTCAACACCAACATATACGAAAATGGCAATCATTCCTAATACCAACTGTGGATAGTTGAGTGCTGATGATCTAAGCTTTCCATCCTTGGTTTCATTATCTTCTTCAATTTCTTCGGTGGTGTCTTGGTCAGGTAATTTGGTGAATTTTAGTATGATGGCAACCAATAAGAATGCAGCTCCTAAAAATAAATAAGGGATTTTTACACTTTCAATGCTTGCTTCTGTATTATCAGACAAAACACTTCCGAAAATGGCAAAACTCACGATAAGCGGACCAATGGTTGTGCCGAAATTATTAATTCCTCCCGCTAAGGTGAGTCGTTGAGAACCTGTTTTTCTAGGTCCCATTAAGATGGCTAATGGATTAGCAACAGTTTGTTGTAATGAGAAACCTAAGCCAACTATAAATAAACCTGATAACATCAATTCAAAAGAGCGATTGTTGGCCGCTGGAATAAATAACAATGTTCCTAAAGCAGAGACGACTAATCCAATGATTAGAGCGTTTTTATAGCCTAATGAATTGATGACATCTCTACCTCGCAATTTAGATAATCCCATATAGCCGAGTGAACCAACGGTGTAGGCAATATAGAAAGCAAATGCCACCAATTGTCCTTGCGTGTTGCTAAGGTCGAACTCCTTTCTGAAAACTGGGATTAAAATATCATTACTTGCTGCAACGAATCCCCAGAAAAAGAATACGGATACTAATGGAAAGAACTGCCCCCAAATGGTTGAGTTATTGCTTGGGTTCGCTGAAACTGTACTAGTCGCCATAAAGTTGATTTTATTTAGAAAAATTAAATGTACAATTTAATTTTAAAAACAATGAATAGAAGTTGTAGGTTGACTGACTTTTAGTTTAAATACAAGCCATTCAATCGATGAAATGAAGAGAATATTATCTGATAGGTTAATCCTCTAAGTCCTCAATGAATTCTTGTACCTTATCTAAAGGTGTTGCCCAGGAGGTAACCAGGCGAATTACATTATGTGTTTCGTCGTAAGTTTGCCAAATATGAAATTCGTATTTTTTTTGTAATTTTTGAATCAATGTTTTCGGTAGAATTGGAAAAACTTGATTGGACTCGGTGGGAGCTAAAAATTCAAAGCCTTTGTCTTCAATTGCTTTAGACAATACTAATGCTTGGTGGTTGGCGTATTTGCCCAAATTAAAAAACAAATCATCGGTGAATAATTCTAAAAACTGAATGCCCAACAATCTACCTTTAGCCAATAAAGCACCTTTTTGTTTTAAAGCAAACCGAAAGTTATTTTGAAGTTCTTTATTGCAAGTTACAATGGCCTCGCCTAATAAAGCTCCATTTTTGGTTCCTCCGATATAGAATATGTCCAAGTATTTTGCAATTAATTCAAGGTTTAAATCGTTAGAAGAGGAGGTTAGCGCTGTCCCTAATCTTGCTCCATCCATAAATAGAAGCAAGTCTTTTTCTTTGCAAAAATTAGAAAGTTCTCTTAATTCTTGATGAGAATATATTGTACCTAATTCTGTTGCATTGGAAATGTAGACCATTCTTGGCAAGACCTGATGTTCATCTTTATGTGCATCTAAAGTTGGTTGGATTAAGCTTGGGCTTAATTTTCCATCTTCTGTGGGAATAGTTAATACTTTATGTCCTGTAGCTTCTATAGCGCCAGTTTCGTGAACTTCTATATGTCCAGATTCGGCGGAAATTACCGCTTCATAAGGTTTTAATAAGCTAGAAATCACCACAAGGTTGGCTTGTGTTCCACCCGATACGAAATGAATTACTGCAGCTGGAAGTTTAAGCTTCTTGTGAATTAATGCTTTTGCTCTATTAGAGAAGACATCTTGACCATAATTGGCGTTAGCAGTTTGCTCGAAATTGGTTTCGATGAGTTTTTTGAGAATATGTGGATGACAGCCTTCGCTGTAGTCGTCTTTAAATGAATATTTCATGAGTTGATTTGAAAGGATAAAATTAATGTCAAATGCTGAGGTGTGCAAACGGAGCTGCGACAAGGATTGACGTGGAAATCCTAGGCTTGTGGGTAAGCAACAAAGCACGAAATACAAGAGTAGAACGGAGTGAACTCCTTGTATGAGTTGCTTTGTCTTGTCCACGGGTATAGATTGCAACGAAAGCCTGTTTTTGCTTTTTTGATGATGAATTGCTTGTGGTGAGCTAGAGAAATCGAATTCGCTAAATTCATTGTGGAGTTAGAATAAAGCAAAAAAAAAAGCAAAAGTCGCCCAAAAGTAAATCAGGAAATTAAACCATAAAAAAACGCTGCGAATCTCTCACAGCGTTTCTATCAAAAATATAATATTATGACAACTTCATAAGTTAGACGTGAAGTTGAAAATATGGTTGCGTCAATTAATTGGTAGCTTGGTTAATTAAGCTAGTTAACTGAGACATTGAGCCAGGCGTAACATCTACGGTGAACTCGTCGTCGCCTGCAACTGTAATGTCCGTTGAACCGATAAGAAGTTGGTCGTTATTGTCTAAAGCCACGGCTACCAAAGTACCTGTAAGTCCTACTGGTATTGCATTGGCATGTGTAACGAAACTGTCGCTTTGCTTAGTGTAAATGTTAATTACGCTCGGGAAATCATCTACAATCAGGATCATCATATCTTGGTTGGTTTGGATGTCATCGTTTGGATTTATAACGGCAGAAAATTGAGTTCTTTCTCCTGGATATTGGTATAGAGCGTCTACGTTTGCCCAATTAAGTTGAAGTCCAGTGTATTGGAAGATGTTGTTAGCGCCCATTCCGCTCTCGTTATTTCTCACTTGGGTCCAATTGATAACTTGTTGGCTACCGCCGCTGATGATGTTTCCTGTAAAGTAAGCAGCCTGTTCAGCATATTCGCCCATGTCTAAGATTACAGGTTGTGTTGCCGTGATTTGACTTGGTTGTACGATGTCCCAATCGCGACCTTCGGCGTCAATAATTTTCCACCAAAAGTTTCCACCTGTTACTAACATTTCTTGATTGCTTTCGGTTTGAACATTGCTCAAAGCCATTTTGCTTAGCGTAGGATATTCTCTTAAAACAACAAATAATTCATCTGGTAATTCGTTGCTTCCCAACACACAAGAGTTTGCAGGAATATTGATTTGAACGCCAAAAGTACCAGATATATTACTGTCCTCTAGCGGGTTAAAAGCTATGGTGTCTGTAGGTGCATTTTCGTGTTTGATGATGTCTGCTAATCGCGTGTATATCTCTGGATTGTTAGCGCCTCCGCCACTTCCAAAGTATGCTTCATTGTCTACACAAGATTGTAGCGTGAAGAAAATAAGGGCTAGAAGTGTAAGATTTCTAAATTTCATATGGTTTAATTTTATAAGTTTCTTTTTTGTTTAGACGATTTGTGATTCTATTGGTTGCGTGAAGCTAAGACGATACATTATATGTAATGATCTTCTCTTAAGATTGGAAGTAGCCTCCCTCTTCTAACGCATATTTAACTTGTTTTATTATTTCACCTTTAACGATAACAGCTTCTTTTTTAAACTCGTAGGTATGAACCCAGAAGTAAACTTTTATTTTTAAGGAATTCCCGATGAGTTCGTCTTCCGCCACATAATTTTCGTGTTCGTCATCATGAACTACATCTGGATGCTTTTCTAAAATATCATTAATAATATCCTTTGCACCAATCGTATCGTCGTCACTAGAAATGGTGAGCGCGAAATTCCAGCGGAAAAAGCCATCTTCGGTATAATTAATCACCGGATTTTTAAGTACATCACTATTAGGAATATAAACATCGCATCCATCGAAGGTTTTCATTTTGGTATAGCGAAACTCTAAAGACTTAATTTTCCCAAAAAGACTTCCTACTTTCACGGTGTCGTTGACGTCAAAGGGTCGATTGAAGGCTAAAATAATGCCTGCCAAAAAATTCTCTCCAATATCTCGGAATGCAAAACCAAAAATAACCGCGGAGGCTCCTAAACCGGTAATGATAAAATTAGTGATCGTCTCTAGACCTGCAGCTTTGAGTGCCCACATCACAGCAAATGTGAAAATGATGATCTTAACGGAATTAGATAAAAAACGAGACATCAAAGGGTCCTCCGATCTTTTTGAAATTCCTCTTAGGGTGATTTGGCTTAACTTTTTGGCGAGTATATAACCAATAATAACAATCAGGATTCCTAAGAGAATTCCTGGAATCTGAGCTAAGAAATCATGCCACGCCTGTTGCAGTGAATCAAGTATGGTGATGCTTGGTTTCTGAGCGTTTATATCTTGCGCTTGTATCATTTGACAAAAATAGGTATTTTAATTTAGGCTTGCGGAATTAGAATCATTGCTGTACGTGCCGCAAGACTGACTTCTACAAATCCATCCTTAATTTCATGTTTTTTATTTAAAATAGCATCATAATAATATGCAGCTGATGTAGCCACAGGAATTCTAATCTTTTGTGTCTG
The DNA here is from genome assembly GCA_048268105.1 of Weeksellaceae bacterium. Lineage (GTDB taxonomy): Bacteria > Bacteroidota > Bacteroidia > Flavobacteriales > Weeksellaceae > Profundicola. The sequence continues at coordinate 119,890 of JBLWWH010000003.1, forward strand.
ATTCGAATTATTAAATGCTGAAATAACTTCGGTTTCTTGGTCATAGCGATTATAAACAAGAACATCTTTTTTATCATCCACTACTAGAAATTTAAGTTCGCCATGAGACAACACCGGGTGGTCTTTTCTGATTTGGATCAATTTCTTGTAGTAATCAAATAAATCATTATTAAAGACTACTTTATCTCTAGGTCTTTCTAGATTGAGAGGATGTGCAACTTCATCTTCAAATTTAATGTCTTTCCATAGCAAAGGTTTGCGACAACTGGGATCGTCTGCACCCCACATTCCCATTTCGTCGCCTGCCCAAATATGTGGTGCACCTATATAGGTATACTGTTGTGCTAGTAATAGTTTTAAAGTTTGATAAGTTTCTGCATCAGGCTTATGAATTTTATAATTCTTGTTGTCATCGGGCTTCGCTTGATATTTGTATAAATTCTTATTGAAAAGAGAAGTTAGAACCCTTGGCGAATCATGCCCAGAGACTAAATTCATCATAGCATAATTATTTTCTGGATGTAAGTTTTCTCGCTGAGCCTCTAATTGTTGAACAAATTTAGAAGCTTCTAACTTACTGGGCGATGCATTAAAAAACTGACGAACCGAACGATACCAGCGATAGTTCATTACCGCATCGAATACGTCGCCTTCAAGAAATGGTTTAGGGTCAAGAAGTTTATGAGGATAATCCTCCCACCACACTTCTCCTATGAGATAAGCCTCGGGTTTTACTGACTTTACAACTTCTCTGTATTCTCGCCAAAAGCCAAGTGGAACCTCAGCGGCTACGTCTAATCGAAAACCATCCACACCATCATCGGTATTGCCATCATTATTTGGGTCTAACCATCTTTTAGTAATATTGAAAATTAAATCCTTAGCTTCTTGACTCGAAATATTTCCTTCGAAAGCGTTAATTCCTTTTTTGTGATCTTGTTTCTGCGTTTCCTTTAGTTCGGGTAAGCTTTTTACATTAAGCCAACCATCATAATCGAATTCATTTTTTTCAGTGTCGGGATCGTCAAATGATTTAATCCAATACCAATCTTTGTAGACTGATTTTTCTTGATTTTTAAGGATATCTTGCCATGCCCAAAAAGTATTTCCGGTGTGATTCCAGGAATAGTCCAAAATAATTTTAATATCTCTTTGGTGTAATTCTTTGATGAGCTTTAAAAACATTTTATCTGCACCCGTCATTTTCCATGTAGATGGATCTAATGGATCTTCGCTTTCCATGATTTCTAAATCCTCCTCTGGTGTTGGCCCAAAATTGCGATCGATATGTCGCCAATATCGTGCATCATATTTATGTAGTGAAGGTGCGTCATTTAATGGATTAAAGTAAATAGCTGTAACGCCCAACTCTTCGAGATAATCTAATTTATCTAAAACACCTTGTAAGTCGCCACCATATCTTCTCAGTTGAGATTTTTGTCCAAAAGTTTTAAAGCCATCGTGAGCTGCTTTTTGTTCCTCGGTGATATTTTGAATGTAGTCATCATCCTTATACCAATCATGTCCCCAATCTGTAATTTTCCAGCCGTCCGGAACAAAATCAGGATAAGCACCAGCGATATCTTTTGGTGTAGGATCGTTGCTAGGGTCTCCGTTTCTGAATCTTTCAACGAAGATTTGATACCAAATAGCTTCTTTGCTCCAGGCTGGAACTTCTCCAATTTTAAGCGTTTTTTGGGGTGAATTTTGGGTGGTAGCACAAGCGCTAAATGTTGCGATAATTAGGATTAAAATGGGCTTGTAATTCATAATTCGTAAATATATTTTACTAATTTAAGTTTAAAATATTGATTTAATAAATTAATCAGAACAAAATTAAATTAGCTGAAGTGTCTATTTTATTTTAACCTTTTGTTATATTTGTAATTAATCAAATTTCTTAAGATGGCTGAATATAAATTATTGTTGCCTGCCATGGGCGAAGGTGTAATGGAAGCTACAGTTACGGACTGGCTTAAAAACGTAGGAGACACCGTAGAAGAAGATGAATCTGTTGTGGAAATTGCTACCGACAAGGTGGATAGTGATGTTCCAACACCTGTTTCTGGCGTTATTAAAGAAATTTTAGTGCAAAAAGATGAGGTTGCGAAAATTGGTGAGCCTTTAGCCATTCTAGAGGTAGAAGGCGAAGGGTCTAATGATTCTGCGCAAGCAGAAGCTCCAGCCAGTGAACAAATTGTAGCGGCAGAAGAGGTTCAGAAAGAAGTGGCAGAACTTCAAGCGCCTTTAGAAGCAGCTAAATCAGAGAAAATCACTTCAGATGATGCGAATTTCTATTCTCCATTGGTGAAGTCAATTGCAGAAAAAGAAGGTATTTCTCAGGCTGAATTAAGTCAAATCCAAGGAAGTGGTTTAGGTGGAAGAGTGAACAAAGACGATATTCAGAAATATTTAGAAAATCGTAAAGCAGCTCCTGCAGCTACTCCAGCAGCATCTCAACCTAAAGCAGCAATGTCTGCGCCGCAAACCCCACAGCCTGCTGTTAGTCAGCCGGTGGTAAGCCCAGGTCAGAATCACGAAATCATAGAAATGGACCGTATGCGTAAGCTTATTGCCAATCACATGGTACATAGTTTACAAACTGCGCCACATGTTTCTTCTTTCGTTGAAACGGATATGACTAAGATTTGGAATTGGAGAAATAAGCATAAAAATAGTTTCTTGAAGAGAGAAGGAGAGAAGTTGACCTTTATGCCAATTATTGTGGAAGCTATTGTTAAGGCAATTAAAGATTTCCCAATGATTAATGTATCTGTGGATGGTGATAACATTATTGTTAAGAAAGACATTAATATTGGTGTCGCAACGGCTCGTCCAGATGGGAACTTGATTGTTCCAGTAATTAAAAATGCAGATCAATATAACTTGGCTGGATTGGCTAAGAAGATTAATGACTTAGCAGAAAGAGCAAGAATCAATAACTTGAAACCAGACGAAATTCAAGGAGGTACTTATACTATTTCTAATATCGGTAGTTTCGGAAATATTTTAGGAACGCCAATTATTAATCAACCACAAGTTGCTATTATGGCGATTGGTGCGATTGAGAAAAAACCTGCTGTAGTTTCTACGCCAGAAGGTGATATGATTGGTATCCGTCAGAAAATGTATTTATCACATTCTTATGATCACAGAGTTGTAGATGGTGCATTAGGAGGTATGTTTGTGAAACGAGTGTCTGATTATTTAGAGAAATTTGACGTAGATCAAGACGTTTAAGAATATTTTATTTAAAGAATATAAAAGAAGCCCTTTTCAATCGAAAAGGGCTTCTGTCATTTATAAAATTTTAATTAAATTCTATTCGTGCCAAAATAGTAAAAATGGTAATCTAAGGCTTAGTCCTAATTTCAGCCCATCTAAATCTACATGCTTATGTTGATTGAATTCAAAGCCATAGCCCACGCTTAAGTCAATTAAATCTACTATCGAAATACCAACTTCGGGCGTAATGTGCCAAGGAGAAATCGAGGTTCTCATTACCCAAAAAGCAGAATTAAAATTACTAGAATAAGGGTCGATAGCAGAATCTTTAATATTCCATAAATAACCAACTTGAGCTTCTGGGATAGCAATAAACTTATCTTGGCTTAAACCAAGATTGGCCGTGGCACCTAAATCGATGATGTCATCATTAGGGCGTACCAAATAGGTATTTAAACCAGTTTCTAAGTAATTGAGATTATGGTAGGTATAACCAATATTAAACAGGTAATAAGCCGTAAAATCTTGATATTCTATTTCTTGTGCTTTTGCATTGAAACAAAAGATAAGCAAAACTATAATCCATGCTTTTTTCATGAAACGAAGATAATAAAAATTGAAAGCAGTTTGATTGAGCATCCTTATAAAGAAGTTAATTTTAATCTTCAGATTTCATTAATTTACTCATAAAGGCTACCAATTCATTTTCGGTGAGTTGTGTTTTAGCATTCACAAAGATGAGGTTGTTTGAACCTTGTAGTGCTACTACAACATTCTTTACAGCTTTTCCTCGGTTTTGAGCGCTAACATTAATGTTCATTCCATTCCTATTAACATTAAACCAATTCTCGAAGCCATCTTTGGTAAGTGCGGATTGAATATCCTTTTTTACCATGTCGTGTTTAGCATCATTCAAATCTTGTAAACTAAGCACGCGAACTGATTTTACTTTTTCTTTAAAGGCGTTGAATTCTTGATCATCGTCCAACATAAGAGATGCTAGAAATAAAGGCGCTTTAAAACTCATCGCGTTTTCTGTATTTTGATATCTATCGTAGAAGTTATTGACGTTGTACTGTGTTTTACAAGCGCTAATGGAAAATATTAAAATAAATAAAATTATTAGTTTTTTCATGGCGATTTGGTTTTGTTTTGACTAAGCTATATTTAACCTAGATTAGCTCTTTGAATCTTTTTTTGATTGATATACTATCTATGCCAACCAAATTTTCTAGCTCATCAATTGTGCCATGTGCAATAAACTCATCTGGGTAGGCATGGATTTCAAGTTTACCATGATAGTTTTCAAAATTGGCGAAATCTAAAATACTTGAACCAAAACCACCATTTTTAATTCCATTCTCGAAAGTTAAAATATGAGTATAATTTTCGAAAATATCTTTTAAAGCATCGAAATCCAGGGGTTTAACAAAAGGGAAATGATACCAGCTTAAATCCATCCCATCTATGGCTTTTTGAATGTTAGTAGCCACATGTCCGGTAGATAAAATTGCTGTATTGTTTCCTTTCTTCAATGTTTTGGCTTTGCCTAATGCTGTTTTTTGACTGGGGAAATTCAATGTTTGAACCTCGCCTTTTGGATAGCGAATAGCTAAAGGTGTTGTGGTGTGAGAGCCCATTTCAATTAAATTTTTCAGTTCTCTATCATCTGCTGGACAGGCCACTATCATATTAGGAATAGAGTTTAAGAATGAAATATCAAATAAACCGTGGTGGGTTGCTCCATCACTACCAACAAAACCAGCTCTATCGATTAAGAAAACTACGGGTAGGTTTTGTAAAGCCACATCATGAATCACTTGATCATAGGCACGTTGTAGAAAGGTTGAGTAAATTACACAATAAGGTATAACCCCTTGTGTTGCGAGGCCAGCGGCTAAAGTAACGGCATGCTGCTCGGCAATTCCAACATTCCAAACACGATCGGGATAAAGCTGCATTAATTCAACCAACCCACTTCCTGTAGGCATAGCAGGTGTAATGGCCGTTAGCTGATTGTTTTCTTTAAATAATTTAATAAGACTATTTCCAACAACTTTTTGATAGTTTAATTTCTCCTCTTTTGGGCTAATAATTCCCGTTTTCTTATCGAATTTACCCGGAGAATGCCATAAAACTTGATCTTTTTCGGCACTTTCATATCCTTTGCCTTTAATGGTTTTAATATGAAGTAAATTCGGTCCTTTTAAAGTTTTTACTTCATCAAAAGCTCTGAACAGTTCGTTAAAACTATGTCCATCTATAGGGCCAATATAATTGAATCCTAATGCTTCAAAGAAATCAACTTTATAAGCGGATGAAGTATTATTAAAATGATTTTGTAATGCGCCCACGGCAGGGTCAATTCCGATGTTATTATCATTGAGAATAATATTTACGTTTAAATCGGTATCACCTAAATGGTTTAAGCCTTCGAAAGCCATACCCGATACAATCGAGGCATCACCAATAACGGCGATATGTTTTCGTGTATCATTTTTTAAACGATTGGCTAATGCCATGCCTGTAATGGCCGAAATAGAAGTGGAGGAGTGTCCAACACCAAAAGCATCAAACTCACTTTCTTTTCTATCTGGAAAACCAGACATTCCATTCAATTGTCTTAAACTTTGAAAATCCGACTTTCTTCCCGTAAATAATTTATGGGCGTATGCTTGGTGACCAACATCCCAAATAAGCAAATCAGTAGGCGTGTTATAATAATAATGTAAAGCAATGGTGAGTTCTATGACGCCAAGGCTAGCGCCGAGATGCCCGGTTTTGGTGGAGACGATATCTAGGATAAAATCACGTGCCTCTTCTGCCAAAATAGGAAGGTTTTCACGTTTCAAATTACGTAAATCCGATGGGTTTTCTAAAAGGTTTAAATACTTATACATTGCTTATTCGCGCTAAAATTACGATATTTCGTAGCAATACAATTATCTTTGTGACTTTATTGATATGATTCAGATAGACGACACCATAATTAGTACAGACATTCTCAGAAAAGAATTTGTTTGCAATATACAAAAATGTAAAGGCATTTGCTGTGTAGAAGGAGATTCAGGCGCTCCTTTAGACGAGGAAGAATTGCCGATATTAGAAGAGATTTTTTCTGATATCAAACCATTTTTACGTCCCGAGGGAATTAAGGCGATTGAAGAACAGGGAACTTATGTGAAAGATGACGACGGCGATTGGGTAACTCCTCTGGTTGACGGTGCTGAGTGCGCATATGTTGTTTTTGATGAAAAGGGAATAACCAAATGTGGAATTGAGAAGGCACATGAAGCAGGTGCAACAGATTTCCAGAAGCCTATTTCATGTCATTTATATCCTGTAAGGGTAGAAAAATACAAAGCTTTTACGGCGGTTAATTATCATAAGTGGGACATTTGTTCTGATGCTTGTACACTGGGTCAAGAACTTAATATTGCAGTAGCTGAATTCTTAAAAGAACCTCTCATCAAGAAGTTCGGACAAGAATGGTATGATCAATTAATGATCGCAAAAGATGAAGTCAAAAATTTTAAATTATTTTAACGTGTTAGGAAATTCAGCATTAGCAAGACAATCTACAGAGTCGATAGAGAGGTTATATATTACGATGAGACATTTGTTTTATCGTGGTTCATTCAAAATTAGTGGAACTTCTGGTTTAGCTTTAAGAGATTTACTTTTAAAATTAAATCCAGAAATTTATGGAACCATGGCCAATCCCAACAAAGTTGAACTACAAGGTTTAATGTATGTTTTGGATCGGTTGCCAGAAGGTATAGAACAAACTCCATTTATTAACTTAACGGCTGATGAGGGCTATGATGCTTCTCATTTTGAGCCTATAATTCCTTTAAAGAGAAGAAGAAATTGTTATAGAATCGATCAAGATCAAATGAATATTGAAGTTTTGAGAGGTCGTTCGGATGTGTATGATATCTTAACGCACCTTACTTTCTTCTATAATGAAGCTGATAAAATTATGCAGCGTGCTTATGATGGAAACTTAAAAAAAATAACGCGTGTTTGGGAGAAAATCGAAGCCGTTGTTAAAGCTAAAAAACCTTTAACTTTAGAAGAGAGAGAAGTGGCGTTGATGCATCTTTCTTATATTTTAGGTAGATCTTTTGAGGAGACTTTGAATGCATATAATGCTTTTAGTTTCGATAAAAACAAAGACAGGCTATTCCACATTATTTATTGGATGGGGAAATTAAGCCAGATGGATATTACAGGGCAAGTAAATAGAGAGGTAACCTTTACATCAGCATTGCGTTCACAAATTGGTCACCACATAACAGGTGAAAAGTGGGCGAACCAAATTAAAGAACAATTATTAGCTAATAATCTACACGAAAGACCACTTCACATCATTAGTGCGAATATGCACTCGGTGCAAAATATGCTTTTTGCGCATAGAGGATTGGATAAAAAATACGATGCTGATTTGGAGTTTCAAGTTTATGAGGATTTATCTCAGAGTTTGAATAAAGATCTTAGAACAACGGTGAAAAATTACTCTGTAGATCATGGACTTATATATATTAAAGATAAATCTGGAGCTAATACAGATGCACAAATTATTGATTTAAAAGATTTAGATTTAAAAGATACTGCTTTTTCTAAGCATAATTTCAAAGGGGATGATGTAATCATTGTTATGGATTATGCATTTGGTGAACAAGCTTTTGAATTGATGGACGAGCTTTTAAAGCCCTATAAAATCAATCAACCTTTTAAAATGAATGTCAGAAGCATCTCTATCATGGGGAAAGCGGGTATTCTAGAAGGCGTAAAGGGAGATATTATGGTTCCTAATTCATTTGTGCACGAGGGAACTGCTGATAATTACCCTTTTGAAAACCAATTAGATGTGGATGATTTTGAAGGTCAAGGATTGGGTGTTTTTGAAGGAATGATGATTACAGTTTTAGGAACATCCTTACAGAACAGAAATGTATTAAAATTCTTCAAACAAACTTCTTGGAAATCGATTGGATTGGAGATGGAAGGAGCGCATTATCATAAAGCTATTCAGATCGCAAGTAAAATTAGAGGACATATTAGTTCAGATGTTCGTGTGAGTTATGCATATTATGCGTCGGATAACCCGTTAGAGAGCGGCAGTACATTGGCGTCGGGAGGTTTAGGACTTACAGGAGTCAAGCCAACCTATTTGATTACTCAACGAATGATTGATAAGATTCTAACCAACTAATATGAAGTTTGCACTATTTGGATTTGGGCATATTGGGAAAGTGCATCAACAAGCAATGCAGAACTCTCAAAAGGCTGAGTTGGTAGCTATTATTGATCAAGTAAAACCAGAAGTAGAGCTTCCTCATTTTAAAGATGTTGCTTCCTTAACAGCTTCAGGTTTAGAGGTAGATGTCATCGTAATTGCAACACCGAATGGTCTTCACTTTGAACATGCTAAAGCCAGTTTAGAAGCGGGTTATCATGTTTTAGTTGAGAAGCCAATTACGCTGAATTCACGAGATTTTGAGCGTTTAATTTATATTGGAGAACATCAAGGAAAACGCATTTTTAATATGTTGCAACTTCGATTCTCTCCGGTGGTTCAGTGGCTGAAAGAGGCATTGAACGAGAATAGATTAGGCGAAATCTATATGGTTAATGTCAATTGTTATTGGAACAGAAACGCTGCTTATTATCAACAAAAAGAGTGGCACGGAACCAAAGCCATGGACGGCGGAGTATTATTTACGCAATTCTCTCATTTTGTAGATGTTTTGCATTATTGGTTCGAGGAGTTAAAGCCTTTGGATATTCGTAAATTCAATTTTAATCATCAAGATTGCACTGAGTTCCCAGACTCTGGAATGCTAACTTTTGAGTTAGGGAAAGAAGGATTTGGCCATATGAATTACACGATTTCAACTTTTGAAAAGAATTTTGAAAGCAATATCACGATTCTTGCTGAGAAAGGAACTTTACAGATTGGTGGACAGTATATGAATGAGGTTAATTATCTCAATGCTACTGATTTGGAAAATTCTTTTAACGAACCTATTGGAAATAGATTTCATCAAAATGCGATTGAGGAAATTGTAGATGCGATTGAGCAAAAAAGAAAAAGCATCCTCGATGCCGAGAATGCTAGAAATGTGATTCAGTTTTTAGAAGTGGTTAGTTAGGATGGATAAATCTAAACTTCCCTAATTCAAAATATCTCTTTTTACCGTTTAAACGATAAAGCAACATATTTTTACCCTTGAATTCATTCGTGCTTTCAGAAGGACGAATGATTTCTATCTTAGATTTGCCAGGCGTAGAAATGTCTTCTGGCATCATTTGACCCTGTTCTTGTTCAGTGCTTTCTCTTGTAATACTCGCCATCACAACAAATGGGTTTTCATCTTCCACAAAGGCTTTGTGCCAATTATTTTCTACATAAATAGAATCAAATTGAACTTCACCCTTAGTGGTTTGTTCAAAACTGGCCTTATAGTAAACGCCATTTATGTTACCCTTTCCTTGCCATTTTTGTTGGGTTAAATCAATAATTTTAAAATCTTTCTTCACTGGTATTTTTGAAGTATTACAGGATACTAAAAATAGAATAGCGGATAATATGCTTAAATATTTCATATTATATAAGGTTTAAAACATGTTCAACATCCTTCAGTAAATCCTCAACATCTTCAATTCCGATGCTGAATCTAATCAAATCATCTGTGATTCCAATTTGAGCTCTAATTTCGGCTGGAATAGAAGCATGCGTCATGGTAGCAGGATGATTGGCTAAAGATTCAACGCCGCCTAGTGATTCAGCAAGCGTAATAACTTTTAAGTTTTCTAATAGCTTAAATGAATCTTCTTTCTTTCCTGATTTTAAGGTAAACGAAAGCATTCCACCAAAAGTCTTCATCTGCTTTTTAGCAAGATCATGATTCGGATGGCTAGTTAAACCTGGATAATAAACTTTATCCACCTTAAGATGTGATGCTAAGAATTCAGCTACTTGCATAGCATTCTCGGCATGTCTTTGCATTCTTAATCCTAAAGTTTTAATTCCTCTTAAAACCAAAAACGAATCTTGAGGCCCTAAAATTCCACCTCCAGCAAAAATTTGAAAGTGAACTTTTTCTGCTAATTCCTCGTCGTTCACGATTAAAGCACCAGCGATTAAATCTGAGTGTCCGCCCAAATATTTCGTTGCCGAGTGCATAACAATATCAGCGCCCATATCCAATGGAGTTTGATTATAAGGAGATGCAAAGGTATTGTCAACAGCCACCAAAATATCTTTTCCTTTGGCTAAGCTTGCCACACCCTCTATATCAATCACCTTTAATAAAGGATTTGTAGGTGTTTCAAGCCAGATTAATTTAGTTTTATCCGTAATATGTGCTGCGAAATCTTCTTTATGCGAACCAGCTACAAATTTGAATTTGATGCCATATTTCTCATAAATCTTGGTAAACATTCTATAAGTTCCGCCGTATAAATCGTCACCTGCAATTACTTCATCACCTGGATTTAATAATTTTAAAACAGCGTCAATTGCGGCTAATCCACTACCGAAGGCAAATCCCGCAACACCATTTTCAATGCTAGCTAGAGAATTTTCTAAAGCTGTACGGGTAGGATTTGCTCCACGCGAATATTCATAGCCTTTGAACTGACCCGGACTAGATTGTGCGTAAGTAGAAGTTTGAAAAATAGGAGGCATAACCGCGCCTGTAGAAGGTTCAGGTTGCTGATTTCCGTGTATGGTTTTGGTATTAAATTTCATATGTTTTAAATTGTATTCAAAATTAAAGATATCTTTATAGGATGAAAAAAATATATTATTTATCGACTTGTTCTACTTGTAAGAAAATTATGGATTCTCTCAATCTTGATGGTTTTGAATTACAAGACATTAAGTCTGAACCGATAACTAGGCCACAGTTAGAGGAAATGAAAGAACTAAGCGGAAGCTACGAAGCACTTTTTTCTCGAAGAGCCAAACTTTACCAAGAAAAAGGTTTAAAAGATGTGGATCTTCGAGAAAAAGACTTCGAACAATATATTTTAGAGCATTATACTTTCTTAAAACGTCCGGTAATAATTTCTAATGATGAAATTTTCATCGGAAGTAGTCCTAAGACAAAAACTACGCTTCAAGAAAAATTCGGAGAATAATTAGTCTCTAATTCCAGAAGCTACTGCAAACTCTTCTGCAAATAATCTCATCTTTTGAGCTACATCTTTTTCAGATGTGGCTCTTTCGTAGGTGCTCGCCATAGAAGCAAGCATCTGGTGGAAAAATATTTTCATATCATCCATCGGCATTTCTTTAGTCCACAAATCGATGCGCAAAGCTTCTTTGTTTTCTAAATCCCAAACCGATAAAATGGCTGCTTTGGTTTCTTGTCTTTCAACGCCACCATCTTTTGCACTCCAATGCAAGCTTTCTGGTACGTTGTTGTCATCTAAACCAACTTCTATTATAATTTCTGATTTCTTCATTGTAATTATAGTTTAATCTACAGGCTTGTAACCTGATTCTTTAAATATCTTTAATAAATCTTGATCGGTTAAGAACGTTTGTAAATCAACATCCTTGTTCTTATCTAAATAAGCTCTACATATTTGCCATCCCATCCAAGCACCAATTTTTCCTGGTGATTTGGTGTCGTTATCTGAAAAGAATTTTGAAAAAGGGGCAGGGTCTAAGAATCTTTCATTTAATTTTTTGTCATCATTAAAGAAGATTTGCTCTTCCGTAAAATATAAGTATACCTGCGCCTCGTTGTCATAAGACCAAGCGATCTCTTCTTCGGTATATCCAATCTTAGCAGCATCTGATGTGTTGGGCAATAGAGCATCTTGAATGATTAAAACCTTTCCTTCATAAATCATTTTTTCGATGAAATTCCTTTTTCTAATATCAAAAGGAACCATTTGTCTTGCGATACTTTCCACTACTTTGGATTTAAAGTTTCCAGGATTCATTTGTACTCTAAAATAATCTTGAATTCTCATGGCTTCATAAGATGAGTTGTCTTCACCTAAAAACCAATCTAATCCAATCACCATATCCTTAGATTTAGGAAAATAAGCAACGGGATATTCATAAGGCAATTCCCCGGTGAATGTATATACATTAGGAACCTCAAAATTAGGATAGAAGTATTTTAACCTTTTAAAAATATCAGCCAATGAATCTTTAATGGCTTGTGGATTATTATAAGTTTTTAATACATCTTGGTGCAATGCATTGCTTAGCGAATCTTGGCGACGAGTGTTGAGAAGTGAATCTTTCGCAGCTTCAAAAAAGTCTGGAAATTTAGCTTTTAAGTCCTCATTAGATACAGAAGTATCATAATATGTGCTTGAAATATCGACTAAATTTATGTCTTCAATTTCGGGAGTAGTTTCAATTTCCCATCGATAGGAATCTTTATCACCACAACTCAACAATAGGAAAACGCTCAATAAGCTTAATACTTTGAATACATTCATTACCTTTACATTTCTCAAAAAGTCAAAATTAAAGATAATAATGCAGACAAAAGCAGTAATTGACTATATTGTTAAATGGTTAGATGATTATTTGACAAACTCAAGACAAAACGGCTATGTAATCGGGATTTCTGGAGGCATAGATTCAGCGGTAACTTCAACTTTAGCCGCCAGGACGGGAAAACCATTAATGCTAATCGAAATGCCGATTCATCAAGATCCTAATCAAGTCTCAAGAGGTAAAGAACATATCGCTTGGTTAAAAGAAAATTTCTCAAACGTTCACAGTTCGGTGGTAGATTTAACAACCACTTTTGATTCTTTTGTAGAAGCATTAGACGTGGATAAAGCAGACAGCGAATGGGAGCTTTCACTTGCCAATTCTAGATCGAGGTTGCGCATGACGACTTTGTATTATTTCGCAGGTTTACACCGTTATCTAGTGCTTGGAACTGGAAATAAAATCGAAGATTTTGGTGTAGGTTTCTTTACCAAATATGGTGATGGAGGCGTAGATGTTTCTCCTATTGCAGATTTATTGAAAAGTGAGGTATTTTTGCTGGCCAAAGAACTTAATATCGTCGAGTCTATTCAAAAAGCTCAACCAACCGACGGACTTTGGTCTGATAATAGAACCGACGAAGATCAGATGGGAGCCACTTATGATGAATTAGAGTGGGCTATGAAAGTAGATGCTAATAAAACTCCGGATGATTTTGAGGGAAGAGAAAAAGAAGTTTTGACTATATATAGAAGATTGAATCGTGCTGCTCAACACAAATTAAATCCGATACCAGTTGCCTATATTCCAGAAGAATTAAAAGTATAATATGCGTAGAAAAAGACCGCCATTAATTATAGAAAATATAAAATTAACCACAGCTGGTGCTAAAGGAGCAGCTATTGGTAAAACCGTAGAAGGAAAAACTGTCTTCGTTAGAAACGCCGTTCCAGGTGATACGGTAAACATTAGAGTGACCAAAAGAAATAAACGTTTTTTTGAAGGAATTGTTACCGAGGTTTTAGAAGAATCACCGCATAGAATTCAACCAGAATGTCAACATTTTGGCGTTTGTGGAGGTTGTAAATGGCAAAATATGGGCTATGATACCCAGTTGTTCTACAAAGAAAAAGAGGTGAAGGATAACTTAGAGCGTATTGGTAAAATCAATGTAGATCAATGCTTGCCTATCATGGGGTCGAAAGAGATTTTCTTTTATAGAAATAAACTAGAGTTTTCATTCTCAAATCAACGCTGGATAACAGAAGAGGAGATGAAAGAGAATGAGGTAATCGAAGATAGAAATGCCTTAGGATTTCACATTCCAGGACGTTGGAGTAAGATTTTAGATATTAAGAAATGTTGGTTACAAGAAGATCCTTCGAATGCGATTCGTTTAGAAGTAAAGAAATTTGCAGATGAGCATGATTATGAGTTTTTTGATCCGGTTGAACAAGCTGGGTTTTTAAGGACTTTAATGATTCGTACAACAACTACGGGACAAGTGATGGTGTTGATTCAGTTCTTTAAAGAAAATGAGGAGCAAAGAAATCAATTGTTAGAGCACCTAAAACAAACTTTCCCGCAGATTACAAGTTTATTATACGCCATCAATCCAAAAGGCAATGACTCTGTTTATGATTTAGACATTCAAACCTATGCGAGCCAGGATTTTATCATGGAAGAAATGGAAGGTCTTAATTTTAAGATTGGACCTAAGAGTTTTTACCAAACCAATCCCAAACAAGCTTACGAACTTTATAAGGTAGCGAGAGATTTCGCTAATCTATCTGGGGATGAACTGGTGTATGATTTATATACAGGAACCGGAACTATTGCTCAATTTGTTTCTAAAAAAGCACAAAAAGTAATTGGTGTTGAGTCTGTGCAAGAAGCTATTGATGCGGCCCAGGAAAACGCTATATTTAATAACATCGACAACTGCGAATTCCTTTGCGGTGATATGAAAGATGTCTTAAATGATGATTTTGTGACGAGATATGGTCAACCGGATGTAATTATTACCGATCCTCCAAGAAATGGAATGCACCCTAAAGTGGTTGAGAACATCTTGAAAATCGCTCCAGAAAAAGTGGTTTATGTAAGTTGTAATTCAGCCACTCAGGCAAGGGATTTAAATCTGATGAAGGGTGATTATGATATAGTTAAAATTCAACCGGTAGATATGTTCCCACAAACATATCATGTTGAGAATGTAGTGCTAATGCAACGAAAATCGTAACTTTCTCCAATGAAATATTTCATTTTCATACTATTTGTTTTAACTCTTTTAGCCTCTTGCGAAGAGGATGATATTTGCTTAGAGGGAAAAACACCCCAATTGTATCTTAAGTTCCAAAACCAATCACCCGCAACAGAAGGTAGAATGGATTCTTTGATTGTTTATAGAAAAGAAGCCAATGGAAATTTTGAAATGGTTTTAGCAAAAGCTCAATTAAATGCGATTGATTCGACTAAAGTTTCCCTAAGAATTGATGAGGTGAATCAAACAGAGTTGATTTTGACAACGAGAAGAAATGAACCTGCTTTGTATGATACGTTAAGAATTAACTATGATAGAAATGTGGTGTATGGCTCTAAAGCTTGTGGTTACAAGGTAAATTACATTCAAGCAGAATATAATATAACACAACAATTTTTTGTTGATAAAGAAGAATTAGATACGAATATAACCAATGAAGAAGCTCCTCATTTATTGCTTTATTATTAGTCCTTTTTGGCTATTGGCACAAGTAGATTCTACCCAAGTAAAATCCAATCAACAGAGCGTTTTGGTGGGTGTGGATTTATTTAATCCAATTATAAGTGCATTTTCTGATAAAAAGGGATTTGAAGCTATGCTCGCCGTTCCGATCAAAAAACGTTGGAATATTGTGGCGGAGGTAGGTTACGAGCAAAATCATTTTGACAATAACAATTGGGATGTTGATGCTAAAGGTGTTTATGCAAGAGCTGGTGTGAATTGGTTTGTTTCTCAGGATAATACAAATCCCAATATGGGCTATTATTTTGGAGGACGAATTGGTTTTTCTCCTTTTCAGCAAACTATCAACAAATATGTAATTCAAGGTGTGGACATGCCTAATGTAGAAGGCAGTTTGCCACAACATAATGCTTCGGCGGCTTGGTTAGAGCCATTAGCAGGTGGAAGAGTTCAGGTGTTCAAAACGCCGTTTTACGTGGATGCTAATGTTAGGCTTAAAATCAAATTATTCGACACCAATGAGGAGGATTTAACGCCTTTGATTATACCAGGATTCGGAACGAATAACAATGGTTTGAATTTTGGGGTAAACTGGAGCTTGGGTTATGTTTTTTCTTTTTAATAATATCTTATAAATCAATCATATCATGAAAATAATTGGACTTACAGGAGGAATCGGATCGGGAAAGAGTAGTGTTGGAAACCTTCTTGAGCATAAAAATATTCCTCTTTATTATTCTGATCTTCGGGCTCATGAAATTATGAATGAATCTGAAAAAATCGTTCATACGCTCAAGGGGCTTTATGGGGACGATATATATGTTAAAGGTAAATTAGATCGTGAGAAGCTAGGAAGGATAGTTTTTGCCGATCAACAAAAATTAGCTGCCTTGAACGAATTAGTGCATCCAGAAGTTTTTGCTGATTTCGATACATGGAAAAAAGAACAAAATTCGGATTTTATCATCAAGGAAGCTGCAATTTTATTTGAGTCAGGATCATACAAAGATTGTGATATTGTAGTAACAGTCTCAGCTCCTTTAGAGACAAGAATTATCCGCACGATGGCGAGAGATAATAAATCTAGAGATGAGGTGATGGATAGGATTTCAAAACAATGGACAGACGAACAAAGAGAGGCTAAAGCTGACTATATTATTAAGAATGATAGTAGCTTCTTGGATTTAGAAAGAGAGGTTGAACAGTTTTATTATTGGTTGCAAAATACTAAATAAGTTTAAACAAAACGTATAAATTAAATACAACATTTGAAAGCAAAATTTTTCAAAATATTAATCTTGTTGATGACTTTCTCCATTATTGGACTGATTGTCGTTCAACTTTATTGGCTCAACCAAGCTTTTCGTCAAGGAGAAAATGAATTCAATTCTCGCGTGATGAAAGCCATGGACGAGACGGTTCAATTTGTGAATCAAAATGAGTTAAATCAATATTATAAATTGTTTAATGAGACACGTAAAACAATGAAGGATAGCGTGAACGCACCCCAAGTTATTACGTCTCAAATAGAAAGTGACTCTGCCAATGTGAAGTATGTTTACCTGACGCGTTATATGATGGATAAAATTGTTCTGCCAGTTTCGGGTATTTACGACGATTCATTGAATGTAACTGAAATGTACTCTGCCGAGCGTGCGATAAAATTGAAGAAAGATAGCAGTCTACAGCATTTTCAGCCTATTGATGTCAACTTAGAAGCGGAGTTTAAGGATGCGAATTATACCTTGGAAAGATTTGCTCGATTTGATGCTGGAAATAAACCTATTTCGAGAAGAATTGATTTAAATAAATTAGATTCCTTATTTAAGAGTAAACTTAAAAAATGGCATATTGAAACGCCTGTCGAATTAGCTGTTACTAATGAGGACTCACTTACGCCTGCTATCAAAACACAAGGATTTATACAAACCAACCAAAATTATATAACGCCCTTATTTTATCACAAAGACGATAAGCCGAGTTATTATTTATCGGTTTACTTGCCTTCTAAAAAGAAAACGATTTTTTCAAATATTTCAGCTCTCTTTGCGGTAACAATATTATTCACTTTAATCATTCTAGGGATTTATGCTACTTCTCTTTGGGCGATGTTGAGACAACGTCAGATTTCTCAATTGAAGACGGATTTTATGAATAATATGACCCATGAGTTCAAAACACCATTGGCTACAATTTCTGTTGCAACTGATGCGCTGAAAAGTAAAATGATTTCTGGCGATCCTGAGAAAGTTAAGCATTATGCCAACGTAATAAAGCAAGAAAATAAACGAATGAACCATCAAGTTGAAATGGTTTTGCGCATGTCTCAATTCGAAAGAAATGAAATAAGTCTAGAAAAATCTATCGTTAATGTTAATGATTTGGTAAAACAGAGCGTGGAATCCATTAGATTGATAGTAGAAAATAGGAATGGCACAATCTTTGAAAATTATAAAGCCGAAAGGGATGAGTTGTCAGCGGACAGCTTACATTTAGGAAATATTATTTTAAATGTGTTAGAAAACGCAAATAAATATTCTCCCGATAGCCCTCAAATCAATGTTGAAACATATAACGTAAATAATAATTTTGTTATAAAAATAGCCGACAAAGGTATTGGAATGAGCAAAGCAGTTTTGGGTAAAGTGTTTGATAAATTTTACCGAGAAGAAACAGGTAATGTTCACAATGTTAAAGGACATGGACTAGGTTTAGCTTATGTTAAGTATATTGTCGAGTTACACGGTGGAGAGATTGATGTTGAAAGTGAAAAAGGTAATGGTAGTACCTTCTATTTAAAATTACCAATAAAATAAGATTATGGCTGAAAATATAAAATTACTTTTGGTGGAAGACGATCCAAGTTTTGGAACGGTTCTTAAAGATTACTTACAAATTAACGAGTATGATGTTACCCACGCTATTGATGGCGAAGAGGGTTGGGCTAAATTCAAAAGTGATAAATTCAATCTTGTTATTTTAGACGTTATGATGCCTAAAAAAGATGGATTTACATTAGCCAAAGAAATCAAAGAAGTTAATTCAGAAATTCCTATTATTTTCTTGACCGCTAAGAATATGCGCGAGGATGTTTTGAAAGGATACAAGTTGGGGGCTGATGATTATATCACTAAGCCTTTTGACTCAGAGGTTCTTTTGTATAAAATTAAAGCGATTATTCAAAGAAATGGTATCAACGATGAGCGATTCAATCAAGATGAATTCAAGATTGCTAACTTTGAGTTCAATGCTAAATTGAGACAGTTAAACATTAGCGGAAATCATTACAAACTCTCGCCTAAAGAGAATGAATTGTTGCGTATGCTATGTGTTTACAAAAATGATTTGATGCCAAGAGAAATTGCCTTAACTCGAATTTGGAATGAAGATAACTACTTTACTTCTCGAAGTATGGATGTTTATATCGCCAAACTAAGAAAGTACCTAAAAGATGATCCAGATGTGGAAATCGTGAATATTCACGGAGAAGGATTCAGATTGGTGGCTGAAGGTGATGAGAATACTGAAGACTAAAGAAATTTAATATAAAATATAGGAAGCTCTATGAATTTATTTTCACGGAGCTTTTTTTCTTATCTTAACTTTAATATTTGCCTCTTTGCCAATAGTCAATTACTTTCCCTAAATCCAAATTCAGCATAAAACGAATTCTATCATGATAAGCTCCTAAGGTCGGTTCGAAACCTAGACTTGATTGAATCGGGAGGTAGATCTCTAGGAAATCAGGAATAACACGCACTCGAAGTCCACTGTCATAAGCAAATTTTGTCGGTTGTAACTTGTTTTTATAAACACCCATATCGCCATATAAATCAAAAATTTTCCAAAGTGGATATTCTAGATTCATAGCATACAAATATTGATCGGCTTGAACAAAGAAATTAGATTTAAAACCACCTTCTGCCAATACAAACTGCTGACTCAAAAGGCCACTCGTTTCTGATCTACCTAAAAGTGGGTAACTAAAGGTGTAATCCGTGATTCTATCTAAACCGAAATCGAAATAATTAGAGTTTTCTAAGCTATGATTAATAAAGCTTCCCCCAAAAATCCTAACGCCTAATCTTTTGTTTTTAGAGAATTTCCAGCGCCAATAAAACTCACCATAAATTTTACTAAACTTATTCGACAGCTGAAAGTTAACAAAAGCTTTTGTCTCGTGAATTATCCCTGGATTCCAGTATTGATAACCTAAGTTATATAATTTGTATTCCTTTAACTCAATGTCTTCTGGAGAAGCGTCAAGCGCTAAGGCTCTATCAATATGCTGAAAATTAGTTACGATTGAACGGTTTCTAAGTGATCGAGGAGACTTATTGAAAGTAAAATTCGTTCCTAAAGAATAGGTCTTATAAGAAAGTCCTTTATTATAATGGCGATAACCCAGACCAGCATGAAATTTGATTTTTCTAAACCATCCTTGATTGGGATAAATATTGTAGCTCGTAGAAAAGTTTCCGGTTAAAGTAGATTCACCCGTACTATATTGAGGTTTAATTTTATAGGTCCAAATTTGTGGCAAAATGGTCTTGTTGCTAATGCTAATACCTAATTGCAACTTATCATAATTGTTCCAACCTATATCTGGGAAAAGAAAAATCTGATTGTATTTATAAGATGGATAATCCGTAACCAATCCGAATTTTAATTTTCTACGAAATAGATTTTTAGGGCGATAGTAATTATTTCTAGGATTAAAATCGGGAAAACTAATACTATCATTCAAAACAATTAAATCATAATTATTGTTTGGAATACTCAGGCTTGTAATTTTATCCTTGGAAAGCATCCAAGTGTCATAAGTTTTAACACCATTTTCGTAAGCCGAAATCCTAAATGGTAGATCTAATTCTGTTTGATTTCTAATTTTTATTATCGTGCTATCTCCTCTTAATTTGGCATTTTTAATGGCAAAGTCTAAATTTTTTGCGTTAGGGATAAAACTATCAAAAAACCAACTGACGTCTTTATCTGAATAGGTTTTGAAGTAGTTCTCGAAGCTTTCAGCAGTGATAGGCGTACAGCAATGCTCCTCGATTATTTTTTGTAAAATAAAGTGAAAATTATCTTCACCCAAATAGGTAGAGAAATTCTCAAACGCCAATCCTGTCTTGAAATAGCTTACATTTTTTTGGTTGAGGTTACTTAGCTCATCAAAAGGTGTGTTAATCGCTTGATCAAGATTTTCTGTAAGAAACATTTGATAAAAAATCCTCGAGCGCTCGGTCATTTTTAGTTTAGAAACTTCGAACATCTTGAGTGGACGAAAATTAAATAATCGAATATCATCACTCACTTTTCCGCTCAGTAGTAAATCTGGATATTTTTGTTCAATATATTTCATTTGAAGATAAGCCTTAATCCCATTTCTAATCCAATGGTCATTTCGCATATCAACAATGATATTTTTGTCGGCATAAGCGGAAGTTAGCTGCGCAATCATTTCTAAATTTAATCGCGTGTCGGTATCAAAAATTTGATATTTTCCAATCAAGGGAATATCAATATCCTGAACTCCATCAAACTTATGTTTAGCATAGGACTTTTTAGAAATAAACAAAGGTTCTTTTAAACCTCCTAACGTATTTTTTAAAAAAGCTAACTCCTCAGTGATAACAGGTTTTAATCTCGACATATCTGCCGAATCCATATCAAACCCGAAAATTACATCACCATGTGCTGTAGATATAGTTTCAACAACTTCGGACGAAACAACGGCAAGTTGAAAGAAATCTAATTTATCGCCCACAAAATAATGAGGTCGAATTTCTTTCAAGTCTGTATAAACCTCAAAATTATCTGGAATCTTGGTATGCAATTCATAATGCGTATGATTTCCAGAGAGAGATTCAAAGTCCTTGTAGTGCTGTATAATAATATGATCATCTTTTTTGACTCCTGGTTGTAAAAAGAAATATTTCAATAACAAACTACCTTCTTCTTTCAAGCCATAATTGGTGATCTTAGCATGTGGTAGATGAATTGAATAATCAGCTTTAAACCTAAGCCTTTTTTGGCCTTTGGGAACAATTAATTTAATGATTTCATTGTCCACATAGGTGTAAGGAATTCGCTTATTATTTTCATCTAAGAAGCGAAGATCTTCTATCCAGCCCCTTTCAGAAATGGGAGCAAAATACAAGTCGTCATTTCGATTTCCTAACTTGGTCTTCGCCAAGGTTGTGTTCTTATCTTTATAAGCATTGGCCCAAGCATATAAAAAATACTCATTGCTGCTAGAGTTGGGAATCACATCAAAGCGCTGCTGTACATCTACGATTGGCGAAAATCCTTCGTAGCTAAAATGAATATCTATACTGTCCGACTGTGCCGAAAGTAGAACTAAATTCAAGAAAAATAATAAGATTAAAGCCTTTTTCATATTTCAACTTCCAATATTAAGAAAATATCTTTCAAGCTGATAATACATTGGCTTAAAATTTGAATTAATTAAAAAAAAAGTCATCATGAAAAATGTATTGCTAATGATGGGGCTTTTACTTCTAATGGTTTCATGTAGCAAAGAAAGTAATAAAGTTGTTGTTGTGGATAGGTTTAGCGCTAATCAAGTTAGTCAGATGGACCTAGAAAGGCATAATGCAGAGAGAATATTGAATTGGGTAGGAACTTATTATGGAATACTACCTTGTGCAAGTTGTCCTGGAATTGAGACAACATTAGAATTAAAATCTGATCAAACTTTTGAATTGAAAACTATATATCAAGATACCAACATAAAACCAATTGTAGAAAAAGGTAATTTTGATTGGCATAAAATAGGAAATCAGGTAACTCTAAAAAATGATGAGGATCTTCAGTTTAAGATTGAAAAGGATCAAGTTCGTTTTTTGAAAACGGATGGAAAAGCTGTGACAGGCAATTTAGGTAAGGCATATGTGCTTAAAAAGAAACAATAAAATATAAAAAAGAATGAGAAGTTGGTTGGTTAGTTTTGCTTTAATTGGAATTCTCTTGAGTTGTAATAATAAAGCGGTGGAAACTACTGCGGTAGAAGTTGAGCAGGAGAAGGCAATTCCCAAAACGGATACAGCAGATTGGATAGGAGAGTATTTTGGAACGGTTCCTAGTTCCAAAGATATTGGCTTAGAAATGAAATTGGTTTTGAACCCATCTAATACCTATAGTCTGCAAATTACCCATCTTCGCACCAACCCTAAGGATAACGAAGTAAATGAATTTTCAGGAGAAATCCATTGGGATGAGGATAGCACAACCATAGTTTTAAAAGAATTAGATTCCCTTTCTAATAAATTTAAAGTTAAACCAGGCAAAGTGGAGTACCTGAATCCAGATGCAACTCCAAATACGGGTACATTAGCCGAATTTTACACGCTTAAGAAGAAATAATGTTACTTAGCCAAAGATTTAAACAATCTTTGTTCATTATCGTCGTTATTTTTTTGAATACACTACAAAAGCAATTACTTTTGCTTTAAATTTTTAATTGAATATGCAAGAAATACAGGATTCTCTAGCGCTTAACGAAACTGTGAATCAAGTTTTGACCAAAGAAGTTTCTATTTATGACATGATTACACAAGGTGGAACCTTTGGAGTGATTATTATGATTGTTCTTTTTTTACTCTTTGTTGCTGCTATCTATCTATTTATAGAGCGTTTTTTAACCATCAAGAGATCTTCCCAAATCGATGAAAACTTCATCCATCATATCAAGGATTTTGTATATGATAATAAAATTGAATCCGCTGTAGAACTTTGTCGCAGAACGAATTCTCCTGAAGCGAGAATGATCCAAAAAGGTTTGCAGAGAATTGGTCGTCCTTTAAAGGAAATTAGCGATGCTATTGAAAATACAGGAAGACTAGAGGTCTATAAGCTAGAAAAGAACATTAATTATCTTGCGACCATTGCCGGTGCAGCGCCAATGATTGGATTCCTTGGGACAGTAATCGGTATGATTATGGCCTTTATGGAAATCGCCAATACCGAGGGACAAGTAGACCCTAAATTGTTGTCTTCTGGAATTTATGTTGCCATGTTAACAACAGCTGCCGGTTTGGTGGTAGGTATTTTGGCTTATTTATTTTATAACTTCTTAGTTATGAAAGTTGATAAGAGCGTACACAGCATGGAATCCTCAGTTACTGATTTCTTAGATTTATTGAATAAACCAGTTGTGAAATAATGGAATTAAGATCTAGAAATAAAATCGATCCAAGTTTCAGTATGTCATCCATGACGGATATTGTATTCCTGTTGTTAATATTCTTTTTATTGACATCATCCTTGGTTCCTTCTAATGTATTGGAGTTAAAGCTTCCAAAAGCCGATGGAGAAACTGTTCAGCAAGAACAAGTGATTGTTAGTATTAACAACGAAGGCGAATACTTTGTCGGCGAAAGAAACATTAATAAGGACCAATTAGAATTTGAGTTAAACAATATTTTACAAAATGTGCCAGAAGGTTCTTTTGTATTACAGGCAGAAGAAAATACCTACACCAAGGATATTGTGTTTGTAATGGACGTTGCCAATCGCAATAAATATAAAATGGTTTTAGCCACCCAACCAAATGAGTGATTTTAGAGATATAGAAGTTAGGTCAAGTAACCAAAGCCTTATCATTTCGATAGTGATAGGAATTTTGTCCTTGTTGCTACTTTTAATCACATTTACTTTTGAAGATACCTATCCAAAGTTTCAACCGATAGAAATCGCTATGAACTTTGGAAATACAGATGTGGGGCAGGGTGAAGCTGAGCCCATGCCAGCAGAATCGCAGCAAGCAGCGGAGTCAGCTTTGCCTGCTGCAGAGCAACAACAAACTGTAACACCTTCTACGCCGCTAACAAATGCAGTGACTCAAAATACAACGGAAACAAGACCTGCAGCATCTAAAACACCAACGCCTACGCCACAGCCAAAACCGGAAACAAAGCCAACTCCCGTGGCGCAACCAACAGAATCACCTCAACCAACGGGTGATGCTAAAGCAAATTCAGCATTGAGTAGTCTGATTGGAGGAAAAGGCAAAGCTAATTCAAAAGGGCAAGGAAATGATGGAACACCTGGAAATGTAGGTGATCCTAAAGGTAGTGATAGCGATGGTACAGGTATTGGTCAGAATTGGAAATCTACCATTCCAGAGCCGCAATCGCATGATTGTTCATCTTCAGGAGTAATTGTGGTCGATATTATTGTAAACGCTAGTGGTAGTATTAAATCGGCTATACCAGGAGCCAGAGGCAGTACTTCTAATGATGCTTGTCTTAAAACCAAAGCAAAGTCGCTAGTAGAACAATATGTTAGAGCCTACCCAGGTTCAGAGGGTCGACGTGGAACTTATAAAGTAAACTTGAGGTAACTTCATCAAGTTTTATCTTAGCATACTTAACATCGCATTCATTTGAAAAATTATAACGAAGTCGAGCAGTGGCTTTTTCAAAAGCTCCCCATGTTTCAACGTGTTGGAGCAACAGCTTATAAAGCCAATTTAAACAATATTACCCAATTTTGTAAGTATTTAGGCAGTCCACAAGATCGATTTAAAACGATTCACGTGGCAGGTACAAATGGAAAGGGAAGCACATCGCATATGATGGCTTCTGTCCTGCAAGAAGCTGGTTACAAAGTTGGTCTTCATACTTCGCCGCATTTAAAACACTTTGGCGAGAGATCAAGAATCAATGGGCAAAATATGCCAGATAAATTTATCATTGATTTCGTGAATCAGCATAAAGATTATATCGAAAATTCTGCAGCTTCCTTTTTCGAAGTAACTGTGGCTATGGGGTTTGCTTACTTTGCTGAACAAAAAGTAGATATTGCAGTAATTGAAACGGGCTTAGGAGGAAGATTGGATTCTACCAATATTATTCTTCCAGAAATCTCTGTAATTACCAATATTGGTATAGATCATGTCGCTATATTAGGTGATAATTTACATGATATTGCCAAAGAAAAGGCAGGCATTATAAAAGAAAATACGCCTGTTATTATCGGTGAATATTTAATGGAAACTAAAGCTGTTTTCGCCTCAGTAGTTGAGGAAAAAAATGCTCCAATTTATTTTGTTCAAGATTTAAATTTGCCTGAATACGAGTCGGATTTAAAAGGCATTTATCAAAGAAAAAATGTAAAAACTGCCACGCAAGCATTAAGAGTTTTACAAAATTTAGGTTGGCCTATTTCTGAGGATTATATAAAAACCGGACTCCTAAATGTAATGACAAACACCAATTTACGTGGACGATGGGATATTTTGCAGCAAAATCCACTCATTGTGGCCGATACAGCACACAACCCTGATGGAATTACACAGGTTAAGGCTCAAATTGCAGCAACATCTTATGGGCAATTGCATATGGTTTTAGGATTTGTTAATGACAAGGATGTTAATTCAATTTTAGGTCAATTCCCCCCTAATGCACAATATTACTTTTGTGCACCAAATGTGCCTAGAAAATTAGCCATTGAAGAGTTGCAGGAGATAATTACTTGTGATTTAAACGCTACCTATTTTGATAATGTAGAAGATGCTTTAAAGGCGGCAAAAAAGAATGCAAGACGAGAAGATATGATTTACGTTGGTGGAAGTACTTTCGTAGTCGCTGAGGTGGTTTAATATGCGAATTTTACTCAGAAAGTCTTAAATACAATTTCCTCTAAGTTTTGATTCATAAGGATAAAAACGATTAATTAAGAAAAGTTTAACATATACTTCTCGCTTAAAGAATAACTTTAACAATAGATTAAAATTATAGTGTCATTTAATTTTGTTCTTTTGTTAAGTTGTTAAAAATATAGAGAAGTAGTTTTATGAAGTTGAACAAATCATATCGTAATTTTATCAATTTAGTTTTTGTTTTTGCTTTTTCTTTCGGATTTGCAGAAAACCCATTGTTAGCAAACTTTAAAGTTGATTCAAAGACTATACCCGAAGGGATTTCTTATTATGATACCAGCGTTTCTCCATACAAGGAGTTGAGTGAAGTATTAGACCGCGTAAATATTGGTGCTAAGAATTCAAAATTTAATGGTACCATTTTGATTGGTTATAAGGGAAAGGTGATCTATGAAAATGCATTTGGTGATGCAGATCGTTCAATAGGCCTTAAAAATACCTTAGATACGCCAACTCAAGTTGCTTCTATCACCAAGACATTCACCGGCACAGCAGTTGCTTGGCTACAAGAAAAAGGAATTTTAAACATCAAAGATCCAGTTCAAAAATATCTTTGGGAATTTCCATATAGCAATATCACCATCGAACACTTATTAGCCCATCAATCTGGATTACCAGATTACTTGAAATTTAGTGGTAGATATTGGAGTTCTTCAGAGCCGATGTATAATGAGGAGGTTTTAAAACAATTCTCTACCTATAAATTTGGTTTAAGGTTTACGCCAGGAACTAAATTCGATTATAGCAATTCAAATTATGCAATTTTGGCCTTGGTAATGGAAAAGGTGACAAGTATGGCTTACAAAGACTTTATGTCTAAGTATATTTTTAAGCCTTTAAACATGGACAATACATTTGTGTATGACCCAAATAATGAGCCTCAATTTAAATTTGCGAAGAGTTATAATGCTAACTTCACAATTTGGAAAAACACACATCAAGATGGTGTATATGGTGATAAAGGAATTTACACCACCGCCGAAGACTTATTTAAATGGGATCGGGCTTTATATAACAATGATTTTGTATCTGAATCTACAGCAGAAGATATTTTCCAGCCAAGAAGACCGTGGAATTTTACAAAGAATTATGGTTTAGGATGGAGAATCAAAACATACCCAAGCGGACATAAGTATGCCTATCATACCGGTTGGTGGCATGGCTACCAAGGGATTTTCGCCCGATACTTACAAGATGAGTTTACGGTAGTTATTTTATCTAATCGTTATATCAGCGGAATTTCTGACAATTCGGAGTTGATTTATGAAACTGCAGCCAAATATCTTCCGTTGACTGATTTGAACAAAAAAATCGAGATGCCTGAGGTGGAAACTCAACAAGAGCTGGTAGAAGAATTAGAAGATGGAATTCAAATTGTATCAAATTTTAGATAATACCAGCTTAATTTAATTCTTGGGTTTATCTTTTTTTAATAAATAATAAAATAATAGAACGGTACTCAGGGCAGTAAATGCCAATGCAGGACCGTTTTGTTTTAAGTCAAAAACATCATCGTATTCTATGCTCAAAAGGTTGATTCCTATAGCAAAAAGTAAGATCGCGATGAATAGGTATTTGTTGTTCATAGTAGTGGCAGTTGAGCTTAGGAGCGAATAGTTTAGAAGAAAATCATTAAAAATAACTTACTTCAATCTGTTCTTAATTTCTTTCGGCACAATAAAAGTAGCTGATTTTAAAGTTCAAAAATTGACCGAAATCGCATTAACGAAGTATTAAAAAGCTAGAATAAATCAAGTTTTCAGCAAAAACTATACCTCAATGCGTCTATCTATGCAGAAATGATTACTTTTGTATCAACCAAAACACAGAAATGATTTCATATAGTATAGATCAATTATTAGTTAAAGGTAAGGAGGCCATTCATCAGGATGTTATTGTTAAAGGCTGGGTACGCTCATTCCGAAGCAATCGTTTTATTGCATTAAACGATGGATCCACCATAAACAATATTCAAGTGGTGGTAGATTTCGAAAATTTTGATAAAGAAACCTTAGATCAAATAGCTGTTGCAGCCGCTATCAAAGTAGTTGGCGTTGTGGTGGAAAGTCAAGGCCGTGGTCAAGAAATTGAAATTCAGGCGCAAAAAATTAAAATTTATGGAGGTGTAAATTCAGATGATTTACAAGGTACTATACTTCAGCCCAAGAGACATTCTTTAGAGTTTTTAAGGGAACAAGCTCATTTACGCTTTAGAACCAATACGTTTGCAGCCACCATGCGTGTTCGTCATGCTTTGATGTTTGCGATTCACAAATACTACAATGATAAAGGATTTTTCTATGTCAATACGCCTATTATAACGGGTTCAGATGCAGAAGGTGCTGGGGAAATGTTTTGTGTTACCAATTTTGACTTCGATAACTTACCAAAAACAGAGGAGGGTAAAGTAGATTTTGGTCAGGATTTCTTTACCAAGAAAACTAACTTAACGGTTTCGGGGCAATTAGAAGCAGAAGCAGCGGCCATGGGATTAGGTAAGGTTTATACTTTTGGTCCTACCTTCCGTGCAGAAAATTCGAACACTTCTCGCCACTTAGCAGAGTTTTGGATGATTGAGCCAGAGGTTGCGTTTAATGATTTAGACGACAATATGGATTTGGCAGAAGATTTCATGAAATATGTAATCAAATACGCTTTAGATAATTGTAAAGACGATTTGAACTTCTTGAATGAAAGATTTGAAAAAGAACAAAGTCAGAAGCCAAAAGATCAGCGATCTGAATTAGGATTGATTGAAAGATTGGAATATATTTTAAATAACAAGTTTGTTCGCCTGACCTATACGGAGGCGATTGATATTTTAAAAGATTCAAAACCTAATAAAAAAGGTAAATTTAAATATAGCATCGATGGTTGGGGAGCAGATTTGCAATCTGAGCACGAACGCTATTTGGTTGAAAAACATTTTAAATCTCCTGTAATTTTATTCGATTATCCAGCTGAAATTAAAGCATTCTACATGCGTTTGAACGAAGATGGAAAAACCGTTCGTGCCATGGATGTTTTATTCCCAGGAATCGGAGAGATCATTGGAGGATCGCAGCGTGAAGAGCGTCTAGAGGTGCTTCGCAAGAAAATGGAAGAATTTAATGTTGACCAAGAGGAGTTATGGTGGTATTTAGATACCCGTAAATTCGGAACTGTTCCACATAGTGGTTTCGGATTAGGTTTAGAAAGATTAGTTTTATTCGTGACCGGAATGACCAATATTAGAGATGTGATACCATTCCCACGCACGCCAAAAAGTGCAGAATTTTAAGAATTATAAAATAGATGTTAAGACAGGAATTACAACATAAGTTACAGCAAAAGCTATCGCCTCAACAGATTCAATTGATGAAGTTGGTGCAATTGCCTACCGTCGCTTTTGAGCAGCGTATTAAGGAGGAGATGGAAGAAAATCCTGCCTTAGACGATCAGCCAGACTATAGCGAGGACGAAATGCTAGAATCTAACAAGGATGATTATGATGATTATGAAGATCAGAATGAAACCGAGCGCGATTCTATTGACGAAGTAGACATCAACATAGATGAATACTTAAGCGATGATGAATATCCTTCATATAAATCATACACCAACAACTATAGTGCGGATGATGAAGAGAAGAAGGTTCCTTATGCACAAGGAAAGTCTTTCTATGATCATTTAACATCTCAATTACACACATTTAGGATAGACGAAGACGATCTTAAAATTGCTGATTTCTTGATCGGAAATTTAGATGAAGACGGTTATTTAAGAAGAGACCTGCAGTCGATTGTAGATGACATGGCATTCTCATTAAATATTTACACAGAAGTAAGTGTTTTAGAGAATTTGCTTACAAATTATATACAGAAGCTAGATCCCGTTGGAGTTGGAGCGAGAGATTTAAAAGAGTGTTTATTAATTCAATTAGAAAATAAAAATCAAACTGAAATAGTTGAGTTAGCACATGATTTGTTGTCTAAGTCATTCGATGCATTTACCAAGAAGCATTACAAAAAGTTGATGCAAAAGCATGCCATCACAGAAGATGAATTGAGAGATGCTATCAGTGAGGTTGAACATTTGAATCCAAAACCGGGAAAAGCTTTTGGGGGGAATACCAAAATCATTGAGCATATTGTTCCTGATTTCACGATTCGTATTATCAATGGTGAGTTAGATTTGAGCCTCAATGGTAGAAATACACCACAGCTATACGTTTCTAGAGAATATTCAGAAATGTTTGATACGTATAAGAAAACCGAAAAGAAATCTAAGGAACAGAAAAAAGCAGTACTTTTTGTTAAACAAAAACTAGATGCGGCGAAATGGTTTATTGATGCGATTATTCAGCGTCAGAATACCCTTATGATCACCATGGAGGCGATTATGGATTATCAACGTGAATATTTCTTGACCGGTGACGAAAGAGAAATTCGTCCGATGATTCTAAAGGATATCGCTGAGATTATCGATATGGATATTTCTACGGTATCACGTGTGGCCAATAGTAAATACGTGAATACACCTTACGGTACTTTCTTGATTAAAGAGCTATTTTCTGAGTCTATGACGAATGAAGATGGGGAAGAAGTTTCTACCCGAGAAATTAAAAGAATTTTAGAAGATATTGTAGACCAAGAGAATAAATTAAAGCCATTAACTGATGAGAAATTGGCTAAGATGCTCAAAGAAAAAGGTTATGCTATTGCTCGTAGAACGGTGGCCAAATATAGAGAGCAGTTGAATATTCCGGTGGCGCGTTTAAGAAAAGAAATCTAAAAAGAATTAAAATAAAAAGGCTTTAACGTAAAAATTAAAGCCTTTTTTTTTATCCTAAAAATTCTCTCTGATTTAATCGATCTTATCAGGACGAATCCTATCGTGGGTTGGCCAAACTAAATCATCGATTTGATAACCTAAATCCTTAGCTTGGGCTAAGAACCTTTCTTTTACATCATTTGGAATTGTTTTATCACGCGATAAAATCCAAAGATATTCTGTGTTTTTTCCCGCCACCAATGCATATTTATAATCACCCTCTAAAGCAATTACATTATAGGGAGCATAAAAAGGTCCAAAGAAAGATACTTTGAGTTCCGCTAGGCTAGTTTCACCTACAAATTTTGCTTTGCCTTCCACTTTACTCCATTTTTCTTTTTTGTAGTTATATCCCGAGTTAATGACTTTAATGCTTTTATCTTTATTCAAGGCATATTCAGCCATGGTGTTGTCCATGTCTTTCTCGAAGGTGAAGTCCAAGCGCGCTATTTCATACCATTTACCAAGATATTTTTCTTGCTCAAAATCGGTAACGGCTGTAGCGCCTGTAGGAAGTTGTTGGGTATTGCAACTCCATAAAAATAATACACCTAGTGCAGCAAATATTTTTTTCATAAGTATAAATTTAAGTATAAAAGTTGTAGCATTCAAGCTCGGATTGGAAATATGGGATTTAGTATGCAATACTTTTAAGGAATTCTAAAATTGACAATACTTAAATTATTGATTTGGATAGTTTCCGGATTGAGAATTATTCATTAGTTTGATTAGAATCCATCTAAATTACTGCCTTTTATAACGAAATAAATTCGTCTTATTAAATGAAATAGGAAAAACCTAACAAATAATGTAAATTTGTAAGAATTAATAATTAAAAACAAATCTTAAGTTATATGGCCTTTGATATTGATATGATAAAAAAAACCTACGCAAACTACAAGCAACGTGTCGACAAAGCACGTGAAGTCGTAGGCAAACCACTAACACATTCAGAAAAAATTCTTTATGCTCATTTATGGGATGGAGAAGCTACACAAGCTTACGAGCGCGGAAAGTCTTATGTTGACTTTGCGCCGGATAGAATTGCTCTTCAGGATGCCACAGCTCAAATGGCATTATTACAATTTATGCAAGCGGGTAAACCTAAAGTTGCTGTTCCTACAACAACTCACTGTGATCACTTGATTCAAGCTAAATCTGGTGCTGAAACGGATTTGGCGAGTGCTTTAGATCAGAGTTCAGAGGTATTTAAATTCTTAGAATCTGTTTCAAACAAATATGGTTTAGGATTCTGGAAGCCGGGCGCTGGTATTATTCACCAAGTAGTTTTAGAAAACTATGCATTCCCAGGGGGTATGATGATCGGTACCGATTCACATACGGTAAACGCTGGTGGGCTAGGAATGGTGGCCATCGGTGTTGGTGGAGCTGATGCGGTTGACGTTATGGCTGGAATGGCTTGGGAGTTGAAATTCCCTAAATTAATCGGTGTTAAACTAACAGGTAAATTAAGCGGTTGGTCTGCACCAAAAGATGTTATTCTAAAAGTTGCAGACATCCTTACGGTTAAAGGAGGTACAGGTGCTATCGTAGAATATTTCGGAGAGGGAGCGAAATCTATTTCTTGTACAGGTAAAGGAACAATTTGTAACATGGGGGCTGAGATTGGAGCAACAACTTCAACTTTCGGTTACGATGAGTCTATGGAGCGTTATTTACGTGCCACCGAAAGAGGTGATGTAGCAGATGCAGCTAACGAATTAAAGGATTATTTAACGGCTGACCCAGAGGTTTATGCTAATCCTGAGAAATATTTCGATCAATTAATTGAAATTAATTTAGACGAACTTAAACCACAATTAAACGGACCATTCACGCCAGATTTAGGTACGACAGTGGGCGAGATCCATGATAAGGCAGTTGAAAATGATTGGCCTCTAGACGTTGAGTGGGGATTAATCGGTTCTTGTACTAACTCTTCTTACGAGGATTTAACGCGTGCCGCATCTGTTGCTAAACAAGCGGTTGACAAGAAAATTAAAGCTAAATCAGAATTTGGTATTAACCCAGGTTCAGAACAAATTAGATTTACCGCAGAAAGAGATGGAATCTTAAAAATCTTCGAAGATTTAGATGCAACCATCTTTACGAACGCTTGTGGTCCTTGTATCGGACAGTGGGCTCGTTACAATGGCCCTGAGCAACCAAAGAACACAATTATTCACTCGTTCAATAGAAACTTCTCTAAACGTGCGGATGGTAACCCCAATACCCACGCTTTCGTAGCTTCTCCAGAAATTGTAGCAGCTATTGCTATTTCAGGTAGATTAGACTTCGATCCAACCAAAGATTACTTAATCAATGAGGATGGTGAGAAAGTTATGTTAGACGAACCAAAAGGAATAGAGCTTCCAGAAAAAGGATTCGCGGTAGAGGATGCAGGATACCAAGCGCCAGAAGAGGACGGAAGTAAAGTTGAGATCGTTGTTGATCCAACATCTGAAAGATTACAATTACTTACACCTTTCGAGCCGATTGGTGATACAATCGATAATGCTAAATTGCTGATTAAAGCATTTGGTAAATGTACAACTGACCATATTTCTATGGCAGGACCTTGGTTGAGATTCCGTGGTCACTTAGACAATATTTCTAACAATATGTTGATTGGAGCGGTTAACGCATACAACCAAAAAACAAACTTTGTTAAAAATCAATTGACAGGCGAATATGGTCCTGTGCCAGATACGGCAAGAGATTACAAAGCAAAAGGAATTCCTTCTGTTGTTGTTGGTGATCATAACTATGGAGAAGGTTCTTCTCGTGAGCACGCGGCTATGGAGCCAAGACATTTAGGTGTAGTGGCAGTGATTGTTAAATCATTTGCTCGTATTCACGAAACTAACCTTAAGAAACAAGGTATGTTAGGTTTAACGTTTGCTAACGAAGCAGATTATGACTTAATCCAAGAGGATGATACTTTCAACTTTGTAGACTTAAACGAGTTTGCTCCAGACAAGCAGCTTACTTTGGTAGTTACACACAAAGATGGATCTCAGGATACTATTATGTTAAACCACACTTACAACCAATCACAAATTGACTGGTACAAAGAAGGTTCTGCATTGAACTTAATCAAAAAGGAAAATGCAAATAATTAATATTCTTAATTTTTAAGAATGAATCCCGTGCTGAAAAGTACGGGATTTTTTTATGCTTAATTTTCAATGTTGTATTTGTTTTAAGATAGCCTTAGCATGCTTTTCAGTCAAAGCTAACCCTAAACTCCTTTAAAAATCGTACCTTGCACGCCGTTTTCTAAACACTTATGGCAGTTAAAAATTCGACATTCAATCCTAAAACAGATATTCAAATTATTGGAGCAAAACTCCATAATTTAAAAAATATATCACTCACCATTCCTAAGAATAAATTAGTGGTTATCACTGGTTTATCCGGTTCTGGTAAGTCCACATTAGCCTTCGATACACTTTATGCAGAAGGACAAAGAAGGTATGTTGAGAGCTTGTCTTCCTATGCAAGACAATTCTTGGGACGATTAGACAAGCCCCAAGTTGATCAAATTAAA
The DNA here is from genome assembly GCA_048268105.1 of Weeksellaceae bacterium. Lineage (GTDB taxonomy): Bacteria > Bacteroidota > Bacteroidia > Flavobacteriales > Weeksellaceae > Profundicola. The sequence goes on from JBLWWH010000003.1 coordinate 154,364, forward strand.
GGAATTGCACCGGCTATTGCAATTGAACAAAAAGTTAACTCTACCAATCCACGTTCAACAGTGGGTACAACCACAGAGATTTATGACTATTTAAAACTTCTTTACGCGAGAATTGGTAAGACTTATTCGCCAACTTCGGGGCAAGAAGTTAAAAAGGATACGGTTACCGATGTTATTAATTTTATTCAAGCTTTAAAAGAAGGAACCAATGTGGTTTTAGGATCTCCTTTGTTAGTGGCAGAGGATAGAACTTTTAAACAGCAATTAGAAATTCTTCAGCAGCAAGGTTTTCAAAGGGTTGAGGTTGCTGGTCAAATGCAGAAAATCGAAAACTTAATCGATTTTAATTTTGAACCGACTGATGATATGAAGGTAAATCTTATCATCGACCGTGTGACGACGCAAAATGACGAGGATTTCTATCATCGTTTAGCGGATTCTGTTCAAACTGCTTTCTATGAAGGTAAAGGTGAACTTTTCCTAAGAAATGTAGATGAAGGAAGTTTTCATGTATTTTCGAATAAATTTGAATTAGACGGGATTGATTTCACAGAACCAAATGTTCATTTCTTTAGTTTTAATAATCCTTTTGGAGCTTGTCCTACATGTGAAGGCTATGGAAAGATTGTTGGTGTAGACGCTGATTTGGTAATTCCTAATAAGAATTTAACCATTTATGAAGATGCTGTAGTTGCTTGGAAAGGTGACAAGATGAGCGAATGGAAAAATGAATTGATCCGACATTCAGATAAATTAGACTTCCCGATTCATAAGCCATATTTTGAGCTTTCAGAAGAACAAAAAGACATTCTGTGGCATGGTAAAGATAATTGGGAAGGATTGGATAGGTTCTTTCAAATGCTGGAAGAGAACACTTATAAGATTCAATACCGCGTAATGCTTTCTCGCTATCGCGGAAAAACAATTTGTCCTACTTGTAAAGGAAAGAGACTTAGAAAAGAAACCGATTACGTTAAAATTGGCGGAAAATCTTTGTCGGATTTGGTGAATCTTCCCTTAGATGAGTTGCAGGTTTTCTTTAAGGAATTAGTTCTTAACGATTATGATAGTGCAGTAGCCAAGAGAATTCTATTAGAAATTGAGAATAGAATCCAGTTTTTAATCAATGTTGGTTTAAGCTACTTAACCATTAATAGGACCTCAAACACGCTTTCTGGTGGTGAATCACAGAGAATTAACCTAGCAACTTCTTTAGGAAGTAGCTTGGTGGGAAGTATGTATATTTTAGACGAACCTTCGATTGGTTTGCATTCTAAGGATACGGAAAGCTTGATAAAAGTTTTAAAACAACTTCGTGATTTGGGGAATACGGTGATCGTGGTGGAGCATGATGAGGATATCATTCGTCAGGCTGATCATATCATAGATATTGGACCAGAAGCTGGAACTTATGGTGGAGAAGTTGTGTTTGAAGGTAGTTTCGATGAATTAATGAAGTCGAATACGCTAACGGCCGATTACTTTAACCATAGAAAGGAGATTGAAGTTCCGAAGGATAGAATTAAAATTAAAAATTCAATTTTAATCAAGGGTGCACGCGAACATAACTTAAAGAACATCGACGTAGAATTGCCGTTGAATATGTTGACGGTGATTACAGGGGTGTCTGGTTCGGGTAAGTCTACTTTAATCAAAGATATTGCTACACCGGCCTTACAGCGAGAATTAGGCATCTATGGAAACAAAATTGGTGACTTTGAAAGTTTAGAAGGTGATATTCAAAAAGTTGAAGCCATTGAATTTATTGATCAAAATCCAATTGGTAAATCCTCGCGTTCAAATCCAGTGACTTACACCAAAGCATACGATGATATTCGATTGTTGTTCTCCAGAACTAAATTAAGCAAAGTAAGAGGATACCAACCTAAACATTTCTCTTTCAATGTAGATGGCGGTAGATGTGATGAGTGTAAAGGAGAGGGAAGTATTACCATCGAAATGCAGTTCATGGCCGATGTTACCTTGGAATGTGAAGTGTGTAAAGGAGCTAGGTTCAAGAAAGATATCTTAGAAATTAAATTCCAAGGAAAAAACATTGCAGATGTGCTTCACATGACGGTAGATGATGCCATCGAATTCTTTAATCAACATGGTGAAACCAAGATCATTGACAAGTTACAAGCACTGCAAGACGTTGGTTTAGGTTATGTTCAGCTCGGACAATCTAGTAGTACTTTGAGTGGTGGAGAAGCACAGAGAATTAAACTTGCATCTTTCCTAACCAAAGGAACTTCAAGCAAGAAAACATTATTCATTTTTGATGAGCCTTCCACAGGATTGCATTTTCACGACATTAAAAAGTTGTTGGCTTCCTTAAGAGCTTTAATCGAAAATGGACATTCGGTGTGGGTGATTGAGCATCAGCCCGATATCATCAAAACGGCAGATTACGTGGTAGATTTAGGACCATACGGCGGTAAGCACGGTGGGGAATTAGTTGCGATGGGAACTCCAGAAGCTATTGTTAAGAATGAGAAAAGCCTTACGGGGAAATACCTTGCAGAGAAATTGGTTTAATTAAAGTTTAAAAACAACAAATCAATAGAATTTGAATTTATATTTAATTTCAATGTTGCAGAAAGCTATGTTGGTTGAACTTTAAAACTGTAAAAACAAGAGTAGGATAGCAAAAACAGCCAGTAGGATTCCGAAATAGTTTAGTTTATTCAATTTCTCATTAAAAACAATCGTTCCAACCATAGTTCCTAAGACAATTACCCCGAGATTCATTCCAGTGAAAACAAGACTTGGGCTTTCGTTTAAAACTTGATGCGCTTTAATATAAGTGTAGATATTGGTGAAATTTAATACACCTAATATAATTCCTCCGATAATAGAGGCTTGATTAAACTTAGTTTTCTTAATAAATAAATAAGCAAAAATAATCACCGTGGCGACACTAAAGGCTAAAGTAAGTGTTGTGCTAAAAGCATTGTCGGAAGTTTTGGAGATTAGCTTAAACATTAAATCTATCACACCATAACCCAACCACACTAATAGCAAATATACCCAGCCCGAACTGCTTTTGGTTTTGCTTTTAGATTTCTTATTGAGAATAAACAACAAGGCGACAAAGGCTAGACCAACACCTATAAGTTTTTGTGTGGAAACAGCTTCGTTCCAAAAGAAGAAGGCTACCATCAAGGTCAAAATAAGTGATAATCTTTGTGCGATGTCAGCTTTTACAATACCTGCCTTTTGGACCGCCATTCCCATGATAATAAAAATCAAAGGAAGTAAAATTCCCAAACCCGCAAATAACCATGACTGCTGATTCAGCTGAAAATTACTGAAGTCAGGTTGTAGTAAAAAGAAGCTTAAAATAATCGCTACGGGATAGTTGAAGGCAACCGCCTGTGCAATATCCACTTTTTGTTTCTTTGCGATTTTCAATAAAATCGAAACGGATACACTAGCAAGAATGCTTATGATAAGATAAATCAAGGCTAAATATTTTTAAGCCCCAAAAATAATAATTAAAACATCAAAAACTTCTGTTTTTGAGCTCTAATGGCGTTGTAGATTTTTTAAATTAAAAAAATATGAAGTAGCAGATGAGGTTTAATTGTCTAATCCTTGGATTTCACTTACTTTTGCATAAAATTATAGAAGAATGTCGAATATTACTTTCACAATGATTAAGCCGGATGCTGTTAGAGCAGGGAACATCGGTGCTATTTTACAACAAATTACGGACGCTGGTTTTGCTATCAAAGCAATGAAATACACTCAGTTGTCTATGGATGAAGCAAAGAAATTTTATGAAGTTCACGCTGAAAGACCATTCTACGGTGAACTAGTTGAATTCATGTCTTCAGGGCCTATCGTTGCTGCAGTTTTAGAGAAAGACAATGCAGTTGCAGACTTTAGAGAGTTAATTGGTAACACCAACCCAGCTGATGCTAAGATGGGAACGATCAGACAAAAATATGCTAACTCTGTAGGTGAAAATGCAGTGCATGGTTCAGATTCAGATGAGAATGCTTTAATTGAAGCAAATTTCCATTTTTCTGGAAGAGATTTTTTCTAAATCATGGGTAGCTTTTTATAAAGCTTATGGATAAAAATATAGATGCCTCAAAATTTAATTTTGGGGCATTTTTAATGCTAAAACATTTTGAATTTAAACGGATTTAGTTTTCTTAGAACTTTTTTCTATAGACATCATCACCAAAGAAATTCCACCTAAAATAAGTGCTATTAAAGTATGGGGTGTATGAACCAAGAATCCAAAAATAACACCGATCTCGCTCCCCAAGCCAAGAACAATAAAACCTAATCTCATCGCGCTATGGAAAGCTCCAATTCCACCGCTTGCGGGAATAATCATACCAATACCACCAACCAATAAAAGATACAAACCATCTGCCATCGTAAGATGTGAAGTTTCTGGTAAGGCAAAAACAACCAAATAAGTCATAAAATAATAAAACACCCAAATCAGGATGGTGTAGAAGATAAATAAACCACTTTTCTTAAGTTGAAAAATACTTTTCAAGCCTTGTCTTAAACCATAGATGAAATTTCTAATCTTAGGGAAAATGGCTAAATTTTTAATTTTCTTCCAAAATATAATGATTGCTAAAAACCCAACAAGACTAACTCCACCTATTATAAAAAGTCCTGCGAAAGAGGATTCTTTTTCGCCATCTTGTCTTAAAGCCAAAACTTCATTAAATAACTTTAATATTAAATCAAAATTAAAAATGACTGCTAAAAGCCCCATGAAAGACAAGCACAAAAAATCTATCACTCTCTCGCTAATCACGGTTCCGAAGGATTGATCGACTGGAGTTTTATCTAGTGTGTATAAAGTTGTGCATCTTGCGACTTCGCCCGAACGAGGAATGATTAAATTCCAAAAATAGTTCATGCAAATTGCATAAAAGGAATGTGAAGATGAGACCTGGTGTCCCATAGGTTCTAGGAGAAGTTTCCAACGTTCACTTCTCAAAGCATAGGCAATTACGCCTAAAAGAAAAGATAACAAAATCCACCAATAATTAGCTCTTTGAACCGATTCCCAGGCTTGATTAAAATCAATATCTCGCATCGCCCACCATATCAAAACAAGGGCTAGCAATAAAGAAATCGAAACCGTTAAGCCGGTTTTGACTGATTTTGTCATTACATCAATAGGTTGGTTTCTTCATTGGGGAAAACCATTTTCGGTTGAAAGTCTTGGGCTTCGTCAACTGACATAAATCCATAGGCAATAATAATGATAAGATCACCTTTGGCAACGCGACGTGCCGCAGGTCCGTTCAAACAAACTTCTCCTGATCCTCTTTCGCCTTTAATGACATAAGTCTCAAAACGTTCACCGTTGTTGATGTTTACAATTTGAACTCGCTCCCCGACAATTATGCCAGCGGCTTCTATTAGGTCAGCATCTAAAGTGATGCTTCCGATATAGTTAAGTTCTGCATCCGTAACTCGTACGCGATGGATTTTTGATTTAAATACTTGGACTAACATGCGGCAAAGATAAAATTATTTAAACGATTTTTAAGTTATCAATTAACCTAATATCACCTGCATATACAGCAATAAATGCACGAATGTCCTCAGCTTCGTCCCAAGATGAAATGGGTTCAAGGTTTTTTTCGTCACAAATCATTATATACTCTAGCTCTAAATCGTTGCTCAAAAAGAACTCCTCGGCCTTGTGAATGCACTCTTCTACCGTAAATTCTAGTTTCCAATCCTTTAATAAATTCAATAATTTATAAATCTGCGGAGCTTCTGCTATGAATTCAGGTTTTAATCGGGCATTTCTGGAGCTCATTGCCAAACCGCTTTCTTCTCTGAAAATAGGCATCGGCTGAATTTGAATAGGATAGTTCTTAAGTTTTACCAATTCTTGAATAATTCTAAGCTGCTGAAAGTCCTTCTCACCAAAATAAGCTTTATCTGGCTGAACAATCTCAAAAAAGCGTGAAACGATAGTAGCCACACCATCAAAGTGACCTTTTCTGAATCTACCTTCCATAACTTGATCTAAGCCATTAAAATCAAATGATTCCGAACTTAGACTGTCTGGATACATATCTTCTACACTTGGAAAAAACAGAGCATCGCAGCCAACACTTTCTAATAATTGCGCGTCTTTATCAATATCTCTAGGGTATTTCTCTAAGTCTTCGGGATTATCGAATTGTGTAGGATTCACAAAAACGCTACATATAGTAATATCATTTTGTGATTTACTTTTTTTTATAAGCGAAACATGTCCCCTATGTAATGCGCCCATGGTTGGCACGAAGCCTATCGTGCTCTGGGCTTCTTTTTGTTGCGCAACCCAAGCCTCCAAGCTACGTCTATCATGAAATATCTGCATTGGTATATTCTGTAAAAAGCGTCAATTTAAAACAAAGCTATGGTTTAGCAAAGCTTTTACAATGATTTTTTGTACTTTTGCATCCTATTAATAACTTACCTAAAGAAATAAAGCTATATTATGCGGATTTTGTATGTTTCTACGGAACTTGTACCGTACACACCAGAAAACACTTTGTCGGAGGCATCATTGGAAATTCCAAAGTTAATGCACTCAAAAGGCAATGATGTTCGGATTTTTATGCCTCGTTTCGGAACGATAAACGAAAGAAGACACCAATTACATGAAGTGATTCGTTTATCTGGTATGAATATGATCATTAATGACATGGATCAACCTTTAATCATCAAAGTGGCGTCTTTGCCAAATGAGAGATTGCAGGTTTATTTTATCGACAACGAGGAGTATTTTAAGCGTAAAGGAATTTATGCTAACAAAACAGGTGAGTTCTACCCAGATAATGATGAGCGTTCTATTTTCTTTGTAAAAGGAATCTTAGAAACCATCAAAAAGCTAAACTGGAAGCCTGACGTGATTCATGCTCAAGGCTGGATGTCAGCTTTAATGCCATTATATCTAAAAAAATATTATGCAGATGATGCCTTCTTTGATGATGTAAAAATGGTATTCTCTGTTTTTGATAATCCATTTGATGAAGAATTAAACGAGAAGATGATCGATAAAGTCCATTTCGATGGTATCTCTAAAGATGACTTAAAACACTTAGAAAAACCGACTTTTGAAAATTTATTAAAAGTTGGAATCGATAATGCAGATCTAGTAGTCCAAGGCGATGAAGTATTGCCACAGGACATTATGGATTACATCGAAAATAGTAAGAAAGAATTTAAACCACATCAAGCTCCCGAAGGTTTGTGCGATATCTATCCCACACTTTGCGAAGAGGTTGAATAAATAACTGAATAACCAGAATGAAGAAATATAATTTTGGATGGTCTTTGGCCGCAATCGCAGGATTAATGTTGTTAGGATTAACAAGTTGCGAGCAAGAAGACAGATTTGTAGGATCTAATGTAGTAGGAGATGGAGCCGCGCAATTTCATAAAGCATATTTAGACTTAGTTGCTACTACCATAGCAACAGATACGTTAAGAGCAGACAGAAGCGTTTTGCAAAATGCCAGCATTGGTGTTTATGATGAGCCGCTTCTAGGGAAAACAAAATCATATCTATATTCACAGGTTAGATTGGGCACAACCAATCCTGAGTTTGGAAATAATGCTGTTGTTGATTCTGTGGTCTTATCGATTCCAGTTTTTACACAAACTAAGGATACCCTTTCTAAAGAGTATTTCCATTTTAATACGAATTATACGATTTCCAATCCTGAAGATGGTGATTGTACTATTACAGATACGATCAGACAATATAAGACAAGGTATTTGTTTAATATTGATTCTATCTATGGTAATAAAAGTGCTACAATGAACCTACAAGTCCATAGGATTATGGAAGGTCTTAAGACAATTGATTCTGCAAGATATTCGAACCAATCAGTTCAGATTGGAGAGCTATTTGGTAGCAAACAAATTGATGCTAAGGCTTATAAAAGCTTTACATCTCAATTTAGAAATGTAGGAACCGAAGCTGATAGTACCATCATTGCTCAAGATGCTAGTGCTGTTATTAATATGAAATTGGACGGAATGAAATCTTTTGTTCAAAATAATATTGTTAATCAAGAAGGTTCACCAAATTTGGGTGACCAAGTATCATTTATTAATAATGTTATTCAAGGAATTAGAATTGGTGTTCAAGATGAAAACGGGTTTATTCTAACGATTAATCCTTCTTTCTTAAAACTCGTTGCTTATATTTCTACTGATAATGAGAACTTTGTGGATGAAAATAACAATGGTATTCATGATCCAGAGGAAAGTTGTGGAGCTGTTATGACCAAAGCCAGGGTGAATAAAAGTTTAGACTTTGTGATTGGTTCAAACTTACAAATGAATAGTGGCAATCAATACTATAATGTTGTTCAGAGTAGAATCGAAAACAGTCTTGGTAGCGTGAACTATAACCAACCCAATACGGCCGTGAATTTTGTGGAAGGAATGGGAGGAGCTAGGGTTAAAATTTCCTTAGACCCGCAACAGGTTGAAGCTATTCGTGACTCTGTAAGAAATAACAATTGGGTGATTTCTGAAGCACACTTTAAAGTTTATCCTCACACGGCAACGCAAGGAAATTTAGCATTACCAGAATATTTATACGCATTTAATTTAACAAAGAATAAACTGATTGCAGATTATGGTGATATTGATAACGTAAATTCAGATAATATCCAAGTATTCCCTTATTTACAAATCAGTCGTCCCTATGACGAAGAGAAGAAATATTACTTGTTGCGTGTTACCGAATACTTCAAGAACATTATCGAGAAAAATGCAGAAATAGATGATTTGGCGATTGAGATGGGAACTTATTTAGGTTTCTCAAGTGCTGATTATTTTTATACACCTAAAAACGCATTTTACTCTAATCGTGTATTTAATCCTTATAGATTGGCGATTGTTGGTTCTAATCCAACGGCTGATTTAATGGATAAGAAACTTCAATTAGAGATTTATTACAACAAAAAAGAAAACTAAAAAACTAAGAACCTAAAACTAAAATAATATATGTGTGGAATCGTAGGTTACATAGGGAGCAGAGAAGCTTACCCAATTATAATTAATGGATTAAGAAGGCTAGAATATCGAGGATATGATAGTGCTGGTTTCATTCTGAATTATTCAGAAGGAATGGAAGTGGTGAAAACCAAAGGTAAAGTTGCTGATTTAGAAACTAAATCAGAAGGAAAAAAACTAAGCGCTAATATTGGTGTTGGTCATACGAGATGGGCAACCCACGGAGAGCCAAATGATGTCAATTCACATCCTCATGTATCTACCAATGGCGAAATTGTTTTGGTTCACAATGGTATTATCGAGAATTATGATTCCATTAAAACTAAATTGGTTGAATATGGTTTCACATTTCAATCTGAAACAGATTCTGAAGTATTAGTTAACCTTATTGAATATTTTAAAACCAGCGAGGATCTTGATTTAGCAGAAGCTGTAAGGTATGCTCTGAACGAGGTAGTTGGTGCTTATGCTATTGCTGTTTTGGATAACTCCAACACCGACGAGATTATTGTTGGGAGATTAGGTAGTCCATTAGCCATTGGGATGGGTGATAATGAGTTTTTTATCGCATCTGATGCATCACCTTTCGTAGAATTCACCAAAGATGCTATCTATTTAGAAGATGGTGAAATGGCTTCTATTTCACGTGAGCATGGTGTAGTGGTGAAGAAAATCATCGAGAACGAAATTATTTCACCTTCTATTCAGAAGTTGCACCTTGATTTAGAACAAATCGAGAAAGGTGGTTTTGAACATTTCATGTTAAAAGAGATCTACGAACAACCCAAATCTATTCATGACACCATGAGAGGTCGTCTTTTACCAGAAGAAGGTATTATTAAGATGGCAGGTATATGGGATCATATGGAGAAATTCCGCAATGCTAAAAGAATTATCATCGTAGCATGTGGTACTTCATGGCACGCAGGTTTGGTAGGAGAATATTTAATCGAAGAGTTTGCTCGTATACCCGTTGAGGTAGAGTATGCATCTGAGTTTAGATATAGAAATCCTATCATTAGCAAAGATGATATTGTTATCGCTATTTCTCAATCAGGAGAAACGGCGGATACTTTGGCTGCTTTAAAATTGGCGAAAGCTAATGGTGCATTTATTTATGGTATCTGTAACGTGGTTGGATCTTCTATCGCTCGTTTAACCGATGCAGGATCTTTTACACACGCTGGCCCAGAGATTGGTGTGGCATCAACTAAGGCATTCACTTCCCAGTTGACTATTCTTAGCTTAATTGCTTTAAAACTAGGTAAACACAATGGTAACTTATCGAATGAGAAATTCATGAGTCTGTGTTATGAGTTAGAAAGTCTTCCAACGAAAGTTGAGAAAGCTTTAAAATCAGATGCGCTCGTTCAAGAGATTTCTAAAGTTTATAAGGATGCTAAAAATGCGTTGTACTTAGGTAGAGGTTATAACTTCCCTACAGCATTAGAAGGAGCATTAAAATTGAAAGAGATTTCATACATCCATGCCGAAGGTTATCCAGCAGCTGAGATGAAACACGGTCCAATTGCTCTAATCGATGAGAATATGCCAGTAATTGTGATTGCTCCAAAGAAAGGTCACTACGATAAAGTAGTATCTAACGTTCAAGAAATCAAAGCAAGAAAAGGTCAGATTATTGCCGTTGTAACAGAAGGCGATGAGCAAGTGAAAAACATTGCAGATCACGTGATTGAAATCCCTGATTGTTCAGAGGAGTTCTCTCCAATCTTAGCTTCGATTCCATTACAATTATTGTCTTATCACATTGCAGTAATGTTAGATCGCAACGTAGATCAACCAAGAAACTTAGCAAAATCTGTTACCGTTGAGTAATTAGAAATTCTATTTATACAAAGAATCGCTTCTCACAAAGAGGCGATTTTTTTTGCTTCAATTTTAATGAAAACTAAATTAAAGTCTAAGTTTCCTCTATTTTCATTAAACATTTATACCTAAATAGAATTAAATTATCAATTACTTAAGAAACTTATTTAGTTTATAAAGTTTTTTAAGTACCTTTGCAGTCAAATTTAATAGAATGACCAAAGAAATTATCGTTCAACATGCGGCGAAAACATTTTTGTCCAATGGCTACAAAACTGTAACCATGGACGAGGTGGCCTCAGATCTTGGTGTTTCTAAAAAGACTTTGTACGAAATATTCGGTAACAAGGAGGGCCTGATTCGTCTGAGTTTGAAATTTCAATTTCAGGAATTACGAGAAGTTTTCGAAGATGCATTGAGTCTGAATTTAGATGCCATTTCTGAGATGCATTTCATTATGGATAAAATCCGAAGCAAAATTGGTACGCTTCAACACAAAAACGCTGTTTATCAACTACAGAAATATTATGCGAAAATTTATCGTAAAGTTTATGTAGAGCAAGTGGTTTTTATTCAAAAAGCGCTTGAAACGAATATCGAGAAAGGTCAAGATAGTGGTTTATACAGAAAAGATGTGAATGCATCTGATTTGGCCGAAATCTTGATTCAGGTTCAGAGTTTTTTAAGGAGTAACGAGAAAAGTATTAATGACACCGATAAGATGGAATACCTATCGAATGTACATTTTAACTTAATGTTGAGAGGCATGGCTACGCCCGCAGGTATAGAAAAATTAACCCAACTAGATTTAGACACCTATGAAAAATAGATTCATTATTATGCTCTCCATGTTGGGAGTATTTAGTTTTGCACAAGAGGAAATGAGATTCTCTTTAGAAGAAGCTATTCAACATACCCTCACCCATAATTTTGATATGCTCAAGGCTGATTTGGAGATTGAAAAGGCCGAAAGAAAGGTTTGGGAAACCACCGCTACGGGTTTGCCGCATATCGATGGAGCTATTGATTATCAAAACAATATTCAGATGCAGAAGATTTTCTTGATGGATACTGTTTTCCAAGCAGGACAGAAACAAAATATATCTCCTTCTATTCAAATGAATCAGTTAATTTTTAGTGGTTCTTATATTGTAGGATTACAATCTGCTAAAGCTTACAAGGAAATTTCTGAATTAGCTAAGGAGAAGACCAAAGCTCAATTGACAGAGGCGGTAATTAATGCTTATGCTGCTGTGGCAATTGCCGATGAGAATTTAGCTATTTTGGAAAAAAACATAAAATCTTCGGAGAAGAACTTAAATGATATTACAGAAATTTATAAAGCTGGTTTCACAGAAGAACAAAACGTAGATCAGATAATTTATACTTTTAAACAATTATTGGCATCTAAAAACTTTGCTCAGCGTCAACGCCAAAGTGCATTGAATTCTTTAAAATTCATCATGGGAGTTGATCAAGATACACATTTGGTTCTTACCAATAATTTAGATGATTTAATGGTGGATCACTTGGCTTTACTCAGAGATGACTTAAAGGCTGAAATTGATAAACATATTGATTACAAAATTGCTAATCATCAAGTCTTGACCAATGAATTGCAAGTTAAGTATCAGAAAACTATGGCTTTACCAAGTTTAAGTACTTATTTGAGTCATAGTGAAAACTGGTCTACCAACGAAGCGGCTTTGTTCAAGGATTTTGGGAATCACTTTGCTTCAACCATTTGGGGATTGAAGTTGAATGTACCGATTTTCAGTTCTTTTGAAAGAAGAGCAAAGACCCAACAAGCTCAAATCGACTTAGAGATGGCCGAAGTGGAACGTAAGAAAACTGAGCAAAAATTAATTCAAGATGTTAGAAATGCAGAAGTGGCTTATGATAACGCGATAGAGTCATACTATACTTCAAAAGAATTAGTGAATTTATCGAGTAAAATTTTAGAGAAAGAACAAATAAAATTTAACGAAGGAATTTCTTCAAGTATGGATTTAACCAACGCAGAAGAACAATTATTCAGAGCTCAAAATCAATATATTCAAGCAGCTTTTGATGTAATGCAATCTAAAACAGCTCTATACCAAGCATTAGGTCAATATTAAAATTAGAATAACAAGCAGATCAATTAAAATGAAAAAAATATTATTTATACTCACCGGTGCTATCTTGTTCTCTTGTCAGAACAAGCAAGAACAATCATTTCAAGATATCATTGAAAATGGCGATTTAGCACAAGTTAAAAGCAAAAGAGATCAGTTGAGAGGTCAAGCCGATAGTTTGCAAAATTTGGTGGGCTTATTAAATGAAAGAGTAGCTGAATTGGATCCTAAATCCGCAAAATTGGTGAAGGATATTGTTTCTAAAGATACTTTATACCATCACTTCATTAAGTTACAAGCCAATATAGAAACCGAACAAGACGTTCAGGTGACGCCAGAATATGGTGGAGTGATTCGTTTAATGGTCAAAGAAGGAAGTTTTGTTAGAAAAGGTCAATTGATTGGTACCATTTCAGATGGGGGATTAAGTGATCAATTAAACCAAGCCAAAATTCAAGTAGACCAAGCAAAGTCTCAATTACAGCAAGCGGAGATTCAAAGAGATTTAGCAAAAACCACTTTCGAAAGACAGCAAAATCTTTGGAATCAAAAAATTGGTTCAGAAATGCAGTTTTTACAAGCCAAAACGAATTATGAAACTTCACAGAAACAAGTTCTTGCGGCTAAACAACAAGTTTCAGCAGCACAAAAAGGGGTTTCTGGAACTCAAGCACAATTAGCTAAAACACGCTTGGTTGCACCATTTAGTGGTAGAGTAGAACAAGTGATTACCCAAAGTGGTCAAGCTGTTTCGCCAGGAACACCCGTAATTAGATTGGTGAACCCAAGTACTGTAAAAGCTGTGGCGAATGTTCCAGAGAATTACTTAGCACAAGTTCAAAAAGGAACTTTAGCTAAGATTTCTTTACCAGCTCTGGATAGAACTTTTGATTCACAAGTGAGCTTAATTAGTTCATCTATCAATCCAGGGAATAGAACCTTTAGAGTAGAAGTTCCCATACCAGATAAGGATGGTTTGGTGAAACCTAATTTGAATGCTGAGCTTCAGTTAAATGATTATACATCAGAAAATGCGATTGTTTTACCTCAAAATGTAATTAGAGAAGACAGCGAGGGAAAATTCGTATTTGTGATGGAGCAGATTCAAGGGAAAGAAGGAATTGCTAAAAAAGTTTATGTAGAAATTGGTCCAGAATCTAACGGACAAGTTGAGGTATTAAACGGAATTAAAGCAGGACAAATCATTATCACCGAAGGACCAGGCAAATTGCAAGAAGGTGATAGGGTTCTTAGGTCTAAATAATAAATAGCTATGTCAGAAATTAAAAATAATAACCCAATAGAGCAAGAAGGCGACAAGAGTTTCTCGATTTCTACTTGGGCCATCCAAAACAAGATTACCGTTTATGTGCTCATGGCGATAATCTTGGTAGGAGGAATCATGGCATTTAACAGTATGCCACGGGAATCATTCCCAGAGGTGATTGATAACAAGGTGTATATTTCATCTGTTTATCCTGGTAACTCGGCAGAAGACGTAGAGAAATTCATTACCGAACCTATCGAGAAAGAGATTAGAGGCGTTTCGGGGATTAAAGATGTGGTATCTACTTCCTTTAATGATTATGCCATGACCATCGTTGAGTTTCATGATGATGTTCCATTGGAAACTGCTAAAATCGATATTAAAGATAAAGTTGATCAAGTGAAGGCTAACGCCGATTTCCCGACATTAGATACCGGAGCTAAAGTGGAGCCGAATGTTTTTGATTTAAATATTGCAGAGGAATTCCCGATTGCGAATATTAATATTACGGGTAAATACTCGCTTCAACAGTTGAAAGACTATGCCGAGCGTTTACAAGATGATTTCGAAAATCTACAAGCCATTAAAGAAGCTCCAATTCGTGGTGTGAATGATAAAGAAGTAGAAGTGGCGCTTGATGTTTATAAAATGGGAGCTTCTCAAGTTAGTTTTAATGATGTAGCCCAATCCATTTCAGGTGATAACAAAACCATTTCAGGTGGTAACATTATCAACGAGCAACAGCGTTTGAACATTCGTGTGGTGGGAGAAATTTCTTCTCCAGAAGATTTGTTGGGGATTTCTGTTAAGGAAAAAGATGGAGTAGTTTATCTAAGAGATATTGCTGAAGTTATTTTCAGAGAGCAAGATAAAACCACCTATGCGAGAGAATCCTTAGAGCCTGTAATCATGATGGACATCAAAAAGCGTAGTGGTGAAAACATGATTGAAGCCATTGCTCAAATCGAAGGTTTGATTGATGCTGCTAAATTGGAATATTTACCAACTGATGTGGACATTACGATTACCAACAACCAAGCTCCAAAAACAGAAAACCAAGTAAATGACTTGATTAATAATATTTTATTTGGAGTGATTCTGGTAGTTGGAGTTTTGATGTTCTTCTTAGGGCTTAGAAACGCAAGTTTCGTGGGAATGGCGATTCCACTTTCCATGTTAATGTCTTTAATGATTTTAAATTTCATGGGCGTAACCTTGAACACCATGGTATTGTTTGGTCTTGTCATGGGATTAGGAATGCTGGTGGATAACGGGATTGTCGTCGTCGAGAACGTATATTCCTTGATGAATCAAGGCTATGGTCGTAAACAAGCAGCTATACAAGGTGTGGGCGAGATTGCTTGGCCTATTATTGCATCCACAGCTACTACATTAGCAGCCTTCTTTCCATTGGCTTTGTGGCCAGGTATGATGGGTAAATTTATGATGGTTTTCCCCATGACGCTTTCTGTGGTATTAGGATCTTCCTTATTTGTTGCCTTAATCATTAACTCAATGTTGACTTCTGAGTTTATGCATACAGAGGCAGAGGACAAGAAAGAACCCAATAAGAAAAAGCTGATTAGAAATTCAATTATCTTATTGGTGGTTGGAGTGATTTTAGTCGTTGCTGGTTATATTTTTGAAGTTGGTGTTCTTAGAGTTTTAGGAAACTTGGGTATTTTCTTTGGAATTATGGCTTGGGTGTATGAATTAATTCTATATCCGTGGAGCATTTGGTTGCAAAACAAAGGTTTGCCTTACCTTGAAGAGAAATATAAAGATTTCTTGACATGGTCATTGAGAGGTAAGACACCCCTATTTATGATGGTAGGTATGGTAGTTCTATTTGTACTTAGTATCCTACTTTTAATGTTAGTTCAACCTAAGGTATTATTCTTCCCAGAAAACGAACCCAATCAGATTATTGTTTATATCGAATATCCAGAAGGAACAGATATCGAAAAAACCAACGAGATTACGAAACAAGTAGAATCTGAGGTCATCGAAGTTTTGGATAATTATGTTGTCGAAAAAGATGGTGAACCTTATAATTACATGGCCGAGGCCATTGTTGCTCAGGTAGGAGAGGGAGCAGGAAATCCACAAACTGATGCAGGTTCTGCGGCAGAGATTCCTCATAAAGGTAAAGTAACCGTATCTCTACGTGAGTTTAAATACAGACGTGGTAAAAAAAGTTCTGATGTTCTGGAGGAAGTTAGGAAAAATGTAAAGGGAATCGCAGGGGCATCGGTTACGGTAGAAAAAGATAATGTGGGGCCACCAGCAGGGTATCCGATTAACATTGAAATTAAAGGAAATGATTATAACGCCATGATGGATGAGGCAGAGAAGATGTTGGCGTTTATAGATGAAGCAGGAATTCAAGGAATTGAGGAACTTAAAATCGATGTTAGTCGTGATATTCCAGAGTTAAGAATTAATGTGAATCGTGAGTTGGCAGGTTCTATGGGAATCACGAATGAAATGGTCGGAGGGACGCTTCGTCAATCTATTTATGGTTATGAGGTTTCAAGATATCGACCTACGGGAGACGATGATGATTATCCTATCAATATTCGATTGAATGAGGCTCAAAGGTATGATGAAAATATTGTGTTTAATCAGCCGATTACCTTTACAAACCCTTCAACAGGACAAATCTTACAGATTCCAATTTCTTCGATTACGTCAAAAGAAATGGGAAAACAATTCTCTAAAATTAAACGTAGAGGTTATGAAAGAACCATCGTTCTTTATTCAAACGTGATTGGAGATTACAACCCAACCGAAACGGTGAATAAGATTAAGTCGACTTTAAGTAATGCAAACTATAAGTTGCCTAAAGACATGAGCTATGAATTTACGGGTGAGCAAGAGCAACAAGCAGAGAATATGTCCTTTTTATTAAGTGCATTATTAATGGCTTTGGCAGGAATTATTTTAATTATTGTAGCCCAATTTAACTCAGTTTCTAAACCCGTAATTATTATGCTTTCGGTATTATTGAGTTTTATCGGCGTGTTCTTAGGTTTAATTGTTATGGGCGATGATTTCGTTGTGATGATGACGATGATGGGAATTATTTCCTTGGCTGGTATTGTGGTTAACAATGCTATTGTATTGATAGATTATACCCAATTATTAATCGATCGTAAAAAGCACAAATTAGAAATTCCAGAGGATGTGATGTTGCCTATCGAAGATATGAAAGAATCTGTAATTAATGGAGGAAAATCAAGGTTAAGGCCCGTGTTGTTGACCGCTATCACTACTGTTTTAGGATTAGTTCCATTAGCGACTGGATTAAACATCGATTTCCAAGGATTATTGATGGATTACAACCCAGATATTTATATTGGAGGTGATAACGTAAGGTTTTGGGGGCCACTGGCTAAGACGGTAATTTACGGATTGATTTTCGCAACTTTCTTAACCTTAGTTATTGTTCCGGTTCTTCAATACTTAGTTAACGGATTGAAGTTTAGAGCAAGATATGGTAAGACTGGAGAGAAATATCCTATTGCCAAATCAGAAATGAAAAGTTAATCAATGGTCATAATTAAATATTTTAACTGCCTTAAGAAGAAAACTATTTAAGGCAGTTTTTTTATGCTTCATAATCTTAAATTTCAGGAATTTGAACATCTATATTTTTAATCCCCACTAAATTGGTAGCAATTAATTTAAAATCTTACTTTTGTATAAAATAAACCAAATTGAGAAATACAACGAACCTATTAAGACTAGCTCAAGAAGCTGCGATAGAAGCAGGTCAGGAAATCTTGAAAATTTATGATACAGATTTCGCTGTGGATTATAAGGAAGATCAATCTCCACTCACTCAAGCAGACCAAAAGTCGAATCAAGTGATCATGTCTTATTTAAAAAAATTAGACATTCCTATCATCAGTGAAGAGAACCAACAATTATCTTATTCAGAGCGAAAAGATTGGGAGGAATTTTGGTTGGTTGATCCTTTAGATGGAACCAAAGAATTTATAAAAAAGAATGGCGAATTTACGGTCAATCTTGCGCTGATTTCCAACGGAATTCCAGTTTTAGGGGTTATTTATGTACCTGTAAAGAAAGAATTGTTTTTTGGAAATGAAGATGGTGCATTTAAAATGCTGAATGTTGAAGCTAAATCGGATTTAGAAAAGACTGCAAAAACTGCTCTTCAATCTAAAAATGAAGATTCCAAGGTGGTAGTTGTAGCTAGTCGTTCTCATTTAACTCTAGAAACTGAAGCATTTATAGATAGGATTAAAAATACAGATGGTGTTGCCTCTGTAGAAACCATTTCTGCGGGCAGTTCATTGAAAATCTGCATGGTAGCAGAAGCTAAGGCAGATGTTTACCCGCGATATGCACCCACCATGGAATGGGATGTAGCTGCGGGTCATGGGATTTGTCATGCAGCTGGCGTCAAAGTTCTACAAGCTGGAACGGATAAAGAATTAGAATATAATAAACAAGATTTACTCAACCCATGGTTTGTGGTAGGTGATAGATTTGGTTCTTAGTTGGATGATTGCTGAAATACCAATGTTCATTGTTTTAGGGGTAATAGTTTTACTCGTGATAGGTCTTGTTTTAGATAAATTTAGACCACATTTTCTGTTTTTCGCAGCAGTTCTAATATTAATGATTTTGGGTATACTTCAGCCTAAAGAATTTTTAAGTTCTTTTGCTAACGAATCATTAGCGACCATTTTTGTCTTAATTTTATTAACTGCGGCATTAAATAAAAACTTTAATATAATTAAGTACATGGACAATATTTTTGTCCAAAAAAAGAAACCTAAGTTATTCTTACTTCAAATGACTTCAGCCGTAGCGGCTATGTCTTCTTTTATGAACAATACGCCCATTGTTGCGATGCTGATACCATATGTAATGAGATGGAGCAAGAAAATGCAAATTTCACCTTCTAAATTATTAATTCCTTTGTCTTATGCAGCTATTGTGGGAGGCATGATTACTATAATTGGGACTTCAACAAACTTAGTGTTAAATGGATTTATTGAATCTAAAGGTGGAGAACCTTTTGCATTCTTTGATTTTTTGTTGCCTGGCTTATTAGTTAGCATAGTAGGAATATCTTTTTTGAGCTTAGTAGGTATTAATTTATTAAAGGATAGAAAAAATCCACTTGATGTTTTGCAAAATAATCTTAAGGAATATTTAGTTGAAGTTTCCTTGAGCCCCTCTTCCGTTAAGGCTGGAAAAAGTGTTCAAGATGCTGGTTTAAGAAATTTAAGAGGTGTTTATCTAGTGGAAATATTAAGAAATGGTAAATTGATATCTCCTGTAAATCCGGAGGAAAATTTAAAACAAAATGATCGACTATTTTTCGCTGGAGACACAACTGATATTGTAGAGATTGTAAAAGAAGAAAGTGGATTTCAATTTTCGAAAACCCAGCAATACAACCTTGCAGGAAGATTGGAAATAGTTGAAACGTTAATACCACATAATTCAAATCTATCTGGTAAAACGCTCAAAGAAAGTGATTTTAGAGATAAATACGATGCTGCAGTAATAGCAATACATAGAAATGGTGAGCGTTTGAGAGGTAAATTAGGTGAAATTAAATTAGTATCGGGTGATTTGCTATTACTTACTGCAGGAAATAATTTTAATAGACTAAGTTCAGGAGATAATAATTTATACAAATTAGGCATTAAGGATCAAATTGGAAAAATTGATAGTTCAAAAAGAAATGTATTATTGTTGATTAGCTTTATCGCGGTTGTTAGCATTATTCTGGGACTGATTCCGTTTTTGGTTGGTTTATTAATTATATTAGGAACCTTTATTGGTTTAAAATTAATGACTCAAAAAGAGTTGATTAATAACTTAAATATAGATTTATTTCTTATTTTAGGAAGCGCAATTGCTTTAGGATCTGCATTTATTGAAACAGGTGGTGCTAAGTTTATTGCTAATGAAGTGATTCATGTTTTTTCAGCATATGGAAATTTGAGTGTAATTTTAGGAATTTATTTTTTAACGGTTATATTAACTTCTTTTATTACCAATGCGGCTGCTATTTCTATTGTATTTCCTATTGCATTTGAAATGAGTCATGGATTGCAAATTGATCCGAATGCAATCTATTTGGCAATTGCATTTGGGGCTTCTTGTAGTTTTTTAACTCCTTTTGGTTATCAAACTAATTTAATGGTTTTTGGACCGGGAGGATATAAGTTTAAGGATTTCTTTAAAATAGGTATACCCATGACTTTGTTGTATTCAGTTACAAGTTTGGCGTATATATTAATTTATTATCATATTATTTAATTATGTCAAAAAATATTGTCAAACAAGATTATAAAATCAAAAGAGCTGATCGTCAACTTGCTAATAATCATGAAGCAAAAGTGATATGGCTAACAGGATTGTCGGGTTCAGGTAAATCGACTTTAGCTAATTTACTAGAGTATGAGCTGCATCAGAAGGGCTTTAAAACTTATGTACTAGATGGTGATAATTTGCGGTTTGGGTTGAACAAAGATTTATTGTTTACAGATGAAGATCGTAAAGAAAATTTAAGAAGAATAGCAGAGGTAGCGAAATTATTTATTGATGCCGGAGTTATTGTCATTTCCGCATTTATTACACCCTTTGAAGAAGATCGCAATAAAATAAGGGATACAGTAGGAACAGATAATTTTTTACACGTATTTGTAGACTGTCCTTTGGAAGTTTGTGAGTCGAGAGATGTCAAAGGTCTATATGCCAAAGCAAGAAAAGGAGAAATCAAAAATTTCACTGGTATTAATTCACCATTTGAAATACCTACCACCAACGATTTAATAATTAAAACTGCAGAAGAATCACAAGACGAGAGTTTAAGAAAATTGGTATCTTTGACTCTTAACAAAATCAACCATAAATTATAAAAAAAGCAAAATAAAACTATGTCTTATAAATTATCTTATTTACAGGAGCTTGAAGCAGAATCTATTTATGTAATTAGAGAGGTTTTTGCTCAGTTCGATAATCCAGCCATTCTGTTTTCAGGAGGTAAGGATTCAATAGTGTTGACACATTTAGCAAGAAAGGCTTTCTCGCCAGCTAAAATTCCATTTCCATTAGTTCATATCGATACAGGTCATAACTTCCCTGAAGCAATTAATTTTAGAGACAATTTAGTAAAAGAAATTGGCGCAAATCTTATTGTAGGTTCAGTTCAAAAATCTATTGACGAAGGTAGAGTACAGGAAGAAACCGGAATTAACGCTAGTAGAAATGCTCTGCAAACCACCACGCTTTTGGATACTATAGAGCATCATCAGTTTGATGCTTGTATGGGAGGTGCTCGTCGAGATGAAGAGAAAGCTAGAGCAAAGGAAAGATTCTTTTCTCATCGTGATGATTTTGGACAATGGGACCCAAAAAATCAAAGACCAGAATTATGGAATATCTTTAATGGCCGAAAAAATATGGGAGAGCATTTTAGAGTTTTCCCTATTTCTAACTGGACTGAAATGGATATATGGAATTATATTATGGAAGAAAAATTAGAACTTCCATCGTTATATTTTGCTGAAGAAAGAGAAGTTGTTTGGAGAAACCAAACATGGCTTCCAAAATCGGAATTCTTAGAACTAAGAGAAGGCGAGGAATATGTAACGATGAAAGTTAGATTTAGAACCTTAGGTGATATTACAATTACCGGCGGAATTGAATCAGAAGCAGATACAATAGAGAAGGTGGTAGGAGAAGTTGCAACAACCAGAAGTACGGAGCGTGGTAATCGATCTGATGATAAGAGAAGTGAAACTTCTATGGAGGATCGTAAGAAAGAAGGATATTTCTAGACTGGCTATACACTAATCAATAAATTTAAAATTTAAAAATTCCTAAAATGGACAATAAAGAACGCGAATTATTAAGATTTACCACTGCAGGAAGTGTAGATGACGGGAAAAGTACCTTAATCGGAAGGCTTTTATATGATTCAAAATCTATTTTTCAAGATCAAATGACTGCGGTTGAGAAATCATCTAAGAAGAAAGGTTTAGATCATGTAGATTTATCTATGCTTACAGATGGTCTAAAAGATGAGAGAGAACAAGGTATTACAATTGATGTAGCTTATAGGTATTTTTCTACTCCAAAACGTAAATTTATTATCGCTGATTCACCTGGTCATATTCAATATACAAGAAACATGGTGACTGGTGCGTCTTCGGCTAATTTAGCCCTTATCTTAGTCGATGTGCGTCATGGTGTAATCGAACAAACTAAACGACACTCATTTATAGCATCACTACTACAGATTCCACATGTAATCGTATGTATCAATAAAATGGACTTAGTAGACTATAGTGAAGAGCAATTCAATAAGGTTGTAAGAGAATATGAATCTTTCGCTTCTAAAATGACAATTAAAGACGTTAGGTATGTTCCGATTTCTGCCTTACACGGTGATAATGTAGTAGATAAGGGTGATAAAATGCCATGGTATGAAGGTAGAACCTTATTAAACACTCTAGAGAATATTCATATTGCAAGCGATGAAAATCTAATTGATATGAGGCTGCCTATACAAACTGTTATTCGTCCTCATTCCGATGAATTTCATGATTTCAGAGGATATGCTGGTAGAATGGCAAGTGGAACGATTCGTGTAGGAGATGAAGTAAGCGTTTTACCCTCAGGTTTCGAAAGTAAAATTAAATCTATACATACCTTTGATGGGGATATCCAAGAAGCATTCCCACCTATGTCAGTAGCAGTTACCTTAGAAGATGATATAGATGTAAGTAGAGGAGATATGATTGTTAGAAAAAACAATCAACCTGAACCTACACAGGATATTGATATGATGTTATGTTGGTTTAATAACAAACCCTCTAATCCAAGGGCAAAATATTATTTACGTCACACATCTAATGAAGTTAAAGCAATGATAAAGGAAATCATCTACAAAATAGATGTCAATACCTTAACCAGAACAGATGATGTTGAAAATCTAAAGGTAAACGATATTGCTCGCGTTAGATTGAGAACAACTAAGCCAATCTTTGCAGATGAGTATAGAGATAATAGAATTACAGGTTCAGTAATTTTAATTGATGAAACAACCAATGAAACTGTTGCGGCAGGTATGATAAATCTTTAATATTATTCTAAAATTATTAGAAATTAATTAAATCAGGGTTTGTTAACTAGAAGATGTTAATAAGCCCTGATTTTTATAAAATATATTAGAAAATAGGAATACTAAAATTGTGTTTTAAGAAATTAATTCTATTATCTATTTAATCATTCCCGAATAAATCCCTTGTGTAAACTTTATCCATAACATCAGATAAATCTTTTGAATAACGATTCATGACGATGACATCAGCCTCTTGTTTGAATTGGTTTAAATCGCGCAAGACTCTAGAACCATAGAATGTATCTTCTTCTAGCACGGGTTCATATACAATCACTTCAATTCCTTTGGCTTTAATGCGCTTCATGACACCTTGTATCGCTGAAGCTCTAAAGTTATCAGAACCAGTTTTCATAATCAATCGATAAATACCAACAATCTTTGGATTCTTAGCTAAAATAGAATCCGCAATAAAATCTTTACGTGTTCTATTCGCGTCAACAATCGCTCGTATTAAATTGTTTGGCACAGTCTCATAATTTGCCAAAAGTTGTTTAGTATCTTTAGGTAAACAATATCCTCCATAACCAAAG
This sequence comes from Weeksellaceae bacterium, assembly GCA_048268105.1. GTDB lineage: Bacteria > Bacteroidota > Bacteroidia > Flavobacteriales > Weeksellaceae > Profundicola. The sequence continues at coordinate 178,295 of JBLWWH010000003.1, forward strand.
GATGGATTATTATAATGCGTTCCAATTCTAGGATCTAAACCAACGCCTTCTATAATTTGTTTGCTATTGAGTCCGTGAATTTGAGCATAGCTATCTAATTCATTAAAATAAGCGACCCGCATGGCTAAGTAAGTGTTCGAAAATAATTTAATAGCTTCTGCTTCGGTTGATTCTGTATAGAGAACGTCGATGTCTTTTTTTATTGCACCTTCCTGAAGAAGTTCCGCAAACTTTTCTGCTCTTTTACTTCTTTCGCCTACAATAATTCTAGACGGATATAAATTATCGTATAGTGCTTTACCTTCTCTTAAAAATTCAGGAGAGAAAATAATATTATCAAAATCCAATCTCTCTTTAAGATCTTTTGTATATCCTACAGGAACCGTTGATTTAATAATCACAACCGCTTCTGGATTAACTTTAATGATGTCTTGCATCACCTTTTCAACACTGCTCGTATCGAAATAATTGGTTTTGGTATCATAGTCCGTAGGTGTAGCAATAATAATATAATTGGCATTTTGATAAGCCTCATGAGGATCTAAACTAGCTCTAAAGTTTAGTTTCTTTTGTGATAGAAACCTTATAATTTCTGCATCTTCAATGGGAGATTGCTTTTGATTGAGCATGTCCACTTTTTCTTGAACTATATCTAAAGCGACCACTTCATTATGTTGCGCCAATAAAATGGCATTGGAGAGTCCAACATACCCCGTACCTACGATAGCTATTTTCATTCTTCAAAATTAAACATAATTATAGAAATATACTAGTTTAGTTTAGCGTGGAGGGTGTAGGGTTTAGGGGAGGGTGGTAGTTGGTAGGCAGTATTAGTGTTTGGTTTAAGGTGGAGGGTGTAGAGTTTTACTGTCACATGGAGGAGGATTTTTCCTAAGAAATATTTATGTCGAAATGTCGTCCAGAAGGGGAACTGATGTTTTATAAGTTTTATTTTTAAAGCAAGGTACATGTCATGCTGAACTTGATTCAGTATCTAACTATGTATTCTGTAACATGGAGGATCATTTCTCCTGAGAGAAAAATGTATAGAAATGTAGACAGAAAAGGATTTAACGCACTTCGTTCTTCTCTTGTCCAAGGCTTCGATACAATTTTGTTTCACAAAATCACTCAGCCTGACAAGAGGGATTCCGATTTCTGTTACATGGAGGAGAATTTTTCTTCAGAAAATTTTGCATCGAAATGTCGACAGAAAGAAGGTAAACCTACTTTTCAATTTTTTTCTTTATTCTCTTTTCTTTTGTCTTAGTCTTCGATACAATTTTGTTTCACAAAATCACTCAGACTGACAAGAGGGATTCCGATTTCTGTTACATGGAGGAGAGTTTTCCTTCAGAAAAATTTGTATCGAAACCTCTACAGAAAGGAGGTTCACCTATTTTTCAATTTTTTTTATTCTCTTTTCTCTTGTCTTAGTCTTCGATACAATTTTGTTTCACAAAATCACTCAGACTGACAAGAGGGATTCCGATTTCTGTTACATGGAGGAGAGTTTTCCTTCAGAAAAATTTGTATCGAAATGTCGACAGAAAGGAGGTTCACCTACTTTTCAATTTTTTTTTATTCTCTTTTCTTTTGTCTTAGTCTTCGATACAATTTTGTTTCACAAAATCACTCAGACTGACAAGAGGGATTC